>CAZSHO010000011.1:0-100981 GCA_964607005.1 uncultured Rhodocyclaceae bacterium
AAGTATTTCCACAAGCACAACACCGGCTTCTGGCGCCGGCTGTCGACCTGGCGCGAGGTCGGCATGGCGCGCCAGGCCCTCGTCATGGCCGGACGGCCGCGCTCGGTGCTCGACCTGCCCTGCGGCACCGGCCGTTTCTGGGCCATGCTGGCCGAAGAACCGGGCCGCAAGATCTACGTTGCCGACAACAGCCAGAACATGATCGACGCCGGGCTGGAACTGCGCCCGCGCAAGGTGGTCGCGCGCATCGACAAATCGTTCTGCTGCTCGGCCTTCGCCACCGGCCTGCCGGACAATTTCGTCGAGTGCGTCTTCAGCATCCGCCTGATGCACCACATCGAGCAGAGCGCTGACCGCATCACTATGCTGAAGGAATTCGCCCGCATCAGCTCCGGCACGGTGATCGTCTCGCTCTGGGTGGACGGCAACTTCCGCGCCTGGCGCAGCGAGATCAACGACGCGCGCAAGGCGCGCATCCGCGGTGCCGACCGGCCGCGCGACCGCTTCGTCTTCAAGCGCGCCGACATCGAGCGCGACTTCGCTGCCGCCGGCCTCGAGGTGATCGGCCACACCGATTTCATCAGGTACTGGGACAAGTGGCGCGCCTACGTGCTGCGCGTGAAGAAGTAGATGACGGATTTCATCGACGCGCGCTGGCGGCCGATCCTCGCCCACAACGGCCTGTCGGATTTCGACGCCCTGTGGCAGTTGAAGGCGGACTGGTTCGAGGAGCCCAACCAGCGCCGCGGCGGCTGGAGCGGCGTCTCGCGCTGCGAACTCGCCCTGCCCGGCGGCGGCACACGCGTCATCTTCCTCAAGCGCCAGGAGAACCACAAGGCGCGCCTGTGGACCCATCCGCTGCGCGGCGCACCGACCTTTCTGCGCGAGTTCCGTCACATCCAGCACTACCGCGCCTGCGGCGTGCCGACGCTGGCACCGGTGTATTTCGCCATGCGCAAGGTCGGCCGCGACGAGCGCGCCATCCTCGTCACCGAGGAGCTGACCAGCTTCGTCTCGATGGAGAACCGCGTGCGGCGCTGGCTGAAGGCAGGCGCGCCGGCGCGCCCCGTCCGGCTGCGCATGCTGGAAGCGATCGCCACGCTGCTGCGCGACATGCACGCCCACGGCATCCAGCACAACTGCTTCTTCCCCAAGCATGTCTTCGTGCGCGTAAGTGCCGAGGGCGGCATCGAGGCGCGCGTCATCGACCTGGAGAAGTCGCGCTGGCGCCCGTCGAAGACGGTCTGCGCCATCCGCGACCTGTACACCCTGAACTACCATTCGCAAATGTGGAGCCGCAGCGACCGCCTGTGGTTCTTCAAGTCCTACCTGCAGGTCGAGCGCCTGACGCCCTTCGCCAAGTGGCTGTGGCGTACCGTCGCGGCGCGCACCGCACGCAAGGAGCGCATCACCACGCCGGCGGCATTCCTCGCGGCGAAAGCGGGCGTGACGGACTGAACGCCCGATGCAGCTGGCGTTCACCCTCTTCAAGTACTTCCCCTTCGGCGGCCTGCAGCGCGACTTCCTGCGCATCGCCCTCGCCTGCCAGGCGCGCGGCCATAGCATCCGCGTCTATACCCTGTCCTGGCAGGGCGACATCCCCGCCGGCTTCGAGGTGCTGAAAGTGCCGGTGAAGGCGCTCTCCAACCATCGCCGCTACGAGAAGTTCGCCGAGTGGATGCGGCGCGACCTCGCCGCGCGCCCGGCCGACCGCCTCGTCGGCTTCAACAAGATGCCGGGGCTCGACGTCTACTACTGCGCCGATCCCTGCTACGAGGACAAGGCGCGCACCCTGCGCAGCCCGATGTACCGCCTCTCCGGCCGCTACCGCCACTTCGCCGCCTACGAGCGCGCCGTGTTCGCGCCGCAGGCGAAGACCGAAATACTCATGATCTCCGCCGTGCAGCAGGCCCTCTACGTCAAGCACTACGCCACGCCGGCCGATCGACTGCACCTGCTGCCGCCCGGCATCGCACCGGACCGCCGCGCGCCGGCCAACGCCGCGGAGATCCGCGCCTACTTCCGCCGCGAGTTCCATCTCAATGAGGCCGACCTGCTGCTGCTGCAGGTCGGCTCCGGCTTCAAGACCAAGGGGCTCGACCGCAGCCTGCGCGCGCTCGCCGCCCTGCCCGACGATCTCAAGCGGCGCACGCGGCTCATCGCCATCGGCCAGGACGAGCCGAAGCCCTTCGTTTCCATGACGCGCGCGCTCGGTCTCGCCGACCGCGTGCGCATCCTCAAGGGACGCGACGACATCCCGCGCTTCCTGCTCGGCGCCGACCTGCTGGTCCATCCCGCCTACAACGAGAACACCGGCACGGTGCTGCTGGAAGCGGTCGTCGCCGGCCTGCCGGTGCTGACCAGCGCCGCCTGCGGCTACGCGCATTACATCGAAGAGGCCGGCGCCGGCCACGTCGTGCCGCTGCCCTTCGACCAGGCCGGTTTCAACGCGCTCCTCGCCGCCATGCTGGCCGACGACAACGCGCGCCGGCAGTGGGGCGCCAGCGGGCTCGCCTGGGCGGAAACGGCCGACATCACCAGCCTGCCCGAGCGCGCCGCGGATATCATCCTGCAAATGAGGACGCGATGAACCAGGGAGCGGGCAAAGCCCGCGAACGCCCGTCACCCCCGCCCGCGGGGCGGGGGAAGGGGGGTGGGGCCATTCTCTTTCTCGACGAGCCCTTCCGCACGCTGTGGGCGGGGCAGGACGCCTTCGCCGCCGCGCGCGCGCTGCAGGGCACGGTGCTGCGCGCGCTGGAGGGCCGCCGCACCCTGCGCACCGAGGTCAATGGGCGCGGCTACTACCTCAAGCTGCACCGCGGCGTCGGCTGGGGCGAGATCTTCAAGAACCTCGTCACGGCGCGCCTGCCCGTGCTCGGCGCCGAGCACGAGTGGCGGGCCATCAACCGCCTGACCGAACTCGGCGTCGACACCATGAAGGCCGTCGCCTTCGGCCGGCGCGGCTCGAACCCGGCGAAGCTGGAATCCTTCATCGTCACCGAGGAACTCGCGCCGACAGTCAGCCTGGAGGACACCTGCCGCGACTGGCCGGCGCATCCGCCCCAGCCGACGCTCAAGCGCGCGCTGATCGCGCGCACGGCGCAGATGACGGGCAGGATGCACCGCGGCGGCGTCAATCACCGCGACTGCTACCTCTGCCACTTCCTGCTGCACACCGACCCCGCGCCGACGCCGGCGCAGTTGCGCCTGTCGCTGATCGACCTGCACCGCGCCCAGGTGCGCGCGGGCGCCGCACCGCGCCGCTGGCGTGACAAGGACCTGGCGGCGCTGCACTTTTCCTCGCTCGAGATCGGTCTCACCGCGCGCGACCGGCTGCGCTTCCTGCGTGCCTACTTCGAGCGGCCGCTGCGCGAAATTCTCGACGCGGAAGCCGATCTGCTCGCCCATCTCGGCCGCGAAGGCACACGGCTGACGGAACGCTACCGGCGCAAGTTCGCTCCCCATCCCGGTCACCCCCTTCCGAGGGAAGGGGGGCGGGGGGAAGGCCCATGAGCCAGTGGCAGGTATTGCCCGGTACGGACCCGGCCGCGGCAGCTTGCTTTGCCGACCTGGATGCCGTCTTCGCGCTCGAAGGGGAGATCGTCGCCAAGGACTCCGCCACGCGCACCGTGCGCGTCGACATCAACGGCCGACGCTACTACGTCAAGCGCTACCACGGCCTGGGCAAGAAACCGCTGCGGCGGGTGCTCGCCAAACCGCGCGTGCAGCTCGAATGGGAAAACCTGCTGCGCTTCGCCCTATGGGGCATCCCGACCGCCCGCGTCGTCGCCCACGGCCTCGAACGCCAGGGCGGCCTCTTCGCGCGCGGCGCGCTGATCACCGAGGATATCCCCGCCACCGTCGACCTCGCCCGGCTCTCTCGCGGCGGGGATGCGCGGGGGAAAAGTCAGTCCTGGTGGCACGGCGTCTCGGCCCAGGTGGCCGACATCGCCCGCCGCCTGCACGCGCGGCGCTTCGTCCACGGCGACCTCAAGTGGCGCAACCTGCTGGTGGACGCGGCGGGCAAGGTCTTTCTCATCGACTGCCCGAGCGGCGGCTTCTGGTGGCCGCCCTTCCTCGAGTACCGCATCGTCAAGGACCTCGCCTGCCTCGACAAGGTGGCGAAGCGCCAGCTCTCGCGCACGCAACGCCTGCGCTTCTACCTCGACTACACGCAGAATAAAAGGCTCGACGAAGCCGACAAGCGCCGCATCCGCCAGATCGTCGGCTTCTTCGCCGGGCGCGACGAGGAACAGGAAAGCGTCGCCTCGCTGCGCGCCGGCGGCCGCCGCGTGCTCGCACCGAGCACCATCGCGCTCGACGACGGCTGCGAGCTGGTCGTCGAGCGCTGGCTGCGCATCCTGCCCGGCAAGCGGCTCACCGGCATCGGCCACTGGAACGGCCAGACCGTGCTGGCCAAGCTCTTCATCGCCGCACGCGGCGCCGAGCGCCACTGGCAACGCGAATGCCGCGGCATCGAGGCGCTGAAGGCGCACGGCCTGTCGACGCCGGCCCTGCTGGCGAGCGGCCGGCTCGAAGGCGCCGGGCACTTCGTGCTCACCGAATACCTCGCGGGCGCCCGCACACCCGCTGCGGATTCGCCTGCAGCGCTGGCGCAGGTGTTCGAAACGGTGGGCCGCATGCATGCGCGCGGCATCCTGCAGGCGGATGTGCATCTGGGCAATTTCCTGCTCGGGGCGGAAGGTCTTTACGTCATCGACGGCGATGCCATCTGCGCGACGAAGTCGGACAAGACCCGCCTCGACAACCTGGCCCTGCTCTTCGCCCAGCTGACGCCGGCCTCCTGTAACGCGCTGAAAACCGACCTGCTGGCCGCCTACCGCAGGGGCAACCCGGTGCTCGCCGTCGATGCCGGAACACTCGCGACGGCCATCGCCCGTGCGCGCGATGCGCGCCTCGCCGACTATCTCGACAAGTGCCTGCGCGATTGCAGTCTGTTCAAGTCGGCGCGACGCGCCGATCGCTTCTTCTCCATGCTGCGCGATGAAGCCGACTTCCTCGCACCAATCATGGCCGATCCAGATGCCTGGCTCGAGCAGGGCGTGTCACTCAAGCGCGGCCGCAGCGCCACGCTGGCACAAATCGAGCTGGAAGGCCGCAAGCTGGTCATCAAGCGCTACAACATCAAGAGCGCCGGCCACGCCCTCTCGCGCGCCTGGCGGCCGAGCCGCGCCTGGCATAGCTGGGTCGAGGCCCACCGCCTGCACTTTCTCGGCATCCGTACGCCGCGCCCGCTGGCCCTCATCGAGCGCCGTCTGGGGCCGCTGCGCGGGCGCGCCTGGCTCGTCACCGAGTACTGCACGGGGCCGAACCTGCAGGATCGGCTCGCTCCGGAGACGAATCTGCCCGCGGAGATCGGAGAAGCCGTGCGCAACCTGTTTGCCCAGCTGGCACAGGCACGCATCGGCCACGGCGACCTGAAGGCCACCAATTTCCTCTGCTGCGGGGATGAACTGGTCGTGCTCGACCTCGACGCCATGCGCCAGTACGACAGCACGGCGGCCTGGCGCAAGGCCTGGCAAAAGGATCGCGCCCGCTTCCTGCGCAACTGGCCGCAGGACAGCCGTCTCTGGCACGAACTCGATGCCACCTTGCCACCCCCTGCCTGAAAAGCGCCCAGCCAACCACCGCAAAACTGCTATCGTTGCCACCCATGCCGACACCCCATCCGACAGAGAACGAAACACAGAATCCGTTCAAGGGCAAGACCGGCCTGACCCGCATTCTGAACGCCTTGCGCTATTCGCTGGCCGGCCTCACCGCAGCCTGGCGCCACGAAGAGGCCTTCCGCCAGGAAACCGGGCTGGCGCTGGTCCTGATCCCCGCCGCCTTTTTCATGCCGGTGAGCAGTCTGGGCAAGGCGTTCATGGTTGCCAGTGTGCTGCTGGTCCTCATCGTCGAGCTGCTCAATTCGGCGATCGAAGCCGTCGTTGACCGCATCTCGCCCGAACAGCATCCGCTTGCCGGTCGCGCCAAGGACATCGGCAGTGCAGCGGTATTGCTCTCGCTCATCAATGTCCTCGCTGTCTGGCTGCTGATCCTGCTGGGCTGAAGCGGGCAGGCGCCGGATACCGGCGCCTGTCTTGACGTTTTTTTCACGCCGGATTGAGCCTGCCTTGACGGGCTGGCGAATAAGGTCTGAACCATCGTCGATCCGGTTCATGCCATGCCTTCCCCACCCTCTTCGCGACAACTCAACGGCTTCTTCCTGATCTCCTGGACGATCGCCCTCATCCAGATCCTTGACATGAACGGTTCCGGATTGTCCTCCGGCCCCGCACTGACGTTCTGGACGATCGCCACGGCCTGCAGCTACGCCTTCTTCTACCTGCTGCCGGCACTGCTGCTCGTTCAACTCGCCCGCCGGCTTCTATCGGGCCTGCGGTGGCCGTCCTGCACACGTTTCCTGCTCCCGCTCTGGGCGATCGGCCTGACCTCCTTCACGCAACTGTTGCTCTACGCCGACCGGCTGATCCACGGCATGTACGGTTTTCACATCAACGGTTTCATCATCAATCTCATCGTCACACCGGGCGGCATTGCCTCGCTCGGGGCCACCCCCCCCGCGCAGCTCACAGCGGCCGCCATCGCCCTGATGCTCATCACCATGCAAACCGGAGCCTACCTGTGGGCCACACGGTGCAACAGCATGATGCGGCTCGCCGACTCCATCCCCTGGCGCCGGGTGGTGCTCACGTTGATCCTGCTCAGCCTGGGCGAGCGCCTCGCCTACGCCTACAGCTCGGCAATCAACTTTCAACCTGTCCTCTTTGCCAGCGAACACTACCCGCTCTATCAGCCGCTCACTCTGCGCAAGCTGGCCATCCGCCTGGGTATCGCCTCCCGTCACGACAAGAACGCCTCGCTGCATCTGCGCAGCAATCCGCTCTCGTATCCACTCGTGCCTCTGCGTGTGGAGGCGCCTGCCAAACCGCCCAACATCGTCTGGCTGGTTGCCGAATCGCTGCGCTTTGACATGCTCGACCCCAAAATCATGCCGCGGTTGTGGGCATTCTCGAGCAACGATGCCCTGCGTCTGGAAAAGCATTACAGCGGTGGCAATCTGACGCAGATGGGTGTCTTCTCGATGTTCTACGGCCTCTATGGCAACTACTGGTTCCCCATGCGCGCAGCCGAACGCCCGCCCGTGCTGATGGATACCCTGCAGGCACAGCATTACCAGTTTTCCCTCTACACCAGCCAGCGCTTTACCTATCCGGCCTTCGACAAGACGATTTTCGTGAACATGCGGCCCGAAGACCTGCATCCTTTCGAGTCCGGACCGCCACCACGCGAACGCGACACCATCAACATCACCAGGATGCTCGACTTCATCGACACACGCGATCCCGCGCACCCCTTCATGACCTACATGTTTTTCGAATCGACGCATGCTCCTTATGACTTCCCACCCGGGGAAGCCATCGCCAGACCGTATCTGGAGAATTTCAATTACCTGACGGCCGATTTCACCACACAAACTCCCCAGATCAAGAACCGCTATATCAATGCCGCGCATCATGTCGACGGCCAGATCGGACGCGTGATCGACTATCTGGGTACGAAGCATCTGCTCGACAGCACCATCGTCATCGTTCTGGGCGACCACGGGGAGGAATTCATGGAGCGCGGTCGCTGGGGCCATAGTGCCGAATTCAACCGTTTCCAGGCCGGCACACCGGCCGTGCTGCACATCCCCGGACAGGCAGCGCGCGTCATCACCGGCATCACCAGTCATCTCGACATCCCGGCCACGCTGATGCCATTGCTCGGTGTAAAAAATCCTCCTGGCGACTACTCGAACGGCTTCAATCTCCTGACAGCGGATTTCCATCGCGACTATGCCGTGGCCGCCGACTGGAATCGCGTTGCCTATCTGGGCGAAAACTTCAAGGTCAGCTTTCCGGTAAATGCTCTGGGCGCGATTCGCAACCAGGTCACCGATGGCGATGACCGCCCTTTGAAAAATTCGCAGGAAGTCATCCAGGCGATTCGTGCGGCGATGGTCGATATCATGGGCAACCTGGCCCGCTTCAGCCGCACCCCGCCCTGATCGTACTGATGGTAGGCTTGCGTCTGCCCGATCAACCGTACATTGCGATGCGCCTGCTGATCGTCGAAGACAACCGCGACATCCTCGCCAACCTGGCCGATTACCTGACCCTCAAGGGCTACGTGGTGGATTGCGCGCAGGACGGCCTGACCGGCCTGCATCTGGCTGCGACAAACCCCTACGACCTGATCGTGCTCGACATCATGCTGCCCGGCCTGGATGGCTATACCCTCTGCCAGCGCCTGCGCGAAGGAGAGCGGCGCGACACACCGGTGATCATGCTCACCGCACGCGATGCACTCGATGACCGTCTGCAGGGCTTTCATCGCGGCGCGGATGATTACGTCACCAAGCCCTTTGCCCTGCCCGAACTGGCCGCACGCATCGAGGCCGTGCTCAAGCGCAGCCGGGCGGGCGGGCGTCGCTGCCTGCAGGTGGCAGACCTCTCTTACGATCTGGACACTCTGGAAGTCATGCGTGCCGGACACCCCTTGAAGATCAGTCCGACCGGGCTCAAGCTGCTTGCCGTATTGATGCAGAAAAGCCCCTCCGTAGTCCCGCGTGAAGTCCTTGAAAACAGCCTGTGGGGCGATGTCCTCCCGGATAGCGACAGCCTGCGCAGCCATATCCACCTCCTGCGCCAGCAGATCGACAAACCCTTCGGCAAAGCGCTGCTGCACACCGTACATGGCGTCGGCTTTCGACTGGCTGAACATGACAGGTCCATATGACTGCGCGACAATCGCTCTCGCGGCGCATCGTTATTTCCTTTGTTCTGATGACCCTGGTCGTCGCCGGCCTGTTTTCATTCTCGGTCGTACTGTCAATCAGCTTCACCGAACAAAGCTATGCCTCGTCCTCGATGGCACGCGAGCTCGACGATATCCTGCATGCCCTGGAAAAGGGCCTGCCATTCAATCTCGGCCAGGACATGGCGCTCTACGTGCGCGGCAGCGACGGCCAGCCCCCCCTGCCGGCCTGGCTCGGCGAACCCGGACCGGGCTTCAGCGAAATCGACCGCGACGGCAAGGAGTTTCACGTCTTCGTCCACGATGAAAATGGTATGCGGTATGTGCTGACGCAGGATCCGGCAGAATTCGAAGAACGCGAAAATATCTTCATCATCATCGTCGTCGCCGCCTTTGCCCTCAGCGTACTGTCTGCCTGGATGCTCGGGATGCTGATGGCACGGCGCGTCATCGCACCGGTGATCCGCCTGGCCGATCAGGTGCAGCAGCGCGAGCAGCTGCACCTGGCCGCACCACACCTGGCCGCAGACTATCCGCCGGATGAAGTCGGTCGCCTCGCTGCAGCATTCGACACCACCCTTGGCCAGTTACGCCAGGCCCTCGAGCGCGAGCGCTTCTTCACCAGCGACGTCAGCCACGAGCTGCGCACCCCCCTGATGGTAATCGCCAGTTCCTGCGACCTGATGCTGGCGCACGGCCTTGCCGCTCCGCAGGGCGCGCTGGTCCGGCGCATCCAGGCGGCCTGCACCGAGATGCTGGAGCAGGTGGACACCTTCCTGCGGTTAGCACGCAGCGGCGACAGCCGCGACGAAACGGATGTTCGTCTCGAAGTACTGGCAGCCGAACAGATCGATCGCTTTCGTCCGGAAGCCACCGCACGCGGGCTCGAATTATCCTTGTCCAGGGAGAGCGGGAGCATGGATACCCACTGCGCTCCCCTGTTGCGCGCGGTGCTCTCGAATCTGCTGCGCAATGCGATCCACTACACCGATCACGGTTTCGTGCGCCTCGTCCTGCGCAGCGCTGGCTTCAGCGTCATCGACTCGGGCGTCGGCATCCCGCCCGGGGAGCGCGAGAGCGTCTTTCGCCCGTTCGTGCGCGGCGATGCCAGCCGTGGCGATGGTCACGGTCTGGGGCTCTCGCTCGTGCAACGCATTTGCGAACGTCAGGGCTGGCATATCCGCCTCAGCGAGAACCGGGACGGCGGCTGTGAGTTCCGCGTCGACTTCACCCGGAGATAGCCTGACGCTCTTCGACAGATTACCGAAAGGACTCTCATGGCCGACAGCATTTTTCTGAAGCTCGAATTCATTGCCTGGATCGCCTTTTCCATGGTGTTGCCTGCGGGAATTTACAGCTTCATGCTCATGCGGTGGAGCCTCTCGCGAAAGATGGTGCTGTTCTTCGGCGCCTTGCTGATCGGGCTGGCCGGTGGCAGCGTGATCCTGCTGCAGGCGCTGGCCGCGTATGCCAGGGTTTCACCGGATCTGCTCGATGACCGGATTTTTTTATCAGAACTTTCGGTTGCACTGTATTTACTGCCGGCGGTATTTGCCGGAATCGGGACCAACCTGGTATCGCATGTCCTGATCCGGCACCTGGACGATGCCGAACGACGCTACGACATCCACCACGAAACGATCCAGTAGGCGGGGCCCGCAAGCGGTCAGCCCACCCTGAGCAGTCGCTCATTCCCTGCCCGGACAACCGGTCCATCCCATTGGGCTCTCATGGTTTATCCACACCGGCACTGTCGCGAATCGCCTTGCCGCGCCAGAGCCAGACGTAGTGCGCGCCCGAGACCAGTACTGAGGCGAAAAGCAGGACGAACAGCGGTAACAGCCAGCCACTCACCGCCACCAGTTGCCCGGCCTGCGCCATGACAAGCACCAGCACGCCAAACTCGAGGAAGGTATTTGCCTTTGACAGGCGAGTCGGCGCCATTTCGATGTGGCCAACGACGAAGCGATAGGCCACCGCGCCGATGACGATGATCGCATCACGCATGACGATCACCACGGCCAGCCAGATAGGCAGCATGCCCTGGGCGGCGAGCAACATGGCGGTGATCATCATGGTCATTTTGTCGGCGACCGGATCGAGCACGGCGCCAAGCTGGGAAATCTGGTTGAGTCGGCGTGCAAGAAAGCCGTCGAGCCAGTCACCCACGGCCGCGGCCAGAAACACCGCAAACGCCAGCCTGTAATCATGGTCGAGCAGCAGGAAAGCAACAACCGGAATCAACAAGACGCGCAGGATGGTGATCAGGTTGGGCAAGGTGAGCATGTCACCGGCAATGATGCCCTGCCCGGCGGTCCGGCGCAACGCCACGCCGGCAAAGTACGCGGGGAGGATGGCCGGGGGACGATCAGCCGCCCAGCATTTTTTCCAGAGCGGAAACCGGCAGGGGATGGCAGAAAAGGAAACCCTGGAAGGCATGGCACTCGCTGTCGCTCAGAAAGCGTTGCTGGGTTTCCTTTTCCACGCCTTCGGCAATCACATGCAGGTCGAGCGCCTGCGCCATGGCGATGATGGAACGTACGATCTCGGCATCCCCGGAATTCGAATCGACCTCCTGGATGAAGGAGCGGTCGATCTTCAACTGGTCAAGCGGCAACTGGCGCAGGTAGGACAGAGAAGAATAGCCGGTGCCAAAATCATCCATCGAGAAACCGATGCCAAACGCCTTGAGCGCTTTCATCTTCGCGACGGTGTCGTCCATGTCGTCGACGATGACGCTCTCGGTCAGTTCGAGCTTGAGCCGCGTCGGCGTCGCACCGGTATCGGTGATGAGCTGGCGTACGGTGTCGACGAAATCCGGTTGATGGAACTGGCGGGCGCTGACGTTTACCGCCATGATCAGGTCGCGTGTCGCAGGGTTCCCCTGCCAGGCGCGCAACTGGCGGCAGGCGGTCTCCAGCACCCACTGGCCGATCGGGACGATGAGGCCGGTTTCCTCGGCGAGCGGGATGAATTCGGCCGGCGGCACCAGGCCGCGCAGCGGATGCTGCCAGCGCAACAGCGCCTCGACGCCGATGATGCGCATCCGGGCATCGATCTGCGGCTGATAATGGAGCACCAGCTGCTGGTCGGCGACGACGCGGCGCAATTCGGCCTCCATCTCGGCACGTGCCATCAGGGTCTGCTGCATGGCCGGATCGAAGAAGCACAGACGGTTGCGCCCACCCGATTTGGCCTGATACATCGCCACGTCGGCACGCTTGAGCAGCTCATTGACACCAAGATGGCTGTCGTCGAAAAGACTGATGCCGATACTCATCGAGCCCTGGTATTCACGCTGCTGCAGCCGGAAGGGCTGTGCGACGACTTCCAGAATCTTGCGCGCCACCCGCTCGGCATGCGTGGCGGCCTCATGGCTCTCGTCTCCCAGGTTTTCCAGCAGGACGACGAACTCGTCACCCCCCAGACGCGCCACCGTATCGACCTGGCGGACACACTCGCTCAGACGACGCGCAACCTCGACGAGCAACTCGTCGCCGGCATCGTGCCCGGCCGTGTCGTTGAGCAGCTTGAAATGATCAAAATCGAGAAACAGCAGCGCACCGTGGCGGTGATGACGTCCTGCTGCGGCCAGCGCATGACCGAGCCGGTCGATCAGCAGGCGGCGATTGGGCAACTGGGTCAGTGGGTCGAAGAAGGCCAGGTTGCGGATTTTCTCCTCCGCCTCCTTGCGCTGCGAGACGTCGCTGAAGGCGATGACGTAATGGCTGATGTGGCCTTCCGAGCTGACCACGGCAGAGATGTTCTGCCAGACCGGGAAGCTGCGTCCATTGCGATGCAGATAGGTCAGTTCCCCCTGCCAGGTGTGCTTTTGTGCAACCAGCCGCCAGATTTTTTCGTAGAACGCCTCGTCAGGCTCGCCCGCCATCAGCAGACGCAGGGTGTTCCCGCGTGCCTCGTCCGGCGAAAACCCGGTGATGGCGCTAAAGGCGCGATTGACGCGCAAAATCCTGCCGTCCGCGTGGGTGACCATCATGCCTTCTTCCGACTCGAAAGCCGTGGCCGCGATGCGCAACTCGTCATGGCTGTGCTGCAGATTTTCCGCCATGGTGTTGAAGGCATCGATGGTCTGGCGAATTTCGGGCCCGCCACGAACGGCGACGCGCGTATCGAGCCTGCCCCCGCCGAACTGGCGGGCACCTTCGATGAGGGCATCGAGCGGGCGCAATCCATGGCGCAGGATCAGCATGATGCCGGCAAGCTCCAGTCCGACAGCGAGCGCCAGCAGGTAGAAATGGCCGAGAAAGCCCTGCCAGAGACGCGCCACGCCCGGCGCCGGGTCGAGCTGAACGGTGAGAGAACCGGCCTGTGCGGGCGCCTCCTTGAGCGGCCGGCTCAGCAGCGGCGCAGCCTGGCCGACGCTGGCGGCAAACCAGTCCGGCGCGCCGGTTTCGGCAGGAACGCCGAAAACCTCGACAGATGCCTCCTGCGGCCCGCGCCAGACGAGACGGCGAATCTGCGGCTGGCTGGCGCGCAGCTCGAAAACCTTGCGCACGGCCTGGACATCGTGTTTTTCCGCCGCCGCCGCAACGGCCGGCTGCAACAGGGAGAATTCGAGCTGGAGCTGGCGATCCAGCTCGCTGCCCAGCGCCAGCGCATTATTCACCGTCACCGATGCCAGCAACAACGCGCCGGTGATGCTCAGCACGAGGGCTGCCGCAACCGCGAGTCGCGCGGCGAAACTCATGCGCGACCAGAACCTGCCGAATGGGGAGTGCTTCAACAACAAGACCGCCTGAAACCGGAATCCATCATGGGGCATTGCCTTTCAACGTCGCAGATCGGGACAATGCAGATCGGGACAATGCAGACTGATTATATCGAACTGTCTGGCATTTTACTGGATTCCCCTGATGTGCGTAGCCCCATTCGGTCAAGCAGGCATGGCGGCCGCAACGGGCTCGGTGTTAACATGGACACCGACAGGCAACGGCCCGCTTCGCTGTCTGGGTGACCGAATTTCTTTTTCATGCCCTGATTGCAGGAGAACCCCATCATGAAGGATTCATTCAAAGCCCTGCGTCCGTTCAAGCTGCCGGACGGACGATCGGGAAAGTTTTATTCGCTGCCGGCGCTCGAGGAAGCCGGTCTGGGCAGGATCGCGCGCCTGCCGGTATCGCTGCGCATCGTGCTCGAATCGGTGCTGCGCCATTGCGACGGCATCAAGGTGGCCGAGTCGCACGTGCGCGCGCTCGCCGCCTGGCAGCCGCAGGCGCCGCGCACCGAGGAAATCCCTTTCATCGTCGCCCGCGTCATCCTGCAGGACTTCACCGGCGTGCCGCTGCTCGCCGATCTGGCCGCCATGCGCAGTTGCGCGGCGCGCCTCGGCCGCGATCCGAAGAAGATCGAGCCGCTGGTGCCGGTCGATCTGGTCATCGACCACTCGGTGCAGGTCGACCGCTTCGGCAGCAAGGACGCCCTGCGCTACAACATGGAGCGCGAATTCGGGAGAAACCGCGAACGCTATGAGTTTCTCAAGTGGGGCATGCAGGCGTTCGACACCTTCAAGGTGGTGCCGCCGGGCATCGGCATCGTGCACCAGGTGAACCTCGAACATCTCTTCCACGGCGCGCAATGCCGCGACGGCGTGTATTTCCCCGACACGCTGGTCGGCACCGATTCGCACACCACCATGATCAACGGCCTCGGCGTGGTCGGCTGGGGCGTCGGCGGCATCGAGGCCGAGGCGGGCATGCTCGGCCAGCCGGTGTATATCCTGACGCCGGACGTCGTCGGCGTCGAGCTGAAAGGGCGGCTGCGCGACGGCGTCACCGCCACCGATCTGGTGCTGACGATCACCGAACTGCTGCGCCGCGAGAAAGTCGTCGGCACCTTCGTCGAATTCTTCGGCGAGGGTGCGGCCGGCCTGTCGCTCACCGACCGCGCCACCATCGGCAACATGGCGCCCGAATGCGGCGCGACGATGAACTTCTTCCCGATCGACGAGCAGACCCTCGCCTACCTGCGCGCCACCGGCCGCGACGAGGCGCGCATCGGCGCTTTCGAGGCGTATTTCAGGGCGCAGGGCCTCTTCGGCATGCCCGGGCGCGGCGACATCGACTACAGCCGCACCCTGGCGCTCGACCTGGCGAGCGTATCGCCTTCGCTCGCCGGCCCGCGCCGCCCGCAGGACCGCATCGAGATCGGCGAGGTCAAGCAGACCTTCGCGCGGCTGTTCGGCGAGCCGGTGGAACAAGGCGGCTTCGGCAAAAAGTCAGCCGCCCTGACACGGCGCTACCCAGCCGGCGCCGGTCTGGACATCGGCCATGGCGACGTGCTGATCGCCGCCATCACCTCCTGCACCAACACCTCCAACCCGAGCGTCATGATCGCCGCCGGCCTGCTGGCGAAAAAGGCCGTCGAGCACGGCCTGGAAACCCCGCCGCACGTCAAGACGTCGCTGGCGCCCGGCTCGCGCGTCGTCACCGAATACCTCAAGCGCGCCGGACTGCTGCCGTATCTGGAAAAACTCGGCTTCGGCCTGGTCGCCTACGGCTGCACCACCTGCATCGGCAACTCCGGGCCCCTGGCGCCCGCCATCGACGAGGCGATCACGACGAACGACATCGTCGGCGCCGACATCCTCTCGGGCAACCGCAACTTCGAGGCGCGCATCCACCCCGTGCTGCGCGCCAACTTCCTCGCTTCGCCGCCGCTGGTGGTGGCCTACGCGCTCGCCGGCACGTTGCTCAAGGACCTGATGACCGAACCGGTCGGGCGCAACACCCGCGGCGAGGAAGTCTGGATCGGCGACCTGTGGCCCTCCAGCGCGGAAATCGAAGCCTGCATGAAGCGCTCGATGGATGCCGGGAGCTATCGCCGCCTGTATGCCGACCTCACGCACGGACAGGACCTGTGGAACGCCATCGATGCGCCGGGCGGCGAAGTCTATGACTGGCCCGCCTCGACCTACATCGCGCGCCCGCCGTTTTTCGACGACGTGGCGCGCTTCGAGGACCTGGGCGCGCGCCCGCTCGCCGACATCCGCGGCGCCCGTCCGCTGCTGATCCTCGGCGACTCGGTGACCACCGACCACATCTCGCCGGCCGGCGCCTTTCGCGCCGCCTCGTCGGCCGGACAGTGGCTCGCCGCACAGGGCGTCGGACAGGACGACTTCAACTCCTACGGCTCGCGCCGCGGCAACCACGAAGTCATGGTGCGCGGCACCTTCGCCAACGTGCGCGTGAAGAACCTGATGCTGCCCGCGAAAGAAGACGGCCGCCGCGTCGAGGGCGGCTTCACCCTGCTCGACGGCCGCCAGGTCACGGTGTTCGAGGCCGGCATGGAATACCAGCGCCGCGGCGTCCCCGGCATCGTGCTGGCGGGTGAAGAGTACGGCACCGGCTCCTCGCGCGACTGGGCGGCGAAGGGCACGCTGCTGCTCGGCGTCAAGGTGGTGGTGGCGAAGAGCTTCGAGCGCATCCACCGCTCCAATCTCGTCGGCATGGGCGTGCTGCCGCTGCAGTTCGAAGGCGGCCAGGGCGTCGACACCCTCGGCCTGAGCGGCGGCGAGAGCTTCGACGTCATCGGCCTGGCGGCCGGGCTGCATCCGCAGCAGAAGCTGACCCTGCGCATCCATCGCGCCGGGGGCCGCAGCGAAGACCTCCAGGTACGCTGCCGCATCGACACGCCGATCGAGGTGGAATACTTCCGTCACGGCGGCATCCTGCCGTATGTCCTGCAAGAACTTTTGAATGGAGATCCACATGGCGCACGGTAACCATCACCATCGTCCCCGCTACAACGGCATCGCCCAGGCGCTGCACTGGCTCATCGCTCTCGCCGTCATCGCCGCCATCGTTTTCATCGAGCTGCACGGCCAGTTTCCCAAGGGCAGCGAACCGCGCGAGCTGGTCAAGCACATCCACTTCCAGCTCGGCCTTGCTGCATTTCTCCTTGTCTGGCTGCGCCTGGCCTGGCGCGCCGGCCACACGCCGCCGCCGATCACGCCGGCGCCACGCGGCTGGGAAAATGCACTGGCCATCGTCATGCATGCCGCACTCTATCTTGCCCTCATCGCCCTGCCTGTCCTCGGCTTCGCCTCCTTGCAGGCGAAGGGCGACACGGTGGTGTTTCTCGGTATGGAACTGCCGCAGCTCCTCGCAAAGAATCCGGAACTGGGCAAGACGCTCAAGCAGGGCCACGAGCGGATCGGCAACATCGTCATCTGGCTGATCGTCCTGCACGTTGTCGCCACCGCCTGGCACCACCATCTGCGTCACGATGACACGCTCACACGCATGCTGCCCGACGCGCTGGCGGCACGCCTTGGCAAGAAACGCTGACGCTCGCTCACGGGCCGCCCCCCTGATGCACCAGGCCGGTCAGCGCGAATCGCGCCTTTGCCCGACAAAGGCGGATTTCCCTGAGCGGAACCGTTCATGAGCGAGCGAACCTTTGGTCCGATCCGTTTGATCCCGGGTGCGAACCGCGGCCGCTATCCGACCTCGAACTCGATCTACGTTGAAGACGCCGGCGTGCTGATCGATGCCGGTGCCGATGCGGCACGCTATCGGACATTGATCAGCGGACCGGGCGTGACGCAAGTCTGGCTCAGTCACTGGCACGAGGACCATTTCACGCACCTCGATCTCTTCGCGGGCCTGCCGCTGCGACAGATGGCGCTCGAGGCCGGCCCGCTTGCCGACATCGAGACCCTGCTCGACTGGTATGGCGTGGCCAGGCCCGAACACCGCGACTACTGGCGCCGTATTCTCGTGACTGACTTTCATTTCCGGGGACACCAGGCGACACATTTTTTCACCCCCGGAGAAATCATCGATCTGGGCTCCTGCACGGTGGAGGTGATCCACGCTCCCGGCCATACACCCGGCTCGCTGGCATTTTATTTTCGCGAACCGCAGGTGTGCTTTCTCGGCGACTACGATCTGACGCGCTTCGGCCCCTGGTATGGCGACCGCGACAGCTCGATCGAACAGACGATCGAGACCGTCACACGCCTGCGCCGGCTGCCGGCCAAAGTCTGGCTGACGAGCCACGAGGAAGGTTGTTTCGAGGGGGAAGCGACGCAGCAGGCCTTTGACGACTACCTCGCCGTCATCGACACGCGCGAGGCAAGGCTGCTGGAACTTCTGGCGCGGCCGCAAACCCTGGAAGAGATCGTCGCCGCCTGCATCGTCTATCTGAAACCGCGCGAACCCAAAGCCTTTTTCGAATGGGGCGAGGCGGCAATCATGGGCAAGCACCTCGAGCGCCTGCTCGGTGCAGGCCGCATCGTGTGTGAGGACAGACGCTATCGCCGGGTGTAAAAGTCAGCACCGGCAGGACGGCGCCCCACCGCATGCATGACGTACGCCCCCCCTCACACCTTGTCCGACAGCGTCTGACCGGCTGCTGTATTGTTTGCTGTGCTCGTACCGCTCTTGACGACGCCATACGCCTGCATCAGGCGTACCACCTGCAGCATCATCTCGACATCCGTACCGCCTGTTGGTGCTGGCGAAGCATCCGCACTGCGCAGACGGCCGTAATCGACCATCTCCTTCAGGCTGACACGACCATCGCCATTCCTGTCGATCCGATCGAAATTGGCGACCAGACCGGACAGCCGTCCGTTCAATTCATCCTTTGACAGGCCGGCATCACTGGCCGGGGCCAGCGTCCCCTCGCCTTGCAGGCGCAGACGCATGAAGTGATCGCCGAGCTGGTCGGACAGGCGATTGATCGAGCCGGTGAATTCGCTTTGCGTGATCTTGCCATCACCATCGTTGTCGAGACGGCTGAAGAGTTTCTCCGCATTGGCACCCGTGGCAGGGCCGATTTTCTCGAAGGCCGACTGCAGGTCGGCGCCGCTGATCTCCCCCTTGCCCAGTTCGTCAAGCTTGGCAAACAGCTTGTCGGAGGCCTGCTGCGGCTGTGCCGACTCGGGCGTACTGAAAGCCCGCACTACAGAAATCACCGAGGAAATGATGCCAATGATTGCGCCAATCGCCATGATCCGTCTCCTGCCTGCCAGATTGCGCCCGAACGCGGACACACAACCGGGTCGTTGCAAGATTCCGGCCAGTTTTGCGGATCGATTGATTTTCCGTGGAAAAACTTTGCAGCGACAGCTACTCGACCGGCTTGCCCTGCTGGCCGGAGAGGAGAGCGGCAGGATTTGCCGGCACGGCAACATCGACATCGGCAAAAAAGTCAGCCCTGGCAGGACGGCGTCTTGCGCACACTCAGGCTGCCACCCGATTGCGCCCCTCCTGCTTGGCTGCATAAAGCGCCCCGTCGGCACGGCTGATCAAGCCATCCAGGCCCTCCACGGGTTGTGTGCCGTCGTACTCGGCAAGACCGATGCTGACCGTGACCGCGATCGCCGCCCCGGCCACACTCACCGGCGTGGCGGCTGTCAGCGCGCACAATGCCTCGGCCATGCGATACGCCTCGCCCGCGTGACAGTCCTTGAGCAGCAGCAGGAACTCTTCACCTCCCCAGCGCACCGCCAGGTCAGAGGCGCGCAGGCGCTCCTGCAACCGATGCGCCACCTCCCGCAGGACGACATCTCCCGCCCCGTGGCCGTGACGGTCGTTGATCGCCTTGAAATGATCGATATCGACCAGCAGGATGCTGAACACCGTTCGCCCGCGCCGCTGCTCGGCGAGCAGCTTTTCGACGAGAATGGCGAAGGCGTGACGATTGAGCAGACCGGTCAGCTTGTCGGTCGAGGCCATCTCCTCGATGCGGTATTGATAGCGGCCCAGTACCACAAAGGCCAGCAGCAGCACGGTCAGCGTCACCCCCAGGCTGATGGCCACATTGGTCCACATCACCCGGCGCACATCGGTCAGCGTCGCCGACTCGTTTTGCTCGACGAACAGATACCAATTGAGCTCCGGCAGATAGTTGAAGTGCAGGATATGGTTGTCTCCATCGGCAACGAATTCGCGCGCACCGCTATGCTCGGCAAGGATGCCGGGGACGAGCGGCCCGAGGCCCGCCGCGGTGCGCAGATCACTCGTCGTCGCGGACTGGCCGGCGCGCCCGGCACCGAACTGGACGATCTGTCCTCGTTTGTCCACAAAATAGATGGTGCGCTCAAAGCGCTGCTGGTAATCGGTGATCAGACGGCTCACCGCGTCGGCGGTCAGGCCGATGCCGGTAGCGCCGATGTAGCGGCCGTCATAGTCGAAAACCCGGTAGTTGATGAAGATCGTCAGCGCATCGGCATTGGCCATGTCGATGTCGACATTGACCTCGTAATCCTCCTTCATGTCACGCACGCGGTAGTACCAGACATCGCGCGGTTCGTCGGCACGCACCCGCTTGAGGACACCCTTGCCGGTGTAGTAGTTCCCCGTTTTTTCCGAGACGAAAAAACTGCTGAAGGCGCCATAGCGCCGACGCACTTCCATCAGGTAGCGCGAGATTTCATCGACGTTGTTCTCTCCGCGCAACACCCAGTCGCGCAGGAACGTGTCCTGCGCCATCGTCGAGGAGACCAGCACCGGGCGCACCAGGTCTTTCTGGATTTCCGAATAGACATTGCTCGAGGTGAGCGGCAGCTCGTTCTCGACGATGGCGTCGTGAATCTGCTTTTGCGAGACGAAATAACTGAGCAGCGTAATGCCGAGAAAGGCGGCGACGAGCAGGATTGCCAACACCACCAGCAGGCTGCGGCGGCCAAAAACACGGGTTTGAGCCATACGCGATTCTAAACGAAAGGGCGAACCATCCAGTGATGCCCCGTCACGCGACACATGAAACCGGATCACCCTCCGGCACTGACGTCATACTGCGCAATCGGCATGCTCACCACCGCCCGTAGAGCACCGGGGCGCCGTCGCACGAGGACTGACTTTTCCAGGAGCGCAGGACGGGGCCGGTATCCAGGTTCAGGCGCAGCCACCCCCCGTTGCCGGCTTGGCCACGCCGAGCCGGACGAGAATCATCTCCAGCGGACAGAATTTCGAGAAACCGCTTTGCAGCAGGTTGGCACCGACAAAGGCGGTAAACCACAGCCAGGAAGCGTGCGACAGATCGGCCTGGCCATTGACGTGGGCGAGTCCAAGCGAGAGCAGGATGAAGGAACCGGCGAAGATGCGGATGAGCTGGTTGAGGGTCATGACAGTTCTCCTTGATAATCAGTATTTCACTGTTTGCTAATATATAGGCCGTGCCGGATGCGGTCAAGGGTTTTCATCGTCCACCCCTGCCCCGTGTGACCCGGGTCACAAAAGAGCAGGAAAAAGTCAGTGCTGGCGGGACGGCGCCTCGCTGCGATCTTTCATCGCCACATAGTAGAGCAGCGGGATCACCACGAGGGTGAGCAGCGTCGAGACAAGGATGCCGAAGACGAGGCTGATCGCCAGGCCATTGAAGATGGGGTCATCAAGGATGAAGAGCGCACCAATGATGGCGGCCAGTCCGGTGAGCAGGATCGGCTTGGCGCGGATGATGCCGGCCTCGATCACCGCCTCGACGAAGGGCATACCGGCGGCCTGTTCTTCCTTGATGAAGTCGACAAGCAGGATGGAGTTCCTGACGATGATACCGGCCAGCGCGATCATGCCGATCATCGACGTCGCGGTGAATTGGCTGCGCAGCAGCGCATGGCCGGGCATCACGCCGATGATCGTCAGTGGAATGGGCGCCATGATGATGAGCGGCACCAGATAGCTCTTGAAGTGGGCGACCACCAGCAGATAGATGAGGACGAGGCCGACGGCGTAGGCGATGCCCATGTCGCGGAAGGTCTCGTAGGTGATCTGCCATTCACCATCCCACTTGATGGCGTAGCCGGCATAGGGATCGCCGGGCTGGCGGATGAAATACTCGCCCAGCGTGCCGCCCGCCCGGGGCAGCGCATCGAGCGCCATGTCATTGACCTTGCTGCGAATGTCGAACATGCCGTAGAGAGGCGAATCGAGTTTGCCGCCCATGTCGCCGACGACATACACCACCGGCAGGAGATCCTTGTGGTAGATGGTCTTCTCGCGCTCGCCGGAGTGCACCTCGACCAGCTCGGAGATGGGGATCAGGCGGCCACGGTTCTCGCCCTGTGTGGCGCGCACGTTGAGCTTGAGCAGCGAATCAAGCGAACACTGTTTTTCCGGCGCCAGCGTGATGCGCACCGGGATTTCGTATTTGCTGTCGCGTGAATGCACCGGCGTGACATCATCACCGGCCAGCCCCATGCGCACGACTTCAACGATATCCTTTTGCGCCACCCCGGCGAGTGCGGCCTTGCTCTGCGAGACGCGCAGCACGAATTTGCGCGCATCCGCCTGCACGGTATCGTCGACACCGACGACATCGCGCGTTTGCTCGAATGCGGCGCGCACCGCCTTGGCCACATTGATCTGGCCGGCGTAGTCCGGCCCGTACACTTCAGCGACGATCGGCGCCAGCACCGGCGGCCCCGGCGGCACCTCGACCACCTTGGCATTGCCGCCGTGTTGACGGGCGATCTGCGCCACGCGCTCGCGCACCGCGCTGGCGATCTCATGACTTTGACGATGACGCTCATGCTTGTCGAGCAGATTCACCTGCAGGTCGCCCAGCTCGCTCGATGCGCGCAGATAATACTGGCGCACCAGTCCGTTGAAGTTGATCGGGCTGGCGGTACCGGCATATGCCTGGTAATCGGTAACTTCCTCGACCCGGGCGATTTCGGCGCCGATCTCGTGCAGCACACGTGCGGTCTGTTCGAGTGGCGTGCCCGCCGGCATGTCGAGGACGATCTGGAACTCGCTCTTGTTGTCGAAGGGCAGCATCTTCAGCACGACGAGCTTCACCAGTGCCAGCGACACCGACAGCACGATGGCCGCGAGAATGCCGATCCACAAAAGACGGCGCGCGCGTTTTTCCTCCAGCAGGTGATGCATCAGGCGGCGAAACCGCTCCTTGAGTGCGGACGGCCTGCCGTGACCGGCTGCTACAGCCGCGTGATCACTCTTGAGCAGATGCCCGGCCATCCACGGTGTGACGACAAAAGCGATGGCCAGCGAGATGAACATGCCCATCGAGGCGTTGATCGGAATCGGGCTCATGTACGGGCCCATCAGTCCGGAGACGAAGGCCATCGGCAAGAGCGCGGCGATCACCGTGAAGGTGGCGAGGATGGTCGGTCCGCCCACTTCATCCACCGCGCCGGGGATGATCTCCCACAGCGACTTGTCCGGATACAGCTGATGCCAGCGATGGATGTTCTCGACAACGACGATGGCGTCATCGACAAGAATGCCGATCGAGAAAATCAGCGCGAAAAGCGAAACTCGGTTCAGCGTGAAGCCCCATGCCCAGGAGGCGAACAGCGTCGCCGCGAGCGTCAGCGTCACGGCCAGACCAACGATCAGCGCCTCGCGCCGCCCAAGCGCGAAGAACACCAGCAGCACCACCGCGGCGGTGGCAAAGACAAGTTTGCCGATCAGTTTCTGCGCCTTGTCAGTGGCCGTCGCGCCATAGTTGCGGGTAACGGTGAATTCCACCCCTTCGGGGATCACCTCGCCCTTGAGCTGGGCAGCACGCCGCATGACGGCATCCGCAACATCCGCAGCGTTGACGCCGGGCTTCTTGGAGATGGCCAGTGTCACCGCAGGATATTCCTGCCCCGCCGCGGCGCCGGCGGCCTTGCCCAGCCCGTGCCAGACATAGCGTGCCGGCTGGTCGGGGCCATCCGTCACCGTCGCCACATCGGCCATGAACACCGGCCGGCCCGCCTCGACACCGATCACCAGGCGGCGCACGTCGGCTGCCGTTTCGAGATAGGTGCCGGTCTCGACGAGAATCTCCCCGTTGCCACTGACAAGACTGCCGGACGGCTGCAAGGCGTTGGAGAGCTGCAGCGCCGCCTTGATGTCCTGCGCACTGGTATTGTGCGCGGCCATGCGCTCGGCATCCATCGCCACGCGCACGATGTGTCCCGGCCCGCCAAGGGTTTGCACATCGCGCGTGCCGGCGATGCGCTTCATGTCGATCTCGACGGCGCGCGCAACCTGCTGCAGCTCGAAAGCCGAGCGCGCTGCATCCTTCGTCCAGAAGGTGAGCGTGACGATCGGCACATCATCGATGCCTTTCGGCTTGATGATCGGCTCGCCCACGCCAAGGTTCGGCGAAACCCAGTCGCGGTGCGAGTGAATGGTGTCGTAGAGGTTTACCAGCGCCCGGGTGTGATCTTCGCCAACCAGATACTGCACGGTGATCACCGCCATGCCGGGACGCGAGACGGAATACACATGGTCGATGCCGGCGATGCGCGCGAGGACCTGTTCGGCCGGGCGCGCCACCAGATTTTCAACATCACGTGCCGAGGCTCCGGGGAACGGAATGAAGACGTTCGCCATCGTCACATCGATCTGCGGCTCTTCCTCACGCGGGGTGACCAGCACGGCAAAGAGACCGAGCAGGAAGGCCACCAGCGCGATGAGCGGCGTCATCGGCGAGCGCTGGAAGGCGGCGGCAATCTTTCCGGAAAGGCCCATTGCAGGAACCGTGATGGATGCGCTAGCGGGTCGCCGCCGTGCCGTGCGGCGCGCCACGGCGCAGACCCGCCTTGACCGGATCGAGCGCCACTTCCTCGCCCGCCACAAGACCCGCCAGCACCTCGTGATAGCGGCCACCCGGAGCACCGGCGACCGCGAAGGGTTCGGACAGGCGCACCTGGCGCAGACGCACACCCTGCTGGTCATCGACGACGTACACCGCCGTCACCTCACCGCGGCGCAAGATGGCTGCCGCCGGGACGATCAGCTTCTTCACCTTGCCGCTGACAAAATGCACGCGCGCAAAGAGGCCGGGGATGATGCCGGCCGGCATGCCGGGCAGGAAGACGCGCGCCGTCACGGTATGCGTGCGCGGATCGGCTGCGGGCAGCACCTCGACGCGCAGGGCATCAAACCACTCGCCCCGCTCGGGGAATTCGACACGCGCGCTACGGCTTGCGCGCACTTCGGCCAGTTTATATTGCGGAATGCTGGCAATGACGCGCAGCCCCTTCGGATCGTAGACACTCAGCAATGGCCGGCCCGGCGCGGCCATCTCGCCCGCTTCAACAAAACGCTGGGCGACAAAGCCCGTGAGCGGGGACACGATGCTGCCGTGGCTCGCCGCCGCACCCGCCGCACCGGCATCGGCCTGGGCGGCACGGTAATCCGCCTCGGCCTTGTCGAGCGCCGCCCGGGCAACGAATTTCTGCGCGTAGAGATCCTTCGTGCGTTCATAGTGCGCGCGCGCATTGGCCAGCTGCGCCTGACTGGCCGCATAGCTCCCGGCCGCCTCGCGCGTATCGATGCGCAGCAGGAGCTGACCCTTTTTCACGGCATCACCGGCATCCACGCGCAGATCGACGATGCGGCCGGAGACCTGCGCGGCCACCGTGGCCTGATTCACCGCTTCGACCGAGGCATCCGCCGGATAGCTCAGATCGACTTCGCGCAGCTCGACGCGCGCCGTTGCCAAAGCCGGTACCGCAGCAGGTGCGGCGGCGGGTGCAGGAGCCGTCTGGGCAAAAGTCAGTCCTGGCAGGACGGCGCCCAGAACGAGAAACCGCAGAAAGGATGGAGTCCACATGGATTGCATATTAGTGATTTCTTATATTTCAGTCAATCACTGCCTGCACGCCTGACGACAGAAACCCGCTTCGATGGAATGCGGAGCTTTTCTGCGCAATCTTTCCGGGGCACCCCCCAAAAAAAAAACGGCCTGCATCACGCAGGCCGGTTTTTGAAGAGTGGTGCTGTCGGCCGGAATCGAACTGGCGACCTACTGATTACGAATCAGTTGCTCTACCAACTGAGCTACGACAGCATGGGAGCGGCATTATAAACGAGCCGCTCCTTGCTGCCAATTTACCTACTGTGCCAATTCCCTCCAGAAGAGGCGGCGAACTGCTCCGTCCGGTGGCGAGGGCGGCAGTTCCTTGAACTTCAGGTCGTCATCACTCGTGCGCACGGTGACGGCCACCTTGTCGCCCACCTTGATGAAGCCGACACCGACGATCAGGGCATTACCGACGAAGACCGTGCTGCCTGCTTGAGCCGCACCGTCATTCCTCGGCCATGGATCGACAAAGTACAGCCAGCTGGTGCCGCCGACGTTGCAGGCGTTCGGGTCCGGAATGTTCGCCGGCACGGTCCACCAGCCGACCTGGTAGCGTGGATCGACGTTCACCCGTTCGCCGGGACGCACATCGAAATCCATGTACCAGCCGGTTTTGCCGGGAGGCGGAGCCATCTTGCTGTAAGTGATGTTGCGCGTCGTCGAGGTGCCGCTCAGATCCTGGACAACGACGTCGGAACGGCTGCGGAACATGCCCAGCGGCGGTGTCGTCAGATCATCCTTGATGCCATAGATCGACATCATATCGGTAGAGTTCAAGTCGGAAGTACCCAGATACTGGCCGGCGCCAACCAGCACGACACGGCGCTTGACACCATCGATGCGGATCTCGGCGAGTTCCGGCCGGGTGGTGATCGGCTGCGTGGGCGCGCCGGCGACCTTGCCGATGGTGGTCAGCTTGACAACCGTGTTGGCCAGGATATCGAAGCGCCAGACGTTGCCGTCCATATCGCCGCCATAGACATGCTGGGACGAATTATCGACGTAGGTATCGTCCACCCAGTTGCTGATCCGGGTGATTCCGCTCTTGAGCGGATCGGTCACCGCAGTGTCCGTGGCGATCTCGGCAAGCTTCGCACCGGTCGCGGCATTCAGGATGTACAGGTACCCGCGACCGTCACCGGGCGAGACATTGTTGAATCCGGAGGTGACCAGCACCACCCACTGGCCGTTGCGCTTGACAATCACCGGGTTGCCATAGGTCTTGCCCAGGTTGGTGTCGGTAAATTCCCAGAGCATCGTGGGGTTGGAAGGATCGGTCACGTCCAGGGCAAAGTAGGCACGTCCGCCATTGCCCAGGCCACCGACAAGGATGGTGCGCCACTGGCTATCCGTACAGTCGCTGGCGGGAGCGCTCGGGCAGATGTCGCTGATGACCAGCGGCCCGTCGACAAAGAACTTGTGATTGGTTGAATAGTTCTTGTCGGCCAGCTTGTAGAGCTTGGGAATCACCGCCGTCGGAATGAAGCTCCACACTTCGTCCCCCGTGACGGCGTCGAAAGCATGCAGCATGCCGTCATTGCCACCCGCATAGACCATGCCCTGCCGGGTGTCCCGGAGTGTCTTGAAAGCGGAATAATTGGCATCGGTATAGGCAAAGGGCGGCTTGCGGACGTATTTGGGCGCGGCGTTGACAATGTCGCCCAGGGCGTGATTGCGCGAACGATATATCTTCAGCGCATTGGCCGGCTTGTCTTCATATTGCCGCTGGCCACGCACATATTCGATGATCGATTGCGGGGTGGCCGCCGTCTGCTCGGCTGCGGTGAAGTCCGGATACTGCGAGAGTTGTCCGCCCGGATTGGTCGGGTCCACCTTGAAGACGCCTGCGGAAATGTACGATCCAAGATTTCCTGCAACAAAGGAGGCCAGCGTTCCGTTGTTGTTGAAGTAGATCGTGCGGGTATCACTGGCGGGGGCCACTTTCAGGTCGAGTTTCGCCTGTGCCGACCAGTCGACGGTCGGCGAGAGCGAGACAGCCCCTGTAGATGGATCGATCAGGATCTGCTTGGCCTGGATGTCGCCATCCCAATCCACCGTCGTATAGCGAGCGTTGAAGATCAGGTTGTCACCGGCGACCGGCTCGAGGGTCGAAGTCGCCGCCGCTGCTGCGGACGCAACACGGGCAGAAATCCCCGAAAGCGCTTTCTCGATACCGCTGGCCAGAGTGGCCGGATCCTTGGCGCTAAAATATTTGCCGCGCCCATTCACTGCGGCGTGCCAGAGATCATCCACCCGCGTCAGGTTTTCCGTCGGATTCGGGTTCGGCCAGTCCTTGGTGCCGGCAATCAGCGCCTGATACGCCGGACAGGCGCCGTTTTCATAATCCGGACAATAGGTGAGCGTGCCATCGACCCCCAGGCCCAGCGTGAAGGTCGTCATGTGCTGGTGGATCGCCGAGTCCGCACCCGCACCCGAGACATTGTTTTCGCACAGGTCGTTGGTGGTCAGTCCGGATTTGTTGGTGCAATTTCCCAGTGCGGGCGTACGCAGGTCCGTGTTGTAGTAATACATGGCGATGTCTGCCATCGTTCCGCCTGCGCCTTTGGTGTCGAGCATGGGCCGCGGTGTCGTGCCGCCATCCTCGTTGCCTAGGCCGCCCCCGGAGAGATTGTAGCCAGCGTCGCCGTTCCAGAAGCCATCCGTCGTCAGGATCGTGAAGTTCTGCTGGCAGGAATACTGCACCGGATCGTCCGCACGATTGATCTTTCCGGCATAAATCCGGCCGGCCTTGGAAAGTGCCGCGCGAATCGGCGTGCCCCCGCTGGCCGACTGTGAGTACAGTTTCTCGAAAAACTTGCTGCGCTGGGTGCATACCGTCGGCGGCGAACCCGCCGTGATTTCGCAAAAATCATCGATTTTCTGGAACTCGCCGTCGTTCGTGTTGACTCCGGTATACCTGTGCGAGGTGAAACCAATCCGGTAGTTGGCCGGCTCGGAAAGATTAGTGAAGGCACGGCCCACCGACGTCTTGGCCATCTGGACACGGGTACGGTAGTAGCTGTACCAGTTGGCAAAATTGGTTTGTTGCGCCGCGTCGACCAGCACCTTGGTGAATTTCCCGGCAATGCTTCCGTTGCACTCTTTATAAAAAGCCGTGGAGGTATCGACGTTGCCCGCCGCCGTATAGGTATAGGACATGGCCGGCAGCGTGCCGGTGTATTGGTAGTAGTACGCAGCCTGTGCCGTATCGTCGCCGCCGCCCCAACTGGTGGTGTTGTCGTAGGCCCGGAACGATGTACTCAGGTTGGTTGTGCCATCCCCCGTGTCAAAGCCGTTGTACCAGGCATTCGTGAAGCTCGCATTCGGAAAACTCGTCCCGTTCGCATTGAGCGGCGGCGCATAGGTGATCGCCGGGTTGTAATAGACGCTGTTGCACTGCGACGATTTATAGCCGACCTTGCTGCGCAGGTCCCGCACGTGATCGGGCATGTGCGACCAGCCCATCGAGCCGGAGTTGTCGAAAACCAGCATGACGTTCGGCTTGACGTCACCGGTCGTGCCCGAGACGAGCGGGCGGTCCGCCAGATCGACATTCGTGGCCCACGCCGTTGGCATGGCAAGTGCGCTCAGCAAGGACAAGAGATGAATTTGCTTTTTCATGATGGCTCCTCAGCCTAGAAGGCGACGACTGTCTGGATGAAGCTGATCGTGTTGCGTGGCCCTTCAACGCGTGTAGTGATGCGGTAAGTGGCTTTGGCGTTACCCTTGATCGGCGTGTCGCCGTAAGAACCGCCGGCCTTGGTGCTGCCATCCGCCGAAGACTTGGAACTGAAGCCCAGGCAGTTCGGCGGGGAAGAAGGATCGTTGGGGTTGGGCATCCCCGTACCGTCACACATGCGGTTGATGACGTAGTTGGCCTTGAACCCGGCAGGTACATCTGCAGCGTTGACTGTCGCCGGCGCCATGTTGCATGGCGCTGCAGGCGCGCTGTTCCACCAGTCTCCCTGCAGGTCACAGCCCTCACGCCAGTCGGCATAGAAGCCATTGCCGGGAATATCGACCCCCAGATCGGCAGAATTCTGTGTATTCAGCCAGGTGATGGCCGCTTCGGTGCCGATGTCGCCCGCCTGCACCGCCGTCTGCTTGAAGGCCAGATTGCCGGCAATCAGCAAGCCGGTATCGACGGTGCGCATCAGCGCGACCCCGGCCAGGGAAATCGCGATAAGGGCGATGAGGGCGATGAGGAGCACCACGCCGCGCTGGCTCCTCGCGGAGCGAATCCGTCCGATGGTTTTCATTGCACCCCCCAGATCACATTGCGGATCGGCACGATGGTGGTGAAGACCCGGTAGCGGTAGTGCTGATCGGCAGCGGCCAGATTGAGCACGGGCGGCGCATCGCCCGGGTCTCCGGCCGGCCACAGCGTCAGGCTGGCAGGGCTCACCGCATCCCTTTCCCACTGCACGCTGCGTGCGACGATGGCGATACGCACCGCACGGATGCGGGGAATATCGGTACTCACCGGATTGCTCCAGTCGCCGCAGGCAGACGCCGCGGAGGCGTTGCACCACTGGGCAACCTGTTTGCTGCCCGCCGCAGCAATGCCGTACTGCGCCTGCAGATCGACGATCTGGTCGGCCAGCGGCGTAACCCCCGCCTGACCGCAGACATGCGGAGGCGCCACCGCCATGGGATTGAGTTCCGCGAGCCGCGCACAGGGCGTTTGCACCACATAGCGCCTGCGCGCGAATTCACCCATATTGACCAGCAGATCGTTGACCGCATACGTCGGGAAGTTGCCGGGAAAGTCCGCCGACGGATTGGGTGAATTGAAGGGTGACATGACCGGGTCCGGATCGTGCGCGATGTCCCACGTCCCTCCTGTCAGGGCCGGCGGCGCCGAAACCTGCATCAGGGTGCACGGTTTGTCCGCATCCTTGCCGGCCACCATGAAGGTCGAACCCGGCCTGGGGGGGGTCGTTGATTTTTCCAGACCGACGCGCGACTTCACCTTGAAGGTGGCTCCAGTGCCGACGATTTTCACCGGGATTGCCGGGAAAGCCGAATTCGAGCCGACCGTTTCAATTTCGTCGGAATTACCGGGGCCACCGTCCTGAATGGTCAGGGGCATGAGGATACCCGCATTGGAAATGGTGCTGCCACCGTAGAAAATATTCACGCCCAGCGGACAATAAGTGCCCTCGCCGCTAAACAGGCCGTAGCCAGCCTGCTTGATGTCGCGCTCGAGCGCGAAGAGGGCGATCGCGCCATTCACCTGGGCATCCGACCCACCCGCGGTGGTGCGCTTTTGCCCCTCGAAGACGGCCATGACCTGCTGGATGACGAGCACGGCAATCGAGCCAATGAGCAGCGTGACCATCAGCTCGACCAGCGTCACCCCGCGCTGACGCAACCGGTTCATCCGTGTGTTGGGCTTAGTTGTTGGCATTGATGATGCCCTCGACGACAAAAGTATGAACGGACGGATCGCCCGGCGGCTGCCAGTTGATGGTCACCGTCGCCCGGCGTCCGTCGATGGCCACATTGCGCTGGCCGCTGGGAAGCTCGTTGACCGGCACATTTGCCTGGACATAATTCACCAGATTGTCCGGATCACCCCAGAGCCGGCCGAGCGCCTGGTTGGCGAGGAAACTGGCATCGGCGCGATAGCGCGCATCGGACACCGCACGCACCGAAAGCGCCTGCAGGCCGACCACGGCCAGGATGCCGATGGAGAAAATCAGGATGGCGACCAACGCCTCGATGAGGGTGGCGCCTTGCTGTGAATGCATGGTCTGTTTCATGGGCATGTCCTCACATCGCCAACAGTACTGATATTCGGATCGCACAAGACGATCTGCCCGCCTCCGCTCACCTGCAGGCGCAGATTGCGGGTGTCGGCCGCGGCCATCACGGTGGCGGGAAGATCGACATCGAACCCCACCCAGTCGGCAGGCAGCGCAAGCGCGCGTCCGAGGCCACTGAAAGCGATCGTTGCGACATCGCTGGGCGTCACGGTGACGCTGCCCGAGCCGGCCGCGGCCGCACCTTGTTCGATGAACGCGGGCGCGCTGCCTTGCACACGGACCGTCCAGCCCGATGCGGGCGGCGCATCGAGCGTGAACTCGACAATGGCGTTCCTGCGCACGGCCTCCATGCGGGCGAGCTGCATGCCGGCGGTCAGGCTCTCGGCAGTGGAACGGATGCGGCTGTTCATCAGCCAGTCACGGGCCATGGGCACCGCAAGCATCAGCATGATGCCGATGACGGCGATGACGACCATGGTCTCGACGAGGGTGAAGCCGGCCTGCGGCTCGCGAAGGTCGCTCATCACGGGCAGACATCTCCATTACGCATGATCCAGCAGGAAGCGCCGTTGCCCCAGGGGGTCGTGGAGGTGCGGACGTTGGCCTCGTTGATGGTGTATTGGAAGCCGGTCAGTGACCCGCCAACCCCGCTGCCCGTGATGAGGAACGTCGTCAAGGTCCGATCACAGGCAAAATTGAAATATTGACTGCCACCCGGACAGGGGGCATTCTCATATGTGCGGTTGTCCTGATAGAAACGCTCCATGTCGACACGCCCCTGGCTGAGCAGCGCCGTCGCCTCGCTGATCTTGCCGCGCCGGATGTAGTCGGTATACGAGGGCAGGGCGATGGCGGCGAGAATGGCGATGATCGCCACGACGATCATCACTTCGATCAGGGTAAAGCCGGCATGTTTCGACCGCCGGGAACCGGCAAAAAAGATGTTGCTCGGGCTTGCGCGCATTTTGACTTCCTCCATGGACTGCAAAATATCGGTTGGGCGGGACGATGCCAAGGGATCGGCGATGAGTGGTCGGCCGATCTCGACAAATGGCAAGACTACAGAAAATACAGCTGCCTATTCAAGCTCTTTGGGAAGGCTGAAATGAACCTGCTCGCGAATGCCCTCGAGCGACTCGACATGCCCGGCCCCCAGCTGATGGAGCCGGTCGATGACCGATTTGACCAGCACCTCGGGTGCCGAGGCGCCGGCGGTGACACCGATGCGGCGCCGATTCCCGATCCAGTCCGCCTGCACCTGATCGGCATGATCGACCAGATAGGCGGCGGCACCGTGCTTTTCGGCCACTTCGCGCAGGCGGTTGGAATTGGAGCTGTTGGGCGAGCCGACGACGATGACCAGATCGCAGTGTCCGGCCAGTTGCTTGACGGCATCCTGGCGGTTCTGCGTGGCGTAGCAGATATCGTCGCGACGCGGACCGGTAATTCTGGGAAAGCGCGCTTCGAGCGCGCGGACGATGGCGCGCGCATCGTCGATGGACAGCGTGGTCTGGGTCACATAGGAGAGGCGGTTGTCGTCCCTGACTTCGAGCCGGGCCACGTCGTCGACATTTTCCACAAGATAAATGCCGCCCTCGGTCTGGCCCATGGTGCCGATGACTTCCGGGTGGCCACGATGGCCGATCATGACGATCTCGCGCCCGTCCGCCTGCAGGCGCTGCACTTCGTTATGCACCTTGGTGACGAGCGGGCAGGTGGCATCGAAAACGCGCAGACCGCGCCGCCCGGCCTCCTGACGCACGGCCTGCGAGACACCATGGGCGCTGAAGATCACCGTGGCACCGTCGGGCACTTCGTCGAGCTCCTCGACGAACACGGCGCCCTTGGTGCGCAGGCCATCGACAACGAACTTGTTGTGCACCACCTCATGGCGCACATAGATCGGTGCGCCATACAAGACCAGCGCGCGCTCGACGATCTCGATGGCACGCTCGACACCCGCGCAAAAGCCGCGCGGATTGGCAAGAAGGATATCCATCACAGCACTCCGATCACTTGCACCTCGAAACGGATTGCCTTGCCGGCGAGCGGATGATTGAAATCGATGAGTGCATCCGTTTCGCTCAGCTCGCGCAGCAGGCCGGAGTAGGCGGCGCCGTCCGGTGTCTTGAATTCGATGAGGGTCATGACCTGCAGTTCGGCGGATTTTGGCAGGTCGGAGCGGGCAAAGCGCTGCACGAGCTGCATGCTGTGCGGGCCGAACGCCTGTTCGGGCTGCAGCAGGAGCACCATGCGCTCGCCTACCGGAAGACCGACGAGATGTTGTTCGAGCATCGGGTTGAGCTCGCCGGTGCCCATCTGGAAGGTGGCAGGTTTGGCGCCAAAAGTGCTGACAAGCTCCTCGTCGCCGGCCGTAGCCAGCCGATAGTGCAGCGTCAGCAGGCTGCCTTCTTTGACCGTTTCACGGGCTTCCCTCATGCGCCCTCCTTCGGAGCAAACCAGAACTGCTGAAGCAGCAACAGGATCACACCGAGCGTAATGGCCGCATCGGCGACATTGAATGCCGGCCAGTGCCAGCCGGCGGCATGGATATCGATGAAATCGAACACCGCGCCGAAACGGATGCGATCGATGACGTTACCCAGTGCACCGCCAAGAATGAGTGCGGCAGCGGCGGGCAGCAGACGCTCGCCGGCATGCCGGCAAATCAGAAAAGTCAGCCATGACGACACGGCGATGGCCAGTATGACGAAAAACCAGCGCTGCCAACCCCCTGCGTCCGAGAGAAAACTGAAGGCAGCCCCGCTGTTGAAGACATGCACCAGATTCAGGAACGGAGCCAGTGTCACACTCTCACCCGGACGCACCCAGCCAGCCAGCCACAGTTTTGTCACCTGATCGAGAACGATCACCAGCGCGGCCAAACCGAGCCATGAGATGCGCCTGTTGGCAAACCTGTTCATGACTTGCCGGTCAGGCGTGGCGGCGCGGCTCGCCGGCGCCGTGCAGATTGGCGTCGCAGCGCCCGCACAACTCGGGATGCTCTGCATTCACGCCGACGTCCGCGCGCCAGTGCCAGCAGCGCGGGCATTTGGCATGCGGGCTGGGCACCGCGCTGACACCCTCGGCGGCGGCATCGGCCACCTTCACCACCGTCGCCTTCGAGCAGATCAGCACCAGGCGCAGGTCGTCGCCGAGGGCGGCCAGCAGGTCGTGCTTTGCGCCGGCGGCGCGAATCTCCACCTCGGCCTGCAGGCTCGAGCCGATCTGGCCGGCAACGCGCAGCGCCTCCAGCACCTTCGACACCTCGGCGCGCACCTCGCGGATCTGCTGCCACCGTGTCACCAGGACTGACTTTTCCGCCAGCTCGGGCAGCGCGTGCCAGGTGGCCAGCATCACGCTGTCGTCCGGGTTCTTCGTCAGCACCTGCCAGATCTCCTCGGCGGTGAAGGAGAGCACCGGCGCCATCAGGCGGGTCAGCGCCTGCAGGATGTGCCAGAGCGCGCTCTGCGCGGCGCGGCGTGACTTCGAGGTGGCGCCGGTGGTGTACAGGCGGTCCTTGAGAATGTCGAGGTAGAAGGCGCCCAGTTCCTCGGAACAGAAGCCCTGCAGCGCCTGGACGACGCGATGGAACTCATAGCGGCCATAGTCGGCCGTCACCTGCTCCTGCAGGCCGTGCGTGAGCGCCAGGGCGTAGCGGTCGATCTCCAGCCAGTCGGCCACCGGCAGCATGTCCTTGGCCGCATCGAAGTCGGCGGTGTTGGCGAGCAGGAAGCGCAGGGTGTTGCGGATGCGCCGGTAGGATTCCACCACGCGCTTGAGGATCTCGTCGGAGATGAACAGCTCGCCCGAATAGTCGGTGGCCGCCACCCACAGGCGCAGCACCTCGGCACCCAATGTGTCGGAAACCTTCTGCGGCGCGATGACGTTGCCCTTCGACTTCGACATCTTGTGGCCCGATCCGTCAACAACGAAACCATGGGTGAGCAGGCTGTCGTAGGGCGCACGGCCGTCGAGCGCACACGACACCAGCAGGGAGGAATGAAACCAGCCACGATGCTGATCGGAGCCTTCGAGATACAAGTCTGCCGGCCAGCGGCCCTCCTGCGCATGGCTACCGCGCAGCACTGTCCAGTGCGTGGTGCCGGAATCGAACCAGACATCGAGCGTGTCGCGCATCTTCTCGTAGTGCTGCACCTCTTCACCCAGCAGCTCGGCCGCATCGAGCCTGAACCAGGCGTCGATGCCCTCCTGCTCGACGCGGCTCGCCACCTGTTCGAGGAGCTCCGGCGTGCGCGGATGCAATTCTCCCGTCTCCTTGTGCAGGAAGAAGGGGATCGGCACGCCCCAGTTGCGCTGGCGCGAGACGCACCAGTCGGGGCGGTTGGCGATCATGGCATGCAGGCGCGCCTGCCCCCAGTCCGGATAGAAGCGAGTGGCTTCAACCGCAGCAAGGGCCAGTTCACGCAGCGTCTGATTCCTGATTCCTGATTCCTGATTTCTGACATCCATGCCGATGAACCACTGGCTGGTGGCGCGGTAGATGATCGGCGTCTTGTGGCGCCAGCAGTGCATGTAGCTGTGCGTGATCTTGTTCGAGGCGAACAGCGAGCCCACTTCGCGCAGCTTCTCGATGATGGCGGCGTTGGCTTTCCAGACGTTCAGGCCGCCGAAGAAGGGCAGGCTCTCGGCAAAGCGGCCGTCGCCCTGTACCGGGGTGAGGATCTCGTCGTTGCGCATGCCGTGGCGCTTGCAGGACTCGAAGTCCTCCAGGCCGTAGGCCGGCGCACTGTGCACCACGCCCGTACCGGTGTCCAGCGTGACATAGTCGCCAAGGTACACCGGCGAAGCGCGGTCGTAGAAGGGATGACGGAACTTCACCAGCGCCAGCGCCGCGCCCTGGCAGGCGCCGAGCACCTTGCCTTCGAGGCCGTAGCGCGCCAGCGCCTGGCCGCGCAATTCGGCGGCCAGCACCAGCAGGCCGCGCGGCGTCTGCACGAGTTCGTAGGTGAACTCGGGGTGCAGGTTGAGCGCCTGGTTGCCGGGAATCGTCCAGGGTGTCGTCGTCCAGATCACCGCGTAGCAAGGGTCCTCCGGCAGCGCCGCCAGGCCGAAGGCATGCGCGACGCGGCCGCGCTCGGCATCGTCGAGCGGAAAGGCGACGTCGATGGCGGGCGACTCCTTGTCCTGGTACTCGACCTCGGCCTCGGCCAGCGCCGAACCGCAGTCGAAACACCAGTTCACAGGCTTCAGCCCCTTGAAGAGGAAGCCACGCTTGTAAATCTCGCCGAGGGCGCGGATCTCGTCCGCCTCGTTGCGAAAGGCCATCGTCAGATAGGGATCATCCCACTCGCCCAGCACACCGAGGCGGATGAAATCCTTCTTCTGCCGCTCGACCTGCTCGGCGGCGAAGGCGCGGCACAGCTCCCTCGCCTGGTCGGCCGGCAGGTGCTTGCCGTGCAGCTTCTCGATCTGGTGCTCGATGGGCAGGCCGTGGCAGTCCCAGCCCGGCACATAGGGCGCGTCGAAGCCGGCCAGCGTCTTCGAGCGCACGATGATGTCCTTGAGGATCTTGTTCACGGCGTGCCCGATGTGGATGTCGCCGTTGGCATAGGGCGGGCCATCATGGAGGATGAAGCGCGGCCGGCCCGCCGCCGTCTTGCGGATTTTTTCGTAGAGTTTGCGGTTTTGCCATTGCGCCACCCACTGCGGCTCGCGCCGGGCAAGATCGCCACGCATGGGAAAGGGCGTGTCGGGAAGGTTCAGGGTTTTACGGTAATCGGTCATGCCGTTCTCTTTCATTGTTCCTGCTCCACACGCAAATGCGCATGATAGGCGCGGGCATCGGCGACATCGCGGGCGATCTGCGCCTGCAAGGCCTGCAGAGAGTCGAACTTCACTTCCTCACGCAGCTTGTGCAGGAAATTCACGCGCAGATGGGCGTTGTAGAGATCACCCGCGAAATCGAAGATATACACTTCCAGTGTCGGTCTGCCCGCGCTCTCGATGGTCGGGCGCACGCCAAGACTGGCGACGCCTTCGTAAGGATGTTCGCCGACGCCTTCGACGGAAACGACGAAAATCCCCGACAGTGGCGCTTTGAGCCGCTTCAGCTGAATGTTGGCGGTGGCAAAGCCAAGCTGCCGCCCCAGCTTGCGCCCGTGAATGACGCGGCCGGAAATGCAGTAGGGGCGACCGAGCAGGCGCCCGGCGTGTTCGAGATCACCCGCATCGAGCGCCTCGCGCACGGCCGAACTGGAGACGCGCTCGCCTTCATGCACCAGAGTTTCCATCGCTTCGACGACAAATCCGCGCTCACGTCCGACGCGCTGCAGCAGGCTGAAGTCGCCCACGCGATTCTTGCCGAAACGAAAATCGTCGCCAATGATGAGATGGCGCATGCCAAGTCCGCCAATCAGGCATTCGATGAATGCCTCGGCACTGAGTGAGGCGAAATGCGCATTGAACGCACAGACATGGGCCTGATCAACGCCGCACTCGGCAAGCAGTTGCAGTTTCTCGCGCAGGCTGGCCAGGCGCGCCGGCGACGACTGCGGAGCGAAATATTCGCGCGGATTGGGCTCGAAGGTCATCACCGCCGCAGGCAGGCCGACTTCACGGGCGAGCGCGGTGAGCCGCGCCAGCAGGGCGCGATGACCACGGTGCACGCCATCGAAATTGCCGATGGTGAGCACCGTCGAATGCAACGCACGCTCGGGAATGCCTCGGAAGACCTGCACGCTGGTAAGTGATTGCCGGGAAACGACGAATTATATCAGCCGGTGCAGGGCCGCCCCCAGGGCTGAAGTGTTTGCATGGAGCGAAGCGGGCAACCGTCACCCCCTTTCCCGGAAAGGAGGCTGGGGGGGGATTGCCCCCCACCTCAGTCGAGGCGTACCAGTCTGGACTTGGCCAGCGGCGGATTCTTGGCGAAATAGCTCTTGATGCCGCGCAGGATGGCCTCGGCCATCTTGTCCTGATAGTCCTCGTCGTTGAGACGCCGCTCTTCTTCCGGATTGCTGATGAAGGCGGTCTCGATGAGGATGGAAGGAATGTCCGGTGCCTTGAGCACGGCAAAGCCGGCCTGCTCGACCTGCCCCTTGTGCAGGGTGTTGATGCCACCCAGCTCACCCAGCACGGACTTGCCGAGTTTGAGACTGTCACGGATCGTCGCCGTCTGGGAAAGATCGAGCAGCGTGCGTGCGAGGTTGGCATCCTTGACGCCAATGTTCACCCCCCCTACCAGGTCGGCGGCATTTTCACGCTGCGCCAGCCAGCGTGCGGCGGTACTCGATGCGCCGTTCTCGGAGAGGATGAATACCGAGGAGCCGCGTGCCGTCGGCTTGATGAAGGCGTCGGCATGCACGGAGACGAAAAGATCGGCCTGCACACGGCGTGCCTTCTGCACGCGGCTGTGCAGCGGAATGAAAAAGTCGCCATCGCGGGTGAGCATCGAGCGCATGTTCGGCACGGCATCGAGCTTCTTCTTCAGGCGGCGTGCAACCTGCAGCGTGACATCCTTCTCGCGGCTGCCGCCACGGCCGATGGCACCGGGATCTTCACCGCCGTGCCCCGGGTCGAGAACAACGGTGACCATGCGCGTGATCTCCGGCTGCGCGTCTCCGCCTCTGGCGGATGTACGGGCAGGCATCCTGTCATCCGATGCATCGAGTTCCTGCAACAAGGCGAGCAGCGGATCGTCGGCCACGCTCGGATACAGATCGAGCACCAGGCGGTGGCCATATTCGCCGACCGGCTTGAGGGTGAATACCTGCGGTGCGACCTCGGTCTTCAGTTCGATGACGAGGCGTACCACACCGGGGCGGTTGCGCCCGGCACGAATCAGCTTGACATAGGGATCACTCTGCAAAATCTTCTCGGGCAGACTTTGCAGGACGCTGTTGAATTCGACACCTTCGAGATCGACCACCAGCCGCTCCGGATTTTTGACGATCTGCTGGGTGAATACCAGCGCCTGCTGACTCTCGAGAGTGATACGGGTGTAATCGCGCGCCGGCCAGACGCGCACGGCGAGCACATCGGCGGCCGCCTGGCCAGCACGGCTCACCAGCAGAGCAAGGGTGGCGCCACCGAACTTCAGGAAGTCACGACGAGCGAAGCCGGCAGGGAAGAGCGGAGTGCGTTCAGGCATGCCCGCCCCGCTTCGCTATATGCGCTGCATGTGGCCTGTCGGCCCGGTTCATGCAGAACAAGCCGGATGCGCAGATCCGCCGGCGCAAGATAGGCCCCGGCCTTGTCCGGCCATTCGACCAGGCAAACGGCGGCCTGTTGAAAGTATTCGTCGAGCCCTGCATCCAGATATTCTTCCGGCTGATTGAATCTATAAAAATCAAAGTGATGCAATTCTAATCTAGAAATAGCATAAAGTTCAACGAGTGTAAAGGTCGGGCTCTTGACCTTGCCCTCGTACCCGAGCCCCCGCAACACGCCACGCACCAGGGTAGTCTTACCGCTGCCCAGGTCCCCTTCGAGCCAGATCGTCAGTCCGGGTGTCAGCGCGCAAGACAGCGACGCCCCCAGGGCGAGCGTGGCCGCTTCATCCGGCAAAATCAGCGACAGGCTATGATCGAGCTCATGCAAGAGACACGCTCCATGGATCAGACCGCCCTCGTCGCCGACATCCGGCAATGGGGACAGGCATTGGGATTTGATGCAATCGGGATTGCCGGCACGGCGCTCGAGGCCGCCGAAAGCGGCCTGGCGGCCTGGCTGGCGGCCGGCTTCAACGGCGAGATGGATTATATGGCAAGCCACGGCACGAAGCGCACGCGCCCGGCCGAACTGGTGCCCGGTACACGCAGCGTCATCACGGCGCGCATGAACTACCTGCCCGAAGCGTTGCCGATGGAGGAAGTGCTGGCAGACGCCTCACGCGCGGCGATCTCACGCTACGCGCTGGGCCGCGACTACCACAAGCTGATCCGCGCACGTCTGCAAAAACTGGCCGATCGCATCGCACAGGCCATCGGTCCGTTCGGCTACCGGGTCTTCTCCGACTCGGCGCCGGTGATGGAAGGCGCGCTGGCGGCGCGCAGCGGGCTGGGCTGGCGTGGCAAACACACCTTGCTCCTGACGCGCGACATGGGTTCGTATTTTTTCCTCGGCGAGATTTACACCGACCTCGCCTTGCCGCCCGATGCGCCGCAAAGCGAACACTGCGGCAGTTGCCGCGCCTGTCTCGATGCCTGCCCGACGCAGGCGATCGTTGCGCCCTATCAGGTCGATGCGCGCCGCTGCATCTCCTACCTCACCATCGAGCTGAAGGGATCGATTCCCGAAACACTGCGCCCGCTCATCGGAAATCGTGTCTATGGCTGCGACGACTGCCAGATCGTCTGCCCATGGAATCGTCATGCGCGCCGTACTGCCGAGACTGACTTTTCCGTGCGCCACGGCCTCGACCAGGCCACACTGATCGAATTATTCGCCTGGACGGAAGAGGAATTCCGCACGCGCATGGCCGGCAGCGCCATCCATCGCATCGGTCACGAACGCTGGCTGCGCAATCTGGCCGTCGGACTGGGCAACGCGCCGGGATCTCCTGAAGTGATCGCTGCACTGCGTGCGCGCCTGGACGATCCCTCGGCGCTGGTGCGCGAGCACGTCGCCTGGGCGCTGGCGCGCCACGGCCAGGCGGCTCAGTAACCGGTGGCGACCGGGTGCGCCGGATCGGCGCACCAGTCGCTCCAGGAGCCGGCGTAGATACGCGATCCGGCAAGACCGGCACGCTCCATGGCGAACAGGTTGTGGCAGGCTGTCACGCCCGAACCGCAGTAATGCACCACCTCACCCGCAGGGCGGCCGCCAAGAATCGCTTCAAATTCGTCCCGCAACAGCGGTGCCGGCTTGAACGTGCCATCCGCGCGCAGGTTGTCCTGGAAAAAACGGCTGCGCGCACCGGGGATACGCCCGGCCACCGGATCGAAAGGCTCGCTCTCACCGCGGTAGCGCTCGGGACTGCGCGCATCGACGAGCAGGGCGCCGTCCTGCGCGAGCTGACTGTTCACGGCGGCGGCGTCGAGCACCTCCCCTGTGCGCGGCCGCACAGCGAACTGCGCGGGCGTGACCGGCGGCACCTCGGTCGTCAGCTCATAGCCGGCTTCCTGCCAGGCCGGGCTGCCGCCGTCGAGCAAGGCCACCGCCTCGTGGCCGAGCCAGCGCAGCAGCCACCACAGGCGCACCGCCGTGGCGCCGCCCGCGTTGTCATATGCAATCACCTGGCTGTCGTTGCCGACCCCCATGGCACCCAGCCAGCGGGCAAAGCGCGCCACCTCTGGCAGAGGATGGCGACAGCCCTGCCCCTTTGCCGTGACCGGCGCCGACAGATCACGTTCGAGATGCGCGTAGAGCGCATTGGGCAGATGGCCCGTTTCATAGACCCGCTCGCCCGCCTCGGGCCGTGTCAGGTCGAACGTGCAATCGAAAATGCGCCAGTTCGCCTCATGCAGATGCCCGGCAAGATCGTCGACGCCGATCAGCGTGGTGTAGGTCTTCATGCCCCTACCCACTGGCGCGCATCCTCCTCGGCGGAGAACACCTCGACATCGGCCTCGACAAATACCTGCGAGAGCCAGGCGCTCCAGGTCGCCCATTGCGATTCGGTGAGCACCGCCACGCGGCCAAAGTCATTACGATGGGCGCGTGCAAATTTGATTTCCTCCCAGGCCATGTCGAGCGTGAAACCGGCCATCTCGCGCAGATCGAAGAGCAGATTGACCGGGCCTTCGAACCTGATCTTGTAATTGACCAGCTCCTCGAATTCCTTGTAGTCGGCGAGCGTGAACTCGCCAAAGACGGCAACCGTGACCAATTGTGATTTGTGATCGGTGGTGATCATGTTTCAGACTCCATCGGGGTTTTGTGCACCTACTATAGCAATCCCGCCCTGGCAACGCACGCACGGACATGCCGGTCCGTATCGGCGCAGCCCCTTGCACAGAATATCCTCCGTGCGCGGCAGCGTTTTGCGTGATGTCCGTCACGGAAGAGGGAACAGGGTGCGCTGCTATAATCCTCAGCAAATCAAACAGCCGTTCGATAACGATACTGATGAAACTGATCGGTTCCCTGACCAGCCCCTACGTGCGCAAAGTGCGCATCGTCCTTGCCGAAAAGAAAATCGATGTCGAATTCATTGTCGACAATCCATGGAATCCGGACAGCCGCGTCGATACGCTCAACCCGCTCGGCAAGGTGCCGGTGCTCGTGCTCGATGAAGACTTCACCCTGTTTGACTCGCGTGTCATCGTCGAGTATCTCGATGGCGTGAGCCCCAACAACCGGCTGCTGCCCGCTGCCGGGCGCGAGCGCACGCGCGTCAAGCGCTGGGAGGCGCTCGCCGACGGTGTGATGGATGCTGCCGCCGCAGTGTTCCTCGAGAGCAAGCGCGTGAAAAAAGAGAGGAGTGCGAGCTGGATTGCGCGGCAGAACGAGAAGATCGATCGGGCGCTCGCCCTCGCCGCGGACGATCTGGGCGAACACCCGTTCTGCAACGGCAATGCCTTCTCGCTCGCCGACATCGCCGTCGGGGCGGCGCTGGGCTATCTCGATTTTCGTCTGGCCGACATCGCCTGGCGCGAGCGCCACGCCAACCTGGCGCGGCTGTTCGACGAGCTGATGCAGCGCCCCTCCTTCATCGAAACCGTCCCGCAGGGATGAAAGTCAGTCGCCGTGATACGGCGAGTGTGGGTGGCTACGCAATAATGCCGCCGCCCAGGCATACCTTCGAATCGTAGAGCACCACGCTCTGGCCGGGCGTCACCGCCCATTGCGGCTGGGCGAAGATCACCTCGCAGCGCTCCGCATCGACACGATCCACCTCGCACGGCGCATCCGGCTGGCGGTAGCGCGTCTTCGCCGTATACACCCAGTGTGTGTGCGGCGGCCGGCCGCTCACCCAGGACAGGTCGATGGCCTCGAGGCGCGCTTCGAGCAGCGCCGGATGGTCGTGGCCCTGCACGACATAGAGCACGTTCTTCGCCAGGTCCTTGCCGGCGACGTACCAGGCGTCGTGCTCGCCCTCCTTCTCCTCGCCGGCGATGCCGCCAATGCCCAGACCCTTGCGCTGGCCCAGCGTGTGGTACATCAGGCCCTGGTGCGCACCGACGACCTTGTCGCCCTCCAGCGTGCGGATCTCGCCCGGACTGCGCGGGATGTAGCGCTCGAGAAATTCCTTGAACGGCCGCTCGCCGATAAAGCAGATGCCGGTCGAGTCCTTCTTGGCGAAATTGGGCAGGCCGGCTGCCTGCGCCATCCGGCGCACCTCGCGCTTGTACACCTGGCCGAGCGGGAACAGCGTCTTCGCCAGCTGCGCCTGGTTGAGACGGTAGAGGAAATAGCTCTGGTCCTTGGTGCCATCCTCGGCCTTGAGGAGCTGGAATTCGCGGCCCATCTCGGTCGCCACCTCGCGCACCTGGGCGTAGTGACCGGTGGCGATCTTTTCCGCACCCAGCGCCATCGCATGGTCGAGGAAGGCCTTGAACTTGATCTCGGCGTTGCACAGCACGTCCGGGTTGGGCGTGCGCCCGGCGCGGTACTCGCGCAGGAATTCGGCGAAGACGCGCTCCTTGTACTCGACGGAAAAATTCACCACCTCGAGGTCGATGCCGAGGATGTCACACACTGCGGCGACATCGATGAGGTCCTGGCGCGAGGAGCAATACTCCGCATCGTCATCGTCCTCCCAGTTCTTCATGAAGAGACCGATGACTTTCCAGCCCTGCTGCTTCAAGAGCATCGCGGCGACGGAGGAATCCACCCCGCCGGACATGCCGACCACCACGGTTTTCTGTTTCAACGGCCTTCCCCCTGCACCCCTTCCCCGGGAAGGGGGTGACGATTGTTCGCCGCAGCGCGGCTCCCGGTTGTTGACTGCGCCGCGCCCGGGATAACCCGGCAAGCAGCGCTCATTTTTCGTAGTGAGTGATCAGATCGAGGTCGAAGCGCCGTCCGGCGAGGTAATCACGCACGCACTGCATGACCAGCGGGCTGCGGTGGCGGGCATGTTCGGCGGCGATCTCCTGCGGCGTCAGCCACAGCGCGCGCAGGATGCCATGGTCGAGCGCCCGCTCGGCCTCGACGCCGAGCAGCCGGCCGCCGAAGGCAAAGCGCAAATAGGTAGTCTTGCCGTCCGGCCGCCGCCACTGGTAGATGCCGACGAGGAACTCCGGTATGAAGCGGTGCGCCGTCTCCTCCAGCGCCTCGCGTGCCGCGGCGTCCACCAGCGACTCGCCCTCGTCGAGATGCCCCGCCGGCTGGTTGAGACGGATGCCGTCGTCGGTCTCCTCCTCGACGAAAAGGAAGCGGCCGTCACGCTCGATGACGGCGGCAACGGTGACGTTGGGTTTCCAGACGCGCTCCATGGGACGCATTTTACCGCCTCCGGCGCGCCGGCCAGGCGCCGTCTTGACGCTTTCTTTATGCGCTCCCGCCCATCCTTATCGAAATCTTGATTCCGGGCTTCCTGGACGACATATCCAAGTCGGGAAAAGTCAGTCCCTGCGATACGGCGCCTGAGCGGGACAACTCAGCGCGGCGCATAATGGCCGCGTTTCTTCAGCGAATCCGGACCATGAAACAGGCCATCAGCTTCATCACCCTCGGCGTGCGCGACCTGGCCCGCAGCCGCGCCTTCTATGCGGCGCTGGGCTGGCGCGAATCCTCCGGCAGCGAGGCGGCGGTGGCATTCTTCCAGGCCGGCAGCACGGCCTTCGCCCTGTTCGCACGCGAGGCGCTCGCCGCAGACGCGAACGTCCCGCCCGCCGGCAGCGGCTTTCCGGGCTTCACGCTCGCCCACAACGTCGCGTCGGAGGAAGCGGTCGCCGCAACCCTGCGCGAAGCGGTCGCCGCCGGCGCCCGCCTGGTGCGTGCAGGCGAAAAGGCGCCCTGGGGCGGCTTGCGCGGCTATTTCGCCGACCCCGACGGCTTCCTCTGGGAAGTCTGCTTCAATCCCTTTTTTCCGCTGGACAAAGACGGATTTATCCGGCTGCCGGCGTAAGTCCTGGCTCATCTCCTGAGCCAGCAACGGCTCGATAATGTGCCCAACCCCTGGAGGACAGGATGGACACTGATTTCACATGGAAGACACCAGGCCGCAGGCAGGCGATCAAACGCGCCGTACTCGTCTGTCTCGCCGTGCTCCTCATCGGTGTTGCCGGACGGCCTTACCTGCCGGCGGCAACCCGGTGGGCGGCCCGGCAGCCGCTCGACATCGCCTTGCTCATTCTTGACGCCCACGGCAAATCGAAGGAAACAGCCGGGAAGTCCGGCCGCGACGAATCGGATCGGCAACGCCAGGACCAACAGGAATGGCTCGACGTGCTCCTGCGCCTGCTGCGGGGACCGGTCATCGGGTTGCGGACGCAATGCCCCTGCCAGGCCGGCTGAATCGTCGCATGGGCCGGCTTGGCGCTATCGGACCGCTACTCCATCGTCACCCCGGCGCGGGGCCGTAGCGCGCTGCACGCGCTCACCGGGAGCGGATTCCTGCTGCGCGAACCGGCTGGCGACTGCTTGCACGCATGCACCCAATCGCGTAAAGTAAGGATTCCTTACTTTCGGCCAGGAAACGGACATGCTCGCCAAGATGACCTCGAAAAACCAGCTGACGTTGCCCAAGAGCGTTACGGCGGCCGTCGATTCCCCCGAGTACTTCGAAGTGGAGGCCCGCAACGGCCAGATCGTGCTGACGCCGGTGCGCATCCAGCGCGGCGACGCCGTGCGGGCCAAACTGGCGGAACTGGGCCTGCAGGAGCAGGACATCACCGACGCGGTGAAATGGGCGCGGCAGGCGCCGGCGGCCAAGGCCAGGCGCAAGACGAAGTGAGGCGTGCGGCCGGCCCGCCCCGGATCGTCATCGACACCAATCTTGTCCTGTCGGCGCTGGTGTTCGCCCAGGGGCACCTGTCGCCCTTGCGCCAGGCCTGGCAGGCACATCGCATCCAGCCCCTCGTCTCCTGCATCACGGCGGCCGAGTTGATCCGCGTGCTCGCCTATCCGAAATTCAAGCTCTCGCCGCAGGAACGGCGGGAATTGCTGGCCGACTACCTGCCTTACTGCAAGACCGTGCGCATCCCCGAACCACCGCCGAAAACGCCGGCCTGCCGTGACGCTTTCGACGTGCCCTTTCTGCAACTGGCACTTGCCGGCAAGGCCAAAGCGCTGGTCACCGGCGACCGGGATGTGCTCAGCCTCGCACGCGGCTTCGCCTGCCCCATCCTCAGCGCCGGGGAGTTCCTCGACGGCCTGCAATAGAAACCGGGGGGGGCGATGCCTCACCAGCAAATCCCCCTCTCGTCCATGTGAGGCAATCCATCGTCTCCTGCGTACGCCTTCACCGGCTTGCCAGGTACGCAGCACCATGGTCGACACGCGTCAGTCCCGGACTGGATGCCGGCCGGCAAAGCCGGCACAGGCGAAATCGGCTAAAATTTCGCTCTCGAAACAAAGCCGGAGATTCATCATGTCCATGGCCGACCGCGACGGCTTCATCTGGCACGACGGCAAGCTCGTGCCCTGGCGCGAAGCGACGACGCACGTGCTCACCCACTCCCTGCACTACGGCCTCGCCGTCTTCGAGGGCCTGCGCGCCTACAAGACCGCCGGGGGTACCGCCATCTTCCGCCTGCAGGAGCACACCGACCGGCTCTTCAATTCGGCACACATCTACATGATGAAGATGCCCTGGGACAAGGCGACGCTGATGGAGGCGCACAAGGAAGTGGTGCGCGCCAACAAGCTCGAGTCCTGCTACCTGCGCCCGATCGCCTTCTACGGCTCGGAGAAGATGGGCGTCTCGCCGAAGGGCGCGCAAGTCCATGTCTCCATCGCCGCCTGGCCCTGGGGCGCCTATCTGGGCGAAGACGGCCTCGCCAACGGCATCCGCGTCAAGACCTCGTCCTACGCGCGCCACCATGTGAACGTCTCGATGTGCCGCGCCAAGTATTCGGGCACCTACGCCAACTCGATCCTCGCCAACATGGAGGCCACCGAACACGGCTACGACGAGGCGCTGCTGCTCGACGTCGACGGCTTTGTGGCGGAGGGCGCGGGCGAGAACCTCTTCGTCGTCAAGGACGGCGCCATCTATGAACCGGAGATCGCCTCGGCACTGATCGGCATCACCCGCGCCACCGTCATCGAGCTGGCGCGCGAGCTCGGCTACGAAGTGCGCGCCAAGCGCCTGACGCGTGACGACCTCTATATTGCAGATGAAGCCTTCTTCAGCGGCACCGCCGCCGAAGTAACACCGATCCGCGAGCTCGATGGCCGCGTCATCGGCTCGGGGCGGCGCGGCCCGATCACCGAGAAATTGCAGAATCTCTTCTTCGACGTGGTCAATGGCCGCTCGCCCAAACACCGCGACTGGCTCGCCAGCGTCTAAAAAGGAACCGACATGAGCAAAGGGCCCGCCCGCACCATCACCGTCAGCGCGCAGGACATGCCGCTGCATTGCCCGCCGCCGAACGAACCGCTCTGGGCGCGCCACCCGCGCGTTTTCCTGAATCCGGTGAAGAGCGGTGAGGCCACCTGTCCGTACTGCAATACCCGCTATATTTTCCAGGGCGAGGCGCCCAAGGGGCATCATTGATTCTCTCCGCCTGATGCGGAAAGCCCTCGTCGTCGCCCCCTCCTGGATCGGTGACACACTCCTCGCCCAGCCGCTTTTCACGCGCTTGCACGCGCGCCATCCGGGCCTGATCCTCGATGCGTTCGCCCCTGCCTGGGCCGCGCCGGTGCTCGCACGCATGGACGAAATCCGCCGTGTCATCCCCAACCCGTTTGCTCATGGCGAATTCAATCTTGCCGGACGCTGGCGTCTGGGCCGCCAGCTCGCTGCAGAAAATTATGATGCTGCTCTCATCCTGCCCAATTCCTGGAAGTCCGCCCTGCTGCCGGTATTTGCCGGCATCGGCACACGCATCGGCTTCAAGGGCGAGGCACGTTACGCGCTCATCAACCGCATCCGGCATTTTGATCCCGCGCACCTGCCGCAACTGGCCCAGCGCTACGCCCTGCTCGCCGAAGCGCCCGACACAGCGGCTCCTGCGCCACTCACCGCCGCACATCTGAAGACGTCTGCGGATGCGGTTGCCGTCACACTGGCGAAGTTCACTCTGGAAGCAAGCCCCGCGCCGATCGTTTTTTGTCCGGGTGCGGAATACGGGCCGGCCAAACGCTGGCCGGCGCGCCACTTCGCCGATCTGGCGCGCCGTCTGGCCGCCACTGACTTTCGCGTCTGGATCACCGGCTCGGCCAGGGATGCACCGGTCGGCGCCGAGATCGAACAACTGAGTGGCGGCCTCGCCCGCAATCTGTGCGGGCTCACCACACTCGACGAGGTCATCGATCTCATGTCCTGCGCACGGCTGGTGGTGAGCAACGATTCGGGACTGATGCATGTCGCCGCCGCCCTCGGCCGCCCGCTGGTGGCGCTCTACGGCTCGTCGAGCCCGGTCTATACACCACCGCTCTCGTCACACGCACGCCTGCTCAGCCTGAACCTCGAGTGCAGTCCCTGCTTCGCGCGCGAATGCCCGCTCGGCCACACCGACTGCCTGAACCATCTCATGCCCGAGCGCGTGCTCGGCGAAATCGGAGGATTGCTCTCATGACCATGCGATTTTTTGCCACACCGCAGGATGCCGAAGCGGCCTTTTACGACGCGCTCGAGCGCGCCGATCTGGCCGCCATGATGGCCGTCTGGGCCGAAGACGAGGAAGTGCTCTGCGTGCACCCGGGCGGCGAGCGCCTGGCCGGCTTTGCCACCGTGCGCGAGAACTGGCGGCGCCTGTTCGCCGGCAGCACGCGCGTGAGCGTGCGCACCAGCAATACGCTGCGCCGCGAAGGCATGCTGCTCGCTCATCACAGCAACCATGAGCACTATTCGGTCAGCGGCGAGACGCGGCCGCGCGCACCGGTGATCGCCAGCCACGTCTTCGTGCGCGGCGCCCAGGGCTGGCATCTGCTCGCGCGCCACGCCTCGGCGGCCCCCGCTCCGCTGGCGATCGACATTCCCGCCGTCTTGCACTGACTGACCATGGAGCCCCGCCCGATGCCCCTGCCCGCCCCGGAAATTTTCAAGGCCTACGACATCCGCGGCATCGTCGGCCGAACGCTGACGCGCGATTCCGTCCATGCCATCGGCCGCGCCATCGGCTCGGAAGCACGCGACAGGAAAGTGAAAACCGTCGTCGTCGGTCGCGACGGCCGCTTCTCCGGCCCGGAACTCGCGCGCGCCCTGATGGAAGGCCTCTGCGCCAGCGGCGTCAACGTCATCGACATCGGCAGGGTGCCGACGCCGCTTGGCTACTTCGCCGCCCACCATCTGAAGACCGGCAGCGCGGTGATGGTCACCGGCAGCCACAACCCGCCCGACTACAACGGCTTCAAGATCATGCTCGGCGGCGACACGCTGCACAGCACGGCCATCACGGCACTGCGCACGCGCCTCGTCGAAGGCCGCCTGGCCACGGGCAAGGGAAAAATCACCGCAGTCGACGTGAAGAGGGATTACCTCGAGCGCATCGTCTCCGACGTAAAACTGGCGCGCCCGATGAAGATCGTCGTCGACTGCGGCAACGGTGTGGCGGGTGCCGTGGCGCCCGAGCTCTTGCGCCGCATGGGCTGCGAGCTGGTCGAATTGTTCTGCGAAGTGGATGGGAATTTCCCGAATCATCATCCCGACCCGTCCAGGCCCGAGAATCTCAAGGATGTCATCCGCGCCCTGCGCGAGACCGATGCCGAGCTCGGCCTCGCCTTCGACGGCGACGGCGACCGCCTCGGCGTGGTGACCAAGGCGGGCGAGATCATCTATCCGGACCGCCAGCTGATGCTCTTCGCCGCCGACGTGCTGGCGCGCAACCCGGGCGCGCAGATCATTTACGACGTGAAGTGCTCGCGCAACCTGGCGCACACCATCCGCCACCAGGGCGGGCAGCCGCTGATGTGGAAGACCGGCCATGCGCTGATCAAAGCCAAGCTGAAGGAGACCGGCGCGCCACTCGCCGGCGAGATGAGCGGCCACACTTTCTTCAAGGAGCGCTGGTACGGCTTCGACGACGGCCTCTACGCCGGCGCCCGCCTGCTCGAGATCGTCTCGCGCTGGAAGGACGCCAACTGGCCGCTCGAACACCTGCCCGATGCCGTGTCCACGCCGGAGCTCAATCTGAAAATGCAGGAAGGCGAGCCGCACGCCCTCATCGCCGAGCTGCAGAAGAGCGCGCATTTCGAAGGGGCGCAGGAGGTCATCACCCTCGACGGCCTGCGCGTCGAATATGCGGATGGCTTCGGCCTCATGCGTGCCTCCAACACCACACCGGTCATCGTGCTGCGCTTCGAGGCCGACAACCGGCCGGCACTGGCCCGCATCCAGGCCGATTTCCGGCGCGTGTTGCGCAAAGCGCGCCCCTATCTGTCTCCCGGCTTCTAAAGATTTTCCGCAACGGGCCGATAAACAGGATATGTCGACCCGCGAAATCTTCATCGGCCGCCAGCCGATCCTCGACCGCGCCCAACAGCCCTACGCCTACGAACTACTGTTTCGCAGCGGCCGGCAAAACACCGCGCAGATCGGCGACGATCTTTCGGCCACCGCCACCGTGCTCTTCCATGCCATCAGCGAACTCGGTCTGGAAGCCGCGCTCGGCCCCTATCTGGGATTCGTCAATCTCGACGCACGCATGCTGATGAGCGAGGTGGTGGAAATGCTGCCACCCGAAAAATTCGTCCTCGAAGTCCTCGAAACCGTCGAGCTGACACCGGAGGTGATCGCGCGCTGCCGCGCCCTCAAGGACAAGGGCTATCTGCTCGCCCTCGACGATTTCGTCAGCCTGCAGGAGCAGCACCGCCCGCTGCTGGAAGTGGCCGATATCGTCAAGGTCGATCTGCTCGGCATGGAGGCCGCCCGTCTGCAGCAGACCGTGCAGGCATTGCACCCGTGGAAGCTGCGCCTGCTCGCCGAAAAGGTCGACAACGCAGCGCAGGTGAAGGTCTGCCAGGAACTGGGCTTCGAGCTCTTTCAGGGTTATTACTTCGCCAAACCGGCGATCATCGAGGGCAAGCAGCTCTCGCATTCCGAGCTGACCTTGAGCCGCCTGCTCGGCCTGGTGCTCGAGGATGCCGATACCGCCAGGCTGGAGGCCATCTTCAAGCCCGAACCGGGCCTTACGCTCAACCTCATGCGCCTGACCAACTCGGCCGCCAGCGGCGTGCGCCAGAAGATCACCTCGGTGCGCCACGCCATCACCGTGCTCGGACGGCGCCAGTTGCAGCGCTGGCTGCAACTGCTGGTGTATGCCGACACATCCGCCCAGGGCGGCGCACCCGGCCCGCTCATGCAACTGGCCGCCACGCGCGGACGCTTTCTCGAACTGCTCGCCGGACAACTGATGGGGGCCGACGGCGATCTGGCCGATCGCGCTTTCATGACCGGCATCATGTCCCTGATGCCGACCTTGTTGCACGTCCCGATCGGCGAAATCCTGAAAGGGTTGAACGTCAGCGCCGACGTGCGCGCAGCGCTCGAGGCGGGCGAAGGCATGCTCGGCCGCATGCTGCAACTGGCCGAGGCGCTCGAAGAAGGCGATCAGGACGCCTGCGCCGCACTCACCGCCGAGTTGCCCGGCGTCGACAGCCAGAAGGTGAATGCCTCGCTCACCCAGGCATTGGCCTGGGCCAACAACATCGGCCAAGCATCATGAACCTTCCCCCCGCCCCCTTTCCGGGGAAGGGGGTTCATGAACCTTCCCCCCGCCCCCTTCCCGGGGAAGGGGGTGACGGACGTTCGCTGCGCTCCTTGTTGTTGGCTTGCGGTGTTACGCGCTGCACTCTTTCCCGTCTATCTATCCCCCGCCTTGAGAATCAAGGGACGCGCCGTATCAGGGAGACTGACTTTTCCGGCGAGGACGAATTCGCGCGCCGCGGCCGACATCTTGCGCCAGGTCTTGCGCAGGATGTCGAGCCATTTCGCTTCGTCATAATCGGGATGCTGCGCGATAAAGCCGGCCAGAGAGTGTTCGAGAAACACCAGGCTGCTGACATCCTCGAGCAGTTGCGCCTCGGCGTTCGACTTGATGCCGCGCTTGCCGACGGCATTCTCGACACGCGTGACCGTTGCCGCGTCGTAACCGTGCGCGGCCAGGAGGCGGCCGGCGGTTTCAGCATGGAATTTGTAGAGGCCGCTGCGCCACTGCAGATAGCCCTGGCGATCCATCGGATAGCTCGCGCGCGGCGTCTTCCAGCGCTCGATGTGCTGGGCGCGCACGGCGAGCTGCACGGCTTCCGCAGCATCCGGCGCGAAACGATCCAGCATGGCGCTCATGCGCTGTGCGTAGAGCAGTTCCTTGGGCTGGCCGTCTTCGAGATTGGGATCCGCGGCATTCGCCGCATCGATGGCGGCGAATGCCGCGGCAAAGCGCTGCCGGTCGGCAATCACGACGGCCGGCCTGCCAGCCAGTCGCGGATCGCCATGCCGGTGCCCGAATCCCAGGGGCGCAATTTCTCGGGCGCGATCAGGCGATACTCGGCGAGCTCCTCGCTCAGTACGATCTCGCCCTCGGCAACAACGTGATAGGCCATGATGATCTCGTTCTTGCGCTGGAAGGGATAGAGGCCGATCAGGCGGGTGCGCACGGTCACCAGGCCCAGCTCTTCCTGCACCTCACGCGCCACGCCTTCCTCGGGGGTCTCGTCGCGCTCCATGAAACCGGTGATGAGGCCGAAGAATTTCTCCGTCCAGGCGGCATTGCGCGCCAGGACGATCAGCCCGTTGTACTCGACCAGGCCGGCGAGCACCGGCAGCGGGTTGTCCCAGAAGACGAAATCGCACTCGCTGCGCGGACAGGCCTTGCGCACGCGCCCGGCGAGCTCCTGCTCGATCAAGGGGGCGGCGCAGTGCGGACAGAATTTCATAAACGTCCGGCCCGGGTGGCGCCGTGTCGCCACCGCTGACTTTTCATCCGAGCCGCCCGGCAACCCAGTCCTGCACGGAAGCCAGCGCCCGGCCGAGGTGTTCCGGCTGCGTGCCGCCGGCCTGCGCCATGTCGGGCCGGCCGCCGCCCTTGCCGCCGACTTGCTGGGCGACGAAGTTCACCAGCTCGCCGGCCTTCACCTTGCCGGTGAGATCCGGGCTGACGCCGGCGATGAGGGACGCCTTGCCGTCGGCGGCGGCGCCGAGCACGACGACGCAGGATTTCAGCTTGTCCTTCAGCTTGTCCAGCGTCTCGCGCAAGGCTTTTGCATCGGCACCGTCGAGGACTGCGGCAAGCACTTTCACGCCCTTCACGTCGGCGGCCTGGCCGGCGAGGTCGTCGCCCTGGCTGGCGGCAGCCTTCGCTTTGAGCCGCGCCAGTTCCTTTTCCAGTGCCTTGACGTTGTCGAGCATCTGGCCGACCTTTTGCGCGATTTCCTGCGGCTGCGCCTTCACTGCCGCCGCCACCTCGGCGAGCGCCATCTCCTGCTGCTGCACGACTTCGAGCGCATTCTCGCCGGTGACGGCCTCGATACGGCGGATGCCGGCGGCGACACCGCCTTCCGAGACGATCTTGAAGAAACCGATGTCGCCGGTGCGCGCCACATGCGTACCGCCGCACAGCTCGCGCGAGCTGCCGATGTCGACGACGCGCACGTCGTCACCATATTTTTCGCCGAAGAGCGCCATGGCGCCGGACTTCACCGCCTCGTCGAAGGCCATGACGCGCGCGCAGGCGGCGGCGTTGGCGAGGATCTCGCGGTTGACGATGCGCTCGACGCGGCGGATCTCCTCGTCCGTCAGCGGCGCCTGGTGGGCGAAGTCGAAGCGCGTGCGCGCAGGATTCACCAGCGAGCCCTTCTGCTGCACGTGCGGCCCGAGCACTTCGCGCAGGGCCTTGTGCATGAGGTGGGTGGCGGAGTGATTGCGCACGGTGGCGGCGCGCGCGGCCAGGTCCACCCTGGCCTGCACGCTGTTGCCGACGGTGAGGCGGCCCATCTTCAGCACGCCCTGATGGCCGAAGACGTCGGCCTGGATCTTCTGCGTGTCGTCGACTTCGAAGACGCCCTGGGCCGATTCGAGCAGGCCGCCATCGCCCACCTGGCCGCCGGATTCGGCATAGAACGGCGTGTGGTCGAGCACTACCACGCCGGCCTCGCCCGCAGTCAGTTCGTTCACCGCGGCGCCGTCCTTGTAGAGGGCGACAACCGTGCCTTCGTGCACCAGCGTGTCATAGCCGTGGAAGGCGGTGGCGACACCCGAGTACTCCAGCGCGCCCTTCATGACGAACTTCGAGGCGGCGCGCGCCTGGCTGCGCTGGCGCGCCATGGCGGCATCGAAGCCGGCCTGGTCGAGCGTGAAGCCGCGCTCGCGGCACATGTCGGCGGTGAGATCGAGCGGAAAGCCGAAGGTGTCGTAGAGCTTGAAGGCGGTCTCGCCGTCGAGCGTCTTCGAGGGCGCGGCCAGCGCCGCTTCGAGCAGCGCCATGCCGTGCTCGAGCGTCTCGGCGAAGCGCTCCTCCTCGGCCTTGAGCACCTCGGCGACGCGCTCGGCGGCGGCCGGCAATTCGGGATAGGCGCGGCCCATGGCCTGCGACAAGTCCGCCACCAGGCGGTGGAAGAAGGGTTTCTTCTGGCCGAGCTTGTAGCCGTGGCGGATGGCGCGGCGAACGATGCGGCGCAGCACATAGCCGCGCCCGTCGGAGCCGGGAATGACGCCGTCCACCACGAGGAAGGCGCAGGCGCGGATGTGGTCGGCGATGACGCGCAGGCTCGGGTTCGACAAATCCTTGGCGCCGGTTTCCCTGGCGGCGGCGCGGATCAACTCCTGGAAGAGATCGATCTCGTAGTTCGAATGCACGTGCTGCAGCACGGCGGCCAGACGCTCGAGGCCCATGCCGGTGTCGACGCTGGGCTTGGGCAGGGGATGCAGCACGCCTTCCTCATCGCGGTTGAACTGCATGAACACCAGGTTCCAGATCTCGATGTAACGGTCGCCGTCGGCGTCTTCCGAGCCGGGCGGGCCGCCTGCGATGCCCTCACCGTGGTCGTAGAAAATCTCGCTGCAGGGGCCGCAGGGGCCGGTGTCGGCCATCTGCCAGAAGTTGTCGGAGGTGAATTTCGGCGCGCCCGGCTTGTCGCCGATGCGGATGCAGCGCTCCGCCGGCACGCCGATCTCGCGCGTCCAGATTTCATAGGCCTCGTCGTCCTCGTGATAGACGGTGGTCCACAGCTTCTCCTGCGGGATGCCATAGACCCCGGTGATCAGCTCCCAGGCGTAGCGGATGGCCTCGCGCTTGAAGTAGTCGCCGAAGCTGAAGTTGCCGAGCATCTCGAAGAAGGTGTGGTGGCGCGCCGTGTAGCCGACGTTCTCCAGGTCGTTGTGCTTGCCGCCGGCGCGCACGCAACGCTGCGAGCTGGTGGCGCGCGCGTAGGGCCGCTTGTCCTGGCCGAGGAAGACATCCTTGAACTGCACCATGCCGGCGTTGGTGAAGAGGAGCGTCGGGTCGTTGCCGGGCACGAGCGGGCTGGAGGCAACGATGGCGTGCCCCTGGGAGGCGAAGTAGTCGAGGAATTTCTGGCGGATGTCGGCGCTTTTCATTTCGGCAAGAGGGAATGATGGGGAATGTTGGGGAATGTTGAGATAAGCGGGCGGGCGCCCACGTTCCAGGATGAGATTTTACCCCGGGAAAAGTCAGTCCCGGCGACACGGCGCCGGCTGCCTTGCCGGTCCGGATCAGTCGGGGCGGGACGGTGCTTCTTCACCCAGTGGCAAAGTGAAATGGAAGGTGGCGCCGACACCCGGCACCGCCTCGGCCCAGACGCGACCGCCATGGCGCTCGACGATACGCGCCACCGTCGCCAGGCCAATGCCGGTGCCCTCGAAATCCGGATCACGGTGCAGGCGCTGGAAGACGCGGAACAGCTTGCCGGCATACTGCATGTCGAAACCGGCGCCGTTGTCACGCACCTGATAGTGTGCCTGGCCCTCTTCGATGCTGCCCTCGATCTCGATCGACGCCTGCTCGCAGCGGCGCGTGTATTTGATGGCGTTCGAGAGGAGGTTCATCCAGACCTGGCGCACGAGACTGCGATCGGCCAGCGCCCGGGGCAGTGTGCCGATACGGGTGGTGATCAGGCGCGTGCTGTCCGCCTCGGTCAGCTCGGCCAGCACTTCACGCGCCAGTCCCGTCATGTCGAGCGGCTGCGCCTTCAGCTCGGCCCGGCCGATGCGGGCAAAGTCGAGCATGTCGTCGATCAGCTCGCCCATGCGCACGGCATTGACAATGATGCGCCCGAGCTGATCACGCCCGGATTTGCCCAGTTGATCGGAAAAGTCCTCTTCGATCATTTGTGCATAACCGGCGATGGCACGCAGCGGCGTGCGCAGATCGTGCGAGACGGAGTAGCTGAATGTCTCCAGTTCGTGCAGGGCCGCCTCGAGTGCGGCAGTGCGCTCCCGCACGCGCTGCTCGAGAGTCACGTTGAGGTTGCGGATGTCCTCCTCCGACTGGCGCCGCGCCGCCTCGGCGCGTTCGATTTCAGTCACATCGCGCGCGGTGCCGATGATCTGCTGTTCGCCGCCCAGCTCGAACAGCACGCAGGCCCCCTCGACCAGCAAAACAGCGCCATCCTTGCGCCGGAAGCGCACCTGACCATGCCAGGCGCCGTCCTGCCGCAACTGACTTTGCACGGTCTGGCGATCCGTCGCATCGACCCACAAGTCGATATCCTTCACCGTGCGGCCGAGCACCTCCGGTGCGCGCCAGCCCATCAGGCGCTCGAAACCCTGGTTGACGGCGACAATGCTGCCGTCTTCGAAGCGGGTGATCGTGGCGTAATTGGGGTTGGCATAGAACGCCTTGGAAAATTTCTCCTCGGACTGGCGCAGCGCCACCTGCATTCTCTTGAACTCGGTGATGTCGCGCGAGGTGGCGATCGTAAACGACTCGTCACCGATCCGGATGAGGGCGGCCGAGCTGAGCACACGGCGCGCCTCTCCCTGGCGGGTACGGATCGTATGCTCGATTTCAGTCGCGCGGCCACTCTGGGCCAGTTGCCGGAGCATCCGCTCCCGGTCGCTGATCCCCTGCCAGAGTTGCAACTCGAGAGTGGTCCGGCCCTGTACCTCACCGGCGCTGTAGCCGGTGATACGCTCGAACCCTTCATTCACCTCCATGATCATGCCGTCGCGCTCGCGCGTGAGGATGATGGAGTCCGGATTCGAACGGAACGCCTTGGCGAAGCGCTCCTCGGAGGCGCGCAGGCTGGCCTCCCCCTCGCGCAGCGTCGTCAGCAGGCCGTTGAAAGCCCCGGCCAGTTCACCGATTTCGTCCTTGCGCAAGGGCGGGGCAGGCAGCGTACTCTGCGGCTGCGCGCGCAAGTGGCGCACATGGTGCGTGAGCCGCTCGAGCGGGCGCACCATGAAGCCGGCCAGAAGCCAGGCCAGCACACCGCTCGCCACCATCGCCGCCAGGGTGATGAGCGCCACGCGCTGACGCGCCACATTGAGCGGCGCATAGGCTTCGGCCAGCGGGTAGTAGCTGCCGACATACCAGTCGGTCAGCGTCAGCTGATGAACGCCCATCAGCGCGCGCACGCCGGTGCTCGTCGTCACCTCCTCGCTGCCATTGAACCCCTGACGCGCCTTGTCGATGAGCGGATTGACACCCGGCGCCAGCGGACTCTTGAGGATGCGCGAGCGCTCCGGGTGAAGCACCACCATGCCGCTGCGCGTGGCAACGAAAAGATTGCCGCTCTTGCCCAGACGCGTCGTGCGCACTTCCTCGAACAGGCTCTCGTTGAGCAGGGACAAGGTGCATTGCATGATCCGCACCACCGCGCCCCGGCTATCCAGTCGCGGCACGGCAACGACGACGAACGGATTGCTGGTGACAGGGCCGGCAAACGGCGGCGAGATGACCGGCTGGCGCGTTTGCATCAGCTGACGAAAATATTCCCGGCCGGCAAAGGGCAGATGGCCCAGGGGCGGATCCAGCGGTTTTTGTGCGAGCAGCCGGCCGTCGGGTGCAAGCGCCAGACAGCGCTCGAGGGCACCCATCGGCATCGGCAGGCCATCCATGTAGCGCGACAGCGCCCCGGCATCCGTCAACGCCTGCGCCGGCATGTTCGCCGCAACCGCACGCGTGGTCTCGATGGCCAGGCGCAAATCGTTGTCCATGCCCTGCGCGGCATAGCTCAGCAACGCATCCATCTGCTGCGTCACACCGGCGCGGATCGAATCACGCACTCCCAGCCACGCCAGCCAGGCCGCCAGCAGAATGAGCAGCGTCAGCACGGCCGTCAGGCTCACTGCAAGTCTTGTCTTCAGCCGCATGTGCGTACCCTGCCCGAAATCACGGCTTGCGCCACCTTCTCATCTTTCTCCATGGAAGCGGCTACTATAGCCTTGTCTGAAACTGTTCGGGCAGGAATCCGGCCGATCGATCATGCCCTATCTGCTGTCCCTCGATCAGGGCACCACCAGCTCGCGCGCCATCGTCTTTGACGAGGCGGGCCACGCCGTGGCGCTCGCGCAAAAAGAGCTTGCGCAGATCTTCCCGCAGCCGGGCTGGGTCGAGCACGATCCGCTCGTGCTCTGGCGCGATCAGCTGAGCGTGGCGCGTGAAGCCCTCACGCGCGCCGGCCTCGCGGCCAGCGACATCACCGCCCTCGGTCTGACCAATCAGCGCGAAACCACCGTGCTCTGGGAGCGTGCCAGCGGCCGCCCCCTGCACAATGCCATCGTCTGGCAGGACCGGCGTACTTCTGACGATTGTGCGCGCCTGCGTGCCGAGGGTGTCGAGCCGATGATCCGCCGGAAAACCGGCCTGCTGCTCGATCCGTATTTTTGTGCGAGCAAGCTCGCCTGGCTGCTCCGGCATCTGCCCGGCGCGCGCACGCGCGCGCTGCGCGGCGAGCTGGCTTTCGGCACCATCGATAGCTGGCTCATCTGGAATCTCACCGGCGGGCGCCTGCATGTCACCGATCCGTCAAATGCCTCGCGCACGCTGCTCTACGACATTCATCGCGGTGACTGGGACGACGAGCTGCTCGATCTGTTCGACATCCCGCGCGCGCTCATGCCGCACATCGTTCCCTCCAGCGGACTGTGCGGGCAGACCGGGCCATCCCTGCTGGGTGCACCGATTGCCATCGGCGGCATCGCCGGCGACCAGCAGGCCGCGCTCTTCGGTCAAGCCTGCCAGCAGCCCGGCATGGCCAAGAACACCTACGGCACCGGCTGCTTCCTGCTCATGCATACAGGCAGACAAGCGCTCACCTCACAGCACGGACTGCTCACCACGTGCACCGCAAGGGTGGGCGACGTACAGGAATACGCGCTCGAAGGCAGCGTGTTCGTCGGCGGCGCCGTCGTGCAATGGCTGCGCGACGGGCTCGGACTGATCAAGCACGCCGCCGACATCGAGGCACTGGCCGCCAGCGTGCCGGATACGGCCGGCGTAGTCTTCGTGCCGGCCTTTGCCGGACTGGGGGCGCCGCACTGGAACCCGCAGGCGCGCGGCACCCTGACCGGTCTCACACGCGGCAGCACGGCCGCACACATCGCGCGTGCCGCGCTGGAGGCGATCGCCTTCCAGTCTGCCGAGCTGATGCAGGCCATGCAGGCCGAAGGCACGGCTGCCTTGAGCGAGCTGCGTGTCGATGGCGGCGCCAGCAGTAACGATCTGCTCATGCAGTTTCAGGCCGATCTGCTCGGTGTACCGGTGGTGCGCTCGAAAAACCGGGAAACCACCGCACTGGGTGCCGCGTATCTGGCCGGTCTGGCCGCTGGGGTCTGGGCGCACCGCGCAGAAATTGCCGCCCGCTGGCAGCCGGATCGGCTGTTCGAACCGGCACTCACGCGTGATGCCGCTGCGGCCCGCCTCGATGAATGGCAGCGCGCCGTGCGCGCAGCACTGACTTTTGCCTGATAAAAAAACGGCGCCCGCAGGCGCCGTTTTTTTCCGGGCCAGCCAGACCCTCAGCTGTTGCGGCCGGGACGATCGCGTTTGCCATTGTGATTGAAATCATGCTGGCGATCGTGTTTCTGCCGGTAGATGCGCTTGCTCTGCACATCTTGCGCATGTTCGATACGGGCCTTCTCCCTCGCCGTCACCTTGCCATCGGCAGTCGCCTTGTTTTCCATGTTCTGTACATGCGTCTGCCCCTTTTCGAGACGGGCCGCCTCCTTCTGCGTCAGCGTGCCGGACTGCGCTCCCTGATCGATTCTTTGCTGCTGGTTGGCCTCGCGCTGATCAATGCGCGGTGTCGAAACGCTCTGGGCAAAAACCGGTACGGCAAATGTGGCAACGCACAGGACAGCAACAAGATTCCTGGCCTTCATGTTCGCTCCTTGAAATATATGGGGTCATTCCCGGACGGAAATATAGGCTTCCCGACGCCGGGAAAATAGCGCGCGGATGTAACTTGTGTAACAAAATCCGTCAGGCAATGTCATCCTGCAAGCAATCGATGCGGTCCGTGAACAGCGCCGCCACCCCCTGCCGCAGAAAGTGGGCCGCAGCGGCAGCCTCATTGACCGTATAGAGCAGCAGCGGCACACCGGCCTGCCGCGTCGCGGCGAGCAGGTCAGCGCTGTAATGGCGGTGATTGCAGTGCAGGGAAAAACCATCGAGACGACGCAAGGTGTCCGGCCAGCCGGCAGGCGGCGCATCGAAGAGCAGGCCACGCGGCAGCCCGGGTGCGGCCGCGCGCGCCGCCTCCAGCGCTTCTGGCGAAAAAGAGGACAGCAGTGGCGGGGGGCTGCCTTGCCAGTGGCGGCACGCCGCCTCGGCAACGGTGCGCCCGGTTTCAACCTCCCGGCCTGCGGAGGGTTTGATCTCGACATTGGCCCACAGGCCAAGCGAGCGGCACAGTGCGGCGGCCGCCTCGAACGCGGGCAGCGGCTCGCCGGCAAAGCGTGCCTCTTTCCAGCCGCCGGCATCGAGCCGGGCCAGTTCGCGATAGGGGGTTGCATCGACGCGGCCGCGGCCATTGGTCGTGCGCTCGAGCGTTTCATCATGAATGAGAACGGGCACACCGTCGGCACTGAGCATGACGTCGAACTCGACGGCGCGATAGCCCTGATGGGCTGCCATGCGCAAACCGGCCAGAGTGTTCTCCGGCGCCAGCACGCCACCACCGCGATGGGCGATCAGGCGCGGATGGGGCCAGTCCATGCCGGTCCGTGCCGGATTACTTCACCGGCTTCGTCGGCGCGCCTTCAACCGGCACGGCCTGCAGCGCCGTATTGCCACGCCTGACGGCGGCATCGAGCGCTTCCTTGGCCGGCTTGAGGTTGGCCCACACGGCGTCGAGTTCCTCGGTCAGGATGGCGCGCACGCGGCCCATGCCGAACATGCTCTTCGGCCGGGCCGCCGAGAAACGCTTCTCGGAGAGACGCTCGACGGCTTTCCTGAGCAATTCGGCCGGCGCACCCTCGGCGGCCAGGCCGTCGAGGCCGGCGCGCGTCATCGGCAGATAACCGGTCTTGCTCACCCACTCCTTCTGTATCTCGGGGCGCATCAGCCAGGCGATGAATTCGGCTGCGAGGGCATATTCGGGCTTCTTCTTGCCTGCCAGCACCCACAGCGCGGCGCCATCGGGGATGACATGTCCGGGCGTGGCGACGCGCACGTCGTCGTAATGCGGCAGGGGTGCAAGGCCAAAATCGAAAGGCTTGCGCCGCAGCAGTTGCAGATAGAGGGACGAGTCGCTGGTGAGCATGCTGCATTCACCGGAGAGGAATTTCTCGTCCGCCTCGCGCCGTGCGCCGAAGGTGCGGAAGTAGAAACTCTTGTGCCAGCTCGACAGGAGTGCGACGTGCTTGACCTCGACGAGATTGTTGAGGGCCAGCGCCTCCTTGCCGCGCTCTTCGCTGGAGAGCGGCTCGCCATGCTGGGTCGCCACGTTCTCCAGCAGCACCCAGGCCGGATTGGACGAGGTGAACGGGCAGCGGCGATCGACATCGAACACCTTGCCGGCGGCCGTCTGTACTTCCCACCAGGTGGTCGGTGGTTTGGCCGGATCGAGTCTGGCCTTGCGGAAGGTGTCCTTGTTGTAATACAGCACCGGCAGGGCGAGCGCCAGCGGCAGCGCCTGCACGCGCCCCTTGTTGTCATCGACGGCGTCGACCAGCGCCGGGAAGAGCGCCGCCGCATCGAACTTCTCCCGGGCATCGGCCATCACCTTGTAGAGCGGCAGCGTGCGCGGATGCCCGTCGAAGAATTTCGCGTAATCGGCATCCTCGAGCAGCGCCAGATGCGGCAGTTGCGCGGAGGCGCCCATCATGTCGACATGCTGGAGCAGCACCTTGCCCTCCTTGCTCGCCGCATTGAAGCGATCCACCAGATCAACCAGTTCGGCGGCCGCCTCGCCGCTCAGGGCATGGCGAAAGATGATTTCGGGGGGGGGAGCGGGCGTCTTGGCCGCCTGCGCACCGAGTGACAGGCCACAGGCCAGCAGTGAAACAAGAAGTGTCTTGGAAAGCATGCGATGTCCGGGAAGCATTGCAGAAAACACGGCAGGTCGAGGGAAGCGGTATATTACCGCAACCCTCTTACCCGTACGCTTCTTGTACGCTCATGCTTGGCGCCCTCGACCACCTGCGCATCCTCGACCTCTCCCGTGTGCTGGCCGGCCCGTGGTGCACGCAAAACCTGGCCGATCTGGGCGCCGAGGTGATCAAGATCGAAAAACCCGGCAGTGGCGACGACACGCGCGCCTGGGGCCCGCCCTGGCTGAAAGACAGCAACGGGCATGACACCGGCGAGTCGGCCTATTACCTGTCCTGCAACCGCGGCAAGAAATCCGTCGCCATCGACCTCTCCCTGCCGCAAGGCAGCCGCCTGGTACGCGAACTGGCGCGACACTGCGATGTGGTCGTGGAAAACTTCAAGGTCGGCGCTCTGGCGAAATACGGCCTCGACTGGGAAAGCCTGCACGCCCTCAACCCGCGTCTGGTGTATTGCTCGATCACCGGCTTCGGCCAGGACGGCCCCTACGCCGGCCGGGCCGGCTACGATTTCATGATCCAGGGCATGGGCGGCCTGATGAGCGTGACCGGCGAACGCGAGGGGGCCCCGGGAGGCGGCCCGCAAAAGGCCGGTGTCGCCGTCGCCGATCTATTCACCGGTATGTACGCCACCGTCGCCGTACTGGCAGCACTGACTTTTCGCGATCGCACCGGCGCGGGACAGTACATCGATCTGTCACTTCTGGACACGCAGGTGGCGATGCTCGCCAACCAGGGCATGAATTACCTGGTCGGCGGCGAAATTCCCGAACGACTCGGCAACGCCCACCCGAACATCGTGCCCTATCAGACCTTCGCCAGCGCCGACGGCCACCTGATCCTCGCTATCGGCAACGACGGACAATTCCGCAGTTTTTGCGCCCTGGCGGGTTGCACGGGACTGGCCGACGACCCGCGCTTTGCGAGCAACCGCGCGCGCGTGGGCCATCGCGATGAACTCGTCGCCCTGCTCGAACCGGTCCTGCGCCAGCGCACGACACAAGCCTGGATCGAGGCGCTGCAGGCGGCCGGTGTGCCCTGCGGACCGATCAACCCGCTCAATGAAGTCTTCGACGATCCGCAGGTAAAGCACCGCGGCCTGCGCGTCGATCTGCCGCACCCGCAGGCAGGATGCCTGCCTCTCGTCGCCAGCCCGCTGCGTCTGAGCGCCTCACCCGTGCGGCACGCCTTGCCGCCCCGGCTGGGCGAGCATACCGATGCCGTCCTGCACGACATGCTGGGGCTGTCCGAAGCTGCGCTGGGCGATTTGCGCGCAGACCGGGTGATCGGATAGCCCGGTCACCCCAAGGCCATCCGGCATCCGCTCGAGACGCGATTGTCTGCCTTGCTGGCCCCCACCCGTTCCAGTAAGATTCGCAAAAATTCCAAACCCAAGGCCGCTGGCCACCACGCGCAATCCGCTCAGGTCTGCTCATCCTGGACCGGATACTCGGGGGGCAGGACAACAAAATGAACAAATACCAACGCGTCATCATCATCGTCGCAGCCGTCAACATCGCCCTGATGCTGCTCTTCCCGCCGTTTCTGGACAATCCGCTCCGGCGCGGCGTCATGCCCAATTTCGAGGGCTTCTATCCACTGCTCACCGGCCTGGGCAGCAAGGCCATCCACAAGGAACTGCTGACCCTGCAGATCATGTTCGTCGTCATCAACGCGCTGATCGCCTGGTTGCTGCTCGACCGTCCGGCCGCCCGGGGCCTGCTGCCCGATGTCCGCTACACGCGCGCCATCGGTCTTTTCCTCCTCGGCAACCTGCTGCTGCTGTTCGCTTTCCCGCCTTTCGAAACCTATCCCTCGCTGTTCAAGTACGAGCCTACCGGTTTCGACAGTTTCTACTTCGTCTTCGGCGACAAGCGTCACCGCCAATTCTTCGTTCCCCTGCTCTATCTCGAAGTGATGGTGGTGGTCATCAACAGTCTGACGCTGTGGCTGCTCTTCAATACCGTTCAGCGCGGAGAGATCGCAGCCAAGGACAAGATCCTGCAACTGGTGCGCAGCCTGCCGCCCGAAGAGCTGGAAGAGGTCAAGAAAACCCTCAGCTATCGGGTCGCCATCCAGAATGCCCACAAGCACGAATTCGGTGCCGGCAGCGAACGCCGCACCCATGCCGACCCGGATTTCCGCCCGAACCGGCGCTCCGGCAGCGATCGCCGCAGCAAACCCCGCTAATCAGTCTCCCCGCGGTGCATCAGCCTGCCCTTGACCTGGCTCAAGGGCGGGTTTTCTGTCCGCTGATATATTCACACCTGAATATTATCTATTCATGATATTCAGGGTTTCCGGGATTGCCCCGGATTTCGTGCCTCCCTCGTATACCGGCCGTTACACCGGCCGCTTCCCGGCGGGCATGCCGGTGCAAACACGTCATTCCAGTTCTCCTCTTGCATTTACTTTAGATATAAAATATTGTGGTCGTACCCGAGCACATGAAACCCGGAAAGAGAGGACACTGAAATGCGCATTGCCTGCATCGGCGGAGGGCCCGCCGGGCTCTACCTGGCCATCCTCATGAAAAAGGCCGACCCGGCCCATGACATCACCGTCTACGAGCGCAACCGTCCGAACGACACCTTCGGCTGGGGCGTGGTGTTCTCCGACGCCACCCTGGGCAACTTCCAGCTGGCCGATCCGGAAAGCTATGAGGAAATCACGCGCAATTTCCACCACTGGGACGACTGCGACGTCTTTTTCAAGGGACGCAAGATCACTTCCGGCGGCCATGGCTATTGCGGCATTGGCCGCAAAAAACTGCTCAACATCCTGCAGGATCGCGCCGGCGCGCTCGGCGTCAGGCAGGTGTTCGAAACCGAGCTCGACAGCGACGCCGATACGCGCCTGGACGGGGTTGACCTGATCGTCGCCGCCGACGGCGTGAATAGCCGCGTGCGCAACAAATATGCCGCACACTTTCAGCCCGACATCGACGTACGCAAGTGCCGCTATATCTGGCTGGGCACGCATCTGAAGCTCGACGCCTTCACCTTCATCACCGAGCCGACCGAATGGGGCTGGTTCCAGGTGCATGCCTATCAGTTCGATCGCGATACCAGCACCTTCATCGTCGAATGCCGCGAGGAGACCTGGCTGGCCGCCGGCCTGGACAAGCTCGACCAGGACGGCTCGATCGCCTTCTGCGAAGAACTCTTCGAGAAACATCTGAAGGGCAACCGGCTGATGAGCAACGCACGCCATCTGCGCGGTTCGGCCTGGCTCAACTTCAACCGCGTGCTGTGCAAACAGTGGCACCACAAGAACATCGTGCTGATCGGTGACGCCGCCCATACCGCACATTTTTCCATCGGCTCGGGCACCAAGCTGGCGATGGAGGATGCCATCGCCCTGAGCAAGACACTGAATGCCCATCCAGACGATGTCGGGCGGGCACTCGCTCTCTATCAGGAGGAGCGCGAGATCGAGGCGCTGCGCCTGCAAAGCTCGGCGCGTAATCGCATGGAATGGTTCGAGAACGTCGCACGCTACGCCCACCTCGATCCGGAGCAGTTCGCCTACACGCTGCTCACCGGCAGCCAGCGCATCAGCCACGAAAACCTGCGTTTGCGCGACCGTGCCTATGTCGAGGAGGTGGAAACCTGGTTCGCCCGCCAGTCCGGATTGGCGGGCGAGGCGTTACCGCCGATGTTCACCCCCTTCAAACTGCGCGGACTCACCCTGAAAAACCGGGTGGTCGTCTCGCCGATGGCCATGTATTCCTGTCAGGACGGTCTGCCCTCGGACTTCCTGCTGGTGCACCTGGGTGCGCGCGCCCTGGGAGGCGCCGGCCTGGTGATGACCGAGATGACCTGCGTCTCGCCCGAGGCGCGCATCACGCCGGGCTGTGCCGGGCTGTGGACAGACGCGCAGTCCGGCGGCTGGAAGCGCATCGTCGATTTTGTCCATGCCCAGAGCGATGCCGCCCTGGGCGTGCAGCTGGGGCACTCCGGTCCGAAGGGCTCGACCCAGGTCGGCTGGGAAACCACCGACGAGCCGCTCGCGACCGGCAACTGGCCCCTGATGGCTGCCTCTGCCCTCGCCTATGGCGAGCAGAACCAGACGCCGCGTGCCATGACGCGCGCCGACATGGACGCGGTGCGCGAGCAGTTCGTCGCCGCGGCACGGCGTGCGGCCACGGCCGGTTTCGACCTTCTCGAACTGCACTGTGCCCACGGCTATCTGCTCTCCAGTTTCCTGTGCCCGCTCACCAACCTGCGCACCGACGACTACGGTGGCTCGCTCGCGAACCGTCTGCGTTACCCCCTGGAAGTATTCAAGGCCCTGCGCGCCGTCTGGCCGCAGGAACGGCCGATGACCGTGCGCATCTCGGCGCACGACTGGGCGCCGGGCGGCAACACGCCGGAAGATGCGGTGGCGATGGCGCGCGCCTTCCACGAAGCCGGCGCGGACATGATCGACGTGTCTTCCGGCCAGACCACGCGCGAGGCACGCCCGGTCTATGGCCGCATGTACCAGACGCCGTTCTCCGACCAGATCCGTAACGAACTGGGCATCGCCACCATTGCGGTGGGCAACATCTTCGAGGCCGATCACGTCAATTCGATCATCGCCGCCGGGCGTGCCGATCTGTGCGCCATCGCCCGCCCGCATCTGGCCGATCCTGCCTGGACACTGCATGCCGCCGCGCAACTGGGTTACCCCGGGGCCGGCTGGCCGAAACAGTATCTCACCGGCAAGGCACAACTCGAGCGCAATCTGGCGCGCGCCGGCCAGATGGCCTTGCGCGCATGAGGGATTGAATTCATTTCAGACAAGGGAGCATTCATGATGAGAAAACCGGTTCAGGCAGCAGCCCAACGCCCGGATCACGAGACACGCGCCACCAGCGAACATCACGCTTCGCTGCGGTTGTGGCTGCGCATGCTCGCCTGCACCAATCTCGTCGAAACCCATGTGCGCGGCCAGTTGCGCACCGGCTTCCAGACCACGCTGCCGCGCTTTGACCTGATGTCCCAGCTCGAGCGCCATCCCAACGGCCTGAAAATGGGCGAGCTCTCGCGACGCATGATGGTCACCGGCGGCAACGTCACCGGCATCACCGACCAGCTGGTGAAAGAAGGGCTGGTGGTGCGCGAGGACAATCCGCGCGACCGGCGTGCCTACATCGTCAAGCTGACCAAGGAAGGGCGGCGCGTCTTCAACGCCTGGGCACGCGATCATGAGCAGTGGATCATCGCCCTCTTCGATGGTCTGACAGAGGACGAGCGTAACGCGCTGCATGCCCTGCTGGCAAAACTCAAGGGGCACATCCTCAAGCTGGAAGATGAGGCCTGACTCGCACCCTCCCTCTCGACGCAACCCGAAGAAACAGGACTCCCATGAACAACCGCATCATCGACAGCACCTTCTACAGCAACAAGCTGGTGCGCTTCTCGCACTGCGATCCGGCCGGTATCGTCTTCTACCCGCAATATTTCATCATGTTCAACAATCTGGTCGAGGACTGGTTCAACAATGCACTGAAACTCGACTACGCCGGCTACATCACCGGCAACGGCCTGGGCTTTCCCATCGTCCGGCTCGAATGCGACTTTGTCGCACCCTCGAAGATCGGCGAAATCATCACGCTCGGCTTGCGTCTGGAACGCCTCGGCAAAAGCTCGATGGAGATGGCCGTCACATGCACCCACCAGGAAGAAACCCGGCTCAAGGCGCGCTTCGTGCTCGTCGCCATGAGCCTGCAACGCCAGCGCGCCGAGCCCTTTCCGCCCGATCTGCGCGCGCTGATGGAAGCTTTTCAGCAGGGAAAACTCGCCACCCACAACCCATGAGGAGGACAGGATGATTCAGGCATTCAATCCGTCAGGCTGGAAACGGCCGAAAGGCTATTCAAACGGTATCAGCGCGACCGGCCGCATGTTCTTCGTTGCCGGCCAGGTCGGCTGGAACGGACAGGAGGTTTTCGAGACGGAAGACCTGGTCGGCCAGGTGCGCCAGTCACTCACCAACATCGTCGCCATCCTCGCCGAGGCCGGTGGCAAGCCCGAGCACATCGTGCGCATGAACTGGTATCTCGCCGACAAGGAAGAATACAACGCCCGGCTCGCTGAAATCGGCGCCGTCTATCGCGAGCTGATCGGCCGCCACTTCCCGGCGATGACAGCGCTGCAGGTGGCTGACTTCGTCGAGATCGGCGCCAAGATCGAGATCGAGGTCACCGCCATGCTGCCGGAATGATGCCGGAGTCTCCCGCTCACGCGGTATAATCCCGGGCGGGTCTGCCGTTGTGCCGGTTAGCGCTCGCAGACCCGCTCAGTCTTTCCCGACTCTGCTTCCACCCGTTGATTCTCGTGTCCTGAACCGGTACGCCCGACAAGCGCAGGCCGAAACAGGAACCGATATGATGACCACCCTCCCTGCCCCCTTCCCGCACGAAGGGGTGACGCACGCCCGGCCGCTGACACGGCGGACACCCCGCAACCCCTGTCCGATGCCGGAGTCGACATGAGATTCGACGAACTCGGCTTACTCCCCGAACTGCTCAAGGCGGTGCATGAGGCCGGTTACACCGAACCGACCCCGATCCAGGCGCAGGCCATTCCCGTCGTGCTCGAAGGCAAGGACGTCATGGGCGGCGCCCAGACCGGCACCGGCAAGACGGCCGGCTTCGTCCTGCCCTTGCTGCAGCGCCTTGCCCGTCACGCCAGCAGCAGCCCGTCGCCGGCACGCCACCCGGTGCGCGCGCTGATCCTCACACCGACACGCGAACTGGCCATGCAGGTGCACGAGAGCGTGCAGGCCTACGGCAAGCACCTGCCCTTGCGCAATCTCGTCGTCTACGGGGGCGTCGACATCCGGCCGCAGATCGAGGCGCTGCGCCGCGGCGTGGAGATCGTCGTTGCCACGCCCGGACGGCTGCTCGACCACGTCGAGCAGAAGAGCGTCAACTTCAACCAGGTCGAAGTGCTGGTGCTCGACGAGGCCGACCGCATGCTCGACATGGGTTTCATCCCCGACATCAAACGCATTCTCGCCCTGCTGCCCAGGACACGCCAGAGCCTGCTCTTCTCGGCAACTTTCTCGGACGAGATCAAGAAGCTTGCCGATACCATGCTGCGCGCACCCGTGCTGATCGAAGTGGCGCGCCGCAACGCCCTTACCGACACCGTCACCCACCGCATCCATCCGGTGGCACAGGACGACAAGCGTGCGTTGCTCGCCCACCTGCTCAAGACGAGCGACGCCAGCCAGGTGCTGGTCTTCGTCGGCACCAAGTTCGGCGCCAGCCGCCTCGCCCATTACCTCGACCGCCAGGGAATCCTGGCCACGGCCATTCATGGTGACAAGAGCCAGCAACAGCGCACCGAGGCGCTGGACGCCTTCAAGAACGGCAGCGTGCGCGTGCTCGTCGCCACCGACGTCGCCGCGCGCGGACTGGACATCGATGATCTGCCCCACGTCATCAACTACGAGCTGCCGCATGTCCCCGAGGACTACGTCCATCGCATCGGCCGTACCGGACGCGCCGGACGCTCCGGCGACGCCACTTCGCTCGTCTGCGCCGAAGAGCGTGGCAAGCTCGCCGAGATCGAAAAGCTGATCAAGCGCCCGATCGAGCAGGTCATCATCGAAGGCTTCGAGCCCGAATCTACCCGTCACGACACCTCCGCGGGCCGGCGCGGCCGTGACGGCAGGAAAGAGGACCCGCACGGAGGGAAACGCGAGAAACGGGAAAGCGCGCGGCGCGAACCACACAGCGTGCGCCCGGCACAACCGAAGCTGCCCAAGCTCGATTTCGATCCGAGCAAACCCTACGAGCCCAAAGTCAGCGCCGGGGACACGGCGCCTGCGCCCCCGCGTCCGACCACATCCGCACGCGCCAAACGCTCCTTGCCGGCGCTGCTCGGCGGACGCCCCAAGCCCACCGACACGCACGGATGACGGACGATCAACGACCGGGAAACCCTGAACGCGTGAGCGTTTCCTCAAGACAAAGGAAGGAGCCCCCATGGCACTCTGGACAGATGGCGAAGTGATCGAACGCATCGACTGGACCGATCGTCTGTTTTCGCTACGCATCAAGGCAGAGATTCAGCCCTTTCGCGCCGGCCAGTTCACCAAGCTCGGCCTGGTGATTGACGACGAATACGTCGGCCGCCCCTACTCCATCGTCAGCCCGCCCGGTGATCCGCTCCTCGAGTTCTACCTCTCCACCGTACCGCAAGGTCCGCTCTCGCCACGGCTGTCCACCCTGCAGGCCGGCGATACGCTGCTCGTCTCACCCAACCCGAACGGCTTTCTCGTCCTCGAGGAAATACCTCCGGCAAAAAACCTGTGGCTGATCGCCACCGGCACCGGCATCGGCCCGTTTCTGTCCATCCTCAACAGCGAAGGACCCTGGCAGCGCTTCGAACACGTCGTGCTGGTGCATGCCGCGCGCACCGCAGCCGAACTCACCTACCGGCGCAACATCGCGCACATCGGCGAAACCTGGCCGAAGCGCTTCACCTACATTCCCTTCATCAGCCGCGAAAGCACCGATTTCGCCCTCTCCGGACGCATCCCGCAGGCCATCATCGATGGCCGCCTCGAAGAACGGGCCAGACTGAAACTCGATCCGGCCCATGCCCACTTCATGCTCTGTGGCAACCCGCAGATGATCGAAGACACCGTCGCCGCACTCACCACACGTGGCCTGCGCAAGCACCGGCGCAAGGAACCGGGCCACATCACCACCGAGAGCTACTGGGATCTTCCCTCCTCCTGAGGCTGCGCCCCGGCCCCGGGAAAAGTCAGCCCTCGCAGGACGGCGCCCGGCACACCCATCGCGCTCAGGGCCAGTCGGCATAGCTGGGTGCGGGCAGCGCATCGCTGGCGGTGATTGCCGCACGTGCGCGCTGCCGATAGCGCGCGGGCGACAGGCCGGTACGCTGGCTGAAAAAACGGCTGAAATGCGTGGCGCTGCGAAAACCAAGTTCGTCGGCCAGCGCCTCGACGCCCTTGCCGGAGCGGGCCAGATGCAGGGCCGCCTCATGCACCACACGCTCATGGAGCAGTTCGATCGGCGTACGCTCAAGGGCACGCACACAGATGTCGTGGAGACGGTCGGTGCTCATGCCCAGCGCCTGCGCATAGTCGGCAATACGCCAGCGCTGGCGAAAATGCATCTCCACCAGATGACGAAAATTCAGCAGCACGGCCGCACGCGTACCGACATCCTGGCGCGTCAGATCTTCAAGGCCCGACAGACGCCAGCACTGCACCATGATCAGCGCGGCATGGGCGAGCAGATACGTCCATGAGCCGAACTCGTTGCGCCGCACTTCGCGCCCGATGGCCTCGCAGGAATGGCGCACTTCCCTGATCGCCTGTGCATCACCGATGTGATTGATCGTCACGACCCGGTCGTTGAGAAAGCGCAGATGCGCGGATTCGGCGCCCTGGCCGATCGCCTCGCGCACCAGCAGGTCGGAGAAGGTGAGCAGGATACCGCTCGTCCCCGCCGCAACACGCAGATAATGACCCGGCTTCACCGGCAGCCAGACCAGTGCAGGCGCCTGCAACACGGCACCGACACCCGCTCCGGCAATCTCGCCCTGACCGGAAGTCAGCAGGATCGCGGCACGCGACACGCTGCGTGCCGTCGCGTGCAGCGCATGACGCCGTGCCTGCAAGGCGGGCGGCAGCAGCCGGGTGCTGACCTGCTCATGAATGTTGAACGGATGCGAAGCTATGGTTCTTTGCGGAGAATCCATGCGGCAAAATTCCAGGATGATGACCAGATATTATCTGCCACAAACCGGTTTTTTGAATGTTTTGTCTTTATTTATTCGAGGAAATACCATCCGGCTGATTTTTGTTCTTGTTTCAATGTGATTTTGTATTTCTACCTGGTAATACGGACCACTCAAGCCAACCGGACCGGTTTCCCCGTTTTATTGCATATATCCGCCAGATTTCTCTGTTGAAGCGTGCCGGATCAGCCTCTAAGGTTAAGAGAAGGGAAGCCGCTGAAATTCCACTTCCCCCGCCCCGAACCCTGTCGCAGAGGACGAGAGGGAAAGAAAACCGCATGAATGGAGGAGTGCCATGTTTCAACTACAGATGATCATCAACAACCAGGATGTGGCCGCCACCGACGGCGCCACCTTCGACCGCCACAATCCGGTAACGGGCGAGACGGCGACGCGGTATGCCGCAGCCACCGTCGAGAATGCCCGCGCAGCCGCCGATGCCGCAGCGGCGGCCTTTGCGGCCTGGTCGCAAACCGGCCCAAGCGAGCGGCGCGCCCTGCTCAACAAGGCGGCCGACCTGATGGAACGGCGCACACCTGATTTCATCGCCGCCATGGCCGCCGAAACCGGCGCCTCGGCCATGTGGGCCGGCTTCAACTGCCATCTCGCCGCCAATATCCTGCGCGAGGCGGCGAGCCTGACCACCCTCGTCAAGGGCGAGATCATTCCCTCCGACAAACCGGGTGCCTTTGCCATGGCGATGCGCCAGCCGGCCGGCGTCGTCGTCGGCATCGCCCCGTGGAATGCGCCGGTCATCCTCGGTGTGCGCGCCCTGGCCATGCCACTTGCCTGCGGCAACAGCGTGGTGCTCAAAGGCTCCGAACTGTGCCCGAAAACCCATCATCTGATCGTCGAGGTGCTGCGCGAAGCCGGCCTGCCCGCAGGCGTGGCCAACATCGTGCTCAACGCCCCCGACGACGCCCAGAATGTGGTGAATGCCCTGATCGCCCATCCGGCCGTGCGCCGCGTGAACTTCACCGGTTCGACCCGCGTCGGCCGCCTGATCGGCGAGGAATGTGCGCGCCACCTCAAACCCTGCCTGCTTGAACTGGGCGGCAAGGCGCCGCTGGTCATCCTCGATGACGCCGATCTGGATGAAGCGGTGAAAGCCGCGGCCTTCGGCTCCTTTTTCAATTCCGGTCAGATCTGCATGTCCACGGAGCGCATCATCGTCGCCGACAAGATTGCCGATGCCTTCGTCAAAAAATTTGCCGAAAAGGCCGCCTCGCTCAAGGCCGGCCTGCCCGGACAGGAAGGCTGTGCGCTCGGCTCGATGGTCACCCCCGAGGCCGCCGCACGGGTAAAAACGCTGATCGACGACGCCATCGCCAAGGGTGCCCAGCTCGCCGCAGGCGGCAATGCACCCAAAGGCAGCATCATGCAGGCCACCCTGCTCGATCACATCACGCCGGCGATGCGCCTCTACAGCGAGGAATCCTTCGGGCCGGTCGCCGCCATCGTGCGTTTTCACGACATCGAGGAAGCCGTCTCGCTGGCCAACGACACCGAATACGGTCTTTCCGCCGCCGTCTTCGGGCGCGACATTGCACGCGCCATGGAGGTGGCGCGACGCATCGAATCGGGTATCTGCCACATCAATGCACCGACCGTGCATGATGAAGGCCAGATGCCCTTCGGCGGCGTCAAGGCGAGTGGCTGGGGACGCTTCGGCGGACAGGCGGCGATCAACGAATTCACCGATCTGCGCTGGATCACCATCCAGATGAGCCCGCAGCAATATCCGATCTGATCCGGTCCCTCCCAACAAAAAGGCCGGGCATGCCCGGCCTTTTGCATGACAGAAGCAACACCGGTCAGCTCATCAGTGCCACCAGCACTTCGTCGAGCATCTTCTTCGCATCGCCAAAGAGCATGCGGTTGTTCTCCTTGTAGAAGAGCGGATTGTCGACGCCGGCATAGCCTGAAGCCATCGAGCGTTTCATGACGATCGAAGTCTTCGCCTTCCACACCTCCAGCACCGGCATACCGGCAATCGGACTGCCCGGATCATCCTGCGCCGCCGGGTTCACGATGTCGTTGGCACCGATCACCATGGCCACATCGGTCGCGGGGAAATCTTCGTTGATCTCTTCCATCTCCATCACGATGTCGTAAGGCACCTTGGCTTCGGCCAGCAGAACGTTCATGTGTCCGGGCATGCGGCCGGCCACCGGATGGATGCCGAAGCGCACGTTCACACCCTTCTCGCGCAGGTGTTTCGTTATCTCGAACACCGTATGCTGGGCCTGTGCCACCGCCATGCCGTAGCCCGGTACGATGATCACGTTCTTCGCCTCGCGCAGCAGCTGCGCCGTCTCGACGGCGCTGATGGCCACCACCTCGCCGGCGGGCTGCTCGCTCCCCTTGGCGACCGGTGCACCGCCTCCGCTACCGAAACCCCCGGCGATCACGCTGATGAAATTGCGGTTCATGGCGCGGCACATGATGTAGGAGAGAATCGCGCCGGAGGACCCCACCAGCGCCCCGGTGACGATCAGCAGATCGTTCGACAACATGAACCCGGTCGCCGCGGCCGCCCAGCCGGAATAGCTGTTGAGCATCGAGACGACGACCGGCATGTCGGCACCACCGATGGCCATCACCAGATGCAGACCAAACAACAACGCGATCACCGTCATGATGATGAGCGGCATCATGCCGCTCTGGATGTCCGGTGCGGCAAGGAACGCACGGCCGAACCAGATCACCGCAACGAGGCCGGCAAGGTTGAGCCAGTGACGCGCCGGCAGCAAGAGCGGCTTGCCGCCGATCTTGCCCGAGAGCTTGCCAAAGGCGATGATCGAGCCGGAGAACGTTACCGCGCCAATAAAGATGCCGATGTAGATCTCGACTTCATGGATGGTCTTCTCGGCGCCGACAAACTGCACGGACGTATCGACATAGCTGGCGTAGCCGACCAAGCAGGCCGCCAGGCCCACGAGGCTGTGCATCGCCGCGACCAATTCGGGCATCTGCGTCATCTTCACCTTCTGTGCGGCAACAAGGCCGATGGCACCGCCGACGGCCAGTGCGCCAACAATCCAGGCATAACCGGCAGGCGTCACGCGCGGACCGAAAACAGTGGCAAGGACGGCGATCGTCATGCCGATGACGCCGAACAGGTTGCCGCGGCGCGCACTCTCCGGATGCGAGAGTCCGCCCAGGCTGAGGATGAAGAGGATGGTGGCACCGATATAGGCGACAGTCGTGAGGTTGGAAGTCATTGCTGTGTTTCTCCGAAGGGCCGCCCCGAGGGGAAACGGCCACAGGTCATGGAGCGAAGCGAACCAATGTCACCCCCCTTCACCGAAGGGGGGGTGGGGGGGATGCTCATTTCTCCGAAGGGCCGCCCCGAGGGGAAACGGCCACAGGTCATGGAGCGAAGCGAACCAATGTCACCCCCCTTCACCGAAGGGGGGGCGGGGGGGATGCTCATTTCCTGAACATCGCCAGCATGCGCTGGGTCACGGCGAAACCGCCAATCATGTTGATGCCGGTCAGCGCCAGGGCAAACACCGCCAGGCCAATGATCAGCTGCGCGGGCCGGTCGACCGCAGCGGCATCGAGCGGCGGCGCGATCTGGATCAGCGCGCCGATGGCGATGATCGACGAGATGGCGTTGGTCACGCTCATCAGCGGCGTATGCAAGGCGGGTGTGACGTTCCACACCACCATGTAGCCGATGAAGCAGGCGAGTACAAACACAGTGAAATGGGCGAGGAAGGCAGCCGGCGCATAAGCACCGACCAGTCCGAACAGAATGGCGAAAACGGCAAACAGAATTGCCAGCTTGCCTGCCGGCATGGGTGCACCCGCACCGTGACCATGGCCGCCCCTGGCTGGTGTCACGACCGCCGGGGCCGCCGATTTGGGCGCAGGCGCGACCACCGGCGTCTTCGGCGCGGGCGGTGGCCAGGTGATGGTGCCGTCCTTGATGACGGTGAGACCACGAATCGCCTCGTCTTCCATGTTGACGTCGATCAGGCCGTCTTTGGTCTTGCACAGCTCCTCGGCAAGCCGGAACAGGTTGTTCGCATAGAGCGTCGAGGATTGCCGGGCAAGGCGGCTGACCAGATCGGTATAGCCGATGATCGTCACCCCGTGCTTCACCACCGCCTTGCCTGGCTCGGTCAGCTCGCAGTTGCCGCCACGCTCGGCGGCCATGTCGACGATGACGCTGCCCGGGCGCATCGAGCGGACCATCTCGGCACTGATCAGCCGCGGCGCCGGCTTGCCGGGAATCAGCGCGGTGGTGATGATGACATCGACTTCGCGCGCCTGCTGCGCGTACATCTCGCGTTGCGCCTGCTGGAAGCCCTCGCTCATCACCCTGGCGTAGCCGCCGCCGCCCGAGCCTTCCTCTTCGTAGTCGACCTTGACGAATTCCCCACCCAGCGAGACGACCTGGTCGGCCACTTCGGCACGCGTGTCATTGGCGCGCACGATGGCCCCCAGTCCGGCGGCCGTGCCGATCGCTGCCAGACCCGCCACACCGGCACCGGCGATAAAGACCTTGGCCGGCGGCACCTTGCCGGCGGCCGTTACCTGGCCGTTGAAGAAACGGCCGAAGGCATTCGCCGCCTCGATGACGGCACGGTAGCCGCCAACCCCCGCCTGCGAGGTCAGCGCATCCATTTTCTGCGCACGCGAGAGCGTGCGCGGCAGGCAGTCGATGGCCAGCACGGTGGTCTTCTTCGCGGCGAGCTCCTGCATCAGCTGCGGATTCTGTGCCGGCCAGATGAAGCCGATCAGGGTCATGCCCTCGCGCACCAGCGCCATCTCGCCGGGCTCGGGCGCGCGCACCTTGAAAACGATGTCGGCCTTCGCCCAGAGCGCTGCAGCGTCGGCAAGCACTTCGGCACCCGCGACACGATAGGCTTCGTCATCAAAATTCGCCGCCTCGCCGGCACCGGATTCGACCGCAACGGCAAAGCCGAGCTTGATGAGTTTTTCGACGACTTCGGGAATGGTGGCAACACGTTTTTCTTCTGCGGCCGTCTCTTTCGGCACGCCGATGATCAGAGGCATGGTGATTTCCCTTTTTGATTTCCCTTGGGTTGCTGTTGTTGATCGCCCCCGCCCGTGGGCCCGCGAACCCCGGCGCTCGTCCAGCCTTGACGATCGCCGGCAATCATACTTAAATCACCGCTCGATGAATAGCGCCACTTGCAACAGGGCCATGTCATGAGAAAGAAACCGGCAAAGCTGCGTTCCACAAAAACCGGCCTGGCACCAGGAACGCTGGTGCATCTGGGCGAGCGGCGTACCGCCCGCCCGGATATCACGCTATTCGAATACGACAGTGCCACGCTGAAGGAAACCCGCTTCGAATCACTTGCTGCAGCACGCAGCCACGTGCGCGCTCCGGGCACACTCTGGCTCAATGTGCACGGCCTGCACGAGCCGGAAGTCATGGCCGAGATCGGCCAGCGTTTCGGTCTGCACCCGCTGGTGATGGAAGATATCCTCAACACCGACCAGCGCCCGAAGGTCGACGACTATGATCGCTACCTCTACATCGTCGCGCGTTATTTCGATTACGACGCAGAAAAGGGGACCGTCAGCTCCGACCAGATCAGCATCGTCCTGGGCGAGGACTTCGTCCTGAGCTTCCAGGAACGGCCGACCGGTACCTTTGGACCCTTGCGCGAACGACTGCGCGCAGACAAGGGACAGATAAGAAAGCTTGGCGCCGACTATCTCGCCTATTCCGTCCTCGACATTCTCGTCGACAGCTATTTCAGCGTCCTCGAACAGCTCACCGAACGCAGCGAAGACATCGAGGACCGCCTGCTGCAGCGGGCCACGCCCGACCTGCTGCGCGAAATCCATGCGATCAAGCACGAGACGATGATCATGCGCCGCGCCGTCTGGCCGCTGCGCGAGGTGATCAACAGCCTGACGCGCGCCGATCAGCGCTTCTTCCGGCCGGCCACCCAGCCCTACCTGCGCGACATCTATGACCATACCGTGCACATCATCGAATCACTTGAAAACATCCGCGATCTGATTGCCGGCATGCTCGACATCTACCTGTCCAGCGTCTCCAACCGGGTGAATATGGAAGTACGTATCCTCACCGTCATCACCACCCTCTTCATGCCCGCCGCCCTGATTGCCGGCGTCTTCGGCATGAACTTTCACGACATGCCGCTACTTGCGGACCAAAACGGATTTTTCATTTCACTCAGCATGATGGGAGCGGTTGCTCTCGTAATGGTTACGATTTTCTGGCGTCGCCGCTGGCTTCGCTGAGCCATGCCATGCGGATTTGCTGCAAACGAACATAAACCTGCAGCCCATCCGGACAAAAAAATATGATGATCGATCGCCTGTAAGAAAGGCTCATCCCGACCCGGTCTTCTGCTACATTTCCCCGCTAAAAATATATCCGGTACTGTCGCGCTGATCGTGCGCGAACCGGCAGGGTCATGTGGCACCGTGCTGCCACGTCGCACCAACAGGGGGAGTTTTTTGTCGGCTATCGCGCACCTGATCGAATCCTCGCCGAATCGCGCGCTGGTCGAACTGCGCGCCCTGCACGCACTGGCTGAAGCCATCAATCGCAGCGGCTCGCTTGACACCATTTATCCCGAAGCCCTGCAGGCACTGCGCTGGATCACTGCGGCAGATCGCGCCGCCGTGCTGCTCTTCGATGCAGCAAACGTGATGCGCTTTGTCGCCGCGGAAGGTCTCTCCAGCGAGTACCGTCAAGCCGTCGAAGGGCATTCGCCGTGGGCCGCCAACGAGAGCGACGCCCAGCCGGTTCTGGCACCCGACCCGGCACAGGAACCCAGCCTCTCCTGTCTGCATGCCTTGTTGCAGAAGGAAGGCATCGCTTCACTCGCCTTCATCCCGATCACCCATCAGGGGCGGCTGCTTGGCAAATTCATGCTGTACTTCGATGTGCGGCACGAGATGCCCGCCAACGACGTGCGCCTGGCGCTGACGGTCGCCGAATACCTGGCGCTGGCCCTCTCGCGCCAGCACGCCCTGGAAGAGGTGCAGCGGCTCAACACCGAGCTCGAATCGCGGGTCGAGCAGCGCACCCGCCAACTGGTGCAGGCCAATCGTGACATGGAGGCCTTCTGCTATTCCGTCTCGCACGACCTGCGTGCGCCCTTGCGCGCGCTCGATGGCTTCGCACGTATCCTGCTCGAAGACATCGGCCCGCTCCTCGACGACAACGACAAGGGCAACCTGGGCCGTATCATCGCTGCGAGCGAGCGCATGGGGCTTCTGATGGACGATCTTCTCGGCCTGTCGCGGGTCGGACGCGCCGCCATGCACCTGCGCGAGCTCGATCTGGGGGCACTGGCCAAATCGATCCTGCAGCGCCATGAAGCCGTCGAGCCGCAACGCCAGGTCACCAGCCATATCGAGTCCGGCCTCTTCGTGCACGCCGATGCCGGACTGATGCGCACTGCTCTGGATCACCTGCTCGGCAATGCCTGGAAGTACTCCGGCAAGCAGGAAGCGGCTCTCATTGAATTTGGCTGTCACGACGCTGCACAGGAACCCGGCGGCAAGGTGTACTTCGTCCGTGACAACGGCGCCGGCTTCGACATGCGCTATGCAACGAAACTCTTCTCACCTTTCCATCGGGTGCACTCGCCCAACGAATACACCGGGACCGGCATCGGCCTGGCCATCGCCCAGCGCATCGTCCAGCGCCACGGCGGGCGCATCTGGGCCGAGTCGGAGCCGGGGCGGGGTGCGACCTTCTTCTTTACCCTCTGGCAGGAGGGGATTCCGGCCGAGCTGCAGAAGCCGGCGTTTTCTCGTTCTTTTTCTCGTCCTTCTTCTCGACCAGCTTGACGATCACCAGCGAGCAGTTGTCGCCGTGACCCTCGGCGCGTTCGCGCGCACGCTGGATCAGCGTTTCAGCCGCCGCGCGCGGCGCGAACGCTGTCAGCACGCCACCCAGTTCGGCTTCGGAGAAATACGCCCACAATCCGTCCGAGCAGAGGAGAAAGGTGTCACCCACCTGTGCCGGCGCGCTCTCGCCGAAATCGATGGTCGGTTCGCGCTCGGAACCAAGGCAGCCGAGCAGAACGTTTTTTTGCGGATGGCTCTGCGCCTGTTCCGGCGTCAGATAGCCCTTCTTCAGCATCTCGTTGACGTAGGAATGGTCGGAGGTGTGGCCGATCAGCTGTTCACCACGAAAGTGGTAGATGCGCGAATCGCCGCAATGGGCCCAGTCCACCCGTCCTGCCTGGAACAGCAGTACGCAGGCGGTGGTGTGCGGATCCTGCTCGCTGGTAAAACGCGTGAGCTTGACGATGACATGGGCGTCCTCGATGATCGAGCGCAGAAGCTGCTGCGGGGATTCATCAACCGGCGCAAAATCCTCGAAGTTCTGCCGTGCCTTGAGAATCACCTGTTCGGCCGCCATGGCACCGCCACTGTGCCCGCCCATGCCATCGGCAAGAACTGCCAGGAGCAGGCCACGCCGGCTCGGATGGGGCAGCAAGGCAACGCGATCCTGTTGCTCCTTGCGGTCGCCAATATGCTGGGCGGCGCAGGTTTCCACGCTGAAAGCCATGATCGATTCATTCGCTCCTGTCAGGTTGATGAAAATGTAGCATGCCCGGCACTCAGGCGCCGTCCTTCTGCGCTTCACGTGCCCTCAACACGCCCCGCTGCACCTTGCCGGTGGTGGTCATCGGCAAGGCATCGAGAAATTCGAAAGCTTTCGGCGTCTCATAGGGTGCCAGAAACCGGCGCACATGCGCGGCCAGCTCGGTTTCAAGCTGCGCCGACGGAGTCCCTCCGGGCTGCAGCACGATGAAAGCCTTGACGAGAGTGCCGCGTGCCTCGTCCGGCACGCCGATCACCGCGGCATTGGCGACTGCTGCATGTTTGACGAGGCAGTTTTCGATTTCTGCCGGACCGATGCGATAGCCGGCGCTGTTGAAGACATCATCGGCACGTCCCTGATACCACAGGTAGCCGTCCTCATCGAAGCGGGCGAGGTCTCCGGTACGCGCCCAGGCCAGATCGCCTTCACCGAAAAATTTTTCCGCACTCGCCTGCGGGTTTTCCCAGTACTCAAGCAAGAACACCGGATCGGCCTCGCCGTTGCAACTGCGCTGGATGCAGACTTCGCCGACTTCGCCTGTCGGCAGCACCTTGCCTGTCTCGTCGAGAATCGCCACGCGATGGCCTGGATACGGCCGGCCCATGGAACCGGGCCTGGCCGGCCAGACGGCGGCACAACCGCCGACGACATAATTGATCTCGGTCTGGCCGAAGATCTCGTTGATGCTGACGCCGAACTGTTCGCGTGCCCAGTGGAAGACCGCCTCGCCGACCGCCTCGCCGCCACTCATGATGCTGCGCAGATTCAGATCGAACCGGGATTTGGGCTGCGGGAAGGCCTTCATCATCATTTTCAGCGCAGTCGGAAACAGGAAGGTATTCCGTACACCGTATTTCTGCATCAACGAAAAAGCTTTTTCGGGCTCGAAACGGCCACGATAGGCAAGGATCGGCTGGCCAAAATGCCAGGTCGGCAGCAGCGCATCGAAAAGGCCGCCGGTCCACGCCCAGTCCGCCGGCGACCAGAACAAGTCACCGGGCTGCGGGAAAAAATCGTGCGAGCAGACGAAACCGGGCAGATTGCCCAGCAGCGTGCGCTGCGCCATCAGCGCTCCTTTCGGATTGCCGGTGGTGCCGCTGGTGTAGATGATCAGCGCCGGATCGTCGGCCGCCGTATCGACGTGGGTGAAGCGGGGAGAGGCCAGGGCGCGCAGCGCCTGCCAGTCGTGCACGCCTTTCTCCCGCACCTTGTCTGCCGCTACGTCGCCCACGACGATGATGTGGCGCAGGTCCGGCAGTTGTTCCCGTGCAATCAGGAGGTTGGGCAGGGTTGAAGCATCGGCGATGGCCACGCTCGCCCGGGCATGCCCGAGACGATAGACAAGCGCCTGCGGCCCGAACAGATGCGAGAGCGGCAAGGCGATGACATCCATCTGATAGCAGGCGATGTGGGCGATCGCCGTCTGCGGGCGTTGCGGCAACAGGATCGCCACGCGATCGCGGCGCAGCACGCACAAGGTGTGCAGCACGTTGGACAGGCGATTGGCTTCCCTCTGTATGTCCCAGAACGTCCACGCCTCGCAATGTCCGGCCTCGTCCTCGTAATACAGCGCGAAGCGGGAGCGATCCTGCGCCCAGCGTCCGCAGCAGTCCCAGCCGATGTTGTAGTGCGTCGGCGTCTGCCAGCGAAAACCGTCATGCAAGGCATCGTAACCGCTGGCCCGGGCATCAAGCTGCATGGTTTGTCACCCTCCCTGCATTTCCTTTCGACATCATCGGATTGTAACGATTCTGCCGATTTGTCGAACAGGGCGGAACTTCATCCTCTTTTCACGTTCTCTAAAGTCAGGGGGAAATCGTACGTTAACCCTGTCGACAGCGTCCGCTTGCCATGCATCGCCCGCGCCGGGACTCGCACCGGGCCGGGCAGGCATCCGGGCTGGCTGGCATGCAGAGTGCTTCATGACATCCTGGAAAGGAGACACGCATGGACATCGTCGCCGAAATCGCCGCCCGCTACGAGCGCAACCTGGAAGAAGAGTATTCCCTTCCCGACTATCTGGAAATATGCCGCAAGGACGCGGCGGCTTACGCCACGGCTGCCGAGCGCATGCTCGCCGCCATTGGCGAGCCGCAGATGCTCGATACGCGCGAGGACCCGCGCCTGTCGCGCATTTTCGCCAACAAGGTGATCCGTCTCTACCCGAGCTTTCGCGAGTTCTACGGCCTCGAAGACGCCATCGAGAACGTGGTGGCCTATTTCCGCCACGCCGCACAGGGTCTCGAGGAACGCAAGCAGATTCTCTATCTGCTCGGGCCGGTGGGCGGGGGCAAATCCTCGATTGCCGAACGCCTGAAACAGCTCTTCGAGCGTGTGCCCTTCTACGCACTGAAAGGCTCGCCGGTCAACGAGACACCGCTCGGACTGTTCTCGCCCGACGAGGACGCGGCCCTCCTCGAGGAAAAATACGGCATCCCGCGCCGTTATCTGACCGGTCTCCTCTCGCCCTGGGCGGTCAAGCGCCTGCACGAGTACAACGGCGACATCTCGAAATTCCGCGTCGTGCGCCGTCATCCCTCGGTACTGCGCCAGATCGGCATTGCCAAGACCGAACCGGGCGACGAGAACAACCAGGACATCTCCTCCCTCACCGGCAAGATCGACATCCGCAAGCTCGAGCAATACGCGCAGAACGATCCGGACGCCTACAGCTATTCGGGCGGTCTGTGCCTGGCCAACCGCGGTCTGCTCGAATTCGTCGAGATGTTCAAGGCCCCCATCAAGGTGCTGCATCCCTTGCTCACCGCCACCCAGGAGGGCAACTACAAGGGGACGGAAGGCTTCGGCGCCATCCCCTTCGATGGCATCATCCTCGCCCACTCCAACGAATCGGAATGGCGCGCCTTCAAGAACAACCGCAACAACGAGGCCTTCCTCGACCGCATCTACATCGTCAAGGTGCCTTACTGCCTGCGTGTCTCGGAAGAGATGCACATCTACGAAAAACTGCTCGACCAGTCAGCCCTGTCGCAGGCCCCCTGTGCGCCGGGCACGCTGAAGATGATGTCGCAGTTCGCCGTCCTCTCGCGCCTGGTCGAACCGGAGAATTCGAGCATCTTCTCGAAGATGCAGGTCTATGACGGCGAGAACCTGAAGGACACCGACCCTAAGGCGAAGTCGTATCAGGAATACCGTGACTATGCCGGGCCGGATGAAGGCATGACCGGTATCTCGACACGCTGGGCGTTCAAGATCCTCTCCAAGGTCTTCAACTTCGACCATGCCGAAGTCGCCGCCAATCCGGTGCATCTGCTCTACACGCTCGAACAGCAGGTGGAGAAGGAGCAGTTCCCGCCCGAGACCGAGCAACGCTACCTGTCCTGTCTCAAGGAGTATCTCTCGCCCAAGTACGCCGAATTCATCGGCAAGGAGATCCAGACCGCCTATCTCGAATCGTATTCGGAATACGGCCAGAACATCTTCGACCGCTATGTCATCTACGCCGACTACTGGATCCAGGACCAGGAATTCCGTGATCCGGACACCGGCGAAGTCTTCGACCGCAAGGCGCTCAACGAGGAGCTGGAGAAGATCGAGAAGCCGGCCGGCATCTCCAACCCGAAGGACTTCAGGAACGAGATTGTCAATTTCGTTCTGCGCGCGCGTGCGCAAAACCATGGCAAGAACCCGGCCTGGACCAGCTTCGAAAAAATGCGCCAGGTCATCGAGAAGAAGATGTTCTCCAACACCGAGGAGCTGCTGCCGGTGATCTCCTTCAACGCCAAGGCCTCGGCCGACGAGAGCAAGAAACACGAGGATTTCGTCAATCGCATGATGACCAAGGGCTACACGCAGAAACAGGTGCGCCTGCTCTGCGAGTGGTACCTGCGCGTGCGCAAATCCTCGTAAGGCCGTTGCCATGGCCTATCTGATCGACCGCCGCATTGCCGGCCGGCACAAATCGGCCGTCAATCGCGAGCGTTTCATGCGCCGCTTCCGCAGCCAGATCAAGGAGGCGGTCGAGCGCGCCATCCGGCGCCGTTCGATCCGTGAAATCGACTCCGGCGAAGAAGTGTCGATCCCCAGACGCGACCTCTCCGAGCCGAACTTTCGCCAGGGCCATGGCGGCGTCTGGGAGTCCGTCCATCCGGGCAACGAAGAATTCCGCCGTGGCGACCGCATCCGCCGCCCGCAGGGCGGCGCCGGTAGCGGCAGCGGCGAGGCGTCCAGGCAAGGCGAAGGCGAGGACGATTTCGTCTTTGAACTCTCGCGCGAGGAATTCCTTGATTATTTCTTCGAGGACCTGGCCCTGCCCAATCTGGTCAAGATGCAGCTGTCGACCACGCGCGACTTCAAGACCGCACGCGCCGGCTACAGCGTCGAGGGCACACCGAGCAACATCCACGTCGTGCGCTCGCTGCGTGGCGCCATTGGCCGGCGCATCGCGCTTGCCTCGCCCCTGCTCGAGGAGCTGCGCGGCCTGCTCGAAGAGCATGACCGCCTGGAAGCCGGGCCCGTGCCGGACATGCTGCGCCTGCGCGAGCTCGACGAGCGCATCCATGCCCTGCGCGGGCGCATCTACCGCATCCCCTATCTCGATCCGTTCGATCTGCGCTACCGCAACCGCGTGCGCGTACCCCAACCGGCTGCACGCGCCGTGATGTTCTGCCTGATGGACGTCTCCGGCTCGATGGACGAGATGAAAAAGGATATCGCCAAGCGCTTTTTCACCCTGCTCTATCTCTTTCTCACGCGCAACTACGAAACAGTCGAGGTGGTCTTCATCCGTCATCACACCCAGGCCGAGGAAGTCGACGAGGAGACTTTCTTCACCTCGCGTGAAACCGGTGGCACTGTCGTCTCGAGTGCGCTCGAACTCATGAAGACCCTCATCGCCCGCAGCTACCCGCTCGCCGAATGGAATATCTACGGCGCGCAGGCCTCCGACGGCGACAACTGGCACGATGATTCGCCGCGCTGCGGCGAGCTTCTCGCCAACGACATCCTGCCGCTCGTTCAGTACTACGCCTATGTCGAGATTGCCGACGAGGCGCAGAACCTCTGGCACGAATACGAGAAGATCGCCGCGCAGCACAAGCGGCAATTCGCCCTGCAACGCATCCACGGCCGCGAGGAGATCTACCCGGTATTTCGCGAGCTGTTCAGGAAAACCAATGCCTTCATCGACTGAGACTTCCGGCAAGGGCAGGTCGCGCACGGCACGCGGACGGCGGCGCCTGCCCACCGGCTCGGAGTGGAGCTTTGAAGCGCTCGAGGATTACGAGCGCGCACTCGGACGCGTGGCGAGGGACTTCGGCCTGGACACCTACCCGGTGCAACTGGAGATCATCAGCTCCGAACAGATGATGGACGCCTACGCCAGTGCCGGCATGCCCACCGGCTACCACCACTGGAGCTACGGCAAACAGTTCATCGCCACCGAGAAACGCTATCGGCGCGGCGAGATGGGGCTCGCCTACGAGATCGTCATCAACGCCAATCCCTGCATCGCCTACCTGATGGAAGAAAATACGCTCACCATGCAGGCGCTGGTGATCGCCCACGCTGCCTATGGCCACAATTCCTTCTTCAAGGGCAATCACCTGTTCCGTCAATGGACCGATGCCTCGACCATCATCGACTATCTCGTCTTTGCCAAGGAATACATCGCCGATTGCGAGCGTCGCTACGGTGTCGATGCCGTCGAGGACATGCTCGATTCCTGTCATGCGCTCTCCAGCGTCGGCGTCGATCGCTACAAGCGGCCGCAGAAGCTCTCGCTCGCAAAGGAAGAAGCGCGCCAGCAGGAGCGCGAAGCCTATCTGCAGTCACAGGTGAACGATCTGTGGCGCACGCTGCCGCAGCGTACTGCCGAACCGCAGCAGGCCGAAGCCGCCCGCTTTCCGCCCGAGCCGGAGGAGAACCTGCTCTACTTCATCGAAAAATACGCGCCGCTGCTCGAACCCTGGCAACGCGAGATCGTGCGCATCGTGCGCAAGATCGGCCAGTATTTCTACCCGCAGCGCCAGACCAAGGTGATGAACGAAGGCTGGGCCTGCTTCTGGCATTACACCCTGCTCAATGCGCTCTACGACCACCGCCAGCTCAGCGACGGCTTCATGATCGAATTCCTGCAGTCGCACACCAACGTCGTGCAGCAGCCCGCCTTCAACAAGCCCTGGTATTACGGCATCAATCCCTACGCACTGGGCTACGGCATGATGAACGACCTGCGCCGCATCGCCCAGACGCCGACCGACGAAGACCGCGCCTGGTTCCCGCAGATCGCCGGGCACGACTGGATCGAAGTGCTCGACTTCGCCATGCGCAACTTCAAGGACGAGAGCTTCGTCGCCCAGTACCTCTCGCCCCACCTGATGCGCCAGATGCGCCTGTTTGCCATCGTCGATGACGAACACGAGGAAGAGCTCGCTGTCAGTGCCATCCACGACGAGGATGGCTATCGCGAACTGCGCACGGCGCTCTCCGAGCAGTACAACCTTGCCAACAGCGATCCGGACATCCAGGTCTGGTCGGTGAACACACGCGATGACCGCAGCCTGCGGCTGCGCCACTACATGTACCACGACCGTCCGCTCGGCGACAATGCGGACGAGATGCTGCGCCACGTCGCGCGTTTATGGGGTTTTGACGTCTATCTCGAGAGCATCAACGGTGACGGCGGCATCGCGCGCCAGTACAGCTGCCACTCGGAGAAACGGCACGGGCGATAAGGCGGGCAGAAAAACCTCCGGCACGCGGGACGCAGAGCAAGCTCTTTTTGACCGGCGTTCCTTGCGTTCGTGAAGCTTGTCTTTCAGCCGGCGAGCAGTTCATCGATCCATTCGATCCAGTGGCATACCGGCAAGGCCGTGCCCGCCTGCAGATGCGCAATGCAGCCGATGTTGGCACTGGCAATCTCCTGCGGTGCACCCGCGTGAAGGCAGGCCAGCTTGTTGTCACGCAGTTGCCGTGCGATCTGCGCCTGGAACAGCGAATAGGTACCCGCCGACCCGCAGCACAGGTGCGCATCGGCCACCGGTGCGAGCTCGCAGCCGGCATTTTCCAGGATGTTTTCCACCAGGCCGAAGACGCCCAGGGCGTGCTGCAAGGTGCATGGTGCGTGAAAGACGCGCCGGCGCCGTCCTGCCAGGACTGACTTTTGTGCATCGGCCAGCAGGATGCCAAGCGCAGCCTGTTCGTCGGCAAGGATTTCGGCGATGTCGCGCGCGCGTTGTGAAACGATCTGCGCCTTGTGCGCGTAGGCCGCATCGTCAGCCAGCAGGTAGCCATAATCGCGCACCTGCGCGCCACAGCCCGAGGCAGTCAGGACAATCGCCTCGGCACCGTCTTCCAGATGCGGCCACCAGGCATCGATGTTGCGCCGCGCATCGGCACGCGCACCCGCACGGTCGTCCAGATGCAGGCGGATCGCGCCACAACAGCCGGCCTCGCGGATTTCCTCGACGGCGATGCCAAGCCGGTCGAGCACGCGCGCGGTCGCCCGGTTGATCTGCGGCATCATTGCCGGCTGCACGCAACCGGCGAGCATCAGCATGCGGCGCGGATGATTGCGCCGTATCACGGCGACTGACTTTTTGCGTGCCAGTACCTTCGCCTTCAGCGCAGGCGGCAGCAGCGGGCGGAAAAACTGGCCGAGACGATAGGCCGGCGTGAACAGCCAGCGTCGCGTGAGAAAACCGCGCAGCAACGCGCGCCCCAGTCGCGCAGGCAGCGGGCGCGGCAGGCGCGTGGCCATCACGGCGCGGCCAACGTCGAGCAGGCGATGGTATTCGACTCCAGAAGGACAGGTCGTCTCGCAGGCACGGCAGGTGAGGCAGCGATCCAGATGCCGCTGCGTGCGGGCACTCACCTGCCTGCCTTCGAGCAGCTCCTTCATCAGGTAGATACGCCCGCGCGGGCCGTCGAGTTCGTCGCCAAAGAGCTGATAGGTCGGGCAGGTCGCCGTGCAAAAGCCGCAATGCACGCACTTTCTCAGCTCGGCATCGGCAATGCGTCCATCGGGCGTGGCGCGGATGAAATCGGCCAGGCGTGTCTGCATCAGAACTCCGGATAGAGGCGGCCACGATTGAAGAGGCCGTGCGGATCGAAACGCTCCTTCAGGCGCCGGTGCAGCGTCATGAGTGGCGCGGGCAGCGGATGGAACACGCCGGCCGCCTGCCGCACCTGCTCACTCCCGCCGCGAAACAGCGTGGCATGGCCGCCCGCCTGCGCGACCCTGCTGCGCACGGTGCCGGGCGCTGCATCCTGATGCAGCCAGCGCTGCGCCCCGCCCCACTCGATGAGCGTCTCGCCTGGCAGCGCCAGCGGCGGCGACGTCGAGGGCAGCGACAGACGCCACAGCGGCGCCTCACCAGCAAAGAAGGCCGCCTGCTGATCGCGCAGCGCACGCCAGAAACCTTCATCGTCCCCGACCGGCTCGCCGCCGATGCGTGCACGCGCCGCCCTCACGCCGGCCTGGGTGCCGCACAGGCGCACGCAGAGCACCCCCTCCTGCCAGCAGGTGGCGGAGAGCGGCAGTGGCGCGCCGCCCCAGCGATTCACCGTCTCGATGGCCTGCGCCTGCGTCAGTTCGAGGCGCAGCGTGAGCCGGGCGCGCGGACGCGGCAGCACCTTGAGCGTGACTTCGAGCAGCAGGCCGAGCGTCCCCAGCGCACCGGCCATCAGGCGCGCGACATCGTAGCCGGCGACGTTCTTCATCACCTGCCCGCCAAAGCGCAGCACGTCGCCGCGCCCGTCGATGAGTTTCACGCCGAGGACAAAGTCGCGCGCCGCACCCGCCGTGGCACGACGCGGGCCGCACAGCCCCGCCGCAATGCAGCCGCCCAGCGTCGCCATGCCGCCCGTATCCAGGGCGCCGTCCGGCGAGGACTGACTTGCGGTTTCACGCACGCCGCCAAAATGTGGCGGCTCGAAGCCGAGCATCTGCCCCTGGGCGGCGAGCTGCGCTTCGAGTTCGGCGAGCGGTGTACCGCTGCGCGCGGTGACGAAGAGTTCGCTCGGTTCATAGGCGACGATGCCGCGGTGCGCCCTGGTGTCGAGCACTGCACCGGTGAGCGCCTGGCCGTAGAAATCCTTCGTGCCGCCGCCCCGGATGCGCAGCAGCGTCCCGTTCGCCACCGCGGCAAGCACGCGCTCGCGCAGCGCTTCGGTCCGGTCGCTCATTCGCCCGGGCCCTGACGCGCCAGCCGGTATTCGGCGCAATGGCGCGGCGTAGGCACCACCTTGCCGGGGTTGAGCAGGCCGGGCGCATCGAAGGCCTCTTTCACCTGGCGAAAGATCTCCAGCTCCTGCGCCGTGAATTGCGCGCACATCTGGCGCAGCTTCTCGATGCCGACGCCGTGCTCGCCGGTGATGGTACCGCCCACCTCGACGGAGAGCTCGAGGATACGCCCGCCACAGGCGAGCGCCCGTTCGAGTTCCCCTTCACGGTTGGCGTCGAACATGATGAGCGGATGCAGATTGCCGTCACCGGCGTGAAAGACATTGGCGCAGCGCAGGCCGTATTCGCCTGCCAGCGTCCCGATGCGCAGCAGCACATGCGCGAGCTGGTGGCGCGGGATGGTGCCGTCCATGCACAGATAATCGGGCGTGATGCGTCCGATCGCCGGGAAGGCCATCTTGCGCCCGGCCCAGAAACGCAGGCGCTCGGCCTCATCACGCGAGAGGCGGATCGCCGTGGCGCCGCTCGCCTCGAGCACGGCGCGCATCGCGGCGATCTCCTCGGCCACCTCTTCGGGCGTGCCATCAGATTCAGCGAGCAGGATGGCGCGCGCCTCGAGATCGTAACCGGCGTGCACGAAATCCTCGACGGCGCGCGTGGCCGGCTGATCCATGAGTTCGAGTCCGGCCGGAATGATGCCGGCGGCGATGATGCCGGCCACTGCCGCACCCGCCCGCGCCACGTCGTCGAAAGAGGCCATCAGCACCTGCGCGTGCGGCGGACACGCGGTGAGTTTCACCGTCGCTTCGAGGACGATACCGAGCATGCCTTCCGAGCCGACCATCAGGGCAAGCAGGTCGTAGCCCGCACTATCGAGTGCCGCGCTGCCGATCTCGACGATGCTGCCATCGACGAGCGCCACGCGCAGGCGCAGCACGTTGTGCACGGTAAGGCCGTACTTCAGGCAATGCACACCGCCGGAATTCTCCGCAATGTTGCCGCCCAGCGTGCAGGCAATCTGGCTCGATGGATCCGGCGCGTAATACAGGCCAAAAGGCGCGGCCGCCTGCGAGAGGGCGAGGTTACGCACGCCCGGCTGCACGCGCGCGGTGCGCGCCGCCGCGTCGATGTCGAGGATGCGCATGAATTTCGCCAGCGAGAGCACCACGCAATCGGTGACCGGTGTGGCGCCGCCCGAGAGTCCGGTACCGGCGCCACGCGCCACCACCGGCACCCCAAGTTCGTGACACAGCCGCAGGATGGCAACGACCTCGTCCTCATCCTGCGCCAGCACCACGGCAAGCGGCAGGCCGGTGTAGGCGGTGAGGCCGTCGCACTCATAGACGACAAGCGCTTCGCGCCGGTGATGGACAAAGTCAGCGCCGGTGATACGGCGCAGGCCTTCGATCAGTGCCGCACGCCTGGCGGCGTCGACGCGGTGCCCGGCTTCGCTGACGGAATCGGTCTGGCTCACGTGACGAGGATAGCGCGAAAGTCATTGACGTTGGTGCGTGTCGGTCCGGTGCAAACGAGATCGCCGAGCGCGGCGAAAAAACCGTACGCATCATGCCGGTCGAGAAAGGCCCGCGCATCGAGCCCGGCGGCGCGCGCGCGGGCAAGCGTATCGGGACCGATCAGGGCGCCGGCGTTGTCTTCGCTGCCATCGATGCCGTCGGTATCGCAGGCAACGGCGTGGATGCCGGGCGCACCCTCGAGCGCCAGGGCAAGCGCCAGCAGATATTCCGTGTTGCGTCCGCCGCGACCGACCTCTTGCGCCCCGGCGGCCAGCGTCACCGTCGTCTCGCCACCGGAGAGCAGCACACACGGCGCAGGCACGGGCCCGGCCCCGCGCGCACAGGCCAGTGCCTGCCCGGCCTGCGCATGTGCCACCGCACGCGCCTCGCCCTCGATGTCAGCGCCGAGGATGAACGGTGCGAGCCCCGCGGCACGGGCGGCGCGGGCCGCAGCCTCGAGCGCGGTCTGTGCCCTGGCGATGAGATGAAAGGTGTGACCGGCAAAACGCGCATCCTCCGGGCGCGGCGTCTCGCCCGCGCCCGACTCGAGCACGGCGCGCACCGTGGCCGGCACCGCGATGCGATAGCGTTCGAGGAGCGCGAGCGCATCGGCGCAGGTGCTCTCGTCGGCCAGCGTCGGCCCCGAGGCGATCAGCGCCGGCACATCCCCGGGCACGTCGGAGAGGGCGAAGGTGACAACGCGTGCCGGTTGCGCGGCGAGCGCGAGGCGTCCGCCCTTGAGTGCCGAGAGGTGCTTGCGCACGCAGTTGATCTGGGCAATCGTCGCCCCGCACGCCAGAAGGGCGCGGGTCACCTCCTGCTTGTCGGCCAGCGTGAGGCCCGGCAGGGGCAGCGTCAGCAACGCCGAACCGCCACCGGAGAGCAAGGCGATGACCAGATCGTCCGAAGTCAGTCCCCGCAATACGGCAAGCATGCGCTGCGCACCCGCCTGCCCGGCGGCATCCGGCACGGGGTGCGCCGCCTCGCTGACCTCGATATGCCGGCACGGCACGACGTGGCCGTAGCGCGTCACCACGAGGCCGGACAAACGCTGCGCGAACCCGGGCCAGCGTCTCTCCCAATCTGTTTCGAGCGCATGCGCCATGGCGGCGGCGGCCTTGCCGGCGCCAACGACGACGGTGCGTCCGGCCGGCGGCGAGGGGAACACTTCATGCAGGAGCGGCGGCAGGCAGTGTGCCGGATCGACCGCGCGCAGCGCCGCGGCAAACAAGCCCCGCAACAGGTCGGGGGCGGCGTGCGGCTGGCGGTGCGGGGGCGTTTGCATGGGCGTGTCAGAAAAATTCCTACATGCAATTCATCATACGGCTGATTCAGTTTTCGCAGGGCTTGCCGTTAAATGCTTCAAACGGCCCGGCTTATCGGGCAGGAATCTGACAAAAGGAAACGGCTCATGGACAAAAATACCGATCGGCGCAAGTTTTTCCGCTTGCGCACGCTCTTCGACGAGGCCCTGAAACGGGTCGATCCCTGTTTTCGCACGCAGCCCCCGCAAGGACTGCCGCTCGAGTGGATGGTGTATCGCACGGCACGCAGCGCCTATCCGCAACTGAGTACGCTGGAACTCTTCCAGTTTGCCATGGCCGCCTCGCGTTCGCACCAGGCACCGGGACACGCCATCGCCTGACGCCCCCGAGATCTACTCCTCGCCGCCCTTCTCCTCCCCTTGGGGCGGCCCTCCAAGCCGGCGCTTGCGCCGGCTTGTTTTTTCCTGCGCCGGCATACCCCTTCCCGATGTGCACTTGTCTTGACTGCCGTCGAGACGGCATCATGACGGCTCCATGCGCACCGCCCTGCTCGCCGACATCCACGCCAATCTCGAGGCACTCGAGGCCTGTCTCGCCCATGCGCACGCCGCCGGCGCCGAACGCTTCGTCTTTCTCGGCGACCTGATCGGCTACGGCGCCGATCCGGCGGCCTGCCTGGACATCGTCATGGCGCATGCCGCGCAAGGCGCGCCGGTGGTGCTCGGCAACCATGACGCGGCCTGCCTCGGCTACCTGGCCGACGAGATGCATACGGCAGCGCGCTTCGCGCTCGAATGGACCCGCGCGCAGCTCGATGAGGCACAGACAGCCTTTCTCGCCGGGCTGCCGCTCCAGGCCAGCCAGGGCGACTGTCTGTATGTGCATGCCAGCCCCTTCGAGGCGCCCTTGTGGCCCTACGTCCTCGGGCCGGACGATGCCGCCGATGCCTTGGGTGCCTGCATCGCCCCCCTGATTTTCGTCGGCCATGTGCATCTGCCGATCCTCTTCAGCATACTGCCCGAGGCCGGCAGGCCGGTACTGGTCGAAGCGCATCCGGGCGAACCGGTCGTGCTTGCCGCGCACCGGCGCTGGCTGTGCGTGGTCGGCTCGACAGGCCAGCCGCGTGATGGCAACCCCGCCGCCTGCTACGCCCTGCACGACGATGCGGCGGGCACGCTCACCCAGCAGCGCGTCGACTACGACGTGCGCACCGCCTGCGCGAAGATCCTCGCCGCCGGGCTGCCGCCCTGGCTGGGCGAACGCCTGCTCAAGGGAGAATGAAACAGAATAAAAGTCAGTGCCGGCAGGACGGCGCCCTGAACGCGGCCCGCGCCGCCCGCCCTGTCAGGGCTGCGACCGGCCGTCGAGCTTGATGGCCGCGGCAACGATCGGCCGCGCCCACTCCGGTGTGGCCTTCAGGTTGCGCGGGCCGACGATGCGGCCATCCGCCATGTCGAGCAGCAGCTGCGGGACAGGCGCGGCCTGGCGGCCGGGGTCGGCTTCGGCCGAGTTGTCGAAGAGGCGGAAAGCCTTGAGGACGGGCAACAGGGTGATCGCGTTCAGGCGACTGTGGTTGAAGCGGCGCCGGATATCGGCTTCGGGAATGTCGTGCCCGCCCCGGGCGACGCGCGCACGTACACGGGCAATGTGCTGTCCGACATTCGCCAGGCCGACATACCAGACATGCACGTCGATGCCGCTCGCCGCAGCCGCCATCAGCATCCGGGAAAACGTTGCGCCGCCCAGCGTGGTCTCGAGGGCGAAGTCGAGCCGTTCGGCGATCGCCCGCTCCAGCAGGCGCTTGCCCTGGCGCCAGGCGAGGCCGTTGGCCTCCTGCCCGGTCAGGTGCGGCAGCCGCGCCCGTATGCGTTGCGCGGCTTCATCCGGATTGAAGTAATCAGCGCCATGGGCACGGAAGGCGGCGCCACCGACGCTGCTCTTGCCGGCGCCGTTCACGCCGGCGAGGATGTAAATCCGGGCCGGCGACACGCTCAGCGTCTTTTCCGGACGGGCTTCGCACCGGCTTGCGCCACAGCTTTGACCGCTGCCTGCCCAAGCGCCTTCGAATCGCTGGCAAAAGCGGTGGCCATGGCCTGGCGGGCCTGGCGGCCCTGCAAAGCGCCGAGCAGGGCATCGAATTCGGCATCGAGGGCTTCGAGCGAGGGATCGCGCGCCTGCGTCAGGGCCTGGAACTCGTCGAAGGAAATCAGGACCGCACGCGGTGCATCATGACGCGTGATGGCGATCGCACGACCGTGAACGGCGCGATCGAAAATGCGCCCGAAGGCCTTCTTGAATTCCGTCGCGGCCACGGTCGGCATCTCGACCCATTCGCCCAGACTGTTGCGGAAGGTCAGTTCGCTCATGATCACCCCGGAATGGTTACGTTAGGTGCATTATAGGCATAATGTCTATTATGGACAATACGGACATCCGGAATACTCAGAAGCATTGCAACGCCGGACAGCCGCGCACCTCCTGAAAAGTCAGTGCCGGCAGGACGGCGCCCGCATCAAGGGCGCAGCGCCGTCAGGATGCCCTGCAGCAGCATGAGCGGCGTGGGCGGACAGCCGGGCACGACGACATCGACGGGGAGGACATTCGCCACCGCACCGCAACTGGCGTAACTTGTACCGAAGAGTCCGCCGCTCGCACCGCAATCACCGATCGCTACGACACGTTTGGGTGCCGGCATGCACTCATAGGTGGTTCTCAGTGCGTGTTCCATGTTCTTCGTCACCGGACCGGTGACCAGCAGCAGGTCGGCATGGCGCGGGCTGGCGACAAAGCGAATGCCGAGCCGCTCGACGTTGTAATACGGATTGCCCAGTGCATTGAGCTCATGCTCGCAGCCGTTGCAGGAGCCGGCAACAACGAGGCGGATCGCCGCCGCGCGGCCAAGGAGGCGCCAGATCTCGTCGCCGATGCGCGCGGCCTCGGCGCCCGCCGCATCGGGCACTGGCGTATCCGCCTGCGTCAGACAACCGACGCGCAGGATGTGGCGCAGCATCGGAATCACGCCCCCCTCCCCCCGAACCGCCCGGCCAGCAAGGCACGAGGCAGAGCAAGACCCTGTGCCCCGCGAACACAGCGGGTAAACCACCGCCCCGGGGCGGGGGTCGGGGGGTGGGGAGACAGGCTCACAGATCGACCCCGCTGTAGGAAAGGTTGAAGGATTTGTTGATGAGCGGAAAGTCGGCAATGATGTCGTGCACCGCCGCCTGCTCGACAGCCAGCCAGTTCTGCCACGAGGGATCGTGCGGGTGGACGCGCGCAAGGCGCCCTGCGCCGTCCAGTTCGACCCCGCACAGCACTTCGCCGCGCCAGCCCTCGACGATGCCCAGCCCGCTCGCCCGTGCCACACCCGGCAGCGCCACCGCACACTCGCCGCCAGGCAGACCGGCGACGAGCAGGCGCAGCAGGCGCAACGATTCGTAAATTTCGCCGAAACGGACCGCCACACGCGCGGCCACATCGCCCGTGGTGTCGGTGACCGGCCTGACCTCGAGCGCAGCCCACGGCGCCGGTGGCGCACCGCCTTCGTGGTGTGCGCGCAGATCGAGTGCGAGACCCGTGGTGCGTGCCGTCAGACCGGTCAGCGAAAACTCCTGCGCCAGATCGGCATCGATGGCGCCGGTGCTCTGGAAGCGCTCCTGCAACCCGGCGTGGTCTTCATAGATTTTTTGCAGCGCGCGCACTTCCCGCCCGATATGTTCACCCTGCTCGAGAAGTTCGGCCAGTGCGGCGGCATCCGGATCGCACGCCACGCCGCCGGGGATGATGCCGTCCATCATGAAACGATGACCGGAGAGCCGGCCGTTCATCCGCAGCCAGTCTTCCTTGAGACGCGAGAAGTGCACCTGCCCGAAGGCCAGCCCCGCATCGTTGCCGAGCGCACCCAGATCGTTGAGGTGATTGGCGATGCGCTCGCGCTCGAGCATCAGCGCGCGCAGGCCGAGCGCGCGCGCGGGGGGTGTCACACCGCAGGCGGCTTCCAGCGCCATCGCATAAGCCCAGGCGTAGGCACAGGTGGCGTCACAGCAGATGCGGGCGAACAGACGCGCACCCTCCTCCACTGTTTTGCCGACAAGCAGGCGCTCGATCCCCTTGTGCTGATAGCCCAGGCGCGTCTCGAGGCGCAGCACACGCTCGCCGATGACGGCAAAGCGGAAATGCCCGGGCTCGATGATGCCGGCGTGGATCGGGCCGACACGGACTTCATGCGCGCCCTCGCCGCCGACGCGGACAAAATCGTAATCACTTTGTTCATTGACGACCCCCCCGATCGCGCCCGCATCGTGGCGCAGCGGATGCCAGTCGGCCGGCCAGCCGCCGTGGCGCAGCCAGGGCCGCTCGTCGCCGCCCAGGCAGACGAGGCCGAGCAGATCGTGCACGGCGCGCTGCATGCGGCCGGCCGCCGGGAAGATGCCGGCCAGATCATGATAGGCAGGCGCGCCGGCGGCCAGTTCGAGTGTCAGCCAGAGGTGGTCCGCCTCGATACCGAACACGCAGTGCAGACAAAAGCCGCCCTCTGCCGGACATTCGCCAAGCGCGCGCACGTCGCTGCCCCACAGGGCGGCCAGCCGCCCGCCGGCGCGATGGACGGCAACGGCGAGCGCCTGCAGCGCCGACGCATCCGGTGTGCGGGCGCGCCACACGGGCGAACCGGCGCCCTCCTGCCACTCGAAATCGATCGGTTCGTCAAAAAATCTCCGCTTCATCCGAGCATCCTCGCCGCCTCATGGAACCAGTGCACCAGATAGGGCGGAATCCACAACCCCATCATCAGCACCAGACCGAGATGAATGAACACCGGCGAGATCGCCGGCGCGTGCGGCAGATGCGCAACATGCGTCTGGCCGAACACCATCGGCTGCACCTTGCCGAGCAGCGCGGCAAAGGCGACGCCGAGGGCCAGCAGCAGCACCGGCGTCGCCCAGGGATGCTGGTGCATGGCGTGGGTGATGATGAGAAATTCGCTGGCAAAGACGCCGAAGGGCGGCATGCCGAGGATCGCCAGTGTGCCCAGCATCAGCCCCCAGCCGACCACCGGGTTGATCTGCAGCAGGCCGCGGATATCCTCGATCCGTTGCGTACCGGCTTTTTGCGCGGCATGGCCGACGGCGAAGAAGATCGCCGACTTGGTGAGCGAATGCATGGTCATGTGCAGCAGCCCGGCAAAATTCGCCACCGCACCGCCCATGCCAAAGGCGAAGGTGATGATGCCCATGTGCTCGATCGAGGAATAGGCAAACAGGCGCTTGATGTCCTTTTGCCGCGCAAGGAAGAACACCGCGACCAGCAAGGTGAGCAGGCCAAAGCCCATCATCAGGCGTCCGGCAAAGCCGTCGGGCAGGGCACCGTCGGCAAGCACCTTGATGCGCAGGACGGCATAGAGCGCGACGTTGAGCAGCAGGCCGGAGAGCACGGCGGAGACCGGCGTCGGCCCCTCGGCATGGGCATCGGGCAACCAGCTGTGCAGCGGCACGAGGCCGACCTTGGTGCCGTAGCCAACGAGGAGAAAGATGAAGGCAAGCGCCATCACCACCGGCTCGAGCTGGCCCCTGACGCCCACCAGATGCGTCCACAAAAGCGCCTGTCCGGTCTCGCCCAGCACGCGCTCGGCGGCGAAATAGAGGAGGATGGTGCCAAACAGCGCCTGGGCGATGCCGACCCCGCAGAGAATGAAATATTTCCACGCCGCTTCGAGGCTCGCCGGTGTGCGATAGAGCGAGACGAGCAGTACGGTGGTCAGCGTCGCCGCTTCCATCGCCACCCAGAGGATGCCCAGGTTGTTGGTGGTGAGCGCCACCAGCATGGCAAAGATGAAGAACTGGTACATGCTCTTGTAAAGACGCATGCGCCCGGCGCTGAGGCGCCCGCGTGCGCGCTCGTTCCTCATGTAGGGGCCGGAGAAAACGCTGGTGGTGAGGCCGACGAAAGCGGTGAGGACGACAAGAAAGACATTGAGCGAGTCGATGAAGAACAGCTCGCCCAGAGCCAGGCGCGGGCCGCCGGCAATCACCTCGGCGGTGAGCAGCGCAGAGGCGAGGAAGGTGCCCAGGCTGGCGATGGCGTTCAGATTGGGCGCCCAGGTGCGCTCGCCGGCAAACGCCAGCACGATGCCGCTCAGGCCGGGGATGAGAAGCGTGAGGAAGAAAAGGTCCATCAGCGCTCCTTGAGTTTTTCCAGATGGCGGATGTCGAGGCTGTCGAACTGATCGCGGATCTGGAAGAAAAACACGCCCAGGATGATGATGCCGATCAGCACATCGAGCGCAATACCCAGCTCGACCACCATCGGCATGCCGTAGGTGGCGCTGGTGGCGGCCAAGAAAAGGCCGTTTTCCATGGCGAGAAAACCGATCACCTGCGGGATCGCCCTGGTGCGCACGATCATCATCAGGAAAGCCAGCATCACGCTCGCCAGCGCGATGCCAAGCGTGCCACGGCTGATGGTGCTGGCGAGCTGCGAGATCGGCAATGCGACGTTAAAGGCGATGATCACCAGGACGATGCCGATCAGCATGGTGGTGGGCACATTCACCAGCCCTTCGACATCGGTTTTGACGTGCAGTTTTCTCACCAGCCGGTGCAGGATCCACGGCAGCAGGAGCGCCTTGAGGACGAGGGTGAGTGCGGCCGAACCATATAGATGCGCCTCTCCCGTGCCGAAGGCGACAACCAGCGTGGAGAGCGCAAGGGTCAGCCCTTGCAGGGCAAACAGGTTGATGAGGGCGAGCACGCGCCGCTGCGCCAGCATGGCAAAGGCGAGCAGAAGGATCACCGCGGCAAAGAGGTTGATGAGCTGGCTGGACAGCGACACCGTATTCACGTGTTCAATCCTGCACAGTCTGCGCGCCGGGCCGCCCCAGGCCCGGACGGCACGCGCCGCCGGTGCAATCCACACCGGCGCCGCAACGAAGCGCTCCGTAACAACCGGGCGCAGCGAGCTTGCGTTCTCCTCCGCGCGAGGGAAGGTCGGGAGGGGCGGGTCACACTTTGTTCTCCAGCATCATGCGCACCAGCAGTCCGAGCACGGCGAAGAGGAAAGCCGTGGCGAGGAACTCCGGCGCGCGGAAAATCCGCACCTTGGCGTTGATGGTCTCGATCAGCGCAAGGGCAAAACCACCCGCCGCCAGCTTGACGACGAGCAGAGCCAGCGCCGTCCCCACGGCGAGCAGGTCATCACTGATATCGATGCCCCAGGGAAAGAACAGCGCCAGGCCAAGGCAGGAATAGGCATACAGCTTGAGGCTCGCCGCCCATTCCATCAGCGCCAGATGGCGGCCGGAATATTCGAGCAGCAGCGCCTCGTGGATCATCGTCAGTTCGAGATGGGTGGTCGGGTTGTCAACCGGGATGCGCGCATTCTCGGCGAGCGAGACGAAGGTGAAGGCCATGCCGGCAAAAGCGAGGCTCGGATAAATGGCGAAGCCGCTGGCGACAAGTGTGTTGACGATGGTCGCCAGTGAAGTCGAGCGCGAAATCAGCGCGCTGGTGAAGATCACCATCAGCAGGGCCGGCTCGGCGAGAAAGCCGATCAGCATCTCGCGCCGGGCACCGAGGCTGCCAAAACCGGCACCGATATCCATTGCCGCCAGCGAGATGAAGATGCGTGCCAGGCCGAAGACGCCAACCAGGGCGATGACATCGGCAGCAGGAGCGAGCGGCAGCTCGGTCGACAATGTCGGGATGATGGCACAGGCGAGCACCATGCAGCCGAACACGGCAAACGGCGCAAAGCGGAACAGGGCGGAGGCATCGTCAGCCAGCACGACGTCCTTGGCAAACAGCTTGCGCAGCACGCGATAGGGCTGCAGCAAGGGCGGCGCCGAACGGTTCTGCAGCCAGGCACGGCACTGATTCACCCAGCCGGTCAGCAGCGGGGCCATCACCACGGCGAGGACTACGGCAAACAACTGCCAGAGCAGGCTGGTCAGGCTCATGGCCGCGCCACCAGCAGCAACAGCAGGATCAGCGTGAGGAAGCTGTAGAGCAGGTAGATGGCGATGCGCCCGCCCTGCAGACGCAGCACCCAGCCGGAGACGGCGCCGGCCAGCCGCGCGAGCGGCAGGTAGAGCG
>CAZSHO010000012.1:0-87889 GCA_964607005.1 uncultured Rhodocyclaceae bacterium
GACATCGCCCTTTCACGGCGGTAACCGGGGTTCGAATCCCCGTGGGGACGCCAGCTTATCCGGCAAAGCCGTCTGCTTCAGCGCGGCGAAGAATCGTTGTCGCTCAGCACCTTCCCGTCCTGACGGACTTCGGAATATTCACCCTCGATGATGACCGTGCCGTCTTCATGACGAGGGCTGGTTTTGTCGCCGAACAGGCGACGCAGGATACCGAGAATCAGTACCACTACCGCAATCAGCACTGCCAGCCACCAGGCGACAAAGAAGGCGACCAGGACGGCAGCCAGCGCGACGAGAAGAATCAGCCAGCGAAAGAGTTGTCCGAGCATGCGAAAGCTTCCGGAGGGGGAGTTGTTGCAAGGATAGCGCCTGGAATGTTGTAGTGGTGGCGCCGTGTTGCGAGGACTGACTTTATGCGGGCATCAAAAAGCCGGCAGGCGCCGGCTTCTTGAAAAATCCCGCTTTGTGGGAATGACAGCAATGCCACTTAGCCGCCGAAAGCCGCGATACCAGTCTGGGCGCGGCCGAGGATCAGGGCGTGAACGTCGTGGGTGCCCTCGTAGGTGTTGACCACTTCGAGGTTCACCATGTGGCGGATGACGCCGAACTCGTCGGAGATGCCATTGCCGCCAAGCATGTCGCGCGCCATGCGGGCGATGTCGAGGCTCTTGCCGCAGGAGTTGCGCTTCATGATCGAGGTGATCTCGACGGCGGCAACATTGTCATCCTTCATGCGGCCCAGACGCAGGCAGCCCTGCAGGCCAAGGGTGATCTCGGTCTGCATGTCGGCGAGCTTTTTCTGGATGAGCTGGTTGGCGGCGAGCGGGCGGCCGAACTGCTTGCGGTCGAGCACATACTGGCGGGCGCGGTGCCAGCAATCTTCGGCGGCACCGAGTGCACCCCAGGCGATGCCGTAGCGCGCCGAGTTGAGGCAGGTGAAGGGGCCCTTCAAGCCCTGCACGCCGGGCATCAGGTTCTCTTCCGGTACGAACACTTCGTCCATGACGATCTCGCCGGTGATCGAGGCACGCAGGCCGACCTTGCCGTGGATGGCCGGGGCGGAGAGGCCTTTCATGCCCTTCTCGAGGATGAAGCCGCGGATGATGTTGTCCTCGGTCTTGGCCCAGACGATGAAGACATCGGCGATCGGTGAGTTGGTGATCCACATCTTCGAGCCTGACAGGGAATAGCCGCCCTTGACCTGCTTGGCGCGGGTGACCATGCTGCCGGGGTCGGAGCCGTGGTTCGGCTCGGTCAGGCCGAAGCAGCCAATCCATTCGCCGGTGGCGAGCTTGGGCAGGTATTTCTTCTTCTGTGCTTCGGTACCAAATTCGTTGATCGGCACCATCACCAGCGAGGATTGCACGCTCATCATCGAGCGGTAGCCCGAATCGATGCGCTCGACTTCGCGGGCGATCAGACCGTAGCAGACGTAGTTGAGACCGGAACCACCGTATTCGGTCGGAATGGTCGGTCCGAGCAGCCCCAGCTCACCCATCTCGCGGAAGATCGTGGCGTCGGTCTGTTCGTTGCGGAAGGCTTCCTGGATGCGCGGAGCGAGTTTGTCCTGGCTGTATTGGTAGGCGGTGTCTCGCACCATGCGCTCTTCCTCGGACAGTTGCAGATCGAGAAGGAGGGGATCATCCCATTTGAAGGCGGCTTTGGCTTTGGTCATGACAAATTTCCGATATAAAAAATTAACGAATGGTCAGACCGCCGTCGACGGCGAGGATCTGTCCGGTGATATAGCTCGCCCAGTCCGAGGCGAGAAAAACGAAAGCGGGTGCGACTTCGTTCGGCTCGGCCCAGCGTCCGAGCGGGATACGCTCCAGATATTTTTCCTTGAAGCGCTCGTCGGTGCGGATGACTTCGGTCATCGGCGTTGCCGCGCCCGGGGCGATGGCATTGACGGTGATGCCATGGCGGCCCAGTTCCTTGGCAGCCGATTTGGTCATGCCGGCAATGGCCGCCTTGGCCGCGCTGTAGTTGATCTGGCCAATGGTGCCGAGCAGGCCCGCGGTCGAGGTGACGTTGATGATGCGTCCGTATTTACGCTCGATCATGCCGCCCACCACAGCCTGCAGACAGTGAAAACTGCCGTTCATATGCACGTCGATGACTTGCTGCCATTGTTCCTGGGTCATCTTGTGCAGCATGGCGGTGCGCGTGATACCGGCGTTATTGACCAGGATGTCGATACGTCCCCATTCGCTGACGACAGCCGTCACCATCTTGTCTACCGATTCGCGCTGGGCGACGTTGCAGACGAAGCCGCGTGCCGTGCCACCGGCGAGCCGGATGTCGGCGGCCATGCTGTCGGCAGCTTCGCCATTCATGTCGATAACGGCGACCTTGGCGCCTTCCTGGGCATACGCCTGGGCGATGGCGGCGCCGATGCCCTGGCCTGCGCCGGTGATGATTGCAACCTTGTCCTTGAGAAACATGTGAAGCGGAACCTCCATTTGTGTACTTTGGTACTTTGCTTTCGAGTGGATTCTTTCTGTCGATGGCCGGCCGGTTCAGGCCGGTGTGTCCGCCGGTTTGTCCTTTTGCTGTTCGGTAAATATCGCCAGAGCCTGCTGGTATTCGGCCAGCATCTGCGGTGTCACCTCGGTCCCGCACTCGTAGCAGGTGTTGGTCATGCGGTCATACCAGCGGCAACCGCAATGGTCACAACCGAGTTCGGGGGCGCCGGCCGGATTGTAGAAAATCATCGGCAGGCTCCAAGAAAGGCCAGCCCCAGTGAATCGAGGAATTCTTCGTAGCCGGCATCCTGCAGTTCGTACTTGTTGCGCATGACGAAGAACATGATGCTGCCCGCGCGGATATGGCGTTTCATCAGCCGCAGCGTGTCTTCGCCGATCGTGTTGCACAGCGATTCCAACGCTTCCGGCTCGGCGACGAAGAGCAGATCGACGCCGGCTTCCTGAAAGCCCGGGTAATCCAGAATTGCTGCCCGCATTCCTTCGGTGGTCACCTGCCAGCGCAGCATGCTGCCGCTGGCGGCGGCCGCCTTTAAGCCGGCGACATGCTTGCCCGGGTGGATGCCCGAACCTTCACGCGGCACGATGGCGATACTTGAGCCGGACACCATGCCGTGAAACACGTCGCCCTGCTGGTCCAGCATCGTCTGCCAGGCCCCAAGTTCGCCAAAGATATTTGCCGTTGCGACATCCATCAGTGCCGGGGCTCCGCCAGTTCAAGTTCTTCGATGAAATCTGCCAGGCCTGCCGCCTCGAGTTCATCCATGGTTTTCAGAATGAACGGAGACAGGCGGCCGCGCCGGATCATGCCCGGCAGGGCGGCCCAGCCGCCGTCGAGCACGTCGATGAAAGCATTGGGCTCGGCGACCAGCAGGACGGCGATATCTTCGTCGTAGTGGCCGCAGAATTCACGCAAGACGGCCCGACACCGCTCTTCAGCGTTCTGCCAGAGCAGCAAGGTGCCGCGCCGGGCGTCGAATTCCTCGCGCCGCAACAGGCCGATCGATGCATTCGAGGCAGGCATGCCCTCGCGCGTCAGCATGACTTGCCACCGCTCGCAGTCAAAAAATCCTTCATCCATCGATAGTTAGGTGCCGCAAGGGGAAAATGGCCTGAATGGAACAAGCCCACCAACGAAACAATGACTTATAGCATGATACGATCCAATGCTGCAATGCATCGGATCAACACCCGAATCAATTTGCAGATAAAAATCCTGCAGTATTCCGAATCAACCCCGTATCGGGAGAAAAAAGTGCCATGACCCGGATAGCCGATCTTGATTTCGAGAAAATTTTCAGTCGTGCCCGCCCGGCGCTTGCCCGCGCCATCACGATTCTCGAAAACGATCGCCCGGGTTGCCGGGAATTGATGATGGCGCTGGCGCCACGTTGTGGCAGGGCGCATGTCGTCGGTGTGACCGGCTCGCCCGGTGCCGGTAAATCGACGCTCATCAATGCCTTGATTGGTGAGCTGACCCGGCGTGGCCGCAGCGTTGCAGTCGTCGCGGTCGATCCTTCCAGCCCGATTAGCGGCGGCTCGATTCTGGGTGATCGCCTGCGCATGGATGAATATGGCTCGCACGACGATGTTTTCATCCGCTCGGTGCCTTCGCGCGGGCATCTGGGCGGCCTGTCGCAAACGGCTGGACGCATCATTGATCTGTTCGATGCGGTTGGCTATCAGGTGGTGATCGTCGAGACGGTTGGTGCCGGCCAGTCCGAAGTCGAGATCCGGCATTTCGCCGACACCAATGTGGTCGTCTGCCCGCCCGGTCTGGGTGATGACGTGCAGGCCATCAAGGCCGGCATCATCGAGATTGCCGATCTGCTTGTCGTGAACAAGGCGGATCTGGCATATGCCGAGCGTACCGTCCTCGACCTGAAGACGGCCACCCTGTTGCGTCATCGGGGTGATGCCTGGCAGGTGCCCGTACTGAAAACCGTCGCCACCAGCGGCGAGGGGATCCCGGTGCTGGTTGATGTCCTGGGCGAGCATGCTTTGAATACCGGCATCGGCAAGCGCCTGAAGCGTGCGGAGGTAACATCAGCGATGATGGAGACAGGAACCAAGGATGGAACGCCAGCCCCCCAGGCCAGCGATGAGGAACTCTTCGCCCAGTTGCAACATTGGCGTGTGACAGGCAAGCGGGTTGCGCTGGCCACTGTCGTGAAGACTTGGGGTTCCTCCCCGCGTCCGGAAGGCAGTCACCTGGCCGTCGAGGAGGGCGGCAGTTTCGTCGGATCTGTCTCGGGCGGGTGCATCGAGGGTGCCGTGATTGGCGAGGCGCAGGCGGCCATTGCCGATGGCAAGCCGCGCCTGCTGGATTTTGGTGTTTCTGACGAGCGTGCCTGGGAAGTCGGGCTGTCCTGTGGTGGCCAGATACAGATATTCGTCGAGCGCATCGAATAATCCGCATTGACTCAGTAGCCGTAAAACTCCTCGCTGCGCACGTCTTCTTCAGCGATGCCGGCTTCAAGCAGAAGGTGGCGCATCGCATCGACCATGCCCGGCGGCCCCGAGATGTAGAAGACCGGTGCCGCCAGTTCCTGCGTGACCTGCCTGATCAGCGCACTGTCCAGTTTGTCCGTTTTGCCTTGCCAGCTCTGTTTTGAATGCGCCATGTCCGTCATGGTGGCAATCAGGTGAAAGCGCGGATTGCGTTTTTCGAGGGACTGCAACTCGGTGAGAAAGGCCGCGTCCTCCGGGCGCCGATTGGAATACAAAAGCCGCAAATCCTGGGCGACAGTCTGTACGGCAGCATGCCGCAACATGCTCATGAATGGCGTGATGCCGATGCCGCCGGCAATGAAGACGGCGGCACGGGAGATTTCCGGATGCAGTGTCATGGCGCCGAACGGTCCTTCGATTGTCATGATCGAGCCAGTCCCGAGACTGCCAAGCCTGCGTTTGTAGGCGCTGTCGCGCATACGTGTGGCAATGGCCAGTTCGTCCTCGTGGGGGGCGCTGACGATTGAAAAGATATGCCGCAGATCGTGTGATTCGGCCGGTGTGTCCGGGGCGGCGAGAATCAGATCCAGCGACTGCCCGGGGCTGAAATCGAATCCCTCCGGCTTTTCAAAATGGAAGGACATCGTGCCTTCGGCCACCGAATTGCGGGAAAGCAATCGAACCCTGTGCTTTGCCATGAGGCCTCCTCTCCAGGATGAAATGTCGGAACCTGATTCATCCTACGCTTTTCTGCCGATCTTTCGCAGTGCACCAACTCCGCTGAGTCGATGCGTTCCACTTGCCGGTGACATTTTGTGGGCGAAGGGCTATGCTTTGGCCACACGCGACGGTCAAGCTCCGTTTCGTCATTTTCCAGTTTGGCCACTGCAGTCAGGGACGCCTCGTCTTGTCGAAACGCCAGCATGGATTTCAGCGCGAGGATATCGTCCCGCTGCCGGTCGAACCATCCATCACAAGAACGAGAGGAGATCCAGAATGGACGTGAAGCTGTCACTCAAGGTGAACGGCAAGGCAGTCGAGGCGCAGGTCGAGCCGCGTACGCTGCTGGTTCAGTTCCTGCGCGAGCATCTGCATCTGACCGGAACCCATGTTGGATGCGATACGGCACAATGCGGCGCCTGCACGGTTCATCTGAACGGCAAGGCGGTGAAATCCTGCAACCTGCTGGCCGTCCAGGCACAAGGAGCCGAAGTGACCACCATCGAAGGTCTTGCTGCTCCGAATGGTGATTTGCATCCGATGCAGCTTGCTTTCCACGAGTGCCATGGGCTGCAGTGTGGCTTTTGCACGCCAGGCATGGTGATGAGTGCCACCGCCCTGCTCAAGGACAATCCGCAACCGAACGAAGCGCAGATCCGCGCGGGTCTCGATGGCAATTTCTGCCGTTGTACCGGATACCACAACATCGTCAAGGCGGTGCAGACCTGCGCCGGGAGGGGGTAACCATGGGTGCGAACATTCCAAACGGAATTGGTGCTTCGGCGTTGCGCAAAGAGGATCAACGCTTTCTCACAGGTGTTGGCAACTATACCGACGACATCAATATTCAAGGCCAGACGTACGCGTACTTTCTGCGCTCGCCCCATGCGCATGCCACGATCAATAAGATCAACACCGCGATTGCCGCTGCCGAGCCAGGTGTGGTGGCCATCTTCACTGGCGATGACCTGGCGGCTGCCAAGGTCGGGGGCTTGCCCTGCGGCTGGCTGATCACCGACATCAACGGACAGCCGATGAGGGAACCGCCGCACCCCCTGCTCGCCCAGGGCAAGGTGCGTCATGTCGGGGACCAGGTGGCGGTGGTCATTGCCGAGACATATCTGCAGGCGAAGGATGCCGCGGAAAAAATCGAAGTGGATTACGACGTCCTTGATGCCGTCGTCGATGTCGCCACGGCGACACAAGCGGGCAAACCGGCGGTGCACGACATCGCGCCGGACAACGTCTGTTATGTCTGGGGGCATGGTGACAAGGCGGCTGTCGACAAGGCCTTCGCGACCGCTGCGCATGTCACGAAACTCGAATTTCGCAACAACCGGCTGATCCCGAACGCCATCGAGCCGCGCGCCGCGCTGGCGCAGTATTCGCGTAGCGAGGATGCCTATACGCTGCATGTGGCCAACCAGAATCCGCACGTCGAGCGTTTGCTGATGACTGCCTTCGTGCTGGCATTGCCCGAACACAAGGTGCGCGTCATCGCGCCCGATGTCGGTGGCGGTTTCGGCTCGAAAATATTCCTCTATGCCGAAGAGACCGTCATCACCTGGGCTGCGAAGCGCGTGAACCGGCCGATCAAATGGACGGCCGAACGCTCCGAGTCTTTCCTCAGCGACGCCCACGGCCGCGACCATGCCACACTGGCCGAACTGGCGCTCGACAAGGATGGCAGATTCCTCGCCATGCGCGTGCAGACCAAGGCGAATCTGGGCGCCTACCTGTCAACCTTCGCTTCGGCCGTGCCGACCATCCTGTATGCCACCTTGCTGGCCGGGCAATATACGACACCGGCGATCTATGCCGAAATCACCGGCGTATTCACCAATACGGCGCCGGTGGATGCCTTGCGCGGTGCCGGACGTCCCGAGGCGTCCTACACCATCGAGCGGCTGGTCAGTGCCGCCGCACTCGAGATGGGGATCGAGCAGGCAGAGATCCGCCGGCGCAATTTCATCAAGTCTTTCCCTTATGCGACGCCTGTCGGCCTCACCTACGATACCGGCAACTATGAAGCGACGCTCACCTCGGCCATGAAGATGGCCGATGTCGCCGGTTTCCCGGCGCGGCGCGAGGAAGCAAAAAAGCGTGGCATGCTGCGTGGCCTGGGATACGCATGCTATATCGAGGCCTGTGGGTTGGCGCCCTCCAATGTGGCCGGTGCCCTCGGTGCGCGTGCGGGTCTCTTCGAGGCGGGAGAGGTGCGTGTGCATCCAACCGGTTCGGTGACGGTATTTACCGGCTCGCACAGCCACGGACAGGGCCACGAGACGACCTTCGCCCAGGTGGTATCGGAGCGCCTGGGCATCCCCTTCGAGAGTGTCGACGTGGTGCATGGCGACACCGGCCGCATTCCCTTCGGCATGGGCACCTACGGCTCGCGCTCGCTGGCCGTAGGCGGTGCGGCGATCATGAAGGCGCTTGACAAGGTTGTCGACAAGGGGCGCAAGATTGCCGCGCATCTGCTCGAGGCTTCCGACAGCGATATCGTTTTCGAGAACGGTAACTTCAAGGTGGCGGGCACTGACAAGCAGGTGGCTTTCGGACAGGTTGCTTTTGCGGCCTATGTGCCGCACAACTATCCGCTCGACAAGCTGGAGCCCGGCCTGAACGAAACCGCGTTCTACGATCCGACCAATTTCACCTATCCGGCCGGCAGTCATATCTGCGAAGTCGAGATCGATCCGCAGACCGGCGCGACCCGGGTGGTGAATTTTGTCGCTTCCGATGACTTTGGCAACATCATCAATCCGATGATTGTTGAAGGTCAGGTGCATGGCGGTCTGGCGCACGGTATCGGCCAGGCTCTGCTCGAACAGGCGGTGTATGACCCGGACAGCGGCCAGCTTCTGACCGGCAGCTTTGCGGATTACGCCATGCCGAGGGCGGACGACCTGCCCAGTTTCAAGGTGGATACGCAAGTCACCCCCTGCACGCACAACCCGCTGGGCGTCAAGGGTTGCGGCGAGGCCGGTGCCATCGGTTCGCCGCCTGCCGTCATCAATGCCCTCGTCGATGCGCTGAAGGATCTGGGGGTCCGCGACATCGCCATGCCGGCCACGCCGCTGCGTGTCTGGCAGACCATCCAGTCGGCCCGTGCCTGAAAGAGGAGGAGAGCACATGTACGCATTTCAATACCATCGTCCCGGCAACATCAATGATGCGACGACCTTGTTGGGCAATCTGGGTGAAAGCAAGGCGCTTGCCGGCGGCCAGACGCTGATCGCCACGATGAAGCAGCGCCTGGCCGCTCCCTCCGATCTTGTCGATCTGAGCGGAATCGCTGATCTGGCCGGTATCCGCGCCGATGGCGACAACATCGTCATCGGCGCCATGACGCGCCATGCCGAGGTCGCCTCGTCGCTGGAAATTGCCCGGCGTATCCCGGCCCTGGCACATCTGGCCGGCGAGATCGGTGACCGCCAGGTACGCGCCTGCGGCACGCTCGGCGGTTCGGTGGCCAACAATGATCCGGCCGCTGACTATCCGGCCGGTGTGCTCGGCCTGGGAGCCACCATCATCACCACCCAGCGCAGCATTGCTGCGGATGAGTTCTTCAGTGGCTTATACGAGACGGCGCTCAAGCCGGGGGAACTGATCAAGTCTGTCAGCATTCCGGTGCCGCAAAAGGCCGGCTATGCCAAATTCGCCAATCCGGCCTCGCGCTTTGCCCTGATTGGCGTCTTTGTCTGCCAGGGTGCCGGAGGGGCCGTCCGCGTCGCCGTGACGGGGGGCGGCTTCGGCGTTTTCCGCTCGCCCGAGCTGGAAAAGGCGCTCGCCGGAAGTTTCACGCCGCAAGCGGCTGCCGCAGTCAAGCTGCCGGTGGATCGCTTCAGTGGCGATTTGCATGGCACGCCGGAATATCGTGCGCATCTGGCGTCGGTGATGGCCGGGCGCGCCGTCTCCGCAGCGCTGACTTCATGATGTAACAATCCTGGCCGGGAGGACCTTCATCGAGTCCTCCCGATTTCTTGGAATTCCCGTGCCGCAATCCATCGAAGAACTGCAGCAGCTTCTTGCAAAGGCTGATTACATCGCCTCGCGCGGACTGGCAACCGCGGTGTTTCTTGCCCTGCGCATGGGACGCCCTTTGCTTCTCGAAGGCGAGGCGGGGACCGGCAAGACCGAAATCGCCAAGGTGCTGGCGGCAACCCTGGGGCGCGAGCTGATCCGCCTGCAATGCTACGAGGGACTGGATCTCGCATCGGCGGCCTACGAATGGAACTACCCGCGCCAGATGATCGAAATCCGGCTGGCAGAAGCCAGCGGACAGGCCGACCGACAACAACTTGCCGCCGATATCTTTGATGAACGGTTCCTGGTGCGCCGGCCGTTGTTGCAGGCGCTCGAAGGCGATGCCCAGGCACCGCCGGTGCTGCTGATCGACGAGCTCGATCGCACCGATGAACCCTTCGAGGCCTACCTGCTGGAAGTGCTCTCAGACTTCCAGATGTCGATTCCGGAACTGGGCACCCTCAAGGCGCAAACGCCACCCATCGTCATTCTTACCTCAAACCGCACGCGGGAGATCCACGACGCGGTGAAGCGCCGCTGTCTTTATCACTGGGTGGATTATCCGGATGCCGGACGTGAGCTTGAAATTGTCCGGCGCAAGGCACCGGGTGCCGCCGAACGGTTGTCACGTGAGGTCGTCGCTTTTGTACAAAAACTCCGCGGGCAGGATCTTTTCAAGCTTCCGGGGGCTGCTGAATCGATCGACTGGACACGCTCGCTGATGGCGCTCGATCGTATCTGCCTCGATCCGCAGACCATTAACGACACGCTGGGCGTACTGTTGAAGTATCAGGATGACATCGCCCGCATCCAGGGCAGCGAGGCAGCCTCCATCCTCGCTCAGGTGCAGGCAGAACTGATGGCCGCACCTGAGCGATGAGCCTGCTGAGAATGCCGTTTGCAGAAACCGGCCGCCTTGCCGAGAACGTGGTGCATTTTGCACGTGTACTGCGTAGCGCCGGCATGCCGGTTGGCACACAGCAGGTACTGGCCGCACTCGAAGCACTACGCCATGCCGGCATCGAGCGCCGCGAGGATTTCTACTGGACGCTGGCCAGTGTCCTTGTCGATCGACGCGAACAACGTGAGCTGTTCGATCAGGCGTTTCACCTGTTCTGGCGCGATCCGGATCTGCTCGGGCGCATCCTGCATCTGATGCTGCCCCGCATCGAGGGCCTGGCCCCGCAGCGTGACAAACCCCATCATCGCCTGCAGGAAGCCTTCGGCCGCGGCGCGCCCCAGGTGCCACAACAACCGCAACAATCCGGGCAGGAGATCGAGATCGATGCCTTGCTCAGTTTCTCTTCGCGTGAGCTCCTGCAAAAAATGGATTTTGAGAGCATGACCGGCCCCGAGCTGGCGGCGGCACGCCGGCTCATGCCCCATCTTGTGCTGCCACTGCGTGAAGTGCATACACGACGTCTCGCTCCTGACCCGCGCGGCCACCGGATCGACCGGCGCGCTTCGTTGAGAGCGGCGATTGCTGCCTATGGCGACGTGGTTCCACTTGTGCGTACGAACCTGCGTACCGTGCCGCCGCCGCTTGTCGTGCTGATCGACATTTCCGGCTCGATGAGCCGTTATGCGCGCATGTTCCTGTATTTCGTGCATGCGCTGACGAATCAGCCCAACGCGCCGTATCGCCGCGTTTCCGTGCTGTTGTTCGGTACGCGTCTGACGCCGATCTCGCGTGAGTTACGTCACCGTGATGTCGATGTGGCACTCGATCGCGTAGCCGGCAGAGTCGAGGACTGGGCCGGCGGCACGCGCATCGGCGCCTGTCTGCACCAGTTCAATCGCCTCTGGTCGCGCCGTCTTCTTGGCCAGAATGCCAGCCTGTTGCTGCTCACCGACGGACTCGATCGCGAAGGCGGCGAGGGACTGGCCGAGGAAATGGAACGCCTGCACAAATCCGCCCGCCAGCTTGTCTGGCTCAATCCGCTGCTGCGTTACGAAGGCTTCGAGCCGCGCGCCGCCGGCATTGTCGCCATGCGCCCGCATGTTGATCTGTTCCTGCCGGCGCATAATCTGGAAAGCCTTGCCGATCTTGCACGTCTGCTGACCAGACCGGGTGGCCGGCAGCGTGAGGAAGCGCGTGCAGCACTGAACATTCATTGACGGAGTCATCCACGCCATGGATATGACGGGAGAACAACGCATTCCAACCGGCCAGCAGGCGGTGTGGGACGCGCTCAACGATCTGGAAGTGCTCAAGGCCTGCATTCCGGGCTGCGAGTCCATTGAAAAAATCTCGCCGACCGAACACCAGGTTGCACTGACGGCGGCGGTCGGGCCGGTAAAGGCAAAATTCAAGGGGAAAATGATCTTGAGCGATCTGAATCCGCCCCATGCCTACCGCATCCAGTTCGAAGGGCAGGGAGGTGTGGCCGGCTTTGCCAAGGGGGAGGCCGAAGTCAGCCTGCAAGGACAGGGCGAGCAGACGACGCTGATGCAGTACAAGGTGCGCGCCCAGGTGGGGGGCAAGCTGGCGCAGATCGGCTCGCGCCTCATCGATGCGGCGGCGAAGAAGCTGGCGGACGATTTCTTTGCCGGCTTCAATGCGCGGGTCGCGCCGCAGGGCGTGACGGAAGAAACTGCCGGAGTGCAAGCCGGGGCACCATCGGCCCCGGCCAAAGACAGGGCAATCCAGCGCTGGATTGGCGCGTCGGTTGTCGTTATAGTGATCCTGATTGCCGCTTATTATTTTCTCTCCTGATTTCTTGCACCGATGAAAGCCGAGATTTTCGATCGCCTGCGTAACGAGCGGGCCGCCAAGCATTCCGTGTCGATCATCACCCGTATCGCCGATGGCGCCCAGGCGCTGATGCGCGAAGGGGAAACATTCGGGGAACTTGCCCTCAGTCCTGAACAGCTCGCCGAGGTGAATTTTCGCCTGCGTGCCGACAAGAGCGGTCCGCTCGAGTCCGCCAATGGTGAGCTCTTTGCACGCTGCTATGTGTCGGCACCGCGCCTGTTTGCCATTGGCGCCGTACACATCACCCAGGCGCTGGCGCCGATGGCGACGATTGCCGGCTTCGAGGTGATCGTCATCGATCCGCGCCGTGCCTTTGCCACGGCCGAACGCCTGCCCGGTGTGACGGCGCTGGTCGAATGGCCGGACGAGGCGCTGGCGCGCCTGGGCCTCGATGCGCAAAGCGCCCTGGTGACGCTCTCGCACGATCCGAAGATCGATGATCCGGCATTGATCGCCGCCCTGAAAAGTCAGTGCTTCTACATCGGCGCCCTGGGCAGCTTGCGCACCCACGCCAAGCGTGTCGAGCGTCTGACGCAGGCCGGCCTGGCCGAGGGCGTGCCGCGCATCCACGCACCGATCGGCATCAAGCTCGGAGGGCGTGCGCCGGCCGAGATTGCCGTCGGTATCCTCGCGCAGCTCATTCAGGCGCGCTACACGAAATGATTTTTGGCGAGTTTGTACTTGAACAGGCCGAGGGGGTGACGCTTGCCCACACCCTGATTCTCGACGAGAAGACACTGAAGAAGGGGACGATTCTTGGCCGCGAGGAGGTTGCGCTGCTGCGGCGTGCCGGCTTCACCGCAGTGACCGGCGCACGCCTGGAGCCCGACGATCTGCCCGAGGGCGAAGGTGCGCGGGCGGTGGCAACCCTGCTTGCCGGGCCGCACACCGAGGCACGCAAGCCCTACACCGGTCGCAGCAACGTGCACGCCACGGTGCGCGGCGTGGTGCGCCTCGATGCCGCGCGCCTGCACCAGTTGAATGCGATCGATGAATCGATCACCGTCGGCACCCTGCCTGATTACGCGCTGGCGCGTCCGGGTCAGGTGATTGCCACCATCAAGATTATCCCCTTTGCCGTCTCGCGCAAGCTTGTCGAGCGCTGCCGCGAGCTGGCCGGCGATACGCCGCTTGTCCAGGTGGTGCCCTTTCAGCCACATCGTGTCGGGTTGATCATGGGCGAGCAGCCCGGCCTGAACGAGAAAATTTACCGTAACACGGTGATCGCCACACACAGCCGCATCGAGGCGCTGGGCAGCCGTCTCGCGCTGGTGCTGCGCTGTGCCCATGAGTGCGGGGCCTACCAGGCAAAACTGCAGGAGGCGCTGGCCGCCGGCTGTGATCTCGTCATGATTGCCGGTGCCACGGTCACCAAGGATCGTCTCGATGTCGCACCCGCTGCGGTAACGGCCGCCGGTGGTGAAATCATCCACTTCGGCATGCCGGTCGAGCCAGGCAACATGCTGCTCTTCGCCCGCCTGGGCGCCGTGCCGGTGCTGGTGCTGCCCGGCTGCGCCCGCTCGCGCCGCCTCAACGGTCTGGACTGGATTTTGCACCGTCTGCTGAGCGGCTTGCCGATGGGGGCGGCCGAAATCATGGAGATGGGTGTGGGCGGTCTCATCCGCAGTCCGCTCGAGCCCGATGATGAGGAAGACGATAATGAAAGTCTGCCGCTTGCGACCAGGACATCGAAGGTGGCCGCTCTCGTGCTGGCGGCAGGCCGCTCTTCGCGTATGGGCACCAATAAATTGCTGACGCCGGTCGAGGGTGTGCCGATGCTGTTGCGCGCGGTGAATGCGGCGCTCGCCTCACAGGCGGCCATGGTGACAGTGGTGCTCGGCCACGAGGCCGGAGCGGCCGAGGCGCTGCTGGCCGGACGTACGGTCAGCGTTGTGCACAATGCGGATTTTGCGCAGGGGCTGTCCAGCTCGTTGCGCGCCGGGCTGGCGGCGCTGCCGCTCGAGGCCGAGGCCGCCCTCATACTGCTCGCCGACATGCCGTGCATCAGCGCCCGCCACCTCGACCGGCTGATCGAAGCGCACCAGGCCCGCCCTGATGCAATCATCGTGCCGCGTCAGGGCGGACGACGCGGCAATCCGGTTCTCTGGCCGCGGGCCTTTTTTGTTCCCATGCAACAGGTCACCGGCGACCAGGGAGCACGCGAAGTGCTCGAGGCGAACGCCGCGCGCGTGCATTTTGTCGAGTTTGATGATGATGCGATCTTTCTCGACGTCGATACACCGGACGCCCTGCGCGGATTGCACGCACGATGAACGGATTTTCCGGGGCCTGGCGCAGCGAATTTCCTCTGCTCGCCGGCCAGCCAGAACTACACTACCTCGACAATGCCGCGACCGGCCAGCTCTGCCGTGCGGCGCTCGAGGCCGTGCACAACCACGAGCTCCACGGCCGCGCCAACGTGCTGCGCGGCACCTATCGCCTGGCCGAACAGGCAGATACGGCCTATGAGGCCGCACGCCTGCAGGTTGCACGATATTTGAGGAGCGACGACCCGGCGCAGGTGGTGTTCACTTCGGGCACGACGGCCGCCATCAATCTCGTCGCCCACAGTTTCGGTGACGGACTCGGCGCGGGAGACGAAGTGGTGTGCACGCTGGCCGAGCATCACAGCAACATCGTCCCCTGGCAACTGTTGCGCGACAGACGCGGCATCACCCTGCGCTTTATCCCGGTAGACGGCGAGGGGCGTCTCGATCTGTCGCGACTCGACGAGTACATCACGCCGCGCTGCCGTCTGGTGGCGGTGACACAGGCATCCAACGTCACCGGCCTGCTCACCGATCTGCAGCCCATCGTCGAGGTGGCACGCGCCCGTGGAGCCTGCGTGCTTGTCGATGGTGCGCAGGCCGCGCAGCACGGGCCGGTCGATGTTGACGCACTGGGAGCCGATTTCTACGTCTTCTCCGGTCACAAGACCTACGCGCCGACCGGCGTCGGTGTGCTGTGGGGGCGTGTGCAACGGCTTGCCGGGCTGCCGCCCTTTCTTGGGGGCGGCGGCATGATCGGCCGCGTGCGTCCTGAAAAGACGAGCTGGGCGGCGCCGCCCCGCCGCTTCGAGGCCGGCACACCGCCCATCGCCCAGGCCATCGGGCTGGGCGCGGCGCTCGACTGGCTGTCTGCCCAGCCGTGGTCGGCCTTGCAGGCCCATACGCACCGGCTCGCCCAGTCATTGATCGACGGACTCGCCGTCCTGCCAGGACTGACTTTTCTCGGGCCACGCGGACTGGAAGGACGCCTGCCGATCGTCTCCTTCAATCTGGGCCGCATCCATCCGCACGACATCTGCCAGGTTCTTGACCGATATGGTGTGTGCGTGCGCGGCGGGCATCACTGTGCGCAACCGCTGCTGGATGCCTTCGGCGTGACGGGTGCCGTGCGCGCGAGCTTTGCTCCCTACAACACGCAGGCGGACGTCGACGCGCTGCTCGAGGGTATGCACGAGGCAGCGAGGAAACTCGGATGAGTGCCGAACTCTACCAGCAGGCATTGATCGATCTGGCGCGCGCCGCGCATGGCGCGGGTGGATTGCCCGGGGCGGACGGTGCGGCAGAAGGTGACAGTCCGCTGTGCGGCGATCGCGTGCGCATGCAGGTGAAGGTGGATGAAGGCAGGATCATCGCGCTCGGCCACGAAGTACGCGGTTGCCTGCTGTGCGAAGCTTCCGCCTCGCTCATCGGCAAATACGCGCCGGGCCTCGCAACGGACCGGTTGCATGCCGTGCGTGAGCAGGTGGCCGCTGTGCTGGCCGGTCGCGATGCATCCCTCGACTGGCCGGAAATCGGCCTCTTCGTGCCGGTGCGCGCGCACCGCAACCGCCACGGCTGCGTGCTGTTGCCCTTTGATACCCTGAGTCAGGCGCTCGACGCCTGCAAGAAATCATGACACCCAGCAGCCTGGTCAAGTTTCTCGACCAATACGTTATCGGCCAGGAAGAGGCGAAGAAGACGCTCGCCGTGGCGGTCTACTCACACCACAAGAAGATCGGCAGGTCGAAAGACTCCCTGAGCGATATCACCAAGAGCAACGTGCTCCTGATCGGGCCGACCGGTACCGGCAAGACCCTGTTGTGCGAGACATTGGCTCTGGCCCTGCAGTGCCCCTTCGTGACGGCGGATGCCACGTCGCTCGCGCAGAGTGAGTTCGTCAGCGAAGAGATCAATGCGCTCCTGCAGCGCCTGCTGGAGAAGGCACACGGCGATGTGGCGCGCGCACAGCAGGGCATTGTCTTCATCGACGAGGTGGATAAACTCAAGGCTGTCAGTGGACAGGCTGGCGGTGCCTCGGGCGAGAGCGTGCAACATGCGCTGCTGAAGATCATGGAAGGTGCGCCGGTGCGACTGGGTAACGGCAGCGTTCTCGATACCCGCCATATCCTCTTCATCTGTGGTGGCGCCTTCGCCGGTCTGCGCAGCATCCTCGCCAAGACCCAGGCGTATGGCTACATCTCGACCGGCGGCAGCGATGACCCGCGCATCCTCGAACGCCTGAATGCTCGCGTCAAGCCGACGGACCTGTTCGAATACGGTCTGATTCCGGAGTTCGCCGGGCGGTTGCCGATCGTTGCCCGCCTGCAGGAACTGACCAAAGAGATGCTGGTGCGCATCATGACTGCACCACGCAATGCACTCTACCGGCAGTTTCGTGAAATCCTGCAGGAGGAGGGCGTCGAGCTCGCCATCGCTCCCGCCGTGTTCGAGCAGATTGCCGAACTGGCGATCGAATACAAGGTCGGTGCGCGCAGTCTGCGCGGGATTTTTGAAGAGATGCTCACTGGTGTGTTGTATGTGGTACCCGACGACAAGCGCATCGTCCGTGTCACGATCGCTTCGCTCTTCGAGAGGCCGCGCTTTCTCGATGCACAGGGCAAAGAGGTGCAGGCTTGAGCCGATTCACTTGCTGACTTCATGGACCGTACCGAGCGCTTCTATCGTATCGATCAACTGCTCCACGAGAGGAAGAGTGTTCCCTTTGCTGCACTGATCGAGGTACTCGAAGTCTCGCCTGCGACGCTCAAGCGCGACCTTGAGTACATGCGCAACCGTCTGAACGCACCCATCGTCTGGGATCGTGCCACGGGCGGCTATTCCTTTGCCCGGCAGACGGGAGGTGCTGCGCAGTACGAACTGCCCGGGCTGTGGTTCTCGGCGCAGGAAGTACATGCGCTTCTGACCATGCAGCACCTGCTGATGAATCTGGACAGCGGCGGGCTGCTCGGGCCGCACATCGCACCGCTGCTTGCCCGATTGCGCGCGCTACTCGGTACGGCGGATGACAGCGCCGAGGAAATCCACAAACGCATCCGCATCCTCGGCATGGCGGCAAGGCGCATGGCACTCGATCACTTTGCCGTGATCGGCTCGGCGCTGCTGCGACGCAAACGTCTGCTGATTGCCCATCATGTGCGCGCACGTGATGAGACGCTCGAACGTGAGGTCTCTCCACAGCGCCTGGTGTATTACCGCGACAACTGGTATCTCGACGCCTGGTGTCATCTGCGTGGAGAGCTGCGCAGTTTTTCCATCGATGCGGTCCGCCGTGCCGAGAGCATCGAGCAGCCGGCACGCCATGTTTCCGAGAAAACCCTCGACAGTATCCTCGGTGCCGGCTACGGGATTTTTTCCGGGCGGCGTGTGCAGTGGGCGAAGTTGCGCTTCACCGCCGAGCGGGCACGCTGGGTATCGATGGAGCAGTGGCATCCAAAGCAGAAATCCCGCTTCGAGACGGATGGCCGCTATCTGCTGCAAGTGCCGTTCTCCGACAGCCGTGAGCTCGTCATGGACATCCTCAAGCAAGGTGCCGCCGTCGAGGTGCTCGCACCGGCGAGCCTGCGTCGAACGGTCGCCGACAGTCTTGCGACGGCTCTTCGGCAGTATTGATCCTGAACTGGCTCACGTCCTGAGCCAGTCCCCTCCTTATCCTGATTGCCATGGAAAGGAGGTTGCCGATGAATCCCGATCTCGTCGTGTTCTGGACAACTGCGGCGCTGTCTGTGGTCACCTGGATCTTTACCTGACGAGCGGCGCACAGGGCGTACAAGGAAAAGTCAGTGCTGGCAGGACGGCGCCCAATGCGGCCTATTCGCGATCCCAGTAGGGATCGGGTCCGAAGCGCTCGAGCAGGAAGTCGATGAAGGCGCGCGCCTTGGCCGGCAGGTGACGTGTGGGCAGGTAGAGGGCATAGACGTGGCGCTCGACCGGAATGTACTCGGAGAGCGCGGCGTGCAGACGCCCGGCCTGCAGATCGCGTCCGATAATGAAGGTCGGCAGCAGGGCAAGACCGAGTCCGCCCAGCACAGCCTGCGAGAGCGCTTCATCATCGTTGATGCGCAAGCGCCCGGAGACCGGCACGGCGATGTCGCCTTCCGGGCCGGTGAAGCGCCAGAGTCCCTGCTCGCCCGAGTGGGTGTAATCGAGGCAGTTGTGCCGGGCGAGGTCCTGCGGGATGAGCGGTATGCCGTGGCGCTTGAAGTAGTCCTGAGTCGCGCATAGCTTGCGACGCACCGGTGCCAGCTTGCGCGCAACGAGATTGGGTGGCAGCTCACGTGCCACCCGCACCGCGATATCGTAGCCTTCCTCGGCCAGATCGATGCTGCGATCGGCGATCGTCATGTCGATGTCGAGTTCTGGATAGCGACCCAGGAATTCCGCAAGAGCCGGGGCCACATGCAAAGTACCGAAGGCGACCGAAGCTGCCACTTTGAGCACGCCGCGCGGCTGTGCGTGCAGGCTGCTGGCGACCTGTTCGGCGCGCACGACCTCATCGAGGATGCGGCTGCAATGTTCGGCAAAGGCGGCACCGATCTCCGTCACGCTCAGATGGCGTGTACTGCGGTTGAGCAGACGCGCGCCGAGGGATTTTTCCAGCTTGGCGACCGCCTTGCTGACCGCCGAGCGTGACAGCCCGAGACGACGGGCAGCCGCCGAAAAGCTGCCGCCTTCGACGACATGGGCATAAATGGCCATTAGATTCAGATCCTGCATGTCTTGTTTAATCCCGGTTATCAGGATGAGTATTGTAGCTTTACAGGAAACAGTATAGTGCGGTGATCATGTCTTCTGCCAGACCTGTTTTTCTCCTAAGATGACATCGGTTCCTTATCCGGCGGGTAGGGAATTTTTCTTTTTATTTTGGGGCGTTGCCATGAAAAATGAAGAATTGCTGATTGCCGATGTGGATTATGCACGGCTTGCTCCTCTGGCACGCCATGAGGCTCTCGAGGAGGAATTGAGTCGTGCGACTGTCGTCCCTGCCGCACGGATGCCGGAAAATGTGGTTCGCATGCATTCACGCGTCACCTATCTGGACGAGCATTCCGGTGAGCGCCGTGAAGTCGAACTGGTGTTTCCGGAAGAGGCGGACATGGCGGCCGGCAGAATCTCGGTGCTGGCACCGGTGGGCGCCGCCTTGCTCGGCCTGGAAATCGGCCAGAGCATCGAGTGGGTCTTTCCAGACGGAAGCAGCCGGCGCCTGCTCGTCGAGCGTACCCGCGCGCCCGACGAGTGAGTGGCAGATTGACGGATTGACTGACCAACCAACCGGATGAGGAGGGCACCCAATGCATGACATCATACGGCTGACTGCGCAGGATGCCCGGCATCTCGCCCTGATGGCCGAATCGCTGGTTGCACAATCACGCGGCATCCAGAAGCAGTTGCGCATACTGGATGGATTGATGGCATGCGCCCGGCTGATGGAACCTTCGAGTCTGCAACCGGGCATCATCGGCATCAATACACGCCTGCTCGTCGAGGATCTTCACTCCACACAGATGAGTGAAATCGAGCTCGCCCTGCCCGATGAGGCTCATCCCACCACACAAAGACTGTCTGTCTTGTCGCCTGTCGGCAGTGCCTTGCTCGGCCGTTCGGTCGGTGACTGTGTGGTCGTGGAAACCGAAGAGGGATGTTTGCAGTTGCGCATCCACGCCATCGTCGATCAACCGCAAAAAATGCTGGTGTAGGCATTGTCAGGAAGGACGCAAGTGCCATGGTGCATTCTGAATTTCCTCTCGAACGGCTGGCACAGCTTGCTTCCAGCCCGTTTCAGATCGGCTTCGCACGCCAGGTCGTGCGCATGATGGAGACGTCCGATACGCTGGCTTACGAGGCGACCCACGACGGGCTGCTGATGCGCGGGCAGAACGAGGATGTGCTGGGCAAGCCGGTGAATCTGCTGCGTGATCTCTACGGTGAGGCCCTCGTTCTGCATCCTCCCCAGGTGCGTTACATGTCGCTGGGCAACCGTCCCTATGAGCCGATCATGCTGGTACGGGTACGCATCCTGCCACGCGACAAGGCCGCTGTTCTGGAGAGCCTCGGTGCTCGCGGGGTGACTGTACTGGAGGAAGAATTGCGTCCGGCAATTTGCGTCTTGCGGGCCGAGGCGCCCTTGCGCCAGTTGCTCGGCTATGGCGAGGTTCTGTCGGCACTCACACAAGGGTCTGGACTCTACTGGACCTGGCTGGACCGTTATGTTCCGATGGACGATCCGCCCGGCGGAAGGGCAGCCTGAGTCATGCACGGGCTTCATCTGACGGCAGACCTTTACGAATGCGCATGCGACCCTGAACTGATGTGCAACGAGGCCAGCCTGGCCGGACTGTTTCGCGGGAAAACCCTGAGTGCTGGCCTGACGCTGGTGGGTGAGCATTGGCATCGATTCCCGAACTACGGAGAAGCAGCGGGAGGCGTCACCGGCATGTTGTTGCTCGCCGAATCGCATGTTGCCGTGCACACCTGGCCCGAGCGCGGGGGCACCACCCTCGATGTCTATGTCTGCAATGTCAGCAGCGACAATTCAGAAAAGGCCGAAAGCCTGATGACGGCGCTGGTCGCCGCGTTCGAGCCCGGGCAAGCCCGCTTGCAACGCCTCTGGCGCGGCGATCTGTCGGCGCCTCCTGACAACAGCCATCCTGGCGAGCTGGTTACGGAAGGATTCAATGACCACAGTGTGTTCGGTTTTCGCTTTGATCGCCGGATCGAGTCGCGTCAAAGCGATTTTCAGACAATCGAACTACTGGAATCCGCTCACCTTGGCCGCACCCTGCGCCTCGACGGCCGCTTTATGACCTCGGAGTCGGATGAGTTTTTTTATCACGAAGCGATGACTCATCCTGCAGCCATTTCTCACCCTGAACCACGCCGTGCACTCGTCATCGGCGGTGGTGATGGGGGTGCTGTCGAGGAGCTTCTCAAGCATCCGAGCATCGAGGAGGTCTTGCTGGTCGAGATCGATGCCGAAGTGGTCGGCGTGGCGCGCACCTATCTGCACAACATTCACCGGGGGGCGTTTGACGATGCGCGTGTCAGCGTACGCTACGAGGATGGCGCCGCATTCGTCAGAACGTGTACCCGGAGATTCGATCTGCTCGTGCTTGATCTGACCGATCCGGAAACACTGGCCGGTCCGCTCTACACTCATGCTTTCTTTGCCGACTGCAAGAAAATCCTCGCGCCCGGTGGCGCCATGACGCTGCATCTTGGCTCCCCCTTCCACGAGCCGGAGCGAGTACGCGGATTGACTTCAGCACTGGCGAAAGTCTTCTCGCAGGTGCATTGTTACGGTCTGCACGTTCCGTTGTATGGTGCATATTGGGCTTTCGCCGTGGTCTCCGATCAGCTTCGGCCAACAGCCCTGAATGCGGATCAGGTGCGCCAGCGCCTGAGCGAGCGTGATATCAGGGAACTGTGCTACTACAACCCGGACGTCCATGGTGCGCTGTTTGCCCTGCCCACCTATTACCGCTCGCTCGTCACGCATTGAAAATCCCTGCATGTCCGGTATCGCGGACCCATACCGGATTGCCATGATGTCAAATAGATAGCACGGTCTCCAGATCATTCGTTAGAATGGGGCAGAATCTGCCGGGGTTCCCTGTCAACCGCCCAGGCATGCTTGCACCGATCTGAACATGTCCGCTACCTTGTTTTTGCGCTGGATGCTGATAGGCGAGTTGCTGTTCTATCTCGCTCTTTCTGCCGTTCTTGGTCTCAAGTTCGGCTGGCTGCTCCGGCAGACCGCTGGTCTTGCGCTGATTCTCGCGGTATTGGGCCGGGCTTTCATCATTTCGTTCACTTTCGCTTACTCGCGTATTTATTCAAGCAGGCCGCCGCACGGCTGCTCGATCGGTCCGTGGCGTGGTTTGACGATGGCTTTGCGTGAATGGGCTGCGTATTGCCTGCTCTTTACGCTGATCATGCCCTTCGAGCGGATTTTCATGGGAAAGGACCGGCTTCGCATCGCTGCCCGCGGACGGCTGCCCGTCCTGCTGATTCATGGCTATCAATGCAACCGGGGCTTCTGGCTGTGGATTCGCCGGCGCCTGGAGCGGGCCGGCTGGCAGGTCGCCACGCTCAGCTTGAACCCGGTGTTTGCCGATATCGACAGCTATGTTGCACAGGTTCTGCAGCGCATCGGGGAGGTATGCTCGGCAACGTCCGCTCAGCAGGTCATCCTGGTGGGTCACAGCATGGGCGGGCTGGTTGCGCGTGCATGTCTGCAGCATGGGGACTCTGCACGGATCGCCCGGCTGCTGACCCTGGGAAGTCCCCATCATGGCAGCAGATTGGCCGTTCTCGGGATGGGATGTAATGCCCGGCAGATGGTGCCCGGCAATTATTGGCTGAACGCTTTGAACATGCCCGGTGCCACCCCCACCAGGCATATCGTCTCCATCTACAGCTGCCAGGACAACTATGTCATGCCCCAGGACAGCCCGCTCATCCCCGGGGCCATGAATCTGCCGATCGCCGGAGTTGGCCATCTCGAAATGGCTTTTTCGGCTTTGACGGTAAACACCTTGCTTGATGAATTGGCGCAGTCCGTTTCCGCCCCTCCTGATCCGCACCATCCCTGAACCGTGTCCGGCATTCCTCTTGAATATGTCATCACGAATGCCATCATCGGCAATGCCGTACTGTCTGCCATTTTTTTATATTTGTGGCGTGTGGACCGGCGCGAGCAAGCCATGGGCTACTGGGCGGGGGCCTATGTAGCGAGTACCTTGCGTCTGGCATATCGCCTGTTCAGCCTGGAGGGTGGATCCGGCACGATTTACGCAGAGGCCTTGTTCGATGCGGTCATGGTCGTTCTGCTCGGCATGGGAGCGCTGGTTTTTATCGGCATAACACTCCGGTCCGCCTGGCGCTTCGGCCTGCTTGCCATTGCCGGAATGGTCGCCATTGCGGAACTGGCTGTGGCAGGCATCCTTCCTCTCTCCTTGCCGAATTTGATCGGTGGCATGGTCTATTTCCTGGCCGGGCTTGCCCTGCTGGAGCGTGGGCGCAAAAACCGGGGGATCGGTTACGGTGTTCTGGGTGCCTTGTTTGCACTGCATGGCGGCTATCTTTTTGCTTTTTCTCATCTTGCCTACAATCCTGGTCAGCCCGATTCATATATTTTTGGCCCCATCATCAGCCTCGCCATTGGCGTGTCCCTGCTGGTGATTTCCCAGCGCAAACAGTATGTCGAAGCCGAGAAACTCAGTGCAGCCCTTCTGGCCGAATCGGAAAGCCGTCATGCGGCTGAAAATACCAGCGCCCAGAACGAACAGCGATACCGGGCCATTCTTGATTCCACTCGCAGTATGGTCGGGCTTCTCGATCCCCGCGGATTGCTGCTCGATATCAACCAGGCCGCCCTCGTGCAGATCGCAGCCCGGCGTGAAGATCTTGTTGGCAAGCCATTCTGGCTGACACCCTGGTGGACACACGATCCGGAACAGAGGGAACGGCTGAGGCAGGCAATTCGCCGCGTAGCCGCAGGCGGGCATGATCGCTTCGAGGTCTCGCACCCTGACACGCAAGGTGGATTTCGCTATTTCGATTTTTTCCTGACACCCATTCGGGACGATACCGGACAGGTCGTGTTTCTCGTGCCGGAAGCGCATGACATCACCGACCGCCTGTATGTCGAAAAAACGCTACACGCAGCCGAGCAACGCTTCCGGGCAATCAGCGACGTATCCATGCTTGGCGTGTTTGTGACCGATGAGTCGGGCAATACCACATCTTTTTCGCGCCGCGCCAGCGAGATTACCGGTATCAGTGAAACGGATGCGCTGGCAGGACGGATGCTCGAGTTCGTGCTGCCGGAGGATCGTGCCGAACATCTTTCCCAATGGCGTATGGTTGTCGAAGAGCGCAAGCCGTTTGCTGGCGAGCGGCGTTTCGTGCGAAATGACGGCATTGTTTCCTGGTGCCGCTTACATGCCGCACCGATCATTGATGGCTCAAGGTTGCTCGGTGTCGTCGGAACCGTCGAGGACGTGAATGGGCGCAAGCGAGCCGAACTCGCCTTGCGTGACAGCGAGGAACGATTCTCACGTTTCTTTGCGCTCTCGCCAGAACCATTTGCCGTTGCACGCTTCCCTACAGGGGAATATATCCAGGTCAACGACGCCTGGGAGCAGACATTTGGCTATGGCCAGTCCGAAGTGGCCGGAAAAAATGCTCTTGATCTGGGTATGTGGGAAGAACCCGATCAGCGGGTGAAATTGTACGGTGAGCTTGTGCGCCGCGGCCAGGCACGCAGCGGCGAGATTCGCATGCTGGGCAAAGGCGGCAGACCGATTCATGCGCAGATTTCCGCACAGGTGGTGAACATCGGGAAAGACCAGTACATTCTCTGGAGCACGCATGATCTATCCGAGCGGGATCGCATGACACAGGCGCTCAGGGTCAGCGAGGAGCGCATCTCCCACGTGTTCTATCTGCTGCCTGATCTTGTGACCATCAATAGTCTCGAAGAAGGACGTTTTTATGACATGAACCATCACTGGGAATCCATGCTGGGGTATTCCCGTGAAGAAGCACTTGGCAAAACCGTGGATGAACTGGGTATCTGGCCCGATCGCGAGGCGCGCCGTTCTCTGGTCAGGGATATCAGGGGAAACGGGCTGGTGCGTAACCGTCAAACCGAGCTGTGCCGCAAGGATGGTCAGATCATTTTTTGTGAGACATCCGGGAGCATTTTTGACTGGCAGGGACAGCGGTTATTGCTCCTGGTTACACGGGATGTGACGGCACAACGCAAGGCGGATCTGGCGCGGGCCACTGCAGAAAACAACTTGCGTGCAAGCGAAGAGATGTTCTCCACGATCTTTCACGAATTGCCGGTTGCCATTGCGGTTACCACGTCTCTTGAAGGAAGGTTCATCGATGTCAATCCAACCTGGCTGGAACAGTTCGGGTATCGGCGAGGGGAAGTGATCGGCAAGACAGGTCGTGAACTTGATATCTGGGTGGACTACGATCAACGTGAGCTTCTGTTTCAATCCATCGGAGCGACGCGTTCCGTGTTCGGTAGAGAGGCCGCTTTGCGCACCGGGGACGGACGCGTACTCCTGACAGAGTTCTCCGGGCGGCTTTTCAAAATTGGTGATGAGGAAGTCTTCATCGCGGCAACTCCTGACATTACCGAACGAAAGCAGATCGAAAAAGCACTGCGTGAGAGCGAAGACAAGTTTTCCTCGATTTTTCGCCATTCCCCGGTGGCACTGGCTGTCTCGGATATTGCTACCGGAGCTTATCTCGATGTGAATGAGGCATGGGAGGCCCTGTTCGGTTACCGCCGGGAAAACATTCTGGGGCGCAGCGGCCTGGATTTCGGCTTGTGGGTTTCTGCTGAACAAAGAAACGACATGACCGAAGAAGTGCTCGTCCGCTCAAGGATCGATCGCCGGGAAGCGCAGCTTCGATGCCGCGATCAGACTGTTCTGATTTGTGAGATTTCCGGGCACGCCTTTGACCTTTCCGAACAGCGGGTGCTTTTGTGGGCCGCTCACGATGTGACCGAGCGGCGCAATGTCCAGCGGATCATTGAAGAACTCAATCAGCAACTGGAAGCACGGGTGCAGGAGCGTACGGCTTCGCTTGAAACAACCAATACGGATCTTGGAGAGGCCTTGAAAACGCTCAAGCGTGCCCAGGAGGAACTGATCCGAACCGAGAAACTGGCGGCTCTGGGTTCGCTGGTTGCCGGTATTGCGCATGAATTGCATACACCAATTGGCAATAGCGTGACTGTAGCCAGCACACTTTTTGAAAAGATGCGCGAATTCGAATCGATCATCGTCACCGGAAAATTGAAGCGATCGAGCGTCAACGCGTTCACGTCAGACACGCGGACCGGCTGCGAGATGCTGCTACGCAATCTGTCGATGGCCAATGAACTGATTGGCAATTTCAAGCAGGTGGCGGTTGATCAGGCCAGTTCGCAAAGACGTACATTTGATCTCAAATTGAGTATTGAAGAAATCATCTCCACTCTGCTGCCGATGATCAGGAAAACACCGTTCAAGCTGGAGCTGGATCTGGCCGATAACCTGACCATGGACAGTTATTCCGGATCAATCGGACAAGTGATCACGAACCTCGTTACCAACGCTCTGTCGCATGCCTTTGATTGTCGAGAGGAAGGTGTGATCAGGATCAGAACCTCGAGAATAAATCCGGATCAGATTGGCATTGAATTTTCTGATGATGGAGTGGGCATTCCGAAAAAAAATCTGAAACATGTTTTTGATCCCTTCTTCACGACCCGGCTGGGCCAGGGCGGCAGCGGGTTGGGCTTGCATATCGTGTACAACCTGGTGACCCGTGTGCTCGGTGGAAACATCAATGTATTCAGCGCACCCGGAAAAGGAACCCGATTCGAGTTGTCTTTGCCACTCAATGCGCCTCAAGCTCAAGATGCGGAGCGACAGATATGGACCTGATACCCACCGCGGCCATTGGTGATGATGATGTGCTGGATATCCAGGACGATTCCATTGAGCCTGTGAGCGGAGATTCGGCGGCCCAGCCCTGGCGGATTCTTGTCGTCGATGACGAGCCGGATGTGCATGCGGCCACCTTGTATGCGCTTCAGGGGGTGGAGGTACTCGGCCATTGCCTGGAATTCATTCATGCGTATTCTGCAGTGCAAGCGCATCGTATTCTTCTGGACACGCAAAATATCGCGGTTATTCTCCTTGATGTCGTGATGGAGGAAGACGATGCCGGACTCAAGCTTGTACGAACGATCCGGGATGAATTGCGCAATGCCGCGGTGAGGATCATCCTGCGCACGGGCCAGCCTGGATATGCGCCAGAACTGGAGATCATCCGGGATTTCGACATCAATGATTACAAGACAAAATCCGAACTGACGCGAACCCGCCTAATCACATCGATCATTACGGCCATCAGGGCTTATGAGCAAATTTGCTCCGTACGTGCGAGTCAGCGCGGTATGGACAAGATCTTGCATGATGCACCGCATTTATTGGCACAGCGTGATCTCGACAGATTTTCGCTGACTGTACTACAGCAGCTTTCCGGGTTGCTTGAAGAGCCGGATGCCGATGCAATTTTCTGTGTCCAGCGCGATAGCACGGACGGAGATGACCTAAAATCTGACTGGCATGTGGTTTCCGCTTCCGGGCGCCTGACCATTCACCTGGGAAAAAGCGTCGATGCCATTCATGATGCGCCGCTTCGGGAAGCCTTGAGCGCGTGTCAGCTGACGGGCGCCTGTGAGCAGGGTGCCCATACCATTTCCCTTTGTCTGGGCCGTGGTGAAAATCTGGCACTGGTCTATTTGAGATGCAGCCGGCCGATTAGCGCGCATGAGCGCCAGATGATCCGGATTCTGGCGTTGAATATCGGTATCGGACTTGAGAACATTGCCTTGATCCGGCATATGAACCATCTGGCCTTTTTTGACCCGCTCTGCCAGCTTCCGAATCGTACCCGGTTCATCGACAGGATTCAGGAGCACTTCGATCATGGGGATCGCTCATGGACCGTGGCGATCGTGGACATCGACCACTTTTCCGACATCAATGCCTCCTTCGGCCATCAAACCGGAGATTCACTCCTGCGTGCCGTTGCGCGGCGCTTGCGTCTGGGCACTCTTGCCGAAGTTGAGCTGGCCCGCATTTCCGGAGATACCTTCGGGCTGCTCGGTCCCGAGGCGTCGATTGATCCGGACCATATTCATGCGCTGTTCGATCAGCCGCTTGTCGTGGATGGTCAATCGTTGATCATTCAGCCCTACATCGGACTGGTGAAGCTCTCGGAGGTTGATACGATCGGTGCCGATGCGATCAAGAATGCGAGCATGGCCTTGAACAAGGCCAAAAGCGAGCGCAGCGAACACTGGAAGTTTTTCACGCGCAACATGCAGAGGGCGACACTGGAGCGACTGGGATTGCTCAACAGTCTGCGGCATGCCACCGAAGCAAAGAGAGGGCTTTCGGTCTGCTATCAGCCGCAAGTGGATCTCGAGTCCGGGAAAATCAAGGGTGCCGAAGCCCTCATGCGCTGGCGCAACGACAGTGGGGAAGAAGTATCTCCCACACGTTTTATTCCCGTCGCAGAGTATTCGCAACTGATTATCGAGCTTGGCGAGTGGGTGTTGTGCACGGCCTGCGAGAAGTTGCGTGAATGGGAGCGTGCCGGATTTCACGGACTACGCATGTCAGTCAATGTTTCACCTGCCCAATTACGGGATCCGAATTTTTTCGGCATGGCACGCCGGTGCATCCATGGCTCTGGCCTGGAAGCATCCAGAATAGAACTTGAAATCACTGAAAATATCGCCCTCTCCGATTCAGAATCGATGGCCGTCCAGGTGCTTCACAAGCTCAGGGGGCTCGGTGTCAGCATTGCCGTGGATGACTTTGGAACCGGATTTTCCTCTCTTGGGTACCTGAAAAACCTCCCTCTCAACCGCCTCAAGATTGACCGGACATTTGTCGCCAACCTGGGAACCCGGGAGGCTGATTCGGGCATAGCCGAGATGATCGTCAAGCTAGGCCATATCCTCAATCTGTCCGTGATTGCTGAAGGGGTGGAAACCAGGAAGCAGCTCGACATCCTGCGTGAGCTCGGCTGTCAGGAAATCCAGGGGTTTTATATTTCCCCGGGGCTGTCCGGAGAGGATTTCTTGAAGTTGCTGATGTCCGACAAGTTGGTGCCGGAAGAGGGAGAGGCTGTTAGGCCGGATTTTTCTTGATGCAGGCAGGAGAAGGTAAATCGTGTTGTTTCAGGGAGGCTGAAAGGCGTGTGCGGAACGACAAAGGCCTTGCACCTATAATGGTTGCAAGGCCTTGATTTATTTGGCTCCCCGACCTGGGCTCGAACCAGGGACACACGGATTAACAGTCCGTTGCTCTACCGACTGAGCTATCGGGGATTTGATCTGTTGCTTTTGCAGAGATCGCCGGATTCCGGTGCCTGCTTTCTTGGCGATTCCGGCGACTGCATTTATCCGAGGCGCGAATAGTAGTAAGTTTGTTCCATTGCGTCAAGCTGTTCGCAGGTACAATCCGACCAACTGCCCGATTGTCATACATTACGCAGAACATGGATAAAAAAACGGTTTTTACCAAGACGAAAGAAGGGGAGGATGTGATGCACCAGAGAACGCGTCTGGTGCAGCGCAATCTGCGCAATCTTCTGATCATGGTCGACGGCCAATTGACGGTCGGAGAATTGGTCAAGCGCTTCGGTGACAAGAATGCCACGCATGCGGCTTTGTCTGAATTGCTGGCCAGCGGCTATATCGTCGAGGTTGCTACCCCTGCGGATTTCATGGTGGACGTACTGCCGATTGAGGATGAGGACCGGTCTGAAGATGTCCCGCTGTTGACTTCGCAGATTACCCTGACCCCTGTTCCTGAAGAGGTGGGCGCCGCAGATTCGAAAGTGCCTGACATCGAGGAAATCGTAATGTCCGCACCTGAGTATGAATCGTTGCCGCCACCACCTTTCCACAACGTGGTCATGGAAGATCCCGTGAACGAGCCGGAGCCGATCGTCAAAGAGGGATGGATGGATCGGGCCAGGGCCCTGTGGTCGGGCTTTGCGAGGCGAAGGCAGACGGAGCCCGAAAGACACGAGCCCGCTTTCGGTGTTTATGCGGGGGCTGCGGCAACTCCATCGTATTCCCCCCTGGTGTTTCGTCGACAACGAAGGCTACCTGCCTGGCCACTGCTGGGTCTGTATGCCTTTGTTGTTTTGCTTGCCGTGCTGTTCTCCGTATTGATGCTGTATCCCTATGAGCGTCATCTGCCGCAAATCGAGCACGAAGCGTCAATGCGTTTCCGGGATACGGTGAAAATCGGCAGCATCGGTTTTTTCCTGACACCCACGCCCCATTTCGGCGTCAGGGACGTTGTTGTCGGTAAGGATGCCTACCTTGCCATCGGGTCCGCGCAGTTCATGCCGGATATCCTCTCTTTAACGAATGAGAGAAAGGCCTTGGCTCAACTGGAATTCAGCCATGTCGTGGTCAAGGACAGTGGATTGGCAAAGCTGGCAAGTATTGCCGATGGCCACCTGCCTGTCGATGTGCGCCGTCTTCTGGTGACTGACTTTGGCCTGGTGGCAGCCGGAACTTCCATGGGAGGGTTTGGCGGAGAAATTGATTTGTCACCTTCCGGCCGTATGGAGTCTGTTCGACTGGAAAGCTCCGACGGAACCTTGAAGCTGGTTTTGCGCCCGGACAAGGACTCGTTCCGATACACCGCGAACGCAAATTCCTGGCACCCTCCCTTTAACCCGGCACTTACCTTCGAGATTCTTGATGTCGAGGGAATGCTGTCTCCCTCAAGGCTGGTCCTGGACAAGATCGACGGACGGATGCTCGACGGGGCCGTCGAGGGAAATGGAATGCTCGACTGGCAGGATGGCGCAAGCTTTTCGGGTGAGTTCGATCTGCAACGGATCGGTGTCGCCAGGTTTCTGAAGGTGCTTTCGTCGGATGTGACCGTTGATGGAGAACTGAGCGCCCACGCCAGACTTCGGGCACATTCGGACAAAATGAATGATCTGATCCCGGAAATCGATGCACAAGGAAATTTCGCGATCCGGCGTGGCATGATCAAGGGGTTCGATCTTGCCGAGGCCCTGCGCAATGCCTCCAGCCGTATACAGACACGAGGTGGCGAGACGAGATTCGAACAGATGTCTGCCGATTTTCAGTGGAAAGGGCAAAACCTGCGCCTGACCAATCTGAAGGTTGATTCGGGCCTGCTCAAGGCCGGCGGAAATATCGGTATCGATGGCAGCGAGCAGATTGTCGGAACCGTCGATATAGAACTGAAGAGCTCGTCAGTGACGCGCAAGGCGCGCCAGAGTGTCAGCGGCAGTGCCAGGGATCCGCAGCTGGGCCCGACGAACAAGCCATGACGCAAGCCGGCGCGCAGTGGGGGCAGCAGCAAGCTCCCGGGTGTTACTGAGTAACTTCGGCGATGGCCTTGGCCACGTAGCCAAGATTCTGCCTGTTGAGCGCAGCCAGGCAAATGCGTCCGGTGCTCACCGCGTAGATGCCGAAGCGCGTTTTCAATTGCTCGACCTGGTCTGCGGTCAGGCCGGTATAGGAAAACATGCCGCGTTGCCTGACCACGAAAGAAAAGTCCTGTTTCACGCCGAGCTCCTGGAGCTCGGCAACCAGATCGGTGCGCATGGTCCGGATGCGCTCGCGCATGACAGCCAGCTCCTCCTCCCACTGACGCCGCAGCTCCTTGTTTGCAAGGACGGCGGCGACGATGGCACCGCCGTGTGTGGGGGGGTTGGAGTAGTTGGTGCGCACGACACGCTTGACTTGTGACAGCACCCGCGCGGATTCGTCTTTTCCTGCCGTAACGATGGAGAGTGCACCAACGCGCTCCCCGTAGAGCGAGAACGACTTGGAAAAGGAACTGGAAACGAAGAATTGCAATCCCGAAGCGGCGAACAGGTTCAGTGCCATGGCGTCGGCTTCGATACCGTCGGCAAAGCCCTGATAGGCCATGTCGATGAAAGGTACCAGGCCTTTGGTACGGATGATGCTGACGACTTCCTTCCACTGGGCTTCGCTCAGATCGGCGCCGGTCGGATTATGGCAACAGGCGTGAAGGACGAGGATCGTGCCGGCGGGCAGACGCGCCAGATAATCCTTCATGGCCTGGAAATTGACACCGCGGGTATCGGCATCGTAGTAAGGATAAGCCTCGACCGTGAATCCGGCCGACTCGAACAGTGCGCGGTGGTTTTCCCAGCTCGGATCGCTGATGCAGACTTTTGCCGAAGGGAGCAGACGTTTCAGATAATCGGCACCGATCTTCAACGCACCGGTGCCTCCCAGCGCCTCGATGGTGATGACGCAGCCTTCCCTGACGAGGTGTGAATCGGCACCAAAGAGGAGATTCTGGACAGCCTGGTTATAGCTGGCCGGCCCCTCGATGGGCTGATAGCCGCGAGCCGGCAGGGTTTCGAGCCGTGCCTTTTCGGCGCTGCGTACGGCACCGAGCAAGGGGATTTTGCCGTTGTCGTCGAAATAGACGCCAACCCCCAAGTTCACTTTGGTTGTGCGAGAGTCGGCATTGAAGGCTTCATTCAAGCCAAGGATAGGGTCGCGGGGAGCCATCTCCACTGCAGAGAAGATCGAGGTCGTCATGATGAATACGCAATTACGGGAAAGAAGGAATAAGCCCGGCCATTCTACCTGTCTTGCCGATGCCAATGCGGCTCTTGCACGGAAAATTTCACGGGGCCGGATTCTTCATTGGATTTCCGAGGATGGCGCTGGATTCTGGTCGGACCAGCAGCCAGCAACCTGAACGATTAGAATGAGGCCATGTCTCGATATTTTGCCTTGGTTCCCGCTGCGGGGAGCGGATCGCGCCTGGGGGGCGAGTTACCCAAACAATACCGCCTGCTGGCCGGACACCCGATTCTCTGGCATGCCCTCGAGATACTGAGCCGTCCGCTTTACATACGCCGGGTATTTGTTGTGCTTGGGCAGGAGGATGCTTTCTGGGAACGCTTCGACTGGAGCCCGCTGGGACCAAAGCTGAATCCGTTGCGCTGCGGCGGCCCGACACGGGCACGCAGCGTGCTCAATGGCTTGCTTGCCATCTCCGAGATTCTCAGGCCGGATGACTGGATTCTGGTGCACGATGCAGCGCGTCCCTGCCTGTCGCCCGATCAACTCGAGGAACTGGTCCGACAGATTGGCGATGACGCAGTGGGAGGGCTCCTGGCCGCACCGGTCGCCGACACTTTGAAGCGTGCAACCGGTGATTGCCGTGTTGAATCGACTGTGCCGCGCGAAAATCTCTGGCAGGCGCAAACACCGCAAATGTTCCGCTACGAATTATTGTGCAAGGCACTGCAGGAGAATCCGCAGGTCACGGATGAATCGCAAGCCGTCGAAGCGCTGGGATTCAAACCCTTGCTGGTGGCCGCTGATGCAAGCAATCTGAAAGTGACCTGGCCAGCGGATCTTCAACAAGCCGAACGCATCTTGCTGGAAAGGCACAAATCCCCATGAGGATCGGCCAGGGATTCGATGTGCACGCGCTGGTGCCGGGCAGACGGCTGGTGATCGGCGGAGTCGACATTCCTTTTAACAAAGGTTTGCTCGGGCACTCCGATGCGGACGTGCTGCTGCACGCAGTGACCGATGCGCTGCTCGGTGCGGCCGGGCTGGGCGATATTGGCATTCATTTTCCGGATACGGATGCCCGCTTCGAGGGGGCCGACAGCCGTCATCTGCTCAGGCAGGCGGGGCGGCTGGTTGCCACATCAGGCTTTCGCCCCGTCAATATCGACGCGACGGTGATTGCCCGGGCACCGCGGCTGGCGCCTCATGTCGGTGCGATGGCGCAGCATATCGCCGAAGACCTCGGGATCTCCCGTGCACAGGTGAATGTCAAGGCCAAAACGACGGAAAGCCTGGGTTTCACTGGACGCGGCGAAGGGATTGCCGCCCAGGCAGTCGTCCTGATCGAGAATCATCGGGCACGCAGCTGATGGGCTGTCCCTCTTGCGCTCTTGTGCAGGAGGGTGGGTGTGTCAAATCCGCAATATTTCCAGCAATGCGTCTTGTAGTCGCTGCAAGGTGGCTGCCTCGCCCGGTTGTGCTCCGCTGATCACGAAAGTGTCCTCGACACGCTGGCCAAGCGTGGCAATTCTCGCGGTGTGGACGGCAATCCCGTGCTGGTCGAGGAAAACGGCGATGCTGTGCAGCAGGCCAGGCCGGTCGGCTGCAACGATGGAGAGCAGATACTGCCCGGGAGCTGCGGCAGGGTGGATCTGGACGACCGGTGCAATTGGAAAGCTCCTGACCTGGCGTGCGATACGGCCACTGGCATGTTTTTCCGGTTCGCCGTCCGCCGACAGCCAGCGTGACAGATCGTATTCAATAAAGCTGATCATGTCCCGATAGGCCACCTTGTCGTCGGGGGCCAGCAACATGAAACTGTCGAGCGCGTAGCCGTTCCGTGTCGTATGGATCTTTGCCTCGGCAATGTCATAGCCGAGCCGGCTGAAAAAACCGCATAGGCGGGCAAACAGATGCGGCTGATCCGGTGTGTAGATCATCACCTGCAGCCCTTCTGCACCTATGTGCGGCAGGCGCGCCTTGACGATGGGCTCGACAGGGCGGGGCTGGAAATAGAGAGTGCGCGTGTGCCAGGCGATTTGCTCGGCGTCATGTCGGAGGAAATATTCGGTATCGAGCATTTCCCAGAAATCCTCCTCCACTCCGGGGCGCAGACCAAAATAGCGCAGCAGGCGACGTGCGTCTTCCTGGCGTGAGATGGTGATTTGACCCGCTTGCAACGGATCGCCTTGCAGCATGCGTAGAGTAGCGTTGTAGAGATCTTCGAGAAGCTTGCCCTTCCAGCCGTTCCAGACCTTGAGGCCGGTACCGCGGATATCCGCCACAGTGAGAAGATAGAGTGCGGTGAGACGGCGCTCGTCTACAACCAGGCTGGCAAATGTGCGGATGACGTGCACATCGACGAGATCCTGTTTTTGCGCAACATGAGACATGGCAAGATGGTGCTCGACCAGCCAGACGATCAATGCGGTATCTTCGGCGCAGAGGCCGTGTTCCAGGCAGAAGCGGCGCGCATCGGCTTTGCCGAGCCGGGAATGGTCGCCACCGCGCCCCTTGGCGATGTCGTGGAAGAGGGCGGCCAGATAGAGCAGCCAGCGTTTGTCGAAAGCGTTGATGAGACGGTTGCACAGCGGGTCTTCGTGGGCAAAATCTGCGATGGTGAAACGGCGCAGGTTGCGGATCACCATGAGAATATGCTGATCGACCGTATAGGCATGGAACAGGTCATGCTGCATCTGACAGACGATCCGGCCGAAGACCGGCAGGTAACGGCCAAGAATGCCATAGTCATTCAGGCGCCGCAGTGCGTGCACGATACCGCGTTTTTGCCGGAAAATTTCCAGGAAGGCAGACCGGTTGACCGGATTGCGGCGAAAGTCAGTGCTGACAAGACGGCGTGCCCGCCACAAGGCACGCAGGGTACGCGCTGTCATGCCTTTCAGATGCTCGTGTCGTTGCATCACGAGGATACTGTCGAAGATGGCTGGTGGATGTTTCTCGAACAGGGTCTCGTCACGAACGTCGAGCAGACCGTGGCTTTCCTGGAATTGCGCATCGATGGGGATCGGCGCCTGAACCGTTTCAGGGAAAATCTCCACCTCGAGGTTTTGCAGCAGGATCGTATTGAGCTGGATGACCGATTTTGCCGCTTTGTAATAGCGCTGCATGAGCAGTTCTGAGGCACGCCGTGTTCTGCTGGCGGCGATGCCGAACTGGGCGGCGATTGTCTCTTGGTGATCGAACAGCAGGCGGTCCTCGCCACGCTGCGCCAGATGATGCAAACGGATGCGCAGAGCGCACAGGAATGTCTCGATGCGCTTGAGCTGATGCGCTTCGCCTGTAGTGATCAGCCCTTTGCGCGCCAGCTGACTCCAGGAGTGACCGAGTCCTGCTGCCTGGCTGATCCACAGGATCGTCTGCAAGTCGCGCAGGCCACCCGGACTTTCCTTGCAGTTGGGTTCGAGGGCATAAGGCGTTTCCTGATAATGCTGGTGGCGCTCGTTTTGTTCGACAAGCTTTTCTCTGAAGAACTGACGCGGCTCCAGCAGGTGGTGCATCTCCAGCGTGAAGCGATCAAACAGGTCCCGGTTGCCGCAAATCAGGCGCCCCTCCATCAGGCTGGTGCGTACGGCAAGGTTTTTTGCTGATTCCTCCTGGCATTGCCCGAGGGTGCGGATGCTGTGACCGATGTTCAGGCCACAGTCCCAGAACTGGCTGACCAGCGATTCGAGCAGGGTGACCGTCCGGGAAGAGGGCGGCCCGGGCAGCAGAATCAGCAGGTCGACGTCTGAAGCGGGGAACAGTTCGCCACGACCATAACCGCCGACAGCCACCAGTGCCAGATCGGGCAACGTTTCAGGCTGTTGTTGCCAGAGCGCCCGCACGAGTTCATCGACCAGCCGGCTGCGCCCATGCAACTGCTGCAGGACATTGCCAGAGGCTTCAAAATCGCGGCGCAGGGCTGCCTGGCCTGATTCGAGCGCCGCTCGCAGCGTGCGGGCAAGCTGGCGTAGAGGGGGGGGGTCCCGGCCGGCCAGCGCAGACATGATCAGCCTTTGATGTCGGGCCTGGCGGGGGCGCCGGCAGACAAGGTCAGCACTTCACAGCCGTTGTCGGTCACCAGCACCGTGTGCTCCCATTGGGCGGACAGGCTGCGATCCTTGGTGACGATGGTCCAGCCGTCCGGCAGTTCGGAAATGGCCGCCTTGCCGGCATTGATCATCGGTTCGATAGTAAAGATCATTCCTGGCTGCATTTGCGGGCCGGTGCCCGGTCTTCCGTAGTGCAGTACCTGGGGTTCTTCGTGAAACTTGCTGCCGACACCATGGCCGCAGAACTCGCGTACCACGGAAAATCCGCTCGCTTCGGCGTGTCGCTGGATGGCATGACCGATATCGCCAAAGTGGTTTCCCGGGCGGACCTGGTCGATACCCCGCCAGAGGCACTCGAACGTGACCGCACAAAGCCGCTTTGCCAGAATGCTCGCCTCACTGCCGACAATGAACATGCGCGATGTGTCGCCATGCCAGCCGTCCTTGATGACCGTGATGTCGAGATTGACGATGTCTCCATTTTTCAGGAGTTTTTCTCCCGGTACACCGTGGCAGACCTGGTGATTGACGGACGTACAGATGGACTTCGGGTAGGGGCGATATCCCGGAGGGGCATAATTCAAGGGTGCCGGAACGCATCCTTGCTCATTGACCATGTAGTCGTGGCAGAGACGATCCAGTTCACCCGTGGTGATGCCCGGTTGGACATGCGCAGCGATGAAGTCGAGCACTTCCGAGCCCAGTCGGCAGGCAATACGCATCTTTTCGATCTGTTCGGCAGTTTTGATGAGGATGCTCATGTTTGCAGTGACTTGCAGTGAGAAAACGCGCTGTTCGAAGCCGAATTATGCTTGAGAAAAAGGGAGAAAAACCGCTATAATGCGCGACTTGCCGATCATGGCAGTCAGGGTAGCGGGAACTCGGAGCGTAGCTCGTGGCTCGTATCCTGGTGGGTGATCGGCAAAATACACACGCCCGGTACCGAAAGGGTGCCATGCAACACGCAGCATCACCGGGCGGAGGTCAACCCTTGTCGGAGAATCACTTCATGTCAGCAACCATGCGTCAAATGCTGGAGGCGGGTGTCCATTTCGGTCACCAGACCCGTTTCTGGAACCCCAAGATGGCCCCCTTCATTTTCGGTCATCGCAACAAGATTCACATTATCAATCTGGAAAAAACCCTGGCCAAGTATCAGGAAGCCATGGGGTTTTTGCGCAAGATGTCGGCCAACAAGGGTACGGTACTCTTCGTTGGTACCAAACGCCAGGCACGCGAAATCGTCCGCGAGGAAGCGCTGCGCGCCGGCGCACCTTATGTTGACGAGCGTTGGCTCGGTGGCATGTTGACCAATTTCAAGACGGTCAAGCAATCGATCAAGCGCCTCAAAGAACTCGAAGCCATGTCGCAGGATGGCAGTCTGGAGCGCGTCGGCAAGAAAGAAGCCCTGATGCTGCAGCGCGAACTGGTCAAGCTCGAAAAGAGCATTGGCGGCATCAAGGAGATGGGCAGCCTTCCTGATGCGATTTTCGTCATCGATGTGGGTTATCACAAGATCGCCATCACCGAGGCAAAAAAACTTGGCATCCCGGTCGTTGGCGTGGTGGATACCAACCACAATCCGGAAGGGGTGGCCTATGTCATCCCGGGCAATGATGATTCCAGCCGGGCGATCCGCCTGTACGCGCGCGGTGCTGCCGACGCAATTCTCGAAGGACGCAGCCAGGCTGTTCAGGAAGTGGTTGCGGCCGTTTCCGACGAGTTTGTTGAAGTCGACGAGGAAGAGGGCGCCGCCTGATCCATCACGGCAGTCGGGCCGGACTGCATGCAGCCGGACTGTGAAAAGAATTGCGGGGCGGCCAGACCGCCCCGTTACGTATCAACAGTTTTGATTGAATTAGGAGCAAGCATGGCGGAAATTACCGCTTCGATGGTCAAGGAACTACGCGAAAAAACCGACGCCCCCATGATGGAGTGCAAGAAGGCACTGACGGAAGCCGGCGGGGATCTTGGCAAGGCGGAAGAAATTCTGCGCGTCAAACTCGGCAACAAGGCGAGCAAGGCGGCTTCCCGTGTCGCTGCAGAAGGGCTCGTCAGCGTATTCATCGCTTCCGGAGCAGGACTGGGTGCCATCATCGAAGTCAATTGCGAAACCGACTTCGTCGCCAAAAATGATGATTTCCAGGCCTTTGTCAAATCGCTTGCCGAACTGGTATCGAGTCAGAACCCGGCCGATGTCGCCGTCCTGTCAGGACTGACTTTGAACGGTACTTCAGTAGATGCAACGCGTACGGCCCTGGTCGGCAAGATTGGCGAGAATCTGTCGATTCGCCGCTTTGTGCGCATCGAAGCCAAGGGGCGGCTGACAAGCTATGTCCACGGCGGAGCCAAGATTGGCGTTTTACTGGACATGGTGGGCGGTGACGAGCAACTTGCAAAGGATGTGGCCATGCATATTGCCGCCTCGAAACCCAAGGCGCTCGATGCTTCCGGTGTTTCTGTGGAATTGCTCGAGGCAGAGCGGCGTATTGCCATCGAGAAGGCACGCGAAGCCGGTAAGCCAGAAGCGATGCTGGAAAAGATTGCCGAAGGCACGGTGCAGAAATATCTGAAGGAGGTCACGCTGCTGGGCCAGGTTTTTGTCAAGGCGGAAGACGGCAAGCAGACCATCGAGCAACTTCTCAAATCCAGATCGGCAACGATCGCCCGCTTCGAACTGTATGTCGTCGGCGAAGGCCTCGAAAAACGCTCGAACGACTTTGCCGCTGAAGTCGCGGCACAAGCGGCCGCGGCAGCCGGACGCTGACATGGCGGATTCCGTCCCCGCCTATCGCCGCATCCTGCTCAAGCTCTCGGGTGAGGCGCTGATGGGTGGCGATGCTTATGGCATCAACCGGGAGACACTAGCGGGGATCGTTGCCGAAATCAAGTCGGTCGCTGATCTTGGCGTCGAAATTGGTATCGTTATCGGCGGGGGCAACATCTTTCGCGGTCTCGCTGCCGCTTCAGGGGGGATGGATCGTGCCACGGCCGACTACATGGGCATGCTGGCGACGGTGATGAATGCCATGGCGCTCTCCGATGCGCTCGAGCAAGCCGGGGTGAGCAATCATGTCCAGTCCGCCTTGAACATCGAGCAGGTCATCGAGCCCTATGTCCGCAGCAAGGCCATCGGCTATCTCGAAGCGGGCCGGATTGTCGTGTTTGCTGCCGGCACGGGCAATCCTTTCTTCACGACCGATACGGCTGCCGCATTGCGCGGGGCAGAGATCGGTGCAGAGGTGGTCATCAAGGCCACCAAGGTGGACGGGGTGTATACGGCCGACCCCAAGAAGAATCCGGATGCGCATCGTTACGGGCGTGTGAGCTTCGATGAGGCGATCCATCGCAATCTCCAGGTGATGGATGCCACAGCACTGGCACTCTGCCGAGACCAGAAACTGCCCATCAACGTGTTCAGCATTTTCAAGCCAGGGGCATTGCTGTCGGTTGTCCTGGGCAAGGATGAAGGCACCATGGTGCACTGTTGAGGAGAACAGAATGATTCCGGAACTCAAGAAATCGACCGAGCAGAAAATGCAGAAGTCCCTTGAATCACTGAAAAGCGATCTGGGCAAGGTGCGTACCGGGCGTGCCCATACCGGCATCCTGGATCATGTTCAAGTCGATTACTACGGATCGCTCATGCCCATCAACCAGGTGGCCAACATCAATCTTCTCGATGCACGCACTATCGGGGTGACTCCCTGGGAAAAGAAAATGTCCGCGCTGATCGAGAAGGCAATCCGTGATTCCGATCTCGGCCTCAACCCGGCGACGGTCGGCGATACTGTGCGTGTGCCGATGCCGGCCCTTACCGAAGAGCGGAGAAAGGATCTCATCAAGGTGGTGCGTGGCGAGGCCGAGAATGCACGGGTCGCCGTGCGCAACCTGCGCCGTGATGCCAACCATGGCCTCAAGGAGGCCGTCAAGGCTAAAACCATCTCGGAGGATGATGAACGGCGTGCACAGGAGGATATTCAGAAGCTGACAGATCGTTTTATTTCCGAGATCGACAAGACCTTGACGCAGAAAGAAAGCGATCTGATGGCCGTCTGAAGACGGTCTTCGCGCGGCGCCCGGAGAGATGCGACCGTGATGTCCTTTAACAGTTCCACCCAGAGCATTCCGTCCACCCCCGAGGTGCCGCGGCATATCGCCATCATCATGGATGGCAATGGCCGCTGGGCCAGGAAACGCTTCATGCCGCGCGTGGCCGGGCACAAGCGCGGAGTCGAATCCGTGCGCCGGATCGTCAAGGCGTGCATCCAGCGGGGCGTCTCCTATCTGACCTTGTTCGCCTTCAGTTCCGAGAATTGGCGCCGTCCTCCTGAAGAAGTCTCTTTCCTCATGCAGCTTTTCCTGCGTGCGCTGGAAGAAGAGGTTGCCGAACTCCATGAAAAAGGTATACGTTTCCGTGTCATCGGAGATATCACGCGCTTTGATGCAAAAATTGTCCAGTTGATCCGGCGCAGCGAAGCCCTGACAGCCGACAATACTGCCTTGACCCTAACCATTGCCGCCAATTATGGTGGTCGCTGGGATATTCTCCAGGCAACCGAAAAAATGCTGGCGGCCCATCCTGACAAGCGCAGCGGTTTCTCCGAAGAAGACCTGGCTTCGCATCTGGCGCTCAATTTCTGCCCCGAGCCTGATTTGTTCATCCGCACCGGGGGAGAGCAGCGCATCAGCAACTTTTTGCTCTGGCAACTGGCCTACTGCGAGTTGTACTTCACCGATACGCTCTGGCCGGAATTCGATGTGTCGGCGCTGGACGAGGCCATCGGTTCATATCGTCAACGCGAACGCCGCTTTGGGCGCACCTCGGAGCAGTTGCAAAAGGAGACAGAGGTGTCAAAGCCGTACTCCATGAGCCATTGCGTCAGCATCGATCCGGATGCTTAAGACCCGCGTCATCACGTCATTGCTGCTTCTGGCCGGGCTACTTACCGTTGTTTTCCTATCCGGCTTTTTTGTGTGGCTTGCCTTTTCCGGACTGGTGGGTGCCATCGCTGCGTGGGAATGGGGAGGATTGGTGAAGGCGCAGCGCAGGGTTCGACAAGCTTATGCCGGGCTTATGGCGATTTTGTGTCCGGCTCTGGGCTGGATCGTCATGGATCCGCTCACCGCCCAGGTACGGGAGAGGAGTGTCCTCATCGGCATTTATGCAGTGTCTGTCTTGTTCTGGATGCTGATCGTCCCGCTCTGGTTGCGCGCCCAGTGGGCAATGGCCGCTCGCAAGACGGGCCTGGTGCTCGGGATCATCGTCCTGGCTCCGGCCTGCCTGGCGCTCATCCATCTACACGGACTGTCCCCGCTCGTCTTGCTGGCAGCCATGGCGATTGTCTGGATTGCAGACATTGCAGCCTATTTTTGTGGCAAACGCTTCGGGCGGCACAAACTGGCCCCGACAATCAGCCCGGGCAAGACCTGGGAGGGGGTGGCAGGTGCACTTGCCGGCGTCGTTGTTTATGGGGTGCTGCTTGCCTGGGGCCTGAACCGGTTGCCAGACAGCATCGTCAGCGGGGCACTGCTGCTACCGGTTTTCCTGCTGCTTGCTGTCATCAGCATCCTGGGGGACCTGTTCGAGTCGCTCCTGAAGCGTCAGGCGAATGCCAAAGACAGCGGAACACTGTTGCCGGGGCACGGAGGTGTCCTCGACCGAATCGATAGCCTGACCTCGACATTACCGCTGATCGGATTGATGATTCTGCTCTGGGACGGTCAGTCAGGATGAGCCATTGCAGGCAGAAACTGGTCATTCTGGGCGCCACGGGTTCGATTGGTGTCAACACTCTGGACGTTGTCGGACGTCATCCAGATCGTTTCGAGGTATTCGCACTGTCAGCACACAATCAGGTCGAGCGCCTGGCCGAACAGTGCATCCGTTTTCGCAGCAGACATGCTGTTGTCGGGACGGATCAGGCAGCGACCAGACTGAAGGCATTGCTCGATACCGCGGATGTGCAGACCCTCATTCATGTCGGTATCGAGGCTCTGGAGTGGGTTGCCGGTCATCCTGAGGCAGATACGGTAGTGGCGGCGATTGTCGGGGCTGCCGGTCTGCGCCCGACGATTGCGGCAGCCCGTAACGGCAAAAAAATTCTGCTGGCCAACAAGGAAGCGCTGGTCATGGCTGGTCCCGTCTTTATGGATGAGGTTTATCGGCACGGGGCCACAGTATTACCCATTGATAGCGAACATAACGCTATATATCAATCACTTCCAAGAACATCTTCGTCTAAATTATCAAAAAACGGTGTCTGCAAGATTATCCTCACCGCCTCAGGAGGGCCCTTGCGTAACTGGCCTGCGGAGGACCTTGAAAAAGTGACACCGGAGCAGGCCTGCGCACACCCGAACTGGGTGATGGGGCGCAAGATTTCAGTCGACTCGGCATCCATGATGAACAAGGGGCTGGAAGTCATCGAAGCGCATTGGTTATTCGACGTTTCTCCCGCGCAGATCGAAGTAGTCATCCATCCACAAAGCATTGTTCATTCAATGGTCGAGTATATTGACGGCTCGGTGATTGCCCAGCTGGGTAATCCGGACATGCGCACCCCGATTGCCTATGCGCTTGCCCATCCGGAGCGAATCGGGGCAGGAGTGGCTCCACTCGACCTATGCAGAACCGGAGTTCTGAATTTCGAGCCGCCAGACCTGCGGCGATTTCCCTGCCTCGGTCTGGCCTATGCGGCACTGGAAAAAGGAGGAAATGCTCCCGCTGTGCTGAACGCTGCAAATGAGGTTGCCGTTGAAGCCTTCCTGAACGCCGGACTGGCGTTCACCCGTATTCCCGAGGTCATCAGGGACACCCTGGCTCACGTCCCCTGGCAAACGCTGAAAAGTCTTGAAGACGTCCTTGCTGCAGATCTGGACAGCAGGGAGGCAGCGCAACGTTTTGTGCGCACATCATGTCATTAACGGCGACAGCAGGTAATTTTCTCTTTTATCTTTGCGCCTTTGCACTGGCGCTCGGCCTGTTGATCGTTATCCATGAAGCCGGGCATTTTCTGCTCGCCCGCTGGTGCGGGGTAAAAGTCCTGCGGTTTTCTGTCGGATTCGGGAAACCCCTGCTGATGCGGCGTGTCGGCAAGGACGGTACCGAAATTGCCCTGGCGAGATTTCCGTTGGGGGGGTATGTGAGGATGCTCGACGAAAGGGAAGGCGAGGTGGCAGCCGAGGAACTTCCCCGGGCGTTCAATCGCCAGCCGGTCTGGAAGCGTTTCCTCATCGTTTTGGCTGGACCGACGGCAAACTTTATTCTGGCCATCTGCCTCTATTGGGGATTATTCGTCCACGGAGTCGAGGAACTCAAGCCGATGCTCGGCAAGCCGGCCGCACACTCCCTGGCTGAACAGGCAGGAATCAAGGAGGGGGATGAAGTGCGCCGCATCAACGGCAAACCGATTGTCACCTGGCAGGAATTCCGCTGGGAAATGCTCCAGTTGGCACTGGACCATTCCCAGGCAAACCTGGAAATCACAGGAGGCCAGGGGGGCGTCCATTTCCGGAAAATTGACCTGTCCGGTGTCAGCGCCGACGAGCCGGAAAAGGATGCTTTGCAGGAGATCGGCTTCACACTTTTCAGACCGGAACTGGCACCGGTCGTTGGCAGCCTGATTCCGGGCGGAATTGCCGATCAGGCAGGCATACAGAAAGACGACAGAATTGTGGCAATCGATGAGCAACCGATCAGCTACTGGTCGCAGGTGGTCATGACGATACGCGAATCGGAGGGTAAGCCACTCTCTGTTGAAATTGAGCGCGCCGGCGAGCGACGGGTTTTTTCCGTGACGCCCAGCGTCACGGAAGAGCACGGCAAGCGGGTCGGCCGGATCGGCATTGGCGTCAAGGAGGGCGAATCTGCCAGTCATTCCCTTGTCGTGTCGGTCGCTTACGGGCCGCTGGCTGCACTGAGCAAAGCAGTTTCCCAGACCTGGGAAACCTCCCTGTTCAGTCTGAAAATGCTTGGCCGCATGGTGACCGGTGCGCTGTCCTGGAAAAACCTCAGTGGTCCGATCACCATCGCCGATTACGCGGGGCAATCCGCCCGAATGGGCCTGACGTATTACCTCAGGTTTCTGGCCCTGATCAGTATCAGCCTGGGGGTGCTGAATCTATTGCCGATTCCCTTATTGGATGGCGGGCACTTGATGTATTATACGGTCGAAATTTTCAAAGGCGGCCCTCTCTCCGACAGATTCATGGAAATTGGCCAGCAGATTGGTTTGGCCCTGCTGGCCATGATGATGGCCTTTGCCTTTTATAACGACATCAATCGCCTTGTTTCCGGCTGATTCAATGAAAAAGAAAATACTTCCGGGTCTCATTGCAGCGTTCTTCTCGGCTTCAGGTTTCGCCTTCGAACCTTTCGTGGTCAAGGATATTCGCGTCGAGGGCATCCAGCGTACTGAAGCGGGAACCGTTTTCAGCTATCTACCAGTCAAGGTCGGCGAGACGATGACCGAGGAGAAGGCGGCCCAAACCATCAAGTCGCTTTTTGCCACAGGTTTTTTCAAAGATGTTCGCGTTGAAGTCGAGAATGATGTGCTGGTCCTTGTTCTCGATGAGCGGCCGGCCATTGCCTCCGTTGATTTTGTCGGCATCAAGGAGTTCGACAAGGAGGCCCTGAAAAAAGGGCTGAAGGAAATCGGCTTGACCGAATCGCGCATTTTTGACCGCTCGATGCTGGAAAAGGCCGAGCAGGAACTCAAACGCCAGTATCTGAGCCGCGGCCGTTATGCCGTGACCATTACCACCACCGTGACGCCGCTTGAGCGCAATCGCGTCGGTATCAATTTTGCCGTTGATGAAGGCGAGGTGGCCAAGATTCGCCAGATCAATCTCGTCGGTGTTCAGGCATTCAAGGAAAAGGACCTTCTCGACCTGTTTGCCCTGCGCACGCCCAACTGGATCAGTTGGTATACCAAGAACGACCAGTATTCGAAGCAGAAACTCTCTGCCGACATCGAGTCGCTGAAATCCTATTATCAGGATCGTGGCTATGTTGATTTTGAAGTTGAATCAACTCAGGTTTCCATCAGCCCGGACAAGCAGGACATCTACATCACCATCAATGTCAAGGAAGGTGACAAATATACGGTTTCGTCTGTCAAGCTGGCCGGAGATCTGACCCTGCCCGAGGAAGAATTGCGCCAGCTCGTGAAAATCAAGCCTGGTGAAGTGTTTTCACGCGAGAAACTGACCGAGAGCACCAAACTGATCAGCGAAAAACTCGGTAATAGCGGATTCGCTTTTTCAAACGTCAATGCCGCACCGGAAATCAACCGCGAAAAGAAGGAAGTGGGTTTCACGATTTTTATCGATCCGGGGCGGCGGGTGTATGTCCGTCGTTTCAATGTGACGGGCAACAACCGTACGCGTGACGAAGTGATCCGTCGCGAGGCGCGCCAGATGGAAGGCGCCTGGTACGATGCCGAGAAGATCAACAAAACCCGTGCGCGTGTGGATAAGCTGGGTTATTTTGACGAGGTCAACGTCGAAACACCCGCCGTGCCGGGGACGACGGACCAGGTGGACGTCAACGTCAATGTCAAGGAAAAACCGACCGGAAACGTCATGCTGGGTGCCGGCTTTTCAAGTTCAGAAAAACTGGTGTTGTCCGGCTCGGTTGCGCAAAACAATATCTTTGGTAGCGGGAAATCCCTTTCCGTCGCAATCAACTCGGGTAAGGTCAATAAGACCTACTCCCTTTCTTTTACCGATCCGTATTACACGGTCGACGGCGTCAGCCGGGGATTCGATCTTTATCGTCGGGACACCAACCCGGACTCGACATCCATCGCAAACTACAAGACCTCGTCCGCCGGTCTTGGCGTGCGCTACGGATTTCCGATTGGCGAGGATAACGCCATCGGTGTCGGTCTGTCTTTTGATGCCACCAAGGTCAAGACCTATAACGACAGCCCGCAACGCTATAAGGATTTTGTGCAGAAATTCGGCTCGTCCAATACGACGTTGCTGCTCAATACCACCTGGACAAGCGACAAACGTGACAGCCTGATCTACACGACGGCCGGCTCCTATCAACAAGCGTACGGTGAAGCCGGTCTGCCCGGCGGCGACCTCAAGTTCTACAAATTCAACTACCAGCACCAACGGTTTTTCCCGATCACCAAGGACATCACGCTCATGCTCAATGGCGAATATGGCTTTGGCGACGGTTATGGTGGTGAGCCGCTACCGTTCTTCAGGAATTTTTATGCTGGTGGTATCGGATCGGTACGCGGCTTCAAGACCGGGACCCTGGGACCGCATGATGTATGGCCGAATCAGAAAGACGCCCTGGGTGGTAACAAGCGTCTGGTCATGAATGCCGAATTTCTCATGCCCATTCCTGGCCTTGGACTAGATAAGTCCTTCCGGTTCGGCGGATTCATGGATGCCGGGTATGTCTGGGCGACAGGTGCCAAGATGCGCTTTGGTGATTTGCGGTACAGTGTCGGCGTTTCGGTCGCCTGGTCTTCACCCTTTGGGCCGCTCAAGTTCAGTATCGCCCAGCCGCTCAAGAAGGGGCCTGAAGACCGGATCGAGCGCTTCCAGTTCCAGATGGGGACTTCATTCTAAGTTTTTGTAGGAGAGTCGAGTTGAAAAAAATTGCCATTCTTTCATTTGCTGCCCTGCTGGCTCTGCCGGTCTTTTCTGCCTATTCAGCCGAAACAAAAATCGGTTTCGTGAATACGGAAAGGATCTTCCGCGAAGCGACCCCGGCGGTGCAGGCACAGAAAAAAATCGAGAAGGAATTCGAAAAGCGTGACCAGGAAATGCAGCGTCTTGCCAAGCAGCTACAGACGATGCAGGAAAACCTGGAGAAAAACGCGGTCACGATGTCGGACAGCGAGAAGCGCAACAAGGAACGCGATTTCAATGATCTGAATCGCGACTTCCAGCGCAAGCAAAGGGAGTTTCGCGAGGATCTGAACCAGCGCCGTAACGAGGAACTGGCGGGTGTGCTTGAGCGGGCCAACAAAACCATCAAGGCCATTGCCGAAGCTGAAAAATTCGATGTGATTTTGCAGGAAGCGGTGTATTTTGCTCCTCGTATCGACATCACCGACAAGGTCATCAAGGCCCTGTCCGACGGCAAGTAAATCGCATGCATGACCGAGCGCGCTGACGATTTTTCACTCGACGAGATCGTTGCGCGCTTCGGTGGCCAACTGGTAGGGGACGGCCGCCTGCGCGTACGCCAGGTGGCCACGCTTGCCAGTGCCGGACCTGGGGATTTTTCCTTTCTCGCCAACCGGAAGTATCGCAGTCAGCTCACCTCCTGCCGGGCCAGTGCACTCGTGCTTTCTTCCGCCGATGCGGATGCCTGCACAATCGCTCGCATTCTCAGCGAAGATCCGTATGCCTACTTCGCCCGTGTTGCACAACTACTCAACCCGCCTCATCGGAACCTGCCGGGGATCCATCCCTCAGCCCGCTGCGAATCGGAGATTCCTGCCAGCGTTCACATTGGCGCCGGAGTTGTCATCGGTAGAGGCGTCCTGATCGGTGACGGATGCTCGATCGGGGCAGGGAGCGTCATCGGAGACGAGACCATGATCGGCGCACAGTCGCGGATTTACCCCAATGTGACGATCTACGAGGGTTGTTCGATCGGGCAGCGGGCGATCATTCATTCCGGTGCGGTGATCGGCGCCGATGGATTCGGTTTTGCGCGCGAGCCCGATGGTTCCTGGCTGAAGATTCCCCAGATTGGCCGGGTCATGGTGGGGGATGATGCAGAGATCGGTGCCAACACGACAATTGATCGCGGGACGCTTGGTGATACCGTCATTGGTGAGGGGGTCAAACTCGACAACCAGATCCAGATCGCCCATAACGTGCGCATCGGTGCACATACAGCCATGGCCGGTTGCGTCGGTGTGGCTGGCAGTACGACCATTGGCTCGCACTGTACGTTTGGCGGATCCGCCGGCATACTCGGCCATCTGACGATTGCCGATGATGTACATGTCTCTGCCATGACGCTGGTCACCAAATCGATTTCCCGGCCTGGCACTTATACTGGCTCCATGCCGTTCGAAGCACACCCGAACTGGCTGAAAAATGCCGCCCACTTGCGCCATCTTGAATCAATGGCCGAGAAAATCCGCCTGCTTGAAGCCAGACTGGCTCATCTGGAGAAAAACCAATGAATATGGATATCCATGAGATCCTCGAACACCTGCCGCACCGTTATCCGATCCTCCTGGTCGATCGCGTGCTGGAACTGGTGCCCGACGACCATATCGTCGCACTCAAGAATGTGAGCATCAACGAGCCGGTCTTCACGGGACATTATCCGCACCATCCGGTCATGCCCGGCGTACTTATTATTGAAGCGCTTGCCCAGGCTGCGGCCATCCTGTCTTTCAAGACAATGGGGGGTAAGCCCAATGACAAATCCGTTTATTATTTTGCCGGCATCGATGGGGCCCGCTTCAAGAAGCCGGTCAGTCCGGGCGATCAACTGATTCTCGAAGTGAGCATCACGACCAAGAAGCGCGGACTCTGGAAGTATGCCGGCCAAGCGAGGGTTGACGGGCAATTGGTCGCCGAAGCCGAACTCTTGTGCACCCTGCGAAACATCGAATGAGTCGCCCACATATTCATCGGAGCGCGATCGTCCATCCAGGCGCGCAACTGGGCAGTGGCGTCTCGATCGGCCCCTACTCGATCATCGGCGAGCATGTCGAGATCGGCGACGAGACCCGGGTCGGTCCGCATGTCGTGATTGAGGGCCACACAAGGATCGGGCGGGACAACCGGATTTTCCAGTTTGCATCGATTGGCGAAATTCCACAGGATAAAAAATATGGCGGTGAACCGACACGACTCGAGATCGGTGACCGTAATACCATCCGCGAGTTCTGCACACTGAATTGCGGCACGGTTCAGGATGTCGGTATCACCCGTATGGGCTCGGACAACTGGGTCATGGCCTATGTGCATATCGCCCATGACTGTCAGGTCGGCAATCACACCATCTTTGCCAACAATGCCCAGTTGGCCGGCCATGTACAGGTTGGCGATTACGCGATTCTCGGCGGGTTCACCGGTGTACATCAGTTTGCCCGGGTCGGCGCACACAGCATGACCGGCGTAGGTACGGTGTTGCTGCAGGATTTGCCGCCGTATGTCACTGCGGCCGGCAATACGGCGCGCCCATTCGGCATCAATGCCGAGGGGTTGAAGCGACGCGGGTACAGCGCCGCGGCGATTGCCGCCGTGAAGAGGGCTTACAAGCAACTTTATCGGTCCGGTGCCACACTGGCCGAAGCCAGAAGCGCCATCGAAGAAGAAGCCCGTCGCGAACCGGCCCTCGTCCTGCTCGCCGAGTTTCTCGCCGTCGCGGGGCGGGGTATCATCCGCTAGGCACCTCGCATGCCTGAACCCATTCGTATTGCCATGGTGGCTGGCGAGGCGTCTGGAGATTTGCTGGCGAGCCATCTCATCCAGTCACTCAGGCGCCGTCTTCCCGGCGCTGACTTTTATGGCATCGGTGGGCCGAAAATGCAGGCAGCCGGTTTCCGGGCGCTGTTTCCTTCGGAAAAACTTGCGGTACATGGCTACTCGGAGGCGCTCAGGCACTATCGAGAAATTTCTGCCATTCGGCACAGGCTGATCGACGGTCTGCTGGCAGACCGGCCCCGGGTGTTCATCGGTATCGATGCACCGGATTTCAATCTGCATGTTGAAAAATGCCTGAAGACAAAGGGTGTTCCGGCCATTCATTATGTCAGTCCATCCATCTGGGCCTGGCGCAAGGGCCGCATTCGTGCCATTGCCCGTTCTGTGACGCACATGTTGGCACTGTTCCCTTTCGAAGAGAAACTCTATCAGGAGAAAAACATCCCGGTTACCTATGTTGGTCACCCGCTTGCGGACGTCATTCCGCTGGAAATCGATCGCCTGGCCATGCGTGAAAAACTCGACCTCCCGGCAGAGCAATTGATTTTTGCGGTGCTGCCAGGCAGTCGCCAATCGGAACTGCGTCATCTGGGTGCAACATTCATCGAAACCATCCAGCATTTGCACCAGCGCTTCCCCGCTGCCCGCTTTCTTGTTCCCCTGGCCACGCGTGAAACGCGCGACCTGTTCGAGCAGGCTTTGTATCAGCTGTCTGCCCAGGATTTGCCCATCACACGCATGTTTGGTCATGCACAAGAGGCAATGGCTGCGGCCGATGGCGTGCTCGTCGCCAGTGGTACGGCAACTCTTGAGGCTGCACTGCTCAAAAAACCGATGGTTATCGCCTATCGCATGTCGATGCTATCCTGGCAACTGATGAAGCGGATGGGGTATCTTCCCTGGGTCGGTCTGCCCAACATTCTTACCCGTCGCTTTGTTGTTCCGGAATTCTTGCAAAATGCTGCCCGGCCCGATGTTCTGGCGAAGGCTCTGGGTGATCTCGTCGAAGATAAGGAGGCCTGCCACCGGATCGGTGAAACTTTCCACGATCTTCACTTGCAGCTCAAACAAAACTCGGCCGAGAAAGCGGCTGATGTCATTTTTTCTTACTTGAACCAGCCTGGAGCATGGCTGTCGGCACCACAGGGAGTCTGATCTGCGGTGTGGACGAAGCCGGTCGCGGGCCGCTGGCCGGGCCCGTCTATGCGGCGGCAGTTATCCTTGATTCGGCAAAGCCTCTGACAGGCCTGGCTGATTCAAAAAAACTCAGCGAGAAAGCGCGCGAACGCCTGACACTTGCCATTCAGGAAAATGCCTTGGCCTGGGCGATTGCCAGCGCTTCAGTCGAGGAAATCGATGCGTTGAACATCCTGCAGGCAACGCTTCTCGCCATGCGGCGGGCGGTGATAGCGCTGAGCGTTTGTCCCGACGAAGTTCTCGTCGATGGCAACTGCTGCCCGCCACTGGATGTTCCGTCCCGGGCCATTGTCAAGGGAGATGCCACGGTTGCGGCCATTTCAGCAGCCTCGATTCTCGCCAAGACAGCGCGGGATGCGGAAATGCTGCGCCTGCACGCACTCTATCCGCACTACGGTCTGGACCGGCACAAAGGTTATCCGACAGCAGCTCATCTGGCGGCTTTGCGCGAGCATGGTGTCATCCGGATTTATCGCCGCAGCTTTGCGCCGGTTCGCCTTTTGCTCGATGGGAGTTGAAGCCGGCTCTTTCAGAAGGGCGTACCAGGTCAGAATGACGAGCCGGATCGATTGGCGTCTGACGAGACTGGAAACGGGAATCGGGCAGGGCAGTGGTGATGATCAGGGTTTTCGCGATACTGATAAGGTGTTGGCCGTATGATCTTGCAAGTATCCTGATCCGCGAAGATGAAGAAAATCAGCTCACACGAAAACCCGACGTTCAGGCAGCTGCGTCTGCTTGCCCATTCTGCGCGGGAACGCCGAAAGCAAGGCAGGACCATTCTCGACGGCGTTCATCTGGTGTCCGGCTGGATTGCGCAATCCGGCCCGCCCGAATTGCTGGTGGTGAGCGAAAGTGGTCTTCGACATCGGGAGATCGAGGACTGTCTGTCCGCCTGTCCACAGCACTCGCCACTTCTCCTGAGGGACGACCTTTTCAATGCAGCAAGCCCGGTCGAAACGCCGTCCGGCATTTTGGCCGTGATTCCGATCCCCGGGTCGCTGAAACGACCTGCGGATGCCGGATCGTGTGTGCTCTTGAGTGCCATCCAGGATAGCGGGAACCTCGGGGCCATCTTGCGTACGGCGGCAGCAGCCGGACTGGCTGATGTTTTTCTTGGGCCTGGATGCGCTCAAGCCTGGTCACCACGCGTGCTGCGCGCCGCGATGGGTGCGCATTTGAGATTGCGGATTCACGAGCAGGCACGGCTCGATCAGGTCATTGCCGACTTCAAGGGGGTCAGCATTGCCACCCACCTGCAGTCCTCGAAAAATCTTTATGAAATCGATCTGTGCGACGATGTGGCATGGATTTTCGGGAATGAGGGGAAAGGTCTGGATGATCAGATTGTTTCTGTATCTGACCATTCCATTCACATCCCGATGCCCGGCCAGATCCAATCCCTGAATGTTGCCGCTGCCGCGGCGATCTGTCTTTTCGAAGAAGTCCGGCAAAAATCGGTCAGAACACATGGGGATCGAGCTTGACCTCCTGAATGATCGTTGCCGCGATTTCCTCGATCGATTTTGTAGTTGAATCCATCCAGCGTACGCCTTCCTGCTGCATCAGTTTCTGGGCTTCATCGATCTCGAGCTCGCAGTTTGCAAGCGAGGCATATTTGCTGTCCGGACGCCGCTCCGAGCGGATCTGATGCAGGCGCTCCGGAGTAATTGTCAGTCCATACATCTTGTCTCGGAAGCGATAGAGAACTTCTGGAAGCCGTTTGCGTACGAAATCTTCTGGAATGAGCGGGTAGTTGGCCGCCCGGATACCGAACTGCATGGCCAGATACAGGCTGGTCGGTGTCTTGCCGCTACGTGAGACACCGATGAGAATAACCTCTGCCTTGTCCAGATTGCGTTCCGATGCGCCATCATCATGTGCCAGCGTGAAATTTACCGCCTCGATCCGGTTGATGTAGTCTTGGCTGCTGGCCCGGCCGTGGGAGCGGCCGATCTTGCGGCTGGATTTTGTCCGCAACTCGTCTTCAATCGCACCAATGAAAGAATCGAAAAGATCGATGAATAGTGCGTCTGCCTGACGCAGGATCTTGCTGACTTCCGGATTGACGAGTGTCGTGATGACAATCGGACGCACACCATCCTGGCTGGCGACGTCCCGGATTTGCCGGACACAGTCCTCGGCTTGCGGGATGGAGAGCAGAAACGGGATACGCAGCTGACGGAAGCGAATCCCCTCGAATTGGGTCAGCAGGCTGTGCCCGAGCATTTCCGCGGTAATGCCAGTTCCGTCAGAAACAAAGAAAACCGACCTTGCGTATTCTTCAGTCATGAGTGAATCCGGAATTCCCAAAAGCGGCTAGAATCTTCATTCTATCGTGCTCGAATCATTCTGAAAGCCGGACATGGACCCATATGTGATTGCCTTTGACGCCCTGCGCATGGCGGATATCGAAACAGTCGGCGGGAAAAATGCTTCTCTTGGTGAAATGATCAGTCAGCTTGCCCATCTGGGAGTGCGCGTTCCCGGAGGATTCGCCACGACAGCCCTTGCCTATCGTGACTTTCTCAGGCACCAGAACCTGGATAAACACATTTCCGGTTTACTTGATTCTCTGGATGTTGATGATGTCGAGGCGCTGGCCGCAACCGGCAACAGGATTCGTGAATCAATCATTCATCAGCCTTTCCCTGAACGGCTTCGGCAGGAAATTGCCGCACACTACGAAAATCTGGTTGCCGATGGAATGAGTGAAATAACCTTTGCGGTCCGATCGAGCGCAACGGCGGAAGACTTGCCGGATGCCTCGTTTGCCGGCCAGCAGGAAAGCTTTCTGAATATTCATGGCCTGGACAACGTCCTCGATGCTGTCAAACACGTCTTTTCCTCGTTGTATAACGACCGCGCGATCGCCTACCGCGTTCACAAGAATTTCCGACATGCCGATGTCGCCCTTTCGGCCGGTATTCAGCGCATGGTACGCAGCGATGCGGGTGCTTCCGGCGTGATGTTCACGCTCGACACCGAGTCTGGTTTTCGTGATGTGGTTTTCATTACGGCATCCTACGGTCTGGGTGAAACAGTCGTACAAGGCGCCGTCAATCCGGACGAATTTTATGTTCATAAGCCGATGTTGGCCAAAGGTCATGCGGCAATCATCCGCCGCAATCTCGGCTCCAAGATGATCAGGATGGAATTTACCGATACGCGGGCAGCCGGACGCTCGACACGCACGGTGGATGTCAAGGAAGAAGATCGTAATCGTTTCGCCTTGTCAGATCCCGATGTGCTGGAACTCGCCCGCTTCGCCGTAACGATCGAAAATCACTACGGTCGTCCTATGGATATCGAATGGGGCCGGGACGGGACAGACGGCAAACTTTATATTCTCCAAGCGCGGCCTGAAACCGTGAAAGCGGGGGAGTCCCGGCATGTCCTCGAGCGCTATCGGCTCACGCAGCACGCCAAGGTGGTGGTATCCGGCCGTGCCATCGGGCAGAAGATCGCAACCGGCAAGGTGCGCATCATTCCCGATGCCTCGCAGATGTCGAAAGTCCAGCCTGGCGACATTCTTGTGACGGACATGACCGACCCGAACTGGGAACCTGTCATGAAACGTGCGGCAGCCATTGTCACCAATCGTGGCGGACGGACTTGTCACGCCGCGATCATTGCACGCGAACTGGGCATTCCCGCAGTAGTCGGCTGCGGGGATGCCACTGAAACACTTGTCGAAGGGGATGCAGTCACTGTTTCGTGCGCAGAGGGAGATACCGGCTACGTCTATCGCGGCATCCTCGAATACGAGGTAACCTCGCAGGAGCTGGGGAATCTGCCCAAGCTCCCGGTCAAAATTGCCATGAATGTCGGAAACCCGGAACTGGCCTTCGGCTTCCAGGGGATTCCGAATGCCGGGGTTGGTTTGGCACGTATTGAATTCATCATCAACAATGTGATCGGCATCCACCCGAAAGCGATTCTGGAACTCGACCGTGTGCCGGGTAGTCTGCGCGATGAAATCCGGCGTCGATCGCGCGGCTATGCCAGCCCACAGGATTTCTTCATCGACAAACTGGCCGAGGGGGTATCGACCATTGCCGCGGCATTCTGGCCCAAGTCAGTCATTGTCAGACTTTCCGATTTCAAGTCGAACGAATACCGGAAATTGCTTGGCGGAGAAATCTACGAGCCAGAAGAAGAAAATCCGATGCTCGGTTTCCGGGGGGCATCGCGCTACGTCGCCTCTTCCTTCCGTGATTGCTTCGAACTGGAGTGTCGGGCGCTGAAGAAGGCCCGCAACGAGATGGGGCTGACCAATATCGAATTGATGGTGCCTTTCGTGCGAACCGTAAAAGAGGGACGGCAGGTTGTCGAGCTTCTTGCAGCCAATGGGCTGAAGCGTGGCGAGAACGGCCTACGGTTGATCATGATGTGTGAAATACCCTCCAACGCACTGCTCGCCGAACAGTATCTCCAGCATTTCGACGGCTTCTCCATCGGCTCCAATGATCTTACGCAGCTCACTCTCGGCCTGGACCGCGATTCCGGTCTTGTCGCCAGTCTCTTCGACGAGCGTGATGATGCAGTAAAAGCCCTTCTGGGCATGGCGATCAGGGCTTGCCGGAAGCTGGACAAATATATCGGCATTTGCGGGCAAGGGCCTTCCGATCATGTGGATTTTGCCGAATGGCTGATGGATGAAGGCATCGTTACTTTGTCACTGAATCCGGATACAGTGATGGATACGTGGATGCGGCTTGGTGCGCATCTGGCGCAAAACGGTCGATAAAACAAGACTGCGGAGGAATCATGTATCCCGAATGGTGGCACTGGATGATACTGGGTATAGGGCTGATCGTTGCGGAACTGGCGATCGGGTCCTTTTTCATCGTCTGGTTCGGGCTGGGCGCCATTCTGGTGTCGCTACTGATGCTGATGGATCCGGCGTTGGGGTTGACCGCCCAGTGGGTAACCTGGTCGATTGCCTCGATCGCCATGGCTTTTCTCTGGTTTCGCATCTTCAAGCCGAACTTGCACAAGACGAAAATCGGCACATCCGACCCGAATGTTCTCGGCGAGATTGCCCTGGTCACGCGTGATGTTCAGCCCTATCAGAAAGGTCAGGTACGCTTTCAGAAACCGCTTTTGGGCTCAGAAGTCTGGGAGTGTATTGCGGATGATCCAATCAAGGCCGGAGAGCGGGTGAAGGTTCTTTCCGTTGAAGGCAGTTTTCTGAAAATCGGCAAAATCTAAGGAGAGGTCATGGGCGCAGGATTCGTCGTTTCCGTCGTATTTTTTATTTTCATTCTGGTTACGGCAGCGAAAGGTGTCCGCATCGTGCCGCAAGGCGAGGAGTGGATCATCCAGCGTCTTGGAAAATATCTTGGCACCCTGCTACCCGGCTTGCGCTTCATCATTCCGTATATCGATACGGTCAGCTACAAGGTGATCACCAAGGACATTCTCCTCGATGTTCAGGAGCAGGAGGTCATCACCCGTGACAATGCCGTGATCCTGACCAATGCGATTGCCTTCATCAAGGTGACCGATCCGGTCAAGGCAGTCTATGGCGTGGTCAATTTTACCGAGGCCATCCGCAATCTGATCATGACGACGCTACGCTCGATTGTCGGTGAGATGGAACTCGACCAGGCATTGTCTTCGCGTGACAAAATCAAGGTGCGCTTGCGCGAGAGCATTGCCAACGAAGCGATTGACTGGGGGCTGACCGTGAAGTCAGTAGAGATTCAGGACATCAAGCCATCGGCCTCGATGCAGAAGGCCATGGAAATGCAGGCATCTGCCGAACGGGAACGCAAGGCGATGGTGACGCGTGCCGAAGGAGAAAAACAGTCGATGATCCTGCAGGCGGAAGCCCGTGTCGAATCGGCTCGTCGTGATGCCGAGGCCCAGGTGACCTTGGCCGAAGCGTCTTCCGAATCAATCAAGCGTGTCGCCCAGGCGATTGGTAATCAGGATACGCCGATGCTCTATCTGCTGGGCGAGAAATACATCAACTCCATTACCAATCTGGCGAATTCGAGCAATGCGAAGATGATCTTGCTGCCGGCAGATTTCCAGGAAGCCGTACGCGGCGTGCTGGGCAAGTTCAAGGTTTGAATCAGGCTTTGGTGCGCATCAGGCGTTGTTTTTCGCGCTCCCAGTCACGCTTTTTTTCGCTCTCGCGTTTGTCGTGTTGTTTCTTGCCTTGCGCCAATCCGATTGAAAGCTTGATGCGTCCTTTGGCGTAATGCAGGTCGAGCGGGACCAGGGCATAACCGGCCCGTTCGACCTTGCCGATCAACTTGCTGATTTCCGTAGCATGCAGCAACAGCTTGCGCGTACGTACCGGATCAGGCTTGATGTGGGAGGATGCGGTCGGTAACGGGCTGATGTGGCAGCCGATCAAATACACTTCGCCGTTGCGCAGGACGACATACGCCTCCTTGATCTGTACCCGCCCTGCACGAATCGCCTTGACTTCCCAGCCTTCCAATACCAGCCCGGCTTCAAAGCGTTCCTCAACGAAATAATCGTGAAAGGCTTTCTTGTTCTCTGCAATGCTCATGCGGTCTTTACGCTAAAATGCCCCGATTTTATCGCACACTGCGAAAATGGCAGATGTCAGAAAATCAGTCCTGATCGAACGGGACGTACAGCGCATGTTCCATCTGGTCGATGCCGTCGAGGACTATCCGGAATTCCTGCCCTGGTGCAGCGGTGCTGATTTGATCCTTCGTGATGAAACACGGACTATTGCAACACTGCATGTCAATTATCATGGGATCAGGACGGAATTCTCTACCGAGAATCAGAAGGAACCGCCACACCACATGCAGATCAAGCTGCGGCAAGGTCCCTTCAAGCACCTTGATGGCTCCTGGAGTTTCAAGTCACTGGGCGAAGCCGCCTGTAAAATCGAATTCCGGCTTCGCTATGAATTTTCAAGCAAGTTACTGGAAAAAATTCTCGGACCCGTGTTTCATCATATTGCCAACAGCCTGATTGACGCATTCGTCAAAAGGGCAGAACAGGTGTATTCAAATGACCGATAGCCTCTCCATCGAAGTCACCTATGCCTTGCCTCAGCGGCAAGACAGTGTTCAACTCAAGTTGTCGACGCATTCGACAGTTCAACAGGCCATTGAAGCTTCAGGTCTGCTGCAACGCTATCCGGAAATCGATCTCGCCAGAAACAAGGTTGGCATCTATGGCAAGCTCATCAAACTCGATACGGTTCTGCACGAACGCGACCGTGTCGAGATTTATCGCCCGCTGATTGCCGATCCGAAAGAATCGCGCAAAAAGCGGGTGGAGGAGGGCAAATCCTTGAAGAAAGAAGCAGGAGAAGCGCCCTGACGGATCACTTGCACCAGGATTTGATGGCTTGTTTTGTCTTTTCGATTTCCTGGGCGCGCATGGTGTCGTCCAGGGAAATCCGCTCCCCGCTGGCATTGACGCGGTTCATGCGCTGCCCCGACTGAAGGGCATTGAGTTGATTGCGGGCGTCCTCGCAATTACGCTTGCTTTCTTCGCTTTTCTTGCGGTCTTCTTCAGCTTTTGCCTGCTTTTCAGTCGATTCGGCTTTCCGCTTGCGAAACTCCATCTCTTTTTCGGCCAGACTACGCTCCGTTGTTGCCGAAGTAACCGGACTGGTTTGCGAGCCGGAGTGAATTTTCTTTGAATCCATGTTAGTCGGTGGCGTATCGGAGTAATGCACCTTTCCTGCCGCATCCCGCCAAGTGTAAACCTGAGCGAAAACCGTACTGCTCAGTAAAGCCAGAACCAATATTGTCACTGCACGCATTACTTGCTCCCATGTTTGCCGCATAATCGGCCACCCGCGTATAATACGGCTTTGGAACCGAGGTTGAAAGCCATGCGAGTGGTATCAAAGGCACTCACATTCGACGACGTCCTTCTCGTCCCCGCACACTCCACCATCCTTCCCCGCGATGTCAGCCTGGCCACCCGGATCAGCCGCAACATCACCCTGAATATCCCGTTGGTCTCGGCCGCCATGGACACGGTGACCGAAGCACGACTGGCCATCGCCCTGGCACAGGAGGGCGGCATTGGCATCGTTCACAAAAACCTGCCGCCTCAGGCCCAGGCCGCCGAGGTCTCGAAAGTCAAGCGCTTCGAATCCGGCGTGCTGAAAGATCCGATCACCATCTCTCCGGAGATGCCGGTCCATGAGGTATTGTCGCTGACCCGACAGCACAAGATATCCGGCCTGCCTGTCGTCCAGGGGCGACAGGTCGTTGGTATCGTCACCAACCGCGACTTGCGCTTCGAAACCCGGCTGGATCAACCGGTTCGCAACATCATGACGCCGCGCGAGCGCCTGGTGACGGTCAGGGAAGGCGCGACAACCGAAGAAGCCAAGGCGTTGATGCACAAGCATCGGCTCGAACGAGTCCTCGTCATCAATGGCGACTACGAGCTGAGGGGCCTGATCACCGTCAAGGACATGCTCAAGTCCACCGAGAACCCATTTGCCTGCAAGGACACCCATGGCCGCCTGCGCGTTGGCGCGGCCATCGGGGTCGGGGAGGGCACCGAAGAGCGGGCTGCGCTGCTGGTCGAGGCCGGGGTCGATCTGCTTGTCGTCGATACGGCTCACGGTCACTCGCAGGGAGTGCTCGATCGCATCAAATGGGTCAAGACACATTTCCCTGCGGTCGACGTCATCGGCGGCAACATTGCCACGGCCGAGGCCGCGCGTGCCCTGGCTGATCACGGTGCGGATGGCGTCAAGGTGGGTATCGGCCCCGGCTCGATCTGCACGACCCGCATCGTTGCCGGCGTCGGCGTGCCCCAGGTGACCGCCATTGACAACGTCGCCACGGCATTACGTGATACCGGCATTCCGCTGATTGCCGACGGAGGTATCCGCTTTTCCGGAGACATCTCGAAAGCGATCGCATCGGGCGCCTATGCCGTCATGCTGGGTGGACTTTTTGCCGGGACGGAAGAGGCACCCGGCGAAATCGAGCTGTTCCAGGGACGTTCCTACAAATCCTACCGGGGCATGGGCTCGCTGGGGGCCATGCAGCAGGGGGCGGCCGACCGCTATTTCCAGGAAGCCGATACCGAAGCGGAAAAACTGGTTCCGGAAGGTATCGAAGGGCGTGTGCCGTACAAAGGGCCGGTTGGTGCGGTGATCCATCAGCTCATGGGTGGGTTGCGCGCCAGCATGGGTTATGTGGGTGCGAACGGTATTGACGCGATGCGCACCGACACGGCCTTTGTCGAGATCACCTCGGCAGGCGTGCGCGAATCACACGTGCACGACGTGCAGATCGTCAAGGAAGCGCCCAACTATCGCGTCGTTTAGCCTGACGGTTTTCCCATGCACAAGAAGATTCTGATCCTCGACTTCGGGTCGCAATATTCCCAGTTGATCGCGCGGCGCGTGCGCGAACAACAGGCGTATTGCGAACTGCACCCCTGCGATGTATCCGATGCGTTCATTCGTGAATTTGATCCGGCGGGCATCATCCTCTCCGGTGGTCCCAGCTCGGTCTATGAAGACCAGGCCAGCCGGGTACCCGATGCGGTGTTCGAGCGGGCCGTTCCGGTGCTCGGCATCTGCTACGGTATGCAGGTGATGGCCGAGCAACTCGGCGGCCGGGTCGAAATGGCGAAAAAACGCGAATTCGGCTACGCCGAACTGCGTGCACGCGGCCATTCCCGGCTGCTCTCCGGCATTCAGGACCGCGTCAACGCCGAGGGCCATGGCCTGCTCGATGTCTGGATGAGCCATGGTGACAAGGTAACGGCGCTTCCCGCCGGCTTTAAACTGATTGCCGGCAATGAGTCGACGCCGATCGCCGGTATGGCGGACGAAGAGCGCCGGCTCTATGGCCTGCAATTCCATCCGGAAGTCACGCATACCGTGCAGGGCAAGGCGATCCTCGGACGTTTTGTCCAGGATATCTGCGGCTGTGCGGGTGACTGGAACATGCCCGACTACATCAGCGAAGCCGTTGCCGGCATCCGCGCCCGGGTTGGGTCCGAAGAAGTCATTCTTGGTCTGTCCGGTGGTGTCGATTCCTCGGTCGCGGCGGCGCTGATCCATCGTGCCATCGGCAACCAGCTTACCTGCGTGTTTGTCGATCACGGCCTGTTGCGCCTGAACGAAGCGGAACAGGTCATGAAAACCTTCTCGCGCAATCTCGGCGTCAAGGTGGTGCATGTCGACGCCAGCGAAAAATTCCTCGCCCACCTGGCGGGCATCACTGATCCCGAACAGAAGCGCCGTCTCATCGGCGCTGACTTTGTCGAAGTGTTCCAGGAAGAGGCGCGCAAGCTGCCCCGGGCCCAATGGCTCGCGCAGGGGACGATCTATCCGGACGTGATCGAATCGGCGGGGACCAAGGGCAACAAGGCCAAGGTCATCAAATCGCACCACAATGTGGGCGGGCTACCGGAGACCCTTCATCTGAAGCTGCTCGAACCCCTGCGTGAGCTGTTCAAGGACGAAGTGCGCGAACTGGGCATCGCCCTTGGACTGCCTCACGACATGGTCTATCGCCATCCCTTCCCCGGCCCCGGCCTCGGGGTACGCATTCTCGGTGAAGTGAAGAGGGAATACGCCGATCTGCTGCGCCGTGCCGATGCCATCTTCATCGATGAACTGCGTGCGGCGGACTGGTACGACAAAACCTCCCAGGCCTTCGCCGTCTTCCTGCCGGTTCGCTCGGTCGGCGTCATGGGCGATGGCCGCACCTACGAATTCGTCGTCGCCCTGCGTGCGGTGCAAACACAGGACTTCATGACGGCGCAATGGGCCGAGCTTCCCTACAGCCTGCTTGCAAAAGTCTCCAACCGCATCATCAACGAAGTACGCGGCATCAACCGCGTGGTCTACGACATTTCCGGCAAGCCGCCCGCCACCATCGAGTGGGAGTGATGAGAGGTCTATTTTTACCGTTTCATATCGGTTAAAAAATCCCCTAAGGCCCTTGAGAAATCAAGGGCCTTTGTGTTTTTATCGTTTCTTATCTATCATTGTAAGCTACCGTTTGCAGTCGGTCGAATTGACGGCATAATCCGACTTGACCGAAAGGCGCTGAAAATTACCGCCAACGGTGATGACGGTAAAAACGGATGAGAGGCGATAGAAATGCTGACAGACACCAAGTTGAAGAACTTGAAGGCCCAGGAAAAGCCCTACAAGGTGGCCGACCGGGACGGCCTTTATGTGGTTGTCTCGCCCAAGGGAACGGTGACCTTTCGCTTCGACTACCGCATCAACAGCCGGCGTGAAACCTTGACCATTGGGCGTTACGGGCCGGATGCGCTGTCACTTGCCGAGGCGCGGGAAAGGCTGACGGAAGCCCGCAAGATGCTGCATGACGGTAAATCCCCGGCGCGAGAGAAGGCTGACGGTAAAAAGGAACTGCGCGAATCCGGCGCATTCAGAACCTTTGCCGAATCCTGGCTGCGCGACGCCGGCCTCGCTGACAGCACCATCGCCATGCGGCGCAGCATCCTGAACCGCGACGTGCTGCCGGCCCTGGGCAATAGGCTGCTTGAGGAAATCACGCCGTCGCAGGTCATGGCGTTATGCGACAAGATCAAGGCCCGAGGCGCCCCGGCGCCGGCCGTCCATGCCCGCGAAATCATCCAGCAAGTTTACCGTCACGCCCAGGCGCGCGGTCTCAAGATCGAGAACCCGGCCGAAGCGGTGAAGGCGTCGGCAATCGCCACCTTCAAGCCGCGCGAGCGCGCGCTGGCACCGGACGAGATCCGGGTCTTCTTCAATACCCTGGAAACGGTGGGCACGCTCCCCACGCTCAAGCTGGCGGTAAAACTGGTGTTGCTGACCATGTGCCGGAAGGGCGAGCTGCAGCACGCCACCTGGTCAGAAATCGACTTTGAGGCGGCCACCTGGACTATCCCCGCCGAGCGCATGAAGGCGCGCCGGCCGCACGTGGTCTATTTGAGCCAGCAGGCCCTCGACATCCTGGTGGGCCTCAAGACATGCGCCGGCAGCAGCCCGTACCTGGTGCCGGGGCGCTACGAAACTGACCAGCCCATGTCGAACGCCACGCTCAACCGAGTGATTACCGCCGCTGTCGATAAAGCGCGCGGCGAAGGCCAGGAAATCGGCGACTTCGGGCCGCACGACATGCGCCGCACCGCCTCGACGCTGCTGCACGAGGCCGGCTTTAATTCGGACTGGATCGAGAAGTGCCTCGCCCACGAGCAGAAGGGCGTGCGCGCCGTCTATAACAAAGCCGAGTACGAGGTTCCCCGGCGCCGGATGCTTCAAAGCTGGGCCGATATGGTCGATGCCTTCATCAAGGGAACCGTCACGACGAGCGTGTGGAAGCGCCACGTGATTCAAAGCATGCAAGAGGGGAAAGCCTGGCCGGAAGTGGTGGCCTCTATTCCCAACAACGTGATTCCCCTTCACGGGAAAACCGCCGCCTGACGGTTTCAGGCAAAGCGGGCCGGCGCGGTGCGCGAACACCTACCGACCCTGACCAAAACGCAACTGCAAGGAGTTACGAAATGGCTGACTGCAAGACTATCACCAACACCATCCAACTGACCAACGACCAGGTCAAAACCGTCCTGTGCGCCATTGACGGCGCCTTGGAGGACTATTACAACGAGATTCGCAAGTACGCCAATGACGATAGCGGGGCGTATTGCAGCATGATGGACACGTTCGAGAAAACGGCCGGCGTGAAGGCGTTGATCGAGGCACAAGTGGCCCAACAATGACCGGGTGTGCGTTCGAATCGAGGCCGCCTTCGGGCGGCTTTTTCATGCGCGGGCGCATTTCTTGTTTTGTCGTGTTTTTTCTTGTTGCATCTGGTTATGTCGTGAAGGTATAGTCGGCGCATTGAGTTGCGCGTCTCGTTACCACGCGCGGGTCCTTGAGGGGTGGGTGGTCCTAATGAAAACCCCTTCAGCAGCGGTAGCCCAACGTTTCACATCCCGTTGGAGCCGTTGAATTCCTGATGGCAAGCACTCCGGGCGAGGGGTAGGTGTGGCAATCCGTTGCCATGACCTGCCCTTTTTCGTTTTCGGCATGGCAACACGCCGGAGAGTGCGCCATGCAAATTCGTCGAGTCATCCGCCGGCCCGAAGTCCTGGAACGTACCGGACTGTCGGCCAGCACCATCTACAAACTTGAGCGGCGCGGAGAGTTCCCCGCGCACTTCATGCTCACGCCCCGTTGCGCGGCCTGGGATGAGGCCATGGTCAACGCCTGGATCGAGGCGCGCTGCGCTGCCCCCGCCAAGCTGGACACGTCGCTTCGCAAGTCGGCCCTTGGCCGCTGGGAAGGGAGGGCCGCCGTATGAGCAATAAGCGCTATGCCGCCGACTTCGCGCGGGCGCTGGGTTATGCCAACGTCGAGGCATTTGAGAATGCGCGCCGAGGGGGCCTTATCCCAGCGCCTGACGGCGTGTTCGACAAGCGCCCATATTGGCGCCAGGAAACCATCCAGAAAACGCTAGAGGCCCACGCCAACGGCATCCGCGCCGCCTGGGGGCATCCGCCTGTTGAATCGGAAGGGGGCGAGCATGATTAACGCCCTCGAAAAAACGAAAGCCCCCGCAGGCACGGGGGCAATCGAGAAGGACCACAAAGGAACAAACCAGACAGCACCGAGTGTAGCGTCCGCCCAAAAAATGAGCAACTGGGGCGCCACGCCCGAGGACTGGATGCACTTCGACCTGTTGCTTGGCTTGGGGGACGACCTGCTGCCGGTGGTTTGCAACCCGGAGGCCGAAATTTCGCCCGCCTCGACTATGACAGACAAGGGCAAGACGCCGAGCGACTACAACGGAAAGCGCCAGATTCGTGGAATTCCGGGGTGGCCCTCGCTGACGGTTTCCGAGTTGGATTTGAAGCGCTGGGAACGCGAGCCGGACTATGGCATTTGCGTGCGCACTGCCGCCGTGCGGGGGCTCGACGTGGATGTTACCGACCCGGTGCTCGCCCAACAGGTGCGCGAGTTTGTGGCGCGCGAATTGGGCCAGGCGCTGCCGTGCCGATACCGCAGCAACTCGTCCAAGTTCCTGCATCCCTTCCGCCTCGCTGGCGAGTACGGTAAGCGCGTGATTCACTGCCAGGGCGACAACAAGGTTGAATTCCTGATGAAGGGCCAGCAGTTCGTCGCGGTGGGCACGCACCCGAGCGGGGCGCGCTACGAATGGGAGGGTGGCCTGCCGGTGGAAATCCCCACCTTGACCCCAGAGCAGTTCGAGCGCCTGTTCAGCGGCCTGCAGCTTGCCTTCGGCACGCGCGAGCCTACGATCAGCGGCACCGCCAAGCGCTTGAAGAATGAGCATCTGGACATCGCCGACCCCGCCGTGGCCTACATGGACGGCAAAGGGCTGATCCTGGGCGACATGAAGGACGGCGCGCTGGTTGTTCGTTGCCCTTGGGAGGACGAGCACACCATGGGCGAAACCGGCGACGGCCGCACGGTGTATTACCCGGCGGGAACCAACGGGCAAGCATCGGCCGGGTTCAAGTGCCTGCATGGGCATTGCGAAGGCCGCAAGCTGCCGGACTACCTGGCCGCTATCGGCTACGTTGCGAGCGCCGACGACTTCGACGACGTGAGCGAACCCGATGGACAGGCCGCGACCGAGCCCCCGCACTTCGCTTTCTTCGCCTATCTGCCGACCCACCAGTATCTGCACCGACCGACGCGCGCTTTCTGGCCGGCGGCCAGTGTCGACGGTAGCCTGACCATGAAGATTGAGGGCAAGAAGGTAAGCCAGTGGCTCGACAAGTTCCGGGCGGTGCAGCAGGCCACCTGGCACCCGGCCCACGGCGAACTGCTGCTCGATACCATCGTGGCCGATGGCGGTTTTGTGCCGAAGCCAGGAGCCAAGGTCTACAACCGCTACCGCCCGCCCGTATTGGTGCCCAGCACGGGCGACGCCTCGCCCTGGCTGAACCACTTGCAGGCCATTTACCCCGGCGAAGCCGCGCACCTCATCAAGTGGTTTGCCCATCGCATCCAGCGGCCGGGCGAGAAGATCAACCACGCGCTGGTGCTGGGTGGGGCGCAGGGTATCGGCAAGGACACCATCCTGGAGCCGGTGCGCCGTGGTGTCGGGCCGTGGAACTGGGCGGACATCGACCCCAAGAAGCTGACCGGGGCTTTCAACCCGTTCGTCGAGTCGGTGGTGCTGCGCATCAACGAGGCGCGCGACCTGGGCGACCTCGACCGTTTCGCCTTCTACGACCATAGCAAGACGTACATCGCGGCGCCGCCGGACGTGCTCATGTGCAACAACAAGCACCAGCGCGAATATCCAGTGTTCAACGTCATGGGCGTGATTCTCACGACCAACCACAAAACCAACGGCATTTATTTGCCGCTCGATGATCGCCGGCACTACGTGGCATGGAGCAACGCCACCAAGGACGATTTTGCCGAGGGCTACTGGCGCGGCTTGTGGGATTGGCTGGATGCTGGCGGGGGCGAGGCTGTCGTCGGCTACCTGCAAGGCGTGGATCTGTCGGGATTCAACCCGAAGGCGCCACCGCCCAAGACGGAAGCCTTCTACGCCATCGTCCAGGCGAACGCCAACCCGGACGACCTGACGCTGGCCGGGCTCATGCTGCGCGAGGACGGCAGCAAGTTGCCGGCGGTGACTCTCAGCATGGTGATTCAGGCGGCCGTCGATGCCGAGGAAACCGAACTAGCCTACGCCTTGAGCGACACGAAAAACCGGCGGCGCGTGCCTCACATGATGGAAAAGGCCGGCTATGTGCCGGTGCGCAACGAGTACGCGGCAGACGGCTTGTGGAAGATCGACGGTAGGCGGCAGGTGGTTTATGGCGATTCGGCACTTTCGACGCCCGAACGCGTAACTTTTGCGCGCTCGCTTGGTGGTGCCAGTCAGTAAGGTCAGTGCAGTCAGTGAAAAACATTACGCCTTATAGCTTTCTCTCTTTTTTGCTGTTGATGAAGTCAATGAAATAGAAAGAAGGGGAAGGCATAGAGGTTATGGGGTGCAATGGCGGATCACTGACTGCACTGACTACACCGACCACCCCCGGTGATTGCGCCCCGGCCACTGATTTGCAGGAACTTGCAGGAACGTCGAATCATTCATTAACGATTATTAACGGATACCCGCAAAACATTGCTGATTCAGGCATTGCGGGCGACGCGAAACAAAAACACCGTCAGCTTTGCCGACATCGAGGACAAAAACATGAACGAGAAACAGATCCCCGCCGACCTTGCCCGCCTGGTCAAATTCTTGCAGCAGCACCCAGCCGGTAGCGATATGCGCCGCGTGCTCGCCAACGCCCTGCCCGATGCTGGCGCCGCGCTCACCTGGCTGGAAAGGCAGCAGCGCCGAGCCGCGCTGCCCGTGGTGTTTGCCTTCGATATACCCGGATTCGTACTGATTGGCCCCGAGGACAATTACAAAACTGTCCCAGCCCCCGACAAAAGCGGGGTCTACGCCGCCTGGGAAATCTTCTTGCACGGCGACAACGCGCCGTTCGTGTCATTTTCGGACGACTTGGGCGTGTCGCCAAATTCGCTTCGCAACTCGTTGGAGCCGGCCGCCGCTTGGGTGGAGTACTACAGCGCTTCGCTAGCCGTGGCGATTCGTGCAATTTCGATTCGCAAGGATGGTTCCGCGACCTTCGACCCGGCCTATGTTCCGCCCTTGCGCCTCAACGTGTTTTCGACGTGTGCGGCGCCGTTGCCCAGGCAGCTACGTGGCAGCATCGGGGTATCCAACTGGACAAAGGAACCCCACCATGAACACCGCGCAGAAGATCGCCAACCTTGAGAAGCAACGCGCCGCCCATGTCGCCAAACTCCAAGCCTTGCAGCTTGAACTGGACGAAGCCGCCGACGCCAACGACGCCACCCTTGTTGGGCAACTTCAAAGCGAAGTCAACGCCGCCGCCCCGATGATCGCGTCTTTCGACCGTCGCCTGGAAAAAGCACGCGCCGAGGATACCGAGGCCGCACGTCAAACCCGGCGAGACGCCAACATGAAGCACGTCGAAACGCTGGCCCGAGCGCACACCGAATTGCGAAAGTTGGCGGTCGGCATTCCCGCCACCATTGCGCAACTCGCCAAGCAACTCGAAGCACTGCAACCCCATGGGATCGCGGCCCATGAGGCTGTTCTTGAGTTGGTAAAACAGATTCCCTTTCGCGACCGGCCCTACCACTGGAACGCGACGCTTCACGCTTCGGGTATGCAGTCAATTGTCGGCGCCGCTGTCGAGGACATGCTGTGTCAGTACGGGATTTTCCGAACACTGGCGCCCAATGCCGACGTGACCCTCCGCCACCATGGCCTGCCGGCGATGGACGAGCTTCTGGAGACAAGCGGAGGAAAGCTGCACGCGAGGGTTCGCCAAATTGCCAAGAGCATCAACGAGGGCATTTGAAATGCAAACAGACGACCAAATGGCCGAGCGCCTATTCGGTAGCCCACCGCCCCGCGCGAAACATCCTTATTCCGGCCTCATGGCCGTAGGGCTGTTCAAGCAGGATAAGGCGGCAAGCGACACGCGGAGCGTTGAGGAAAGGCTGTATGACAACACCCCGCGAGCGGTTGAGAGGGAGTAGCGGCCATGCAGCATAACCTCATGAACGCCCCGGCACCACGGCACGCCAGCACCGCCGAGAAGCGACTGGTGGCGCGCTACCTTGCCGGGCGGCCTGGCCTTCGCCAGTCGATGAAGAACGCCCCGCCGCTCCCGCTGGCGTGGTGGGGCTTGCTGCGCCAGGCCGAGGTCAACGCCGTCATCTTCCACCGCCCGCCGTTGCGGGCAGTTTGAGGGGGAGACTATGAGTGGACTAGGACTTGGCGGCCTGTTCCTGCAAATCGGCGGGGCGGCATCTTCGGCGATTGGCAGCTACTACAGCGCGGCCACGCAAAAAATCAACCTGAAAACCCAGGCCAACCTCGCCGACATCAACGCGAAGATTGCCGAACTCGGCGCGCAGTCGGCCCTATTGCAGGGCCAGCAGCAGGTCGGCGCCCTCACGCTCAACGCCGGACGCTTGAAGAGCCGGCAGCGGGCCGCGCTTGCGGCGAATGGGGTGGATTTGGGCGTCGGCAGTGCTGCCGAGATTCAGGCGTCGACCGACATCATGAAAACGATTGACGCCAACACCCTGGAAGCAAACGCCGTGCGCACTGCATGGGGGATGCGCACCCAGGCCACCAACTACCAGAACGAAGCCCTGGCTGCACGCGCCACGGCCGGCGCAATCAGCCCCGGCATGTCGGCGTTTTCCTCGCTGCTGGGCAGTGCCGGCACCGTGGCGAGTTCCTGGTACCAGTACAGCAAGGAGAAGTGACCGTGCGAACTATCGGCCTATCTGCCAAAGGAAAGGTTGTCGGCGAGCACCGGAAGAACCGGAAGCTGACGGCCGCCCAGGTCGATGAATTGCGCCGCCTTCGCGCCGAGCACGGGTGGAGCTTCAAGAAGCTGGGCGAGATTTTCGGTGTATCCGACCAGAACGCGTGGCAAATCGTGCGCGGCAAATCGTGGAATGTCGAAGCGGTGGCGACCAAGCAGCAGGCCACCGAGCAGGACAAGGCCCGCGTGCTCGAATTGATGGCCCAAGGCTTCGGACATATCCGCATCGCTCGCGCCCTGGGCGTGACCCGCTATTCAGCCTATCGCCTGATGAAGGGGGTACAGCGTGCAGCGAACTGTAGCCACCAATGAAGCCGGCTTGCGCATCGGAGAAGAGCATCCGAATGCCAAACTGACCGATGCCGAGGTGGAAATTATCCGGCAGCTACATGAAGAGGACGGCTTGAGCTACAAGTCACTGGCCGAGAAATTCGAAATCAGCAAAGGGGCTGTTGCGAAGATTTGCCGCTATGAGCGCCGGGCGCAGTACCCGGCCGACTTCAAGACGATCAAGGAGCCATGTTGAAGAAGAAAACGCCCCCCGGCGGATGGAAGCCGGGCGAATCCGGCAACCCCAAGGGGCGAGTCCCTGGCGTGGAGCGCGTGCGGCAACTGCTGGACCCGCACCGCGAAGAGCTTGTCGCCAAGGCGGTGGAACTCGCACTAGCCGGCGACAGCACCGCCTTGCGCCTCTGCATGGATCGCATCGCACCGCCCCCCAGGGCAGAAACGCCCCCGGTAGTGATTCCGGGTCTATCCGAGGCGCGCGACATGAGCGAGAAAGCGCGCCTGATCGTCAATGCAACCGGCGAGGGGATTGTGAGCCCGGACGCGGCCGCTACGCTGCTGGGCGCCATCGCCAACGCCGCCAAGATCATCGAAACCGAAGAACTGGCCGGGCGCATTGCTGCGCTTGAGGTCCGGGACTTGATATGAGGGGGAGAGCATGAGCGCAAGCCTACGCGCCCGACTGGCGAAACTCGAAATGATCGTCCGGCAACCGAAGAAGCCGGTCAGGGAATTCACGCCGGAAGAGCGCGCCATCGAAACCACGAAATACCTGAACATGGCCGCGCACAAGCACGGCCTACTCGACAGATTCGCGGCCACTTTCGACCTTGTGGCCCTGGCTGCCAAGGACAAGGTCGCCGAACTCATCCTGCGCGCGAAAAACCGCCGGGATAGCCAAGCAGCGAAGGAGTAACCCAAGTGCCCACCGTACCGACCTACGATAGTTTCCAAGCTACGCCCAACACCTTGCCGCAGGCCCGCATCGGCATGCCGGAAATGCCCGACGTGGCAGGCCAGCAGGCGCAGCAAATGGGCCGGGGTATGTCCAACCTTGGGCAGCACCTCACTACCATCGCCACCGACATGCAGCGCGAAGCCAACGCCACCGTCGCCAAGGACATCGACACCCAGGTCACGGCGTCCTACAGCGAGGCGCTGTACAACCCGGAAAGCGGCTACATGGTGCAGCAGGGCAAAAACGCGGTGCTGGGCTTCGAGCAGACCGTCCAGGGCTTGCAGGACATCCGCCGCAAGGCCCTGGACGGCATCCAAAGCCCGGCCGTTCGCCAGATGGTCGAGCAGACCCTCAACGCTCGCATGCAGAACGCGCTCGATGCCGTGGCCCGGCATTCCGGGCAGGAAAGCCGGAAGTATCAGATCCAGACCGCCGACTCGCGCGCCACCGTGAGCCTGCAAGATGCCGCGATGAACTACGCCGACGACGGCCGCTTCGCCCAGGCCATTGCCGTGGCCCGCGAGGAAACCGCCACGCTGGCCCGCCTCAATGGCTGGGACGAGGCGACGGCGCAGTTGCAGGCGACCAAGTACCAGGACCACGGCTTCAAGATGCGATATGAAGCCTGGCGCATTACCGACCCGGCCGCCGCCTTCGCGCACTTCCGCCGCAATGCCGAGCAAATCAGCCCGCTGGCGCGCGAACAGATCGGCAGTCAGTTGTTCCATGCCGCCGCCCCGGTGCTGGCTGCGCAGTACAACGCGGCCGGCGGTTCCGGCGTGGTGCCTTCGGCGCAAGGTGTTGCCGACCCCACGGCGCCCCGAGGCGTGCGCAACAACAACCCCGGCAACATCATGAAGGGCGGCGACAACTGGCAGGGCGAGGTGCAGGGCAACGACCCGCGCTATGCGACTTTCGCCACACCCGAGGCCGGCATCCGTGCCATGGGCAAAACCTTGCTGACCTACCAGGAGAAGCATGGCCTCAACAGCGTGGAGGCCATCATTGCCCGGTGGGCGCCGGCCACCGAGAACAACACGGCGGCCTATGTCGCCACCGTGGCGAAGGAAATGGGCGTGAAGCCCGACGCCGCGCTCAACCTGCGCGACGGCGACACGCTCGCCAAACTGACCCGCGCCATGATTCGCGTCGAGAACGGCAATCAGCCGTACTCCGACCAGCAGATCGCCGCGGGCCTGGCCGCAGCGACCAAGGGCTCCCCGCTGCCCAAGGCGTCGGCCAGTGCCCAGGGCGACCCCACGGCCCCGACCGGCTACCCCGACCTCGATACGCTGCCGGCCGACTGGCGCCTGCATGTGCTGCAGCTTGCCCGCTCGCAAGCCCACCAGCAGATGAGCGAGGCGCGCGAATCACTGCGCGGCCGGGTACAGGATGCGACGGCGGCCTACCAGTCCAACGGATTCGCACCGGATGCACCGAACGAGGGCGAATTTATCCAGGCCTACGGGCAGGCCGAGGGCGTCAAGCGCTACGGCGAGTTCCAGGGCGTCGCCAAGCTGGGCCAAACCCTGCAACAGGTCAAGACGCTGCCCACGGCGGCCCTGGTCGATATGGTGAAAACCGCCAAGCCCACGCCGGGCGATGGTTTCGCCGTGCGCCAGCAGAACTACGAAAAGCTGGTCGAGGCAATTGGCCAGGTGCAGAAGGTGCGCGCTGATGACCCGGTGGCCTATGCCATCCAGACCGGCAGTTATGGCGTGCGCCCGATTGAGCGCTTCAACGACCCGAAAGGCTTTATTCCCGAACTGAGCCGCCGGGCGGGAGTCGCCCGCCAAATGGCGACCGATTACAGCACACCGTTGCAGGTCATGACCAAGCCCGAGGCCGACGCCTTCGCCGAATACATTTCAAGCCTGCAAGCGCCCGACAAGGCGCGCGTGCTGGGGCAGGTATTCACCGCAACAGGCGCCGCCGGCATTCAGTCCATTTCCACGCAGTTGAAGGACAAACACCAAAGTGTTGCCATCGCCGGGATGCTGACGAGTTTCAACACGACGGCCGGCAATAGCGCGGCGCTGCTGTACCTGCAAGGCCGGGAAGCTATCGAGCAGAAGCGCGCGAAGATCGACGAAACCGCCGAGATTGGCACCAAGGCCGAGATCTACAAAGCGATCGACGGCGTGTATCAGACCCCGCAGGGGCGCGATGCAGCCGCCGAGGCCGCCTTCGGCATCTACGCCAAGTTCAAAGCCGATGGTGGCGGCGATGTTGCCCAGGCTGTGCGCATTGCTACCGGCGGCATCATGGAACACAACGGCAGCAAGATCGCCAAGCCCTACGGCTGGCAGGACAGCCAGTTCCGCGACGCCTTGCGCAATCGGGTTTCTGTCGCGTTGGCAGCGCAAGGCGGCGAATACCTGGTCGGCGGCAACCGCGTGAGCGCGGCCGATTTCAGCAAGATGCTGCCCGGTGCCCGCCTGCAAACCTACGGGCAGGGCTCTTACCTGGTCATGGCCGGCAACGACGTGGTGCGCACCCCTGGCGGCGCGCCGTTCATTCTCAAGGTGGGCGAATAATGTTCGACGAACTCTTCCCCAAGGAGCGGGCAACCTCGTTGTCCCAATCGGTGCAGCGCCCTTATCAAGCGCCCGAAGCCCCCGGTACATTCAGCGGGGTGGGCGGTGCGATTGCTGACGCCTTTCCCCACGCGGCCTACACCGCCGGGAGCGCCTGGGCCGCCGTTCTCGATGCCTACGGCAAGGCGGCAGCGTATCGGGATGCCCCCACGGTGGCGATGATCCACGGGCAACCAATGCCTGACATGGACAAACTCAAGCGGGAAACCATCGACCAGATTGGCAACAGCGAGGTGGCGCGCCAATTCCGCGAGCGTGCCCAGGACTATCTGCCCGACCCGGCATCGGTGGGCATGGCCGGCCAGATCACCCACGGGGTGCTTTCTTCCCTGACCAAGGCCGGCGCCTATGCGGTGGCCAGTGGCCCGGCAGCGCCTGTGCTTTTCGGTGCGGACTTGGGTATCAACCGTGCCCAGGAGTTGAGCGACAAGGGCGTCGACGGTGGCACCGCCGCCCTGGCTGGCGCCGTGACCGGTGTAACCAGTGCCGTGGGCATGCGCCTACCGGCGGCGATGGGTTCCACCCGGCTGCAAAGCGCTGCGATCGGCGCCGCCGTGAATCCGGCGTTGAACGTGGTCGAGATTGGCGGCATTCACACCTTGCTGGAAGCTGCCGACTACGAGGGCATCGCGGCGCAGTATCAACCGTTCGACCCGGTGAATCTGGCCGTGGCCACCGTGACTGGCGCCGCCTTCGGTGCCGCCTTCTACCGTGGCAAGCCTGCCACCGCGCCACGGCTGACCCCTGACGAGCACGCGGCCGCACTGACCATGCACGAGGCGCGCGTCCGTGATGCCGACGCACTGGTACGCCCTGGCGACATCGAGGCGGCCAATGCTGCACGCGAGGCGCAGATCACCGCGCGAAATCAGCTTGATGCAGGCGAGCCGGTGAGCGTGGCGCATCGTGTCCCTGCTGATCCTGAACAGATTACCGGCGCGCTTCGGCGCGTGGCAGATGGCCCGGTCAATGAAGTGCTGGCCGAGGGCATGCCAAACAAGGCGCCGGAAGTCGGCCCCCTGGCGCCCGAGGTGCCGCTGCAGGCGGTTCAACAAGCCGACACCGCGCCGAAGGCCACCACCAATCCAGTGGAGCGCCTGGTCGAGACTGTGACGCGCATGTTCTCTTCGGACGATGCGCCGGCCGACCAAGGGCGAAAAGCCGAAACGCCCGAGCAGGCGCGCGCCTTCGAGATTGCCACGCGCGACCCCGAGGCCGTGGTGCGCAACGACGAGGGCGTCGACGTCCGCGTGGCCGACCTGCTGGCTTCCGTGGATGACCTGGAAGCCCGCGCCCGTACCGATTCCAAGGCGTTTGACGCCGCCGTTGACTGTGCTGTGAGGTTCCCCCGATGAGAGACGAATGCATCCAGGCCGTTGCGCAAGCCATCGGCCGCAGTATTACCCAGGCCGAGGCGCAAGGCATCGAGGCGCGCATCCTGGACCAGATGAAGCAACTGGCCCGGAAAGACCCGGCGGCATGGCAGCAGATGAGCCGGGAGGCGCGCCTGCGTGCGGCAGCAGCCGAGGCCAGCAAGGGCGTTCTGGCGACCGCCTCGAAGCAGAAGCAGCGTGTCGCCCTGACGATCATCGCCCACGACCGCGTGATGAATCGCTACGCGGCTTTGCGTGCCGAGGGCCACAAGCCGTTTAACGCGGTGGCCCGCATTCTGGACGATGCCAGCCGCTTCGCCCGTGGCGTGTCCAATGAGTATTTTTCCGGCTTGATGGACACCTTCAACGCCGTGTCCCCGCGCTTTCTCGGCATGGTGGAGGACGCACGGCAGGCGGCCGACCTGGTACGCGAGATTTTCGGCGAGGCCACCGGCAACGCCATGGCGGCCAAGGGGGCGCGCGCCTGGCTGGATACCGTCGAGGCCATGCGCCAGCGCTTCAACGCTTCCGGCGGCGACGTGGCAAAGCTGGATTACGGCTATTTGCCTCAGCCCCACGACGACGTGCGCATAGCCCGTGCGGGGCAGGCCAAGTGGGTGGAGGACATCCTGCCCCTGCTGGATCGCGCCCGCTACGTCGATGAGAACGGCGTGCGCCTGGACGACGCCCAACTGGCCGACATGCTGGGCAAGGCATGGGAAACCATCGCCACGGGCGGCTTGAACAAGTTGGAGCCCGGCAAGTCGCAAGGGCACGGGATGCGGGCCAACCGGGGCAGCGAACGCCGCGCGATTCACTTCAAGGACGCGGCCAGCTATTTGGAGTACGCGAAGAACTACAACCGGGGCGGCATCCTCTCGGCCATGCAGGGGCACGTCTCCCGCCTCGCCAACGACATCGGCCTGGTTGAGGAATTCGGCCCGAATCCCGAGGTGCAATTCCGCTTTCTGCACGACACCGCGCGCAAGACCGGCGAGGCTGATCTTGTCGGCCCGTATCTGGTGCGGACTGCGGAAATGTGGGACGTGCTCACGGGCAAGGCCGGGCAGGCGGTGAACGTGCGCCTGGCCGAGGTTGCCCAGGGCGCCCGAAATATCGAGGTTTTCGGCAAGCTGGGCAGCGCGTTCATTTCCAGCATTACCGACTTGCCAACCTACTTTGTGACGACCGGCTTCAACCGGCTGGGCATGGTCGACGCGACTATCAACCTGGTGCGCTCATTCGGCAAGGACACGACCGACTACGCCAACCGCGCCGGCCTGGTGGCCGATTCCATCATCAGCGACATGAACCGCTGGGCCGAAGGCAACATCGGCAAGGGCTGGACGGCCAAGCTGGCAAACGCGACGATGAAGGCCAGCCTGCTGGAAGCCTGGACCGACGCCGTGCGGCGCGGCTTCTCCGTCACGATGATGGGCGCGCTGGGCAAGATCACCCGCACCACCTGGGCCGCGCTCGATGCTGGCGACCGGCTGCGCCTGGAACGCAAGGGCGTGACCGAGACAGACTTCAAGGTGTGGCAACTCGCCACCCCGGAAAACTGGCGCGGTAGCCAGATGCTGACGCTGCAAGCGGTGCGCGGTATCGACGAGGCGAAGCTGCAGGCGGCCGGGCTCACCGTGCGCGACCAGAACCGGGCCGTGGCGCGGCTGCTGGGCACGATTGCCGACGAATCCGAATTTGCATCGCTGGGCCAAGACCTGAACACCCGCGCGGCGATTTCCCGAGGGACGCAAAAGGGCACCTTTGCCGGGGAGTTCCTGCGCTCGCTGGCGCTGTTCAAGGGTTTCCCCCTGGCGATGATTTCCCGGCATTGGGGCCGTGCTGCCGAGCAGTGGCGCGTCGGCGACAAGGCGTCGGCCGTGGCGTACAGCGCCGCCCTGGCAACCGGGCTCACAACCTTTGGCGCCATTGCGATACAACTGAAAGACCTGATTAACGGCAAAGACCCCCGTGACATGACCACGGCCAAGTTTTGGGGCGCAGCATTTGCCCAGGGCGGTGGCGTCGGTATCTTCGGCGATGTTCTCTACACCGGCATGGGCGGCCAGAACCGGGCAGGGCTTCCGAACTGGATGAACCTAGCCGGCCCGGTCATCGGCAGCGCCTTCGAGGCCGCTGACCTGACCTTCGGCAACATCGGCCAGGCTGCGCGCGGCGAGGATACGCACGTCGGCGCCGAGGCCCTGCGCTTCGCGCGCTCGCACGCCCCCTTCGTCAATCTCTGGTACGCCAAGGGCGCACTGGATCACGCCGGGCTGCAAGACTTGCAGGAATACCTCTCACCGGGCTACCTGCAACGGATGCGTGAGCGCGCCCACAAGGACTGGGGGCAAGACTTCTGGTGGCGACCCGGCGAAGGTTTGCCAGATCGTGCGCCGGACATGGAGAACGCGCTGGGCCGTTGAACCTTTGGGTGCGCTTTGTCGATTTGGCCCGCTTCGGCGGGCCTCTTTTTTGGAGCGCGGCGCGGCCACGAGGACAGACACTGAAACCGCCTTGCGGGCCGGGGTGGCAAACTCGCCCGGCCGCCGCGCTGTTCAGTGTAGCGCCGGTCTGGGATAATGGCATCCTCTCGACGGGCAGGGCTCAACCCATGACGGTATCAATGACGGTAAGCAACAGCATGAAAGGCGCAAGAGCCTTGCAGGGCAAGGCGTTTAGCGCCTTGTTTATGATTGAGTGGGAATGATCCCGCGTCTGGTATGGTCAGGCATCTAATGGCATAAAAAGCCGCTAAGCCCGCGTCATTGCGGGCTTTTTTGTGTTTGTGTCTGGCGCGATCTGGCAACAGGAGGAAGCGCCAAGCACCGTTTGAGCATGGCAGGTCGAAGTGTTGCAGAGTGAGGGGGCGGCGGTTACGCCGCAAGGGTCGGCACCTGCACCGACACCCGTGCCGAGCGAGCTGGCCCGTCGCAAAGCCATGCTGCAAGCCGAGTTGAGCGCCAAGAAAGCAAGGATGCGCCAGCGCAAGGGGCGGGGTCGGTAGTCATTGATATGCCTGAATGCAGTATGTACAATTGATTTCACCGCAATCAATAGGAGGTTGCAGACATGAGAGCAGTAACGATCAGAAATGTGCCGGAAGAGGTGCATCGTGCCATCCGGGTCAGGGCGGCGCAGAACGGCCGTACCTTGCAAGCCGAGATGTGCGACATATTGGCTACTGCTGTGAAACCGGAAGGCCGGGTAAAACTGGGCGACCTGCTGGCAGGCATCGGGCGCAAGCTGAAATTGACCGACGAAGAAATGGCGGTTTTTGACCGTGACCATTCGCCCGCCCGTGCAGCGAGTTTTGAATGATTCTGCTGGATACAAACGTTATATCGGAGCAGTTTCGAGCCGTACCCGATGAAACGGTGATCGGCTGGTTGAATCGCCAGCCGCTGGAAACGCTTTATCTGGCATCCATGACCGTGGCCGAGCTGCGCGCCGGTGTAGCCCTGATGCCCGCTGGCAAGCGCCGGACGGCGCTCAGTGACAGCATTGAACACCAGGTGTTGCCGGTATTTGTGGGCCGGGTGTTGTCGTTTGATATGGCTTGCACACGCGCCTATGCCGATGTGCTGGCAGCCGCCCACAAGGCCGGTAGCGGCATCGAAGCGGCTGATGCCGTCATCGCGGCGATTGCCCTGGAGAGCGGTTTCAGCGTGGCAACAAGGGACGTAAGCCCGTTCCTGGCGGCCGGCGTGAACGTCATCAACCCTTGGGAAGATCAAGAGTAAAGCAGTTATTCGTGCAGGGCTGCACGGCACACACCGATCTCAATATGAATGAAGGGGCAAGCCTCAAGCGGTTTCGCAGCATCGAAAGCGTCGCGCAACGCAAGCTGCAAATGCTGGACGATGCGGTGGAGTTGAAGGATTTGCGATCATCCCCAGGCAGCCGCCTGGAAGGTGTCAGAATCTGGCCGGTTTGAGGTCGATACCATCACGAACGAGGTGGATGGAAGACGAAAAACGGAGGGAAGCTCATTGATCGAGTGGAAGTGATTTTTCCCTCTTGATCAGACACGAAAGAGGCGCAAAAGGCATTTTTTGGCGCCCTTTCAAAGTCAGTCGTCGCAACACGGCGCCCGATCCGGAGCGCCGTACGGGTTTCCTCTCAAGGGATGCGCGTGAGGATCGGCAGGCCGGATTTTTGCAGGCAGCCCGCGGTGACACTACCCAGCACGGCGGCCTCGATGGGCCTGCGCCCGCGCGTGACCATCGCCAGCAGAACGTCACGCTTGCCTTTCAGATGACGGGTGATCGCCTCGGCGGGGTCGCCGTGCAAGACTTCCCAGTTGGTTTTGACGCCATATTTTTTGTGATAGTCGTCGGCACGGCTTTGTACGTAGGAGGATTCACGCACGTCACTGGCGGGCGCACCCGAGGCGCTGGCTGCACCCGGCTGGAGGACCTGGACCAGGCTCAATTCGGCGCGGATCCATTTGGCGAAGTCGGCGGCATGGGCAGCCATCGATTCCGATTCTGCAGAGCCGTCGATCGGCAGTAAGACGCTAGCAATTTGAATGGGCTGCTGGGGGCCTTTGACTGATGCGCCATGCGGTCGATACAGGATGACCGGATCCTTGCTCGAGCGCACGATGCGCATGGCGACGTTGCCCATGATGGCTTCCATGAGCCCGCTGTGGCCATGCGAAGTCATGATGATCAGGGTGCCCGGTTCGCTGCGCGCTTCGCCCAGGATCGACTCGGCAAGGTCACCGCTGGCGACGAGCGTGCGCCCTTCGGCTGAATTCTCGGCAGCGAGGGCTCCTACGTAGCGGGCGGCTTCGACCTTGTCTTCCTCACGGCTGACGAGCCGCAAAAACGTCAGCGGCGCGGTGCTGGCCCGTGCAATCCCGCAAGCATAGGGAATGACCTCTTCGGAAAAGGGTGAACCATCAACGGGGACCAGGATGCGTTTGTACATGCGGGCTTCTCCTTGAGCGTTTGCGATAGGTATCAGATGTGGGTGAACGTATCGGTCAAGTATCGGTCATCGATTTACGGGACGTGTCCGGACCCGATGGAGTAAGATCATCGGACATGACCGGATTCTACATTTTCCCATTCATTCAGATCGCTTTTTCGCAGACATTCCTGACATGGAACTGACAGCCGCGGATTTGCTGCAGGAGCGTTTCATGAACGAGGCGCTGGCCCTTGCCCGCGAGGCGGCCAGCTTCGATGAAGTGCCGGTCGGTGCGGTGGTGGTGAGGGAGGGCGAGATCATTGGCCGGGGCTTCAACCGGCCGATCTCCCGGCGCGATCCGACGGCACATGCGGAAATTGTCGCCCTGCGCGAAGCTGCCGGCGTGCTGGGCAACTACCGCCTGCCCGGTTGCGAAATCTATGTGACGCTGGAGCCGTGCGTGATGTGTGCTGGCGCCATCCTGCATGCCCGGCTGTCACGCCTGGTGTTTGCGGCAAGGGATCCGAAGACCGGAGCCTGCGGCAGCGTGATCAATCTCTTTGACGAGATGCGGCTCAATCATCATGCGCTTGTCCAGGGAGGGCTTCTCGCCAGCGAATCCGCAGCATTGCTGAGCAGTTTTTTTGCGGCAAAACGCGGCAGGACGGGCAGCCGGACGGAAATTGCCTGAATGAAGATTTGCGTAAGCCTGGCCGAACAGCGACTGGAACTGCGCGAGGATGACGGGACCGTGATCCACCGCTATCGGATTTCCAGTGCCCGCAAGGGACCGGGCGAGCTTTTGGGTAGTAACTGTACGCCGCGCGGACGACATATTGTCCGCGCCCGGATCGGTGCAGGAGCGCCGGAGAACACGGTATTCGTGCGCCGGCGTCCGACCGGCGAGATCTATTCACCCGCCCTTGCCGCGGAATTTCCGCAACGTGACTGGATCCTCACGCGCATTCTCTGGCTCTCGGGGTGCGAGCCGGGGAAAAACCGTCTCGGTGCGGTCGATACCATGCGCCGCTTCATCTACATTCACGGGACTCCGGACACGACGGAGCTGGGACACCCCGGTTCGATCGGTTGCATCCGCATGGGCAACCGCGATCTGATCGAGTTGTTCGATCAAGTGCCGGTCGGCACTGTCGTGGATATCAGCGAACAGGCGTTTGCTGTATCTGGAACGTGAACTCGCGTCTGTCGCCCAGCGCCCCCCCGGCCTGATAGCCTTGCTCGACAAAGCGGATGTGTCCCCGGTAGTCCGCGAGAAGCACGGTCGAGGAGCGTGTTCCGTAGTTTTCCGAACGGATGAAAGCGGAGGAGAGCAGGCGTTCGGATTCAAGACGGATGCCGGTCCGGGGCAGTTCCTCGTCGGGTGCGATCTGATCATCCCCGAGCAAGGCGAACAGCGGTTCGATGTCCGGCAGCGTGCCCAGCGCCCGGGCCAGCGCCGTCTTGCCACGACTGACTTTTGGCCAGGGTGTATCAATGAGGTGATTTGACAAGCCATGAATTCCGGGTGTCAGCCCGAGTGCTGTCTCCCCGCGGTTGGAAAACCAGCAAAGTTCGTCCATGTCGCCGGCGAGCAGATTGAAGCCGTTGTACTCACCGGCCCGCAGCTGGAGCTGCGTCAGATAGGCAGCGGGTGAGGCGCGATCTTGCAGGTAGCGCACCACCAGTTCGCCGCGCGAGGGCGCACCCTTACGTTCGTTCACGCCCTGCCGGAAATTGGTCAGGGCGGCAAAACGGCCGTCACGCGAAATCCCGAGCCAGGTTCCACCCGCTTCCAGATCCTGGCCGGCAAGGATATTCGGATTCTCCGGCCAAAAGTCAGCGCTGGTGGTACGGCGCCCATAGAATTCGTCGCGGTTGGCGGCAATGACCAGGGGGTACTCCGCGTGGGCCTGCCAGGCGAGCAGGATCAGGCACATTGGGTCAGGCTATTCGAACGGATAGGGCAGGGGCAGGAATTGCAGCAGAGGACCGTCCTTGTCGCCCACACGGACTTGCCCGGTATCGGCGCTGGTGAGCAGCATCGACGCGAGGGCCTCGCAGCCGCCATCGGGGGCGGTCACGGCATCGATGATCTTGCCGCAGGATTGCGTGGGCAGATCCGGACTGAACAGGTCGGTACCTGCCGCAGGGCATTCACCTTCGATCCGCGCGCGGAAAGTGCGCCGCTTGACCTTGCCCAGATATTTCGTACGCGCCACCACCTCCTGCCCGGGATAACAGCCTTTCTTGAAGCTCAAGCCGCCAGTCAGGTCGAGATTGATCATCTGCGGGACGAATTCTTCCTGGGTGGCCGCAGTAATGCGTGCGATACCGGCTTCGATTTCCAGCCAGCGCCAGGTGTCGGTTCCGACCGGAACTGCTTTCGAGGTGAGGGTGCCCCACAGCGTGGTGGCCAGATCGGCCCTCAGGGCAATCTGATAACGGCGTTCGTCCAGACGGATGACGATGCCGCCCGGAAAGCTTTGCGCGCTCATGGGTGCCGAAGGGATATCCATGTCGGCAATGTCGAGCACATCGGCAGCGCCGGTACCGGACAGGCCGATCAGAACCGTGTCTTCGCTGGCGTCCCTGAGCGTCACTTTCGAGCGCAGGACATACATCCCGAGTTTTTTCAGCAAAACAGGCAGGAGGTCTGCGCAGAGTTGCAGCAGGTAATCGTTGTCTTCGCGCCAGACCAGAAAATCAGCCAGCAGGCGTCCCTTGGGACTGCAAAAACCGCAGCGTTCGGCACGATTGTGTTCGAGATTGAGGATATCGTTGGAGAGCAGGCTGTGCAGGAATTTTGCCGCGTCCTCGCCGCTCACCCGGATCAGGCCGAAGTGGGTGAGGGGGGCGACCACGGTTGCACCAGCCGCTGCCTTGAGTTCGTTCTGGAGATTGCCAAAATTGGTGATCTGACCGGCATCCGGGTGGCCACCTGCTTTTGTCAGATGATCAAGCCATTTCGTGTTCATGTCGTTTTGATAGAGTTGGGGTGAGTTATTATAGCTTCCCGCCGATTCAGACCTGCCGAACATTCCCTGATTCCATGCGACGATTGAGTCTCCTGCTGGTTCTGCTGTTTGCAGGGGCTCTGGCCTTTGCCGGATGGATGGCCGTCTTTGCTTTTTCGCCGCTGACCAGCGAGCGCGGTACGGTGGATTTCACCATCAAGAACGGCACGGCTTTGCGCGCGATTTCCCGCCAGATGGTCGAGGCCGGCCTGCACATGCCGGATTGGCAATTCACGCTGCTCGGCCGTGTATTGGGCAGGACGGCCAGCATCAAGGCTGGCAGCTATGAAGTAAAGGCAGGGATCACGCCATTGCTTTTATTGGACATGCTCACCCGGGGTGATGTGACGCAGGCGAGTATCGTGCTGCTCGAAGGCTGGACCTTCCGGCAGATGCGTGCAGCCATCGATGCCACTGCGACACTTCGTCACGATACGGCCGGCTGGCCGGAACAACAACTGCTCAAGGCCTTGAATGTCGGAGGGCCACCTGAAGGGCTGTTCTTCCCGGATACCTATCTGTTTGCCAAAGGCTCATCCGATCTGGAAATCTATGCACGTGCCTTGCGGATCATGCAAAGCACGCTGGAGAACGAATGGCAGGGAAGGGACGCTGGCTTGCCGCTGAAAAACCCTTACGAAGCCTTGATTCTGGCTTCCATTGTCGAGAAGGAAACCGGCTTGTCGATCGACCGCCCGCATATTGCCTCCGTCTTCATCAATCGGCTGCGAAAAGGGATGTTGCTGCAAACCGACCCGACCGTGATATATGGTCTGGGCGAGCATTTCGATGGCAATCTGCGCAAGAAAGATTTGCTCGAAGACGGGCCTTACAATACCTATACCCGAGCCGGATTGCCCCCGACGCCGATTGCCATGCCCGGACTGGCATCAATCCAGGCTGTCTTGCACCCGGCGCGAAGCGATCTTTTGTACTTTGTCGCGCGTGGTGATGGCTCTAGTCATTTTTCACGTACGCTCGAAGAGCACAATCACGCGGTTGCCAAATATCAATTGAAAAAGCGCCGATAAATCTATGGTCGGGAAATTTATTACGCTGGAAGGCATTGATGGCGCAGGGAAAAGCACTCACCATCGCTGGCTGGTCAGGCATCTGGAGGTCTGTGGCCAGCAGGTGGTGGCCACGCGGGAGCCGGGGGGGACTCCCTTGGGAGAAAAACTGCGTACCTTGTTGCTTTCCGAATCCATGCATCAGGCAACCGAAGCCTTGCTGATGTTTGCTTCACGCAAGGAGCATCTGGAGCAATTGATTCTGCCGGCGTTGCAGGCAGGCAAGTGGGTTGTTTCCGACCGTTTTACCGATGCCTCATATGCCTATCAGGGAGCCGGGCGCGGCATGGCTCAGGAGAAACTGGAGATTCTTGAAAACTGGGTTCAGGGAGAATTCAGGCCTGACCTGACCCTTGTTTTTGATGTTCCGGCAGAAACCGCCTGGCAGCGCCTGTCGGCAAGCGGGAAAACCGCGGATCGTTTTGAAAAGGAGGCACTGGATTTTTTTCAGCGTATCCGGCTAGCGTATTTGCAACTGGCCGAGAAAAATCCGGAGCGGATACGCGTTATCGATGCCAGGCAATCCATTGAAGAAATACAGAAACAACTTCAACAAACAGTTATAACATCATTATTATAAATGATTTATACATGGCAAAATAATCTCTGGAGAAGGCTGACCGGGCAGCTGGATCGTCTGCCGCACGCTTTGCTCTTTTCCGGACCGGCAGGGAGCGGGAAATTTGATTTTGCCCGGGCATTGGCTGCCAGGATTCTTTGTGAAGTTGCTTGCGCCGATGCCCAGGCCTGCGGGAAATGTTCTTCCTGTCACTGGTTGATGACAGGCAATCATCCGGATTTCAGATTGATCGAGCCGGATAGCGAGGGCAACGAAGAATCGGAGCAGGAAAAAGTGTCTGCAGCCGCGAAGAAAAAATCCACCCAGATTCGAATAGAACAAATCCGCTTATTGAATGATTTCATCGGGATGGCACCTCATCGACAAGGCGGAACCCGGGTCATTCTCCTTCGACCCGCTGAAGCGATGAATCATGCAACAGCCAATTCACTTCTCAAGATACTTGAAGAACCATCATCTAATACTTTGTTTATATTGATTACAAATAATAAAAGAAAGCTATTGCCGACAATCCTGAGTCGTTGCCAGGTGATTCCGTTTCCCAAGCCTTCCCTTCATGAGTCACTGGCCTGGCTCGATGAAAACGCTGTCGAGCAATCCCGGATGCTGCTCGATCACGCCGGTGGTCTGCCTTTGGCCGCAGCAAGAGAAGCCCTTATTCGGCGCTTTCTCGAAGATTTTCATCGAGACCTGCTCCAAATTGATAAACTCGGATTGACAGCAATTTCTGCCCGCTGGGAGACTTGGCTCAAGGAAGGCAAGGATGGGGGCGGGGAGATCGACAAGCCGGTTTTGACGACCTGGCTGCAAAAATGGATGTTTGACCTCATTCAATTCAAGATGACAGGGCAAGTCCTTTTTAATACTAAATATAATATTGAAATACAAAATATTACACGAAATTGTTCGTTAAATACTTTAATTGCATCCTATGTCGACATATTGAAATTGAAAGCTGTTTCATTGCATCCTTTGAATCCCCGGCTTTTTCTTGAAGATTTGTTGGTACGATACGTACGCGCAACGTCAGTGAGGAGGTAAATAGATGGCTGATCCCGCCAAACCCCAGTCACCTACAGGGGCTCGCCCAAGCGTATTGTCCCTGAATATCAATTCCAGATCAGCGCTTTACGCTGCCTATATGCCTTATTTGAAACGCGGAGGCATTTTTGTTCCAACAGCAAAACCCTATTCCATTGGCGACGAGATTTTCATGCTTTTATCGCTGATGGACGAGCCCGGCAAGCTGCCTATTGCCGGGTCGGTTGTCTGGGTAACGCCTGCCGGAGCGCAGAACAACAAAACCCAGGGGATCGGCGTCCAGTTCAGTGATGATGAATCCGGGCAGACAGCCAAAAACAAAATCGAGACAATTTTGGGTGGCTATCCTACCGGACGTCAGACCCATACCATCTAGTTTCATGCTGGTTGATTCACATTGCCATCTGGACTTCCCGGAGCTTGCCGAAAATATTGAGCAACTCATTGATTCAATGACAGTTCATAATGTCAGGGCGGCATTGTGCGTTGGTGTCAGTCTTCCCGGATCAGAAAGAATCCTGTCGCTACTCGATCAATATCCGAACCTCTATGGTGCCGTTGGAGTTCATCCAGAGGGAAAAGAAGCCGACGAGCCTGATGAGGATGTGCTTGAGAAGCTGGCCAGTCATGAACGGGTGATCGGAATCGGTGAAACAGGACTTGATTATTACTGGCATCAAGACAAGCCCGAGTGGCAACGAGAGCGTTTTCGCATACACATCCGCACGGCACGCCGATGCGGCAAGCCCCTGATCGTGCATATGAGAGATTCGGCCGACGATACCTTGCGGATTTTGCGGGAAGAGGGGGCCGAACAATCCGGGGGAGTGATGCACTGCTTTACTGAAACACCGAATATTGCACGACAAGCGCTGGATCTTGGCTTTTATATCTCCTTCTCGGGTATTGTTACCTTCAAAAATTCACATCAAATCAAGGAAGTGGCAAAGCAAATTCCTCTTGAGCGGATTCTCGTCGAGACTGATGCGCCCTATCTGGCCCCCGTTCCATTTCGTGGCAAGATCAACCAGCCCGCCTATGTACGCTATGTCGCCGAAGAAATTGCCCGTCTGCGGGGGATCGCCATCGAGGAGGTGGAGCAGGCAACCACCGAGAATTTTTGCCGCTTGTTCAAGGTCGTAATCAATTAATCAGCGAGTGAGTCAGTCATGAGCAATCGTGGATCAAAGCGAATTATTGTCTTCTTCTTCCTGGTCTTTTCTTGCTCTACCGGATTTGCCGGAATTTATGACGACCTGATGCAAGCCATTGATAATGGAGATACACATACTGTAACGACAATCCTGGAGCGCGGTATGGATGTCAATACCGTCGATAAATCAGGGAATTCCTTGTTGATGCTTGCTGTACAGAAGGAAAATATCGATTTGATCCGTTTTTTGGTCAAACATCGGGCACGGCAGGTGAAAAACCAGTATGGCGATACACCTTTAATGGTTGCCGCATTGAAGGGAAATCTTGATGTGGTCAAACTTCTTGTCGATGCAGGTGCCAATGTCAATGGGGCGGGATGGACTCCCTTGAGTTATGCCGCTTTTGAAGGGAAGGATCAGGTTGTCCGCTACCTTCTGGAGAAAGGAGCCGACGTGAATGCGCTGGCACCCAACCAGATGACTGCGCTAATGCTGGCTGCAAAAAATGGTCATGAAGAAACTGTACGTCTTCTGATCCTGGCGCTTGCCGATCTTGAGCACCAAACACCGGACGGCAAAACCGCATTGTCGTTGGCAAAAGCCGGCAAGCACATAAAGATCGTAAAATTACTTGAAGAATCTGGTGTAACAAACTGAATTAAAGTAGTAATGACTCCTGCCATACTTTGCTGATTATTCGCATAATATGCATTATGTAAAATACAGAATGATTTGAATGTCTTGTGAAGATCGATTATTCCAGTTCGGGTTTTTTAGAGGTACGCTGGTTCAATCACAGCCTGACTTGTTCAGCGTGTCCTTGGGCGGGGCTGTTTGCTTTCGCTGGTGCCCGGAGCGGGAATCGAACCCGCATGGCCTTGCGGCCGAGGGATTTTAAGTCCCTTGCGTCTACCAATTTCGCCATCCGGGCGCTGAGATGAAAATTGGAGGCGGGGGTCGGAATCGAACCGGCGTAGACGGCTTTGCAGGCCGCTGCA
>CAZSHO010000013.1:0-63679 GCA_964607005.1 uncultured Rhodocyclaceae bacterium
GCAAAACAGATGGCCGCTTAGGCCGTTGGACTCTACCATTTGCAACCGACCTCACGGGGACCCGACGGCCTACCAGGCCGGGCGCATCAGCCTGAATCCGCTGCGCCATATCGATCCAGTCGGTACTCTTCTCGTTCCGGCTGTCATTCTGGCGGTGAGCCGTCTGCTCGGTGGGAGTGCCTTGCTGTTTGGCTGGGCAAAACCGGTGCCGGTGGATTTTTCCCGCTTGCGCAACCCCAAGCAGAACATGCTGTGGGTCGCGGCGGCCGGCCCTGGCAGCAATCTGTTGATGGCTTTCGGCTGGGCCGGACTGATCAAATTCGTCAGCATTTCTCCGGAGAACATGTATTCGGTGGCGATGATCAAGATGGGGCTGGCCGGTATCGAGATCAACGCGGTGCTGATGCTGCTCAATCTGTTGCCGATTCCGCCACTGGATGGCGGACGTATCGCCGTGAGCCTGTTGCCGCACCGGCTGGCCTGGCAGTTCTCCAGAATCGAGCCGTATGGATTCATGATCCTGCTGTTGCTCTTGTTCACGAATATACTGGGCGTCATCCTGAGCCCCCTTATGGCAGGATTTCGTTATCTTTTAGCCGTCATTTTCCAATTCTGAACCTGAAACCGATCGACATGTACGCAGAAAGAGTCCTCTCCGGCATGCGCCCCACCGGGCGCCTTCATCTTGGCCACTATCACGGTGTTCTGAAAAACTGGGTCAAGCTGCAAAATGAATACCCCTGTCTGTTTTTCGTTGCCGACTGGCATGCCCTGACGACGACGTATGACGAGCCGGGCACCATCGAGGAGAATACTCACGAGATGGTCATCGACTGGCTGGCCGCCGGTGTCGATCCGTCCCTGGCCACCCTGTTCGTCCAGTCGCGTGTGCTCGAACATGCCGAGTTGCATCTGCTGTTGTCGATGATGACGCCGCTGGGCTGGCTCGAACGTGTACCGACCTACAAGGACCAGATGGAAAAGCTGAGCCACAAGGACCTGACGACCTATGGCTTTCTCGGCTATCCGCTTTTGATGAGCGCGGATATCCTGATCTACCGCGCCGACAAGGTGCCGGTGGGCGAGGATCAGGTTCCGCATATCGAATTCACCCGCGAGCTGGCGCGTCGCTTCAACCACCTCTATGGTCGCGAGGAGGGTTTCGCGGACAAGGCGCGTGCCGCCCTGAAAAAGCTCGGCACTGATTCGGCCGGCCGCTATGAGGCATTGCGTACGCGTTTCCAGCGAGACGGAGACCGGCAGGCGTTCGAACAGGCGCATGCGCTGGTTGCCGGCAGCCAGAGCCTGTCCGACGAGGAGCGCGAACGGCTTTCCGGATTCATCGGTGGCGACAGCAAGACGATTCTGGTGGAACCCGGGGCATTGCTCACCGAAGCGGCAAAGATGCCCGGACTCGATGGCCGCAAGATGTCGAAGTCCTATGACAACGCAATTTTCCTGCGTGAAAGCGCCGATTCGGTAACGAAAAAGATCCGCACCATGCAGACCGATCCGGCACGGGTGCGCCGCACCGATCCGGGTGATCCGGACAAATGCCCGGTCTGGCAGTTCCATCTCGTCTATTCGGACGAGGCGACCCGGGAGTGGGTGCAGAAGGGCTGCCGCAGCGCCAGCATCGGCTGCATCGAGTGCAAGCATCCCGTCATCGATGCGGTGCTCAAGGAACAGGAGCCGATGCACGAACGTGCCCAGGTCTATATCGACAACCCGGCACTGGTGCGTGACATCATCGCCAATGGCTGTGCCAGGGCCGGCACACTCGCCAACGAGACGATGCGCGATGTGCGTGTAGCCATGGGCATCCACCATTCATGATGCATTTCTGATGCTTGCCATGCCGAACAGCAAAAGTACCGAAGATTTTCTTCTCGCGGCGATCCATGAGGTCTTTGCCGAGAAGATCCCTTTCAACAAGGTGCTTGGGCTGGATGTCGTATCCCTTGAAGGAGAAAGTCCGGTGCTGCGTTTTTCGATGCGCCCCGAGCTGGTCGGCAATTTCATGCGCGGCAATCTGCATGGTGGTGTGATTTCCTCGGTGATCGATGTCTGTGGCGGACTGACCGCATTCCTTGGCCTGCAGCGCAAGCTGCGTGGCGAACCTGTTGAAGAACGCCTGCAGCGCTTTGCCCGGGTCGGCACCATCGACATGCGCGTCGACTACTTGCGCCCCGGACTGGGTCAGTGGTTCGAAGCCAGAGGATTTGTCCTGCGTACCGGCAACAAGGTGGCCGTGACGCGCATGGAATTGCACAATGATACGGGCGAGCTCATCGCCAATGGCACCGGTGCCTATACCATTGCCTGAACCCGCCATGGATTCGTCCGAGATCGATATCGAGGAATCTGCTCCAGCCGGCGCGCCCCCGGTCGCCAGGCTGTATGGCGAGCCATTGCCGGAGTTGCCCAAGGATCTCTATATTCCTCCCGGTGCGCTCGAGGTGTATCTCGAGTCCTTTGAGGGGCCGCTCGATTTGCTGCTCTACATGATCCGTAAGGCCAATATCAATATTCTCGATATTCCCATGGCAGCACTGACGGTGCAGTATCTGGAATATGTCGAGGCGATGCGTGCGCGCAACCTGGAGCTGGCTGCCGAATATCTGCTGATGGCCGCGATTCTGCTGGAGATCAAGTCGCGCATGCTGTTGCCGCGACCGAAAAAAGTCGATGAGGAAGAAGCCCTCGATCCGCGTGCCGAGCTGGTGCGCCGTCTGCTCGAGTACGAACAGATGAAAGCGGCAGCCGCCAGACTGGACGCCCTGCCGCAGGCGATGCGCGATTATCAGTGGGTAACGGTCTGGATTGCCGAGACGGCCGCCGAGCGTCTGCCGGAGGTGAATCTGCACGATCTGCAAGTGGCCTGGTTGTCCCTGATGAAACATGCCAAGGTAATGCAACATCACAAAGTGCGTCGCGATGAGCTGTCGGTGCGCGAACACATGAGCATCGTGCTGCGCAAGCTGCAGGGCGGGGAATACCTGGAGTTTTCCGGGCTCTTCGATTTCTCGCTTGGTGTTGCCGGACTCGTCGTCAATTTCCTGGCGGTGCTCGAACTGGTGCGCGAGCGCCTGATCGAAGTCAGCCAGCGCGAAGTCTTTGCGCCGATTTATGTGAAACTCGCCCATTCCGAAGCAGGACCCAACAATGTCGATGTCCCACCCTTATACGCCTGAGGAATACAAGCGGATTCTTGAGACCGCGCTTTTGGTGGCGGCCGAGCCACTCTCGCTCAGCGATATGAAAAAACTCTTCGACGAAGAGTTCGACGACGATACCTGGCGCGTATTGCTCAATGACCTGCGCGCTGCCTGGTCGGACCGCGGTATCGAACTGGTTCAACTGGCCAGCGGCTGGCGTTTCCAGACCCGGCCGCAGTATCAGGCCTATCTCGACCGCCTGAAGAATGAGAAACCGCCACGCTATTCCCGCGCCGTGCTGGAAACACTGGCGATCATCGCCTATCGCCAGCCGGTGACGCGCGGCGATATCGAGGATATCCGTGGCGTGGCCGTCTCCCCAAACGTCCTGAAGGTCCTTGAAGGGCGCGGCTGGATCGACACGGTCGGTCATCGTGACACTCCCGGCCGCCCCGCGTTGTATGCAACGACCAAGCGTTTTCTTGACGATCTGAATCTGCGCAGTCTTGCCGAACTGCCGCCGCTGGCAGAAATTGAAAAAGTGATGGATCTGGCCGATGCCGCGCAAGCGTAGTCCCTTCCGCCCGCCCGTGCGTCGTGATGACGGAGCAGAGCCCAATGGCAATCGCGCCCATCCGCCAGGCAAGCAATCCATGCGTGAAGTCGATGGCAACCGCATGGTGCCCGAGGTCAAGTCGCGCCCAGTGGGGCGCGGTGGCCGTGGTGGCCAGGCGGTACGTCACGCCATTCCCCATGCCGAGCCACAGAAATTGCACAAGATGCTGGCTCAGTCGGGTCTTGGTTCGCGTCGGGAACTGGAAGAGTGGATTGTCGCCGGTCGGGTCAGCGTAAACGGCAAGCCGGCCCACGTCGGCCAGCGTATCGGTCCACAGGATCGGATACGTGTGAACGGCAAGCCGGTCAACCTCAAGTTTGCCGCACGGACTCCGCGCGTGCTGCTCTACCATAAGCAGGACGGAGAGATTGTCTCCCGCGACGATCCCGAGGGCAGGCCGAGCGTTTTTGACAAACTGCCGCGTATTGGCGGCGGTCGCTGGATCAACGTTGGCCGTCTCGATTTCAATACCGAGGGCCTGCTGATGTTTACCAGCAACGGCGAATTGGCCAATAAGCTCATGCATCCTCGTTACGAGATCGAGCGCGAATATGCGGTTCGCATTATTGGAGAATTGCGGCCGGAGCAGGAGCAGGCCTTGCGCGAAGGTGTCGATCTTGCCGATGGGGAAGCACACTTCAACAGTTTGCAGTCGCGGGGGGGCGAAGGGACCAACCGCTGGTATCACGTCACCCTCAATGAAGGTCGCAACCGTGAAGTCCGTCGTCTCTTCGAGGCGGTCGGCATCACCGTCAGCCGCCTGATCCGCATTCGTTTTGGCCCTGTTTGTCTGCCGCCGCGATTAAGGCGCGGCATGTTCCAGGAGTTATCACAGGACGAGGTCAAGGGACTTCTCAAAGCGCTGCCTAAAACCTCCTGACTCGGCAAGCCGTTGGTACTTGCTACGGCTTGCTGCTATAATTCGCAAGTTTCGCGGTTCGGGTGTTTGTCGTGATGTCGGCAAAGCCCGTGGTCGGCTGGATGGGCGTTTCGCCCATTTTTTATTTGTACGCCATGGATTTATTGGGAATTGTCGATCAGGCAGTCAGTGGACTTGGATACGAGCTGGTGGACTTTGAGACAAGTCCACGGGCCAGGCTGTTACGGGTTTTCATTGATGCTCCAGCCGGGGTCAAGATCGAGGATTGCACGAAGGTCAGTAACCATCTGACCCGTTTGTTTGCTGTGGAGAACATCGATTACGACCGCCTGGAGGTCTCTTCGCCCGGGCTGGATCGGTTACTGAAAAAGGAAGCGGATTTTTTACGTTTTACTGGACAGGAAGCACAGATTCGCTTACGCATCCCTGTGAACGGGCAGCGTAATTTCACCGGGACGCTGGCAGGTCTCGAGGAGGGGCGGCTGAAGCTGGTTTGCGCCGGGGTAGAGCATGAATTCGGTTTGGACCAGGTGGACAAAGCCCGCCTGGTGCCTCAATACAAGTTCTGACATGAGGATTGGCAGGAGATTTTTATGAGCAAAGAGATGTTGTTGCTGGTGGATGCCCTTTCGCGTGAAAAGAACGTTGCCAAGGATATTGTCTTTGCCGCGCTGGAGGCTGCGCTTGCTTCGGCAACCAAGAAAAAGATCAATGAAGATGCCGATGTGCGGGTTTCCATCGACAAGGACACCGGGGAGTTCGAATCCTTCCGTCGCTGGCAGGTGGTGCCCGATGAAGCACTGGAAAACCCCGATGCGCAGATCGGGCTTGCCGAGGCGCAGGAAGAAATGCCGGAGATCCAGCTCGACGAGTTCATCGAGGAACAACTTGAACCAATTGATTTCGGCCGTATCGGCGCGCAGGCAGCCAAGCAAGTCATCCTGCAGAAAATCCGTGATGCCGAACGTGAACAGATATTGAATGATTTTCTGGAGCGCAAAGAGCAGCTGGTCACCGGCACGGTCAAACGCATCGAACGTGGCAATGCGATTGTCGAAGCCGGCCGGCTCGAGGCACTCTTGCCTCGCGATCAGATGATCCCGAAGGAAAATCTGCGTGTCGGGGATCGCGTACGTGCCTATTTGTTGAAAATTGACCGTGTCGCACGCGGCCCCCAGCTGATTCTTTCCCGTACGGCGCCAGAATTCATCATCAGGCTGTTCGAGCTCGAAGTCCCGGAAATGGAAGACGGCCTGCTCGAGATCAGATCGGCGGCGCGCGATCCCGGAGTGCGCGCCAAGATTGCCGTGAAATCGAACGATCCTCGTGTCGATCCGATCGGTACCTGTGTCGGCATGCGCGGTTCGCGCGTCACCGCTGTCACCAACGAACTGGCGGGCGAGCGTGTCGATATCATTCTCTGGTCGGCCGATCCGGCACAGTTTGTCGTAGGCGCTCTGGCTCCCGCAGAAGTGAGCAGTATCGTTGTCGATGAAGAAAAGCACTGCATGGATGTGGTGGTCGACGAGGACAATCTGGCGATTGCCATTGGCCGCTCCGGGCAGAATGTGCGCCTGGCGTCCGAACTGACCGGCTGGGCGATCAATCTGATGACGGTCGAAGAGTCGCAGAAGAAGACCGAAGAAGAGCAGGGCTCCATTCGCAGGGTATTCATGGAAAGGCTCGACGTTGACGAGGAAGTGGCCGATATCCTCATCGACGAAGGATTCTCCAGTATCGAGGAAGTGGCCTATGTGCCGCTCAACGAAATGCTCGAGATCGAGGCTTTTGACGAAGATACCGTCAATGAGCTGCGCAATCGCGCGCGCAACGTCCTGCTGACCGAGGCCATTGTCGATGAAGAGCAGCTGGGCAACGTGGCGGAAGACCTGCTCGATCTGGAGGGCATGGACAAGATACTTGCCGCCAAATTGGCGCGGGCTCATATCCTGACCCGTGATGACCTTGCGGATCTTGCCGTCGATGAACTGATCGAACTGTCGGGTATTGATGATGATCGGGCCAAAAATCTGATTACAACGGCACGTGCCCATTGGTTTGAGTAAGGAGCGGGAGAGATGGCACAGACAAGCGTGAGCCAGTTTGCCAGCGAGCTGAAAATGCCCGCAGCGTCCCTGCTCGAGCAACTGGACAAGGCAGGTGTGGGGAAGAAGGGGGAAGCGGATCTGCTCAGCGACAGCGACAAGACGCGTCTGCTCGACTATCTGCGCAAGGCGCATGGAGCCACAGAGAGCAAATCAAAAATCACCCTGACGCGCAAGCAGACAACGGAAATCAAGAAAGCGGATGCTTCCGGCAAGGCGCGTACGATCCAGGTTGAAGTACGCAAGAGACGCGTCTTCGTCAAACGCGACGAGACGCAACCGGCCGAGGCGCCCGCCACGGACCAGACGGTGGCGCCTGTCGTCGTCGATGCCGAGCAGGCCAGGTTGCGCGAACTGGAGTCGCAAAAACAGTCCGAATTGCTGGCGCGTCAGGCAAGCGAGCTGAAGGAGAAGCAGGAACGCGAGGCCAGGGCACGTCAGGAAGCCGAAGAGCGGCTTGCCGCTCAAGCAGCCGAGGTGGAAAAGGCCAAGGAGCAGGAAGCCGCGCCGAGCCCGACAGGAACTTTGCACAAGCCGGCAGGGAAGCCGGACAAGAAGGACGAGAAGCAAAAGAAGGCCGTGACCGCATGGAAAGAAGAGGCGGCCAAGAAGCGCGCCATCAAGACGCGCGGGGACGCTGGCGGAACTTCCGGCTGGCGTGGTGCAAAGGGTGGTGGACGTGCGCGTGGGCAGTCACATGACGAGCGTGCGAACGTACCTCTGCCGAGCGAGCCGATCGTGCGCGAGATACTGGTTCCCGAGACGATTACTGTGGCAGATCTTGCGCACAAGATGTCGATCAAGGCCGCCGAGGTCATCAAGGCGTTGATGAAGCTCGGAACGATGGTGACCATCAACCAGATGCTCGACCAGGAAACGGCGATGATCATCGTCGAGGAACTGGGTCACGTTGCCAAGCCGGCAAAGCTTGATCAGCTCGATGCTTTCCTTGCCGAGACAGAGGCGCAACACAAGGACATGGTGCTCGAACCCCGTGCTCCGGTCGTGACTGTCATGGGACACGTCGATCACGGCAAGACATCGCTACTCGATTTCATCCGCAAGACACGGGTCGCCCATGGTGAAGCGGGCGGCATTACCCAGCACATCGGCGCCTATCATGTCCAAACCCCGCGCGGCATGGTCACCTTCCTGGATACCCCGGGTCACGAAGCCTTTACCGCGATGCGCGCACGCGGTGCCGGCGCCACGGATATTGTCATTCTGGTGGTCGCCGCCGACGACGGCGTGATGCCGCAAACCAAGGAAGCCATCCATCATGCCAAGGCGGCCGGGGTGCCGTTGGTGGTGGCGGTCAACAAAATCGACAAGCCCGAAGCCAATCCGGAACGCGTCAAGCAGGAACTGGTTGCCGAAGGCGTTGTGCCGGAGGAATATGGCGGCGATTCTCCCTTTGTGCCGGTTTCTGCGAAAACCGGGCAGGGTATCGATGAGTTGCTCGAGTATGTCCTTCTCCAGGCGGAAGTGCTTGAACTGAAGGCACCCAGGGATGCGCTTGCCAAGGGGTTGATCATCGAGTCCCGTCTCGACAGGGGCAAAGGGCCGGTTGCAACCGTGCTGGTGCAGTCAGGGTCACTCAAGCGTGGCGATATCGTTCTGGCGGGGGCGGTGTTTGGCCGGGTTCGTGCCATGCTTGACGAAAATGGCAATCCGGTCGACTCTGCCGGACCGTCGATCCCGGTGGAAATCCAAGGCCTGTCTGATGTGCCCATGGCGGGTGACGAAGCGCTTGCCCTGGCTGATGAGCGCAAGGCACGCGAAATCGCCCTGTTCCGGCAAGGCAAATTCCGCGATGTCAAACTTGCCAAGCAACAAGCAGCGAAGCTGGAGAACATCTTCGAGCAGATGACCGAAGGCGAGGTGAAGTCGATGTCGCTGATCATCAAGGCCGATACGCAGGGATCCCAGGAAGCGCTTTCCCATGCCCTGCAGAAGCTCTCGACGGACGAGGTCAAGGTGCAGATCGTCCATGCCGCAGTCGGCGGCATCAGCGAATCCGATGTCAACCTGGCTTCCGCTTCGAAGGCGGTCATTCTCGGTTTCAATACCCGGGCGGACGTCAGCGCACGCAAGACCGCAGAAAATCTTGGCGTCGATATCCGTTATTACAACATCATCTATGACGCAGTCGATGAGGTGAAGGCAGCCATGTCCGGCATGCTTTCGCCCGAGCGCAAGGAAAAGATCATTGGCCAGGTGGAAATCCGTCAGGTATTCCGCATCTCCAGGATTGGCTCCGTCGCTGGCTGTTATGTTCTGGATGGCCTTGTCCGCCGTGGCTCGCAGGTGCGTCTGCTGCGGGACAATGTGGTCATCTGGACGGGAGAGCTGGATACGCTGAAGCGCTTCAAGGACGACGTGCGTGAAGTCAAGGCCGGCTTCGAATGCGGCCTCTCCCTGAAAAATCAGAATGACATCCAGGAAGGTGATCAGCTGGAAGTCTTTGAGATCGAAGAGGTGGCGCGGTTTCTCTGATGCGCGCGGGACGGCATGCCCAAGGAATACTCACGCAGCAGCAGGATTGCCGAACAGATCAAGCGTGAACTGGCCGAGCTGATTCGACTCGAGTTGAAAGACCCTCGCGTTGGCCTGGTCACGCTGACGGATGTGGAGCTGACGCCGGATTACGCACACGCCAAGGTGTTTTATACCTCTCTCGCATCGTCCGCTGATCGTCATGTGCTTGAACAGGGACTACGCCGTGCCAGTGGTTTTCTGCGGCGTGAGCTTGGCCGCCGGATCCGCATTCACACCCTGCCCGAACTGCATTTCGTATTTGATGCATCGGTGGAGCAAGGTGAGCGGCTCTCGCGCCTGATCGACGAAGCGGTTGCTTCCGATCGCAAACACGAGGGGTAACCCTCTTCCATGAGCCAGTTCCGCACGCCACCGCGCCGTCGCGTCGATGGCGTTCTTCTGCTCGACAAACCTGCCGGCATGACTTCCAATGCCGCCCTGCAAAAGGCGCGCCGGCTTCTCAATGCAGCCAAAGCGGGTCACACGGGCACGCTGGATCCGCTGGCGACCGGACTCTTGCCGCTGTGTTTTGGTGAGGCAACCAAATTTGCCGGTGAATTGCTTGGATCGGACAAGCGCTATGTGGCGACCCTGTGTCTGGGCGTGCGCACGGATACCGGAGATGCTGAAGGGCAGGTGCTGGCGACCCGGCCCGTGGCCGTCGTCCGGGAGACCGTCGAAGCTGTCCTGATACGATTCCGCGGAAATATCCTGCAGGTGCCGCCCATGCATTCCGCGCTCAAGCGCGCAGGACGCCCCCTCTATGAATATGCGCGCCAGGGCATCGAAGTCGAGCGGCAACCGCGCGAAGTGCGGATTTTCTCCCTCACGATCGACGAGTTCGCCGGAAACCGGCTTGTCCTCGATGTCGAATGCAGCAAAGGGACCTATGTACGCACGCTTGCCGAAGACATGGGTGAAGCGCTGGGGTGTGGCGCGCATCTGACTGCCTTGCGGCGTACTCGAATCGGCCCGCTGCGTATCGAAAACGCCCTGTCTCTTGAAACGCTCGAGGCGCAATCACTCGAAGAGCGTACAGCCCGATTACATCCCGTCGACAGCCTGATGGCCGGCTTGCCCTCACTGCAGCTCGACCCTGCGGCAGCCACGCGCTTCGGACACGGCCAGACCATTCAAACGCCCGGGGAGCCGTCATCCGGTTCACGGCGGGTTTATGCCGAAGACGGCCGCTTTCTCGGGCTGGCTGCTCTTGCGGCAGGTGGCTTGTTGAAGCCCGTCCGTTTGATGGCGATCACCCCTGAGAAGTAGGGCGCCCCTTTTCCTTCGCTCCTTGTAACCCGCGCGTTGCATCCACTTCACACGGAGGGAGAGAGGGGTGATATTCTTTCCGGCAGTTCATAGGCAGTAACTCTGTCCCGCCGTATTGCACGCCTGCAAGGTCGGCTTTGACTGCACGAGAAGATCGAAGAGCAACTCGCAAAAATTCAGAAAATGTCTCAGCTCGTTCGACCATTTTTCGGGGTGCCTTCTGTTGCCTATATTGGCGACTGCCGAGTAAAACGGGAGGATTACCTTGCTGCAAAGGGCGTCCAGGGGTAGAATGCGCACCTTCATTCGAAACGTGAATGAAAGGTCAAGGATCCGATCCCTGACGATGCCCGACGCTGGTCGGGCTTGTGGTGCAAGGCTCTATCAAACCGGGGCGGCACCGTTTTCGATAATCGTGTTTGAGGAAAAACCATGTCATTTACCACTGCCGACAAGGCAAAAGTTGTCGCCGAGTTCCAGCGTGCCAAAGGGGATACCGGTTCGCCCGAAGTCCAGATTGCGCTGCTGACCAACCGCATCAATGACCTGACGGGTCATTTCAAGGAACACGTCAAGGATCACCATTCGCGTCGCGGGTTACTGCGCATGGTGAGTCAGCGTCGCAAGTTGCTTGAGTATCTGAAGCGCACGAATTCCGACAGTTATCGCACGCTGATCGAGCGCCTTGGGCTGCGCAAGTAAGAAGCGGGACCAGTTCATTCCTCATGCTGCCAAGGGCATGAAAACTATGCCGGCGTCGCACTGTGTGGCTGCGCCGGCTTTATCGTTTCTGGAACGGCACAACCTGTCCGTATCCTACTGATTGAAAGGAAATCCCTTGTTAACCGCAACCAAGAAAAGTTTTTCCTACGGTGCGCATACCGTCACGCTGGAAACTGGCGAAATCGCCCGTCAGGCGCATGGCGCGGTTCTCGTCACGATGGATGAGACCGTTGTCCTCGCGACGGTCGTTGCTGCCAGGGAGCCCAAACCCGGCCAGGATTTCTTTCCCCTGACGGTTGATTATGTCGAAAAGGTCTATGCGGCCGGCCGTATCCCGGGAGGCTTCTTCAAACGCGAAGGTCGTCCTTCGGAAAAGGAGATTCTGACCTCGCGGCTGATCGACCGCCCGATCCGGCCGCTGTTTCCGGATGGTCTTTACAACGACGTTCAGGTGGTGGCGACGGTCATGTCGAGCAATCCGGAGGTGGATCCCGACATCCCGGCAATGATCGGTGTTTCCGCAGCGCTGGCGCTCTCCGGCATTCCCTTCAATGGCCCCATCGGCGCTGCACGCGTGGGCTATATCGATGGCCAGTACGTCCTCTGCCCCACGTTTGCCCAACTGAAGGACAGCCAGCTCAACCTGGTCGTCGCCGGTACGGCGGCCGCCGTGCTGATGGTTGAATCAGAAGCCCAGCAACTCTCCGAAGAGGTCATGCTCGGCGCCGTGGTTTTTGGCCACGAGCAGATGCAGACGGTCATCAATGCCATCAACGAACTGGTGGAAGTCGCCGGCAAGCCGGAATGGGACTGGCAGCCGCCGGCCAGGGACGAGGCGCTCATCGCACGTGTGGCCGGGCTCGCCGAGGCGGATCTGCGTGAAGCCTATCGGACCACCAGCAAGCAGGCGCGCACCGCCAAGTGCCGCGAAGTGGCGAAGAAGACCATCGAGGCGCTGTGCGCGGGCGAAGGTGCGCCCGATGCGACCACCGTCAGCAATCTGATTTTCGAACTCGAAGCGAAAATCGTCCGCAATCAGATCCTCGATGGCGAGCCGCGCATCGACGGCCGCGATACACGCACCGTACGGCCGATTGCCATTCGTCACGGTGTGCTGCCGCGCACCCATGGTTCGGCATTGTTTACCCGCGGCGAGACGCAAGCCCTGGTGGTGGCGACGCTCGGCACCGCCCGCGACGAGCAGATCATCGACGCCCTGCAGGGAGAATATCGCGATCGCTTCCTGCTTCACTACAACATGCCACCGTATGCCACCGGCGAGACAGGCCGTGTCGGCAGCCCGAAACGGCGTGAAATCGGTCATGGCCGCCTGGCCAAGCGTGCGCTGATTGCGGTATTGCCTTCTCCTGAAGAATTCAGCTATTCGATGCGCGTGGTCTCCGAGATCACCGAATCGAATGGTTCCAGTTCGATGGCTTCCGTCTGCGGCGGTTCGCTGGCCCTGATGGATGCCGGGGTGCCGTTGAAGGCACATGTCGCCGGCATCGCCATGGGGCTCATCAAGGAGGGCAACCGTTTCGCGGTGCTGACCGACATCCTGGGTGACGAAGATCATCTTGGCGACATGGACTTCAAGGTGGCCGGCACGGAGCAGGGTGTGACCGCGCTGCAGATGGACATCAAGATTCAGGGGATCACCAAGGAGATCATGCAGGTTGCCCTGACGCAGGCCAACGAGGCGCGCATGCACATTCTCGGTCTGATGAAGCAGTCGATGACGGCACCTGGCGAAATTTCCAGTTACGCACCGCGCCTGATTACCATGAAGATCAACCCGGAGAAGATCCGCGATGTGATCGGCAAGGGGGGGGCGGTGATTCGTGCCCTGACCGAGGAAACCGGCACCGTCATCGACATCAATGATGACGGTACCGTGACGATCGCCTCGGTCAGCGCCGAGGCCGGCGCGTTGGCGAAGAAGCGCATCGAGGACATCACCGCCGAGGTGGAGGTGGGCAAGATCTATGACGGTACCGTACTGCGCCTGCTCGATTTTGGTGCCATCGTGCAGATACTGCCGGGCAAGGACGGCCTGCTGCATATCTCGCAGATCGCCAACGAGCGCGTCAATCAGGTCTCCGACTACCTCAAGGAAGGACAGCCGGTGCGCGTCAAGGTCCTCGAAGCGGATGAGAAAGGCCGGGTCCGGCTCTCGATGAAGGCGGCAGTGGAAGCGGAACCACCGCAGCAATAATCCGGCTGGGCAGGTCAGGCCGGACAGGCCAATAAAAAAGGACGCCTCGAGCGTCCTTTTTTGTTCCGGTACCGATCTTCGGCACCGGGCGTTTATTTGGCGACTTGTTTTTCCCTCATTTCCTCAAGCGTCTTGCAGTCGATGCACAGGGTCGCGGTCGGCCGCGCTTCGAGACGTTTGAGGCCGATTTCGACACCACAGGAGTCGCAATAGCCATATTCACCTCCTTCGATGCGCACGAGCGTCTCATCGATTTTCTTGATCAGCTTGCGCTCGCGGTCGCGGTTGCGCAGTTCCAGGGCGATATCGGATTCCTGGCTGGCGCGGTCGTTCGGGTCGGCAAACACCGTGGCTTCGTCCTGCATGGTGTGTACCGTGCGTTCGATGTCTTGCAGCAGTTCGCTCTTCAGCGTTTCAAGGATGACGCGAAAGTGTTTGAGCTGCTTGTTGTTCATGTATTCCTCGCCCTTCTTGGCGACGTAGGGCGGGAATTGCTTGTGGAGGAGATCTTCGGCCATTTTGATTTGATAACCTGATTAACCCGGGCTTTCCGGAACAGCGATTTAATATCAGAAATATGCAGGGGGAGCAAGTCGCATTGTACCGTGCATGGGTTACCTCCCGGCGTCACCGTATTCCATTTGACATCATTTGACCCTACAGCGCCTCGCGAGTAGAATGCCGCGTCTTCGGGGTGTAGCGCAGCCCGGTAGCGCGCCTGGTTTGGGACCAGGATGTCGGAGGTTCGAATCCTCTCACCCCGACCAGACGCCGGTCCGACAGGCGCCCGTAGCTCAACCGGATAGAGCACCGGCCTTCTAAGCCGGGGGTTACAGGTTCGAGTCCTGTCGGGCGCGCCAACCCCAGGTAACCATGGTGGACGTAGCTCAGTTGGTAGAGTCCCGGATTGTGATTCCGGTTGTCGCGGGTTCGAGTCCCGTCGTCCACCCCATTTCCTTCGAGATCCAGCTCCAGCAAGATGAGCCTGCCGGGCGACTCGCCATGGACCGGGTCTCTGTGTCCATCTTGTTGTCAAGAACATCATGAGTAAAAAATCCGCCTATGACGAGACATCGTTTCGTGTCTTGAAGGGCCTGGAACCGGTGCGCGAGCGGCCGGGGATGTACACCCGTACCGACTCGCCGATGCACATCATCCAGGAAGTCATCGACAATGCTGCCGACGAGGCGCTCGCCGGTTTTGCCAAGAACATCCAGGTCACGCTGCATGCCGATGGCTCCGTCTCGGTGGCCGACGATGGGCGCGGCATTCCTGTCGGCATGCATCCTGAGGAGCAGGTGCCGGTAGTGGTGCTGGCCTTCACGCGACTGCACGCCGGTGGCAAGTTCGACAAGAAGTCGGGGCAGTCGGCTTATGCCTTCTCCGGCGGTCTGCACGGGGTCGGCGTCTCGGTGACGAACGCTTTGTCCACGCGTGTCGAAGTCGAGGTGCGCCGCGATGGTCACATTCACCACGTCGTTTTTTCCGGCAATGGCGAGAAGACATCGGAGCTGCGTACTGGCGAGCCCTGCGGCCGCCAGACCGGCACACGCGTGCGTGCCTGGCCGGACGCGAAGTATTTCGAGTCCGTGAAATTGCCGGTGCCCGAACTGGAGCGCCTGCTGCGCTCGAAGGCGGTACTGCTGCCCGGTCTTGCCGTGACACTGGAGAACGAGCAGGGCGGGGCGGCCAAGACCTGGCGCTATCCGCTCGGCCTGCAGGGCTATCTCGAGGAAGCCGGCGCCGGTGTCGAAGCCGTCTCACCCGTCTATACCGGCGAGAAATTTGCCGGCGCCGATGACGAGGCCTTCGCCGAGGGCGAGGGTGCGGGCTGGGCGTTGGGCTGGTTCGCCGAGCCGGTCTGCGCCGAGTCCTACGTGAACCTCATTCCGACCGCACTCGGCGGCACGCATGAATCAGGCTTGCGTACCGGCGTCTTCGAAGCGGTGAAATCCTTCATCGATCACCATGCACTGCTGCCGCGCGGCGTCAAGCTGCAACAGGAGGATGTGTGCGGACGCATGAGCTTCATTCTTTCCGCGCGCATCCTCGACCCGCAGTTCCAGGGGCAGGTGAAGGAAAAGCTCAACTCGCGTGAAGCGGTGAAGCTGGTTTCCACCATGATGCGCGACCCGCTCGAGATCTGGCTCAACAACCATGTCGATGCCGGCAAGGCCATTGCCCAGCTCGCCATCAAGCAGGCCGAGGCGCGCCTGCGCACGGCGCAGAAGGTGGAAAAAAAGAAGTCCTCCGGCGTCGCCGTGCTGCCGGGCAAGCTCTCCGACTGCGAGAGCGGGGACACCGCCGACAACGAGCTGTTCCTCGTCGAGGGCGATTCCGCCGGTGGCTCGGCGAAGATGGCGCGCGACAAGGAGACACAGGCGATCCTGCCGCTACGCGGCAAGGTGCTCAATGCCTTCGAGGTCGATGCCGACCGTCTTTTCGCCAACAATGAAATCCACGACATCGCCGTGGCGCTTGGTGTCGATCCGCATTCGGTCGATGCGCCGGATACCGTGCTCGACCGTTTGCGCTACGGCAAGGTCATTATCATGTCGGACGCCGATGTTGACGGCGCCCACATCCAGACCTTGCTGCTGACCCTGTTCTACCGGCATTTCCCGAAGCTGATCGCGCGCGGCCATATCTATGTTGCCATGCCGCCGCTCTACCGCGTCGATGTGCCGGCCTCGGGCAAGAAGCGCCCGGCCAAGCGCCTCTACGCGCTCGACGAGGGCGAGCTGGAGGCGATGCGCGACCGTCTGAAGAAAGAGGGCGTGAACCCGGATGCCGTCGAGATCGGCCGCTTCAAGGGTTTGGGCGAGATGAACCCGGAGCAGCTGCGCGAGACCACCATGGACCCGGCGACGCGCCGCGTGCTGCCGGTGGTGCTGCGCGAGGGTGCTGAGGAGGAAACGAGGAAGATGTTTACTTTGTTGATGGCCAAGGGCGAATCCGCCGGCCGCCGCGGCTGGATGGAAGAGAAGGGCAATGAAGTGGAGGCCGATATCTGATGGGCGATGAAACCCTGGATCTGTTCGAAGACGTAAAAGTCAGTGCTGGTGGTACGGCGCCTCCTGCACCTCCTGCACCTCCTGCACTGCCGATCCTGCCCGACGACGCCCTGCCGCTCGATCTCTACGCCGAACGTGCCTACCTGACCTATGCCATGAGCGTTGTCACCGGCCGCGCGTTGCCGCACGTCGAGGACGGCCAGAAGCCGGTGCAGCGGCGCATCCTCTACGCCATGCACGAGATGGGCTTGAAGTCCGGCGCCAAGCCGGTGAAGAGCGCGCGCGTCGTCGGCGACGTCATCGGCAAGTTTCACCCGCACGGTGACCAGAGCGTGTACGACGCCATGGTGCGCGTGGCGCAGGATTTCTCGCTGCGCTACCCGTTGATCGACGGCCAGGGCAACTTCGGCTCGCGCGACGGTGACGCCGCCGCGGCGATGCGCTACACCGAGGCGCGGCTGACGCCGATCGCGGAACTTCTGCTCGGCGAACTCGACCGCGGCACCGTCGACTTTGCCCCCAATTACGACGGCGCCTTCCAGGAGCCGGTGCTCTTGCCGGCGCGCCTGCCGATGGTGCTGCTCAACGGCGCTTCCGGCATCGCCGTCGGCATGGCCACCGAGATTCCGCCGCACAACCTGCGCGAGGTGGCGGCGGCGGCGGTGCACCTCATCCGCAACCCGAAGGCCACGGTGGCCGATCTCCTCGTCCACGTGCAGGGGCCGGATTTTCCCGGCGGCGGCCAGATCATCTCGCAGCCGAAGGATATCGAGGATGCCTACACGTCCGGGCGCGGCAGCCTGCGCATGCGCGCGCGCTGGCGCATCGAGGACCTCGCCCGCGGTCAGTGGCGTATCGCCGTGCAGGCGCTGCCGCATGGCGTCTCGGCGGCGCAAGTCTCTGCCGAGATCGAGGCGCTCACCAACCCGCAGCCCAGGCAGGGCAAGAAGGATGTCTCGCAGGAGCAGAAGAACATGAAGCAGCTTCTGCTCTCGGTGCTCGATACGGTGCGCGATGAGTCCAACGAGAAGGAGCCGGTGCGCCTCATCCTCGAGCCGAAGTCGAAGAACCAGAATATGCAGGAGATGATGAACGTGCTCCTCGCCAACACCAGCCTGGAGACCAACGTTTCGCTCAACTTCACCATGCTGGGGCGCGACAATCGGCCGCAGCAGAAGAACCTGGTGCAGGTCGTCTCGGAGTGGGTCGCCTTCCGCTACGACACCGTCGAGCGGCGCACGCGTCACCGCCTCGCCGAGGTGGAGCGGCGCATTCACATCCTCGATGGCCGCATGATCGCCTTCCTCAATATCGACAAGGTGATCAAGGTCATCCGCAATGCCGACGAACCCAAGCCGGACCTGATGGCGAAGTTCGATCTCTCCGCGACCCAGGCCGAGGACATCCTCGAGATTCGTCTGCGCCAGCTGGCGCGCCTCGAAGGCATCAGGATCGAGAAGGAGCTGGCCCAACTGAAGGAAGAGCGCGGCACGCTGCAGAAGTTGCTGGCCGAGCGCAAGGAGATGACGAAACTCCTGCTCAAGGAGATCGAGCAGGACGCGAAGCAATACGGTGACGAGCGGCGCACGCTGATCGAGGCGGTGGCACCCGTCACGCCCACCGAAATCCAGGTGCCCGATGAACCCGTGACGGTGATCTTGTCGAAGAACGGCTGGGTGCGCCGCAGGGATGGCCATGGCCACGACCGCACGGCCATCCCCTACAAGGCCGGCGACTATCCCTTCTTCGTCGCCGAGACGCGCACTACCTGGCCGCTCATCGTCGTCGATACGAACGGCCGGGCCTACTCGCTGCGCGTCTCCGACCTGCCGGGCGGGCGCGGCGATGGCGCGCCGATCACGACCCTGATCGACCTGCAGGGCGGGGCGCGGGTAGCGGCAGCGCTCTCGGATGATCCGCTGGCGCACCATCTGTTCGCCAATTCCGGCGGCTACGGCTTCATCGCCAAAGTGGGCGATCTCGTCACACGGCAGAAGGCCGGCAAGGCGTTCATGAGTCTGGAGAAGGGCGAACGCGTCCTGCATCCGGCCCGGGTCGCGGGCAATACCATTGCCGCCGTCTGCACTCAGGGCCGTCTGCTGATGTTCGACATCAGCGAGATGAAGGTACAGTCGGCCGGCCGCGGCGTCCTCGTCATGGGTCTCGATGACAAGGACGAACTCGTCGGCGTGGTGGTCCATGATGGCGGTGGCGTCATCGTTGAGGGCATCGGCCGCGGCGGCAAGACCGTGCCGTGCAAGGTGGCCGGCAAGGATCTCGAGAAATATCGCCTGCACCGCGCGCGCAAGGGCTGTCTGTTGCCGGTGAAGATGAAACCGGTATTCATCTTGTAAAAGTCAGTGGTGGCGAGACGGCGCAAGGGAGACAAAACCGGCTTTGCAAGGGATTTTCAGGCCGGTTTCCGGGCAATCGTTAAATTTTCCAATGGCCCTGAATGATGGATAGCAAATAGTTTGCAAACAAATTATAATTTCATCGTGGATTCTTTTTGAAGCACTTTCCAGAGCAAGGCCCAGCAGCTTATCAGGAGGCAGTCATGGCAGTTTCCGCAGATACGGCAGATACGGCGGACGTCCGGTCGGAACCCGGAGTTTCGGCCCGTCAGGTTGAAGAACTCGATAGCGTCGTCATTCGTTTCGTTGGTGATTCTGGCGATGGCATGCAGCTGACGGGGAACGAGTTTTCCCGATCGGTGGCCAAGGCGGGGCATGACTTCGCCACCCATCCCGACTATCCCTCGGAGATTCGCGCTCCAACCGGCACGCTGTTTGGTGTCTCCGGCTACCAGATCCAGTTCGCTTCGCGCCAGATCTTTACTTCCGGAGATGCGCCTGACGTGCTGGTGGCGATGAATCCTGCCGCACTGAAGACCAATCTTCCCGATCTCAAGCGCGGCGGCATCCTGATTGCCAACACCGGTGCGTTTACAGAAATCAACCTGACCAAGGCGGGCTACGCCGCCAATCCTCTCGAGGACGACAGCCTGGAAGGCTACCGCCTCTACAAGATCGACATCACCGAACTGACGACGCTGGCCCTGAAGGGCTCCGGCCTGTCGAAGAAGGATGTCGGCCGTTGCAAGAACTACTATGCCCTGGGTCTGATGCTGGCCCTCTTCAACCGTTCGATGGAGAAGGAAGAAGAGGATATTCGCAGCAAATTTGCCAAAAACCCGGCGATTGCCGAAGGCAACGTGCTGGCCCTGCGCGCCGGCTACGCTTATGTCGATGCCACCGAAATCTTCATTGCCAGCTACAAGGTGCGTGCCTCCGACAGCATTGCTCCGGGCACCTATCGCAGCATTACCGGCAATCAGGCGGCGGCGTTCGGTTTTGTCGCGGCTTCCGAGCTCTCCGGCGTGCCCCTCTTCCTGGGCTCTTACCCGATCACGCCGGCGACCGACATTCTGCACGAGCTCTCGGGGCAGAAGCATTTCAATGTGACGACCTTCCAGGCCGAGGACGAAATTGCCGGCATCTGCTCGGCAATCGGTGCCTCCTATGGCGGTGTGCTCGGCATGACGACCACCTCCGGCCCGGGCATGGCGCTGAAGACCGAAGCGATGGGACTGGCGGTGATGCTCGAATTGCCGCTCGTCATCGTCAACGTGCAGCGCGGCGGGCCGTCGACCGGCCTGCCGACCAAGGTCGAGCAGTCCGATCTGCTGCAGGCGATTTATGGCCGTAACGGGGAATGCCCGATTCCGGTGATTGCTTCGCGTTCGCCGGCCGATTGCTTCGAGTGCGCCCTCGAAGCCTTCCGCATCGCCGTCAAATACATGACGCCGGTGATCTTCCTCTCCGATGGCGGGATCGGCAATGCTGCCGAGCCCTGGCGCATTCCCGATCCGGAAAAGCTGCCCAGGCTCGATGTGAAATTCCGTACCGATCCGGAAGGCTACAAGCCCTATGCCCGCGATGAAAATCTGGCGCGTGCCTGGGTGCGGCCCGGTACAACCGCCATGGAACACCGCGTCGGTGGTCTGGAAAAGGATTTTCTCACGGGAGACATCTCGCACGATGCGAAAAACCATCAGCGCATGGTCGAGGTGCGTGCGGCCAAGGTGGCCGGCATCGCCAAGGATCTGCCCGCACTCGAAGTCGTGGGTCCCGAGAGCGGTGATCTGCTGGTGCTCGGCTGGGGCAGCACTTATGGCTCGATCGTGCAGGCACGCGAGCTCGCCGCACAACAGGGCCGTTCCGTCGCGCATGTGCACCTGCGTCACCTGAATCCCTTGCCGTCCGATCTGGGCACAATCATGAAGCGTTTCAAGAAGGTGTTGGTGCCCGAGATGAATCTGGGCCAGCTTGCCCACCTGCTGCGCGACCAATATCTGATCGACGTCGTTCAGTTGAACAAGGTGCAGGGCAAGCCCTTCAAGGTTGCCGAAATCTACGATCGCATCATCGAACTTTGCTGAGGAGCCGCGAAATGTCCACCATGACCGAGATACCGGTGCTGACCAAGAAGGATTTCGAGTCCAACCAGGATGTACGCTGGTGTCCGGGCTGCGGCGACTACGCCGTGCTCGCACAGATCCAGAAACTGATGCCGACACTGGGCATCCCGCGCGAGAACTTCGCCTTCATCTCCGGTATCGGCTGTTCGAGCCGGTTTCCCTATTACATGGAAACCTACGGCATGCACAGCATCCATGGCCGTGCGCCGGCGATCGCCACCGGGCTGAAGCTGGCACGGCCCGAACTTTCGGTGTGGGTCGTCACGGGCGATGGCGATGCGCTGGCGATCGGCGGCAACCATTTCATTCATGCCATGCGCCGCAACATCGGCCTGAAGATCATCCTGCTCAACAACCGCATCTATGGCCTGACCAAAGGCCAGTATTCGCCGACCTCGGAGCTGGGCAAGAAGACCAAGACGACACCGCTGGGCAGCATCGACCGTCCGTTCACGCCGGTATCCGTGGCACTGGGTGCCGGCGCCACGTTCGTTGCACGGACCGTTGATACCGACCAGGCGCACATGGGCAACGTGCTCAAGCGTGCCGCCGAGCATCAGGGCACGGCGCTTGTCGAGATCTACCAGAACTGCATCGTCTTCAATGACGGCGCCTATGAATCGATCACCGACAAGAGCGTGCGCGACGATGCTCGCATCCTCATCGAGCATGGCAAGCCGCTCATCTATGGCAAGAACAAGAACAAGGGGCTGCGCATGCGCGGCTTCGACATGGAGGTCGTCACGGTGGGTGAAAACGGTGTCACCGAGGCCGATCTCCTCGTCCATGACGAAGCCTCCGCCAATCCCGGCGTCTCTTTCTTCCTCTCGCAGCTCGATGCACCGGATTTCCCGGTGCCACTGGGCATCTTCCGCGCCGTGGAGCAACCTGCCTATGAAGAGATGAACCGGCAGCTGCATGCCGATGCACGCAAGAATCGTGGCCCCGGCAGCCTGGCGGCGCTGTTCAATCGCGGCGATACCTGGACGATCAAGTAAGCGTTATTCCCATGGCGCTGGCGATTACCGATCTGTGCATCAACTGTGACGTCTGCCAGCCGGAATGCCCGAACGATGCCATTTCGCAGGGAGAGGAGACCTACGTCATCGAACCCTCCTTGTGCACCGAGTGTGTCGGTCATGATCTTGAGTCCCGGTGCGTTGCCGTGTGTCCTGTCGATGCCATCGTTGCAGATCCCGCGTACCCGGAAACGGCCGAGCAGCTCCTGGCGAAGTTCCGCAGATTGACAGCGGCGGCTGCCTGAATGTTTCCATACGCCTGACCGGGGTTTGGCGCTACCATTTCGGCCAAGATGGTACCTGCCTCGATTTCCGATTATCGCGAACTGGCCCGCCGGCGTCTGCCACGGGTGTTCTTCGACTACATCGATGGCGGCGCCTATCGCGAGCTGACGCTGGCAGCCAACGCCCGCGATCTCGATGCCCTGCATTTGCACCAGCGCGTACTGCGCGGCGTCAAGGGCATCGATACCTCGCTGACGCTCCTCGGACAAAAGCTCTCTTTTCCCGTCATTCTCGGTCCGGTCGGACTGGCCGGGCTCTACGCTCGTCGCGGCGAAGTCCAGGCAGCACGTGCGGCCGCCCTGGCCGGTGTGCCGTTCTGTCTGAGCACCGTATCGTTGTGCTCCATCGAAGAAGTCAGTGCTGGCGGTACGGCGCCGTTCTGGTTTCAACTCTACGTGATGCGCGATCGTGGCTATGCGCGCGAGCTGCTGGCCCGTGCCTGGGCAGCCGGCACGCGCACGCTGGTGTTTACCGTCGATCTGCCGGTGTTTGCCACGCGTTATCGCGATGTGAGAAACGGCATGACCGGCAGGCAGTCCGCCTGGGGACAGCTCGTGCGCAATGCGCGGATGCTGCGCCATCCGCACTGGCTGCTTGATGTCGCCTTGCGCGGCAGGCCACTGATCTTCGGCAACCTGGCCCGGGCCGTACCTTCGGCCCATAGTCTGGCGCAGATGAAAGACTGGGTGGATGCCCAGTTCGATCCGGCCATCACCTGGCAGGACCTGGGCTGGCTGCGCGAGCATTGGCAGGGCGATATCGTCATCAAGGGGGTGCTCGACTGCGCGGATGCCCGCGCCGCAGCCGACATCGGTGCGAGCGCCCTCGTCGTCTCCAACCATGGCGGACGCCAGCTCGATGGTGCGCCCTCGACCATTGCGATTCTGCCGCAGATCGTCGATGCCGTCGGCGACCGGCTCGAGGTGCTGATGGATGGCGGCATACGCAGCGGGCAGGACATTGCCAAGGCGCTGGCTGCCGGAGCGAAGGCCGTGATGCTCGGGCGTGCCTGGGCGTATGGCCTGGCGGCGCGTGGCGAGTGCGGGGTGGCCGAAATCCTCGCCTTGCTGAAAAAGGAGCTCGCCGTGACGATGACCCTGCTTGGTGCCGAGCGTATCGAAGATATCGGTCGCGATGCGCTGGCCTGATCGCTTCGGGCGCTACAATGCCGCCTTGAAAATCGTGCCGGATTCGTACTGATGATTTTTCCTGTTTGCAGAGCATTGCGCGCTTTGATGGCGCTTGTCTGGCTGCTCGCTGGCGGGCTGATGGCCACACCGGTTGTCCGGGCCGCCGAGAGTGCGCCGCGTGCGATCATGCCGCGCGGCGAACTCCTGCCTGAAGAGAGGGCGACCATTGCTCTTTTCGAGAAAGCGCGCGATTCGGTGGTCTACATCACCACCAGCGAACTGGTGCGCAATTTCTGGACACGCAATGTCTTCTCGGTGCCCAGCGGCACCGGTTCCGGCTTCATCTGGGACGAGGCGGGTCACGTCATCACCAATTTTCACGTCATCCAGGGCGCCAACGAGGCGACCATCAAGCTTGCCGATGGCAGCGAGTACAAGGCGAGTCTGGTCGGTGTCAGTCCGGCCCACGACATTGCCGTGCTCAAGATCGCTTCCGGCCAGCGTCATCCCGATCCGGTCCCGCTGGGCACCAGCCGCGACCTGCTGGTCGGGCAGACGGTATTTGCGATCGGCAATCCCTTTGGCCTCGACTGGACGCTGACCAAGGGCATCATCTCCGCCCTCGATCGCTCCCTGACGGGTGAGACGGGTCTGAGCATCGAGCATCTGATCCAGACCGATGCGGCGATCAACCCGGGCAATTCAGGCGGGCCGCTGCTCGATTCGGCCGGCCGCCTGATCGGCATCAACACGGCGATCTACAGCCCGAGCGGGGCCAGTGCGGGCATCGGCTTTGCCGTGCCGGTGGATACCGTCAATCGCATCGTGCCGCAGATCATCCGTACCGGCAAATATCTGCGTCCGAGCATGGGCATCGAGCTCGATGAAGGCGTCAATCAACGCCTGTCGCTGCAACTCAGGGTGAAGGGGGTCGTCATCCTGCACGTCAAGGCCGGTTCGCCCGCTGCCGCGGCCGGGTTGCGGGCGGCGACGGTCACGCGCCGTACGATCGTCCCCGGCGACATCATCGTCGCCATCGACGGCAAGCCGGTCGAGAGTGTCGGCAAGTTTGCTGCCCGTCTGGATGAATACCAGGCGGGCGACCGTATCCGCCTGACCCTGCTGCGTCAGGGCAAGAGTGCCGAGGTCTCGCTCACATTACAGCCGGGCAAATAGTCCACGACCTGACATTTATCGTCGATTTTTTGCCTTTCGGGCCAAGCCATGCTGTTCATCCTGACCAGAAAAACATCGGCCAAACAAGCGGATGTCGTTCTGGCACGACTGTTGCCTCTGAACTGGCAAGATCATCTGGCTCAAGGGAGAAACCGTCATGGCAGCAAAGAAAGACGCAGAGGCCGGCAGCAAAATGCTCGGCTATATCTGGTTCGTGGTTTCGGCAGCGCTGGCCTATCCGGCGTATTCGCTGCTGCTGTCGCTTGGGCTTAACTCGAGCATTGCCATGGTGGCGGTGTTCGTCGGCATCTGCCTGCTGTATGAGATTCCCTATCGTGCCCGCGTCAAGGCCCGTCACCAGATGGAAATGAAAAAACTGGACCGCTGGCAGGGCCGTGCCTCCTGAATAAAATATGGCTCAGGACACGACAACCCCGCCGAGAGGCGGGGTTGTCGTTTGTGCGGCACGAAAAGTCAGTTCTCGTGGAACGGCGCCTCAGAGCGCGACGGTTTCGGCAACCTCCCTGAACGAGTCGATCTGGTCGAAGTTCATGTAGCGGTAGATGTCGCCGGCCTTCTGGTTCACCACATTCACCTGTGTCAGGTATTCGGCGGGCGTCGGAATCTTGCCCATCATGGCGCACACGGCGGCGAGTTCTGCCGAGCCGAGATAGACGCGGGTGTCGATACCGAGGCGGTTGGGAAAGTTGCGCGTCGAGGTGGACATGGCCGTGCTGCCTTTCCTGATCTGTGCCTGGTTGCCCATGCACAGCGAACAGCCGGGCATCTCCATGCGTGCGCCGCTCTTGCCGAGAATGGCGTAGTAGCCTTCTTCGTTGAGGATCATGGCGTCCATCTTGGTGGGTGGCGCCACCCAGAGCCGCGCCGGCAGATCGCTCTTGCCGTTGAGTACCTGGCCGGCGGCGCGAAAGTGGCCGATGTTGGTCATGCACGAGCCGATGAAGACTTCCTCGATTTTGTCGCCGGCGACTTCGGAGAGGAGCTTCACGTCGTCCGGATCGTTCGGGCAGGCGACGATCGGCTCCTTGATCTCGTTCATGTCGATCTCGATCACGGCGGCGTATTCGGCGTCGGCATCGGCTTTCAGAAGCTGCGGATTGGCGATCCATGCCTGCATGGCCTTGATGCGCCGCTCCAGCGCGCGCCGGTCCTGGTAGCCCTTGGCGATCATCCACTTCATCAGCACGATGTTCGAGTTCATGTACTCGATGATCGGCTCCTTGTTCAGATGTACCGTGCAGCCGGCAGCCGAGCGTTCGGCCGAGGCATCGGTCAGCTCGAAAGCCTGTTCCACCTTGAGGTCGGGCAGGCCCTCGATCTCGAGGATGCGTCCGGAGAAAATGTTTTTCTTGCCTTTCTTCTCGACGGTGAGCAGTCCCTGCTTGATGGCGTAGTAGGGAATGGCATTGACCATGTCGCGCAGGGTGACGCCGGGGGCGAGCTTGCCCTTGAAGCGCACCAGCACCGATTCGGGCATGTCGAGCGGCATGACGCCGGTGGCGGCGGCAAAGGCGACCAGACCCGAGCCGGCCGGGAAGGAGATGCCGATCGGAAAGCGCGTGTGCGAGTCGCCGCCGGTGCCCACCGTGTCGGGCAGCAGCAATCTATTCAGCCAGGAGTGGATGACACCGTCGCCGGGGCGTAGCGCCACGCCGCCGCGCGTCGAGATGAAGGCGGGCAGTTCATGGTGCATCTTGACGTCGACCAGTTTCGGGTAGGCCGCAGTGTGGCAGAAGGACTGCATCACCATGTCGGCGGAGAAGCCGAGGCAGGCGAGGTCCTTCAGCTCGTCGCGCGTCATCGGGCCGGTGGTGTCCTGCGAGCCGACGGTGGTCATCTTCGGCTCGCAGTAGGTGCCCGGGCGAATCCCCTTGCCTTCAGGCAGGCCGCAGGCGCGGCCGACCATCTTCTGCGCCAGCGAGAAGCCCTTGCCGGAATCCTTCGGTGCCTGCGGCAGGCGGAAGAGGGTGGAGGGCGGCAGGCCGAGTGCCTCGCGCGCACGGGCGGTGAGGCCGCGCCCGATGATGAGATTGATGCGCCCGCCGGCACGCACTTCGTCGAGCAGCACTTCGGATTTATAGGTGAAGGTGCTGATGACCTGGCCGTTTTTCTCGACTTTCTTCTCGTAGGGATAGATGTCGACCACGTCGCCCATGGCCATCTGCGCCACGTCGCACTCGATCGGGAAGGCGCCGGCGTCTTCCTGCGTGTTGAAGAAGATCGGCGCGATCTTGCCACCGAGACAGAAGCCGCCGTAGCGCTTGTTCGGCACGAAGGGGATGTCCTCGCCCGTCCACCAGATCACCGAGTTGGTCGCCGACTTGCGCGAGGAGCCGGTGCCGACCACGTCGCCGACATAGGCGACCGGATGGCCTTTTTTCTTCAGGTCCTCGATCAGTTTCATCGGACCGCGCTCGCCGGGCTTCTCCGGCACGATGCCCTCGCGGGCGTTCTTCAGCATGGCCAGGCCGTGCAGCGGGATGTCGGGGCGGCTCCAGGCGTCCGGGGCGGGCGAGAGGTCGTCGGTGTTGGTCTCGCCGGTGACCTTGAAGACGGTGACGGTGATCTTCTGTGCCACTTCGGGGCGCTGCGTGAACCACTCGGCGTCGGCCCAGGACTGCATCACCGATTTGGCGTGGGCGTTGCCTTTCTTCGCTTTTTCAGCGACATCATGGAAGTAGTCGAACATCAGCAGCGTGCCCTTCAGCGCCTGGGCGGCGAGGGCACCCAGCTGCGCATCCTCGAGCAGCTCGATGAGTGGCTGCACGTTGTAGCCGCCGAGCATGGTGCCGAGCAGTTCGACGGCCTTCTCGCGGCTGATGAGCGCACACGCCGTCTCGCCACGACTGACTTTTGCCAGGAAGGCGGCCTTGATCCGGGCGGCGTCATCGACGCCGGCCGGCACGCGCTGCGTGAGCAGTTCGACCAGAAACGCTTCTTCACCCTTGGGGGGCTGTTGCAGCAGCCTGACCAGATCTTCGGTCTGCTGGGCGCTCAGGGGGAGGGCGGGAATGCCGAGGGCGGCACGTTCGGCAGCATGGGCACGGTAGGCTTCAAGCACGGGGGTCCTCTCAGTCAGGGAATGGTTACATCGGAGAAAAATTCTTGCCGGATACCTTCCGGCAAACGGGCACCGGTGGCATGGGCGCGTTCGAGCAGTTGCCAGTAATAGCGATAGGAGGCCCGGTCATGCAGCCGTCCTTCGTGGCGGATCGGGCCCCAGCCGGCTGCCCGGGCCGCAAGCAGGAGGCTGGCGGCCTCATTGACTTCGCTGAAGTCGGGTTGCAGGGCTTCGACAATGGGCTGGATCTGGTTGGGGTGGATGCTCCACATGCGCAAAAAGCCGAATTCCTCGCGTGCGCGCCGGGCATCGGCATGGACAATCTGCGTGTCGTGCAATTCGGTGGTGACGTTGTGTGTGGGCATCAAGCCATGACCGAGTGCAGCCGCGGCGATCGCACATTTGGCGCGCACGAGCAGCGGATGTTCGAACTGTCCCGGGCTCTTCATCGTCGCGGCCGGGATGGCGCCATGGTGCGCACTGACAAAATCCATCAGGCCGAAATCCAGTGACTCGATGCCCGGCAGGGCGGCAATCTGCTCGACCTCGCGCAAGGCGCCGTGTGTCTCGATCAATACATGGGCCGGGATCGTGCGCGTGATGCCGTGGCTGCGTGCGATTTGTGCCAGCGTGTCGAGCATTGTCTGCGCATCCTGGCGGCCTGCGACCTTCGGGAAGACGACATAGGCCAGTCGTTCGCCCGCCTTCCCCAGGATGATGTCCAGATCGTCGCGCCAATGCGGGTGGCTGATGTCATGAATACGGGCGCCGACACGGCCAAAGCGGTTTTCACTGGAGGCAATGGCGGCGGCCACCATGTGCGCATGTGCGCGCTCCGCACCGGCGGTGGCGCCGTCCTCGCAATCGCAGGTCAGGTCAAAGATCGGCCCGAGGGTTTGCTGCAGGGCAAAGGCTTTGGCAATGAGTTTTTCGCTGCCGGCGTAATGCTCGCAGGCGGGCAGGGTCGGGAAGGGCTTCGATTCGCCGTAGAGAACGGCGGCGGGGTGAAGCGCGCTGCTCATGATCCCTTCACCCCCGGGCGCTCCTCAGGCGAGCATGCTGGCGACGCCGGCCTGCTCTTCCTGCAGCTCGGCGAGCGTCTTGTCCATCATGCTGCGCGAGTAATCGTCGATGGCCAGTCCCGTCACGCGCGTGTATTCGCCACCGGCGCAGGTGACCGGCACGCCGTAGAGGATGTCCTGCGGAATGCCGTAGGAGCCGTCCGAGGGCACGCCCATGGTGACCCACTTGCCGTTGGTGCCCAGCGCCCAGTCACGCATGTGGTCGATGGCGGCGTTGGCGGCGGAGGCCGCCGAGGAGGCGCCGCGCGCCTCGATGATGGCCGCACCACGCTTGCCGACCTTCGGGATGTACTCGTTGCGATACCAGGCTTCATCGTTGATAGCCTGCGGTGCGGCCTGGCCGGCGACGGTGCAAAAGCGCACGTCCGGGTACATGGTGGGCGAGTGGTTGCCCCAGACGATCATCTTCTCGATCTCGGTGACGGCCTTGCCGGTGCGCGTGGCGAGTTGCGAGACGGCGCGGTTGTGGTCGAGACGCAGCATGGCGGTGAAGTTCTTCTTCGGCAGGTCGGGTGCCGATTTCATGGCGATATAGGCGTTGGTGTTGGCCGGGTTGCCGACCACCAGCACGCGTACGTTGCGCGAGGCGGCGGTGTTGAGTGCCTTGCCCTGTTCGATGAAAATCTTCGCATTTTCGAGGAGGAGGTCCTTGCGCTCCATGCCGGGGCCGCGCGGGCGGGCACCGACCAGCAAGGCATAGTCGGTGTCCTTGAAGGCCGCCAGCGGATCGGCTGTGCCGACCATGCCGGCGAGCAGCGGGAAGGCACAATCTTCCAGTTCCATCATCACACCCTTGAGTGCGGCCTGGGCTTTTTCCATCGGCAGTTCAAGCATTTGCAGAATGACGGGTTGATCCTTGCCGAGCATTTCGCCGCTGGCGATACGGTAGAGCAGAGCGTAACCGATTTGTCCGGCAGCGCCGGTAACGGTGACACGAACGGGGGCTTTGGCCATGAAAGAACTCCTGGAATCGGGTTGTTTGATTTGAATGAGTGGATCGGAACCGCTAAGACATTAATCTGAACCTGAAACTGAACGGGTGCAAAAACAGTACGACGGTGTCGGCCGAGTGGGTAAATCGTAAAATTGTTTTTGCACTGTGTCAATGTATGTAACATGTCTTATATAAGACATTATGGGTATATCGACTCAGGCAGGATTTTGTGTTGAAATCGCGCCATGGGACATGTTCCACCCACCTTCAGCCCACTCTATCGCCAGATCAAAAACCTGATCCTGCACGGCCTTGCCGCTGGTGAATGGCGTCCCGGTGAAGCCATCCCGAGCGAAGCGGAACTGGCGGTTCGTTTCAATGTCAGCCAGGGCACCGTGCGCAAGGCCATCGACGAAATGGCAGCGGAAAACCTTGTGGTACGCAAGCAGGGCAAAGGCACTTATGTTGCATCACACAATGATCCGCGCGCCTTCTTTCGTTTTTTGCGCGTGGTGGCGAGTAACGGCAGCGTGGAAGTGCCAAAGAGCGAACCGCTCGAATGCTGGCGTGCGAAAGCCGGACAGGAGGCCGCACGCATCCTGCAGATTCAACCCGGAGCGCCGATCATCATCGTGCGCCGGCTGCTCTCCTTCAATGAAAAACCGGTTGTGCTCGATGAAATCTATCTGCCCGGAGATATCTTCCAGGGGCTGACGCTCGATGTGCTGCGCGACAGTGACGAATCGATCTACACGCTGTTCGAGACACGCTTCGGCGTGCGCATGATCCGTGCCGAAGAACATCTGCGTGCCGTGTCGGCCGACCGGGGTGCCGCCGAGTTGCTGCATCTGGAAGAAGGCAGCCCCCTGCTGTCGGTGGAGCGGGTGACCTTCACCTATGGCGACAAGCCCGTCGAATGGCGGCGCGGTCTGTATGCAACCGCCGAACACTACTATCAGAACGAACTGAACTGAGCGAGCTGAACCGAGATGTCCGCAACTTTTGTGTATACAACCAAGCACGCTGAGGTCCGTACGCTTGGCGCTATAATTTCGGTTTTTCCGAAGTTACTTCACTCTGTACCTCATGCAGAAACAATGAGAGGAAGCAAATCCCTATGCCAGATTTGACTGTAAAGAAAAAACGCCCCGTCCATCTCGACCTGCGGGTCATCCGGCAGCCGATTCCGGCGATCGCCTCGATTCTTCATCGCATTGCCGGTGCCGGCATTTTCCTGATGCTGCCCTTTCTCATCTATCTGCTCGAACTGAGTCTGGACGGTTCTCTGGGGTTCGCCATCTTCACATCGTATCTGGCCCACCCTCTCGTCAAGGTGATCCTGATCGGGCTGCTGTGGGCCTTGTTGCATCATGTGCTCATGGGCATTCGCATCCTGTTCATGGATATGAATATCCTGACGGATCTGAAACCGGCACGCGCCACGGCCTGGTCTGCCGTCCTCGTCAGCCTCGTTCTGACCGTCATTCTGGGAGTCCGGCTATGGTGAACAAAATTGTCGTCGGCGCCCACTACGGGCTCAAGGACTGGCTCATCCAGCGTTTTTCCGCTGCGTACATGGCTGTGTATCTGCTGGTTTTCGTCGTGTTGCTGGCGCTCGAAGGCCCCTTTGACTACGAAGGCTGGCATGCCTTCATGGCGGGTGACTGGATGCGCTTTTTCACTTTCCTCTTCATCGTCGGGCTGATGTATCACGCCTGGGTGGGCGTGCGCGACATCTGGATGGATTACGTCAAGCCCACCGGTGTGCTCCTCGCGTTGCATGTCATTGTGGCGTTCGCGCTCGTCGGTTATGCCGGCTGGGCGGTTTCGATTCTCTGGAGGCTGTAAGTGAAAATTGGCAAACGCACCTTTGATGCGGTCATTGTCGGCGCAGGGGGCGCCGGTCTGCGCGCCGCGCTGCAACTTTCCGAATCAGGGCTGAAAACGGCCGTCCTGACCAAGGTCTTTCCAACCCGTTCCCACACCGTGGCGGCACAAGGGGGCGTTGCTGCTGCCCTGGGCAACTCCGAGGAAGATCATTGGCACTGGCACATGTACGATACCGTCAAGGGTTCCGACTGGCTCGGCGACCAGGATGCCATCGAGTTCATGTGCCGCAAGGCCAACGAGGTGGTGATTGAACTCGAACACTATGGCATGCCCTTCGACCGCACGGATGCCGGCAGGATCTACCAGCGTCCCTTTGGCGGCCACATGTCGAACTTCGGCGAGAAGCCGGTGCGCCGCTCCTGCGCGGCGGCCGACCGCACCGGCCACGCCATGCTGCACGCCCTGTATCAGCGCAATGTGCGCGCCAACACCCAGTTCTTCGTCGAGTGGATGGCCCTCGATCTGATCCGTGATGCTGACGGCGATATCCTCGGCGTCACCGCGATGGAGATGGAAACCGGCGAGATCGTCGCTTTTCAGGCCAAGGCGACGATTTTTGCCACTGGTGGAGCGGGGCGGATTTTCCAGTCCTCCACCAATGCCTTCATCAATACCGGAGACGGCCTCGGTATGGCCGCACGCGCCGGCATCCCGCTCGAGGACATGGAATTCTGGCAGTTTCATCCGACCGGTGTGGCCGGAGCGGGGGTGTTGATCACCGAAGGGGTGCGCGGCGAGGGCGGCATCCTGCGCAATGCCTCGGGCGAGCCCTTCATGGAGCGCTATGCGCCGAACGCCAAGGATCTTGCCTCGCGCGATGTCGTCTCGCGCGCCATGGTCACCGAAATCAACGAGGGGCGCGGTTGCGGCCCGCACAAGGATCATGTGCTGCTCGATATCACCCACCTCGATCCGAATGTGATCATGCATCGCCTGCCCGGCATCCGTGAAATTTCCATCCAGTTTGCCGGTGCCGACCCGATCAAGGAGCCCATTCCCGTGGTGCCCACCTGTCACTACCAGATGGGTGGCATCCCGACCAACTACAGTGGTCGCGTCGTCGTCCCCAGGGGCACGGAAGTGGGCGTTCCGGTCACGGGTTTCTACGCCGCGGGCGAATGCGCCTGCGCCTCGGTGCACGGGGCGAATCGTCTGGGCACCAACTCGCTTCTCGACTTGCTGGTGTTCGGCAAGTCATCGGGCGAGACAGCGGCCGAAGATGTCGCAAAAATGCCGAAGGCGCACAAGGACCTACCACAGGAAGCCCTGGATCGTACCCTTGCGCGCATCAGCCGGCTTGATGCGCAGAAGGACGGTGCCGACGTGCATGAGACACGGCTGGCCATGCAGCGTGTGATGCAGAATCATTGCGGTGTCTTCCGTTTTGCCGACAAGCTCAAGGAAGGCGTCGAGATGATCCTTGACGTACAGAAAAACGTCTCGCGCTGCGAGATCAAGGACAAATCGAAGGTCTTCAATACCGCCAGGGTGGAGGCACTCGAGCTGGAAAACCTGATCGAAGTGGCTGTCGCCACCATGGTCTCTGCCGAAGCCCGCAAGGAGTCGCGCGGCGCCCATGTGCGTGACGATGCGCCCGATACGGCAGAAAATCCGAATGGCCGTGACGACAAGAACTGGCTCAAGCACACCTTGTGGTCGCGGGAAGGCAACCGTATCGAATACAAGCCGGTGCAGCTCGATCCGCTCACCGTCGAGACCATTGCATTGAAGAAGCGCGCGTACTGAGGACCGGAAGATGACCACGAGAACCATACAATTCAAGATTTATCGCTATGACCCGGACAAGGACGACAAGCCCTACATGCAGGACATTTCGGTCGAGGTCGACTCGCACGACCGCAAGCTGCTCGATGCGCTTGTCAAGCTGAAAGCCAAAGATGATTCGATTGCCTATCGTCGTTCCTGCCGCGAAGGGGTGTGCGGCTCGGATGCGATGAATATCAATGGCAAGAATGGCCTGGCCTGCCTGACTGACCTGAAAGGATTGAAGGAGCCGGTCGTGCTGCGCCCGCTGCCCGGGCTGCCGGTCATTCGCGACCTGTTCGTTGACATGACGCAGTTCTTCAAGCAGTACCATTCGATCAAGCCCTACCTCATCAACAATGATCCACCCCCCGAAACAGAGCGTCTGCAAAGTCCGGAGGATCGCGCGGAACTCGACGGGCTCTATGAGTGCATCCTCTGCGCCTGCTGCTCGACCGCCTGTCCCTCGTTCTGGTGGAACCCGGACAAATACGTCGGCCCGGCGGGGCTGCTCCAGGCGTACCGCTTCATCGCCGACACCCGCGATCAGGCGACCAGCGAACGGCTGGATAACCTGGAAGATCCATATCGCCTGTTCCGCTGCCACAGCATCATGAACTGCGTCGATGTCTGCCCGAAAGGCCTCAATCCGATGCGGGCGATCGGCAAGATCAAGGACATGCTGGTCAAGCGGGCTGTCTGATGGATGACGTCCGCGCCGCCCGTTTGCGTCGCCTGCACTGGCACAGCCGGCGGGCGTTGCTCGAGCTGGACCTGATGTTCCAGCGCTATTGGGACAGGGTGGGTGATGGCATCGATTCGGCAGACGAAGCGGCGTTGCAGCAGCTATTGGCCATGGAAGACCATGACTTGTGGGAGCTCGTCAGCACAAGGCAGCAGACTCCGGACCCCGGATTGAACGCAATGCTCGGGTTGTTGCGCCAGCCCTGAACTTTGGACAAACCAAGTTTTTAACAAGAGGTATTGATTTATGAGCAACCAACGCAATGCAACCCTCAATGTCGATGGCAAGACCGTCGAATTCCCGGTCATGGCCGGAACCCACGGCAACGATGTCGTCGATATCCGCTCGCTCGGCGCCAAAACCGGGTTGTTCACCTATGATTCGGGTTTTCTGTCCACGGCAAGCTGCCAGTCGAAAATCACCTATATCGATGGTGACAAGGGCGAACTGCTCTACCGCGGTTATCCGATCGAGCAGCTTGCCGAGAACTGCACCTTCCTCGAAGTCGCCTACCTTCTGAAGAATGGCGAATTGCCCAATACTCAGCAGAAAACCGAGTTCGAAGGGCTGATCAAGAACCATTCGATGGTGCATGAGCAGCTTGTCAAATTTTTTCAGGGTTTCCGTCGTGATGCCCATCCGATGGCTGTGATGGTCGGCGTTGTCGGTGCCCTGTCGGCGTTCTATCATGATGCCGCCGACTTCTCTGATGCGGCGCATCGCAGCGTATCCTTCAACCGGCTTGTCGCCAAGATGCCGACCATTGTCGCCCTTGCCTACAAGTACAGCATCGGCCAGCCCTTCATGTATCCGCGCGATGACCTGTCCTATGCCGGCAACTTCATGCACATGATGTTTGGCACACCGTGCGCCGAGTACAAGCCGAACCCGGTCCTCGAGCATGCCCTCGACGTGATTTTCACCCTGCATGCCGATCATGAGCAGAATGCCTCCACCTCGACCGTGCGCCTGGCCGGTTCGTCGGGTGCCAATCCCTTCGCCTGCATCTCCGCCGGCATTGCCTGCCTGTGGGGACCGGCACACGGGGGGGCCAACGAAGCCTGCCTGCAGATGCTCGAAGAGATCGGCGATGTTTCGCGTGTCGGCGAATATATCAAGCGTGCCAAGGACAAAAATGATTCCTTCAAACTCATGGGCTTTGGCCATCGTATCTACAAGAACTACGATCCGCGCGCCAAGCTGATGGGCAAGATCTGCAACGATGTTCTCAACGAACTCGGCCTGCACAACGATCGTCTGTTCAAGCTCGCCAAGGAGCTGGAAAAGATTGCCCTCGAGGACGACTATTTTGTGCAGAAGAAGCTCTATCCGAATGTCGACTTCTATTCCGGTATCGTGCAGAAGGCGATCGGTATCCCGACCTCCATGTTCACCTGCATTTTTGCCCTGGCCCGCACCGTGGGCTGGATGACGCAATGGGAGGAGATGATTACGGATCCGGAGTACAAGATCGGCCGGCCACGGCAGCTCTATATCGGTGCGGCGCGTCGCGACGTGCCGCCGATGAGCAAGCGCTGAGCAGGCCGAATCCGGGCGGGAAGGGGTGATCCCTCTTCCCGCTGGCGACTTCCCGACGATAACCGCTACCCGCAACCACCGAGAGGTCAATCGCATGAGCCAGATGAAACAGATGCTCGGCAACTCGTATCTCTTCGGCGCCAATGCGCCTTTCATCGAAGAGCTGTACGAATCCTATCTGGGAAATCCGGGGTCGGTCGCCGATACCTGGCGCGATTATTTCGACCGGCTGCAAAACCTGCCGGGCGCCAACGGACGTGATGTCGCGCATACGCCCATCGTTGCTTCCTTCGCCCAGCGCGCCAAGCTTGGCACGCTGCATGCGCTGCCCGCCGGCACCTCGAGCGACAAGAAGCAGGTCGCCGTGCTGCAGCTCATCAATGCCTACCGCTTTCTTGGCAACCGCTGGGCGCAACTCGATCCCCTGCGCCGGCAGGAACGCCCGCTCATCCAGGAGCTTGATCCGGCCTATTACGGTTTTACCGAAGCGGATCTTGGCCACAGTTTCAATACCGGCAGTTTCGCCGGCCTGCCCGAGCAGGCGATGCTGCGCGAGATTCTCGAGGCCGTACGTCAGACCTATTGCGGAACGATCGGCGTCGAGTACATGTATTTGCCCGATGTTGCGCAAAAACGCTGGATCCAGTCGCGTATCGAGACGGCCCGCGCAACACCGAAGTTCGGTGTCGAGGAGAAAAAGCGTCTCCTGCGCATGGTTACCCAGGCGGAAACCCTGGAGCGCTATCTGCACACCCGCTACGTCGGACAGAAGCGCTTCTCTCTTGAAGGGGGTGAATCGCTGATCGTGGCCATGGACGAGCTGGTTCGCACGGCAGGCACGCTCGGCGTGCAGGAAATGGTGATCGGCATGGCCCACCGTGGGCGCCTCAATGTGCTGGTCAATACCCTGGGCAAGCAGCCGGCCATGCTGTTTGACGAATTCGAAGGCAAGAAAGCCTCGACCCTGTCTGCCGGTGACGTCAAATACCACCTTGGCTACTCGTCGGATGTATCCACGCCGGGCGGGCCGATGCATCTGACCCTGGCCTTCAATCCCTCTCACCTGGAAATTGTCAATCCTGTCGTCGCCGGCTCGGTGTATGCGCGCCAGGTCAAACGCGGGCCGACCGGCAAGGCCGAGGCGCTGCCGGTGCTGATTCACGGTGATGCGGCAGTGGCTGGACAGGGCGTCAATCAGGAAATGCTGAATTTCTCGCAGACGCGCGGCTATGGCACGGGCGGCACCGTGCATCTCATCGTAAACAACCAGATCGGTTTCACCACCTCTGATCTGCGCGATGTGCGCTCCTCGCTCTATTGCACCGATATCTTCAAGATGGTCGAGGCACCGATCTTCCACGTCAATGGCGATGACCCCGAAGCGGTTGCCATGGTGACGCAGATCGCCATGGCCTTCCGCCAGGAATTCAGGAAGGATGTGGTGGTGGACATCGTCTGTTTCCGCAAGCTCGGCCACAACGAGCAGGACGAGCCGATGGTGACGCAGCCGCTGATGTACAAGAAAATCGCCCAGCACCCGGGCACGCGCAAGCTCTATGCCGACCGCCTGCAGGCCCAGGGCGTGATCACCGCTGAAGATGCCGAAAACAAGATCCGCGAGTATCGTGCAGCCCTCGATGAGGGGCGTCACCTGATCGACCCGGTGATCACCGATTATCACAGCAAATACGCCATCGACTGGTCGCCTTACGTCGGACTGCCCTATACCGAACTGTGCGACACCACGGTGCCTGTCAAGGAGTTGAAGCGTCTGGCGGAACGCCTGACCGCCATTCCGGCCAATTTCAGCCTGCATCCACGTGTCCAGAAAATCATCGAGGACCGGCGTGCCATGGGTGCCGGCAAGCATCCGGTCGACTGGGGCATGGCCGAAAACATGGCTTATGCCACGCTCGTTGCGGCCGGCTACAACGTGCGCGTCTCGGGCGAGGACGTCGGGCGCGGCACCTTCTTCCACCGTCACGCTGCGCTACACGACCAGAACCGTGAAAAGTGGGACGAGGGCATCCTCTGGCCGCTGGCGAACATCCAGGAGAAGCAGGGCTGGTTCCACTGTTTTGATTCGGTGCTCTCCGAAGAAGCCGTGCTCGCCTTTGAATACGGATTTGCCTCGGCAAGCCCGGATGAACTGGTGATCTGGGAAGCGCAGTTTGGCGATTTCGCCAATGGCGCACAGGTTGTCATCGACCAGTTCCTCTCTTCAGGCGAGGCGAAATGGGGGCGCTATTGCGGCCTTGTGCTGTTGCTGCCTCATGGTTACGAGGGGCAGGGGCCGGAGCACTCCTCGGCGCGTCTTGAGCGTTACATGCAGCTCTCTGCCGATTTCAACTGGGAAGTCTGTGTGCCCTCCAATGCGGCACAAATCTTTCATCTGCTGCGCCGGCAGATGTTGAGAAAGCAGCGCAAACCACTGGTGGTGATGACACCGAAATCGTTGTTGCGCCACAAGGATGCAGCCTCCTCACTCGACGATCTGGCCCAGGGCACTTTCCAGACGGTGATCGGTGAGGCTGACGAGCTCAATCCGAAGAAGGTCACGCGAGTCATCGCCTGTGCCGGCAAGGTCTATTACGATCTGCATACTGCTCGGCGTGAGCGCAAGATCGAGAATGTCGCGATCCTGCGCGTCGAACAGCTCTATCCATTTGACGATCGCCGCTTCGCGGAGGAATTCGGGAAATATTCGCAGGCGAAGGAACTTGTCTGGTGTCAGGAAGAGCCGCTCAACCAGGGCGCCTGGTACGCCAAGACGCATCGTCTGACCAGCGTTCTGAGCAAGGGTCAGACGCTGCAAGTGGTGTCCCGTCCGGCCTCGGCTTCGCCAGCAGTCGGCTATGCCGCGCGACATGCGGCAGAGCAGAAGCAGCTGGTCGATGAAGCCCTGGGCCAGGCCCAGTAACCAGGATCGTGTGGAGAGAAAAATGCTGATAGACGTCAAGGTTCCCCAGCTGTCCGAATCCGTCGCCGAAGCGACCCTGGTTTCATGGCACAAGCAGGCGGGGGCAGCGGTCATGCGCGATGAAAATCTCATCGATATCGAGACCGACAAGGTCGTGCTCGAACTCCCGGCGCCGGGTGACGGTGTGCTGGTAAAGATTCTCAAGAAGGATGGCGAAACCGTCGTCGCCGGTGAAGTGATCGCGCAGATCGATACCGAAGCGAAAGCCACATCGACAACGTCAGCACCGACAGCGGCAGCAGCAGCAAAGGAGGCTCCTGCGCAGGTCGCTTCCGCTGCTGCACCAGCGGTGGCCGGTGCACAGGCCGGCCCGGCCGCACGCAAGCTGATGGCAGAAAAGGGGCTCGACGCGGCTGCCGTGGGCGGTACCGGTCCGGCAGGACGCATCACCAAGGCCGACGTACTGGGTGCGGCAGCACAGGCCCCCGCACAGACGGCATCGCAAGGCGCCGCAACCGCTGCAGCGCGTCCGCTGCTGGCACAACCGGCTGCACCGGTGAATGTCGACAATATCGTTGGCGAGCGTGTCGAGCAGCGCGTACCGATGAGCCGGTTGCGCGCGCGCATTGCCGAGCGTCTCGTGCAATCGCAATCGACGGCGGCCATCCTTACGACGTTCAACGAAGTGAATATGGCGCCCGTGATGGAGCTGCGCAATAAATACAAGGACAGGTTCGAGAAAGAGCATGGTGTCAAGCTCGGCTTCATGTCTTTCTTTGTCAAGGCGGTCGTCGCCGCACTGAAGAAATTCCCGGTGATCAACGCCTCGATCGACGGCAATGACATCGTCTATCACGGTTATTTCGACATCGGCATTGCCGTGGGCAGTCCGCGTGGTCTGGTGGTGCCGATCCTGCGCGACGCCGACCTGATGACGCTGGCGCAGATCGAAAAGAAAATCGCCGAATTCGGAGCCAAGGCCAAGGACGGCAAGCTCTCGATCGAAGAGCTCACCGGCGGGACTTTTTCGATCTCGAACGGCGGTATCTTCGGCTCGATGCTGTCGACGCCGATCATCAATCCGCCGCAATCGGCCATTCTTGGCATCCACGCCACCAAGGAGCGCCCTGTGGTTGAAAACGGCCAGATCGTCATCAGGCCGATGAATTATCTCGCGCTCTCCTATGATCATCGCATCATTGACGGGCGCGAAGCAGTGCTCGGCCTTGTCGCCATGAAAGAAGCGCTGGAAGACCCGGCACGCCTGCTGCTGGAGATCTGAAGACCATTAACCAGAGAGACACGCAGGCACAACGAGATTCATGGAGAGAGGGTTTCTCCGTGTCTCTGTGCCTGCGTGGCAAGAAAGGGTTTTCCCATGGCTAAACAATTTGACGTCCTCGTCATCGGTGGTGGTCCCGGCGGCTACGTTGCGGCCATTCGTGCGGCGCAGCTCGGCTTTTCCACAGCCTGCATCGAATCCGAGCCCTACGACGATCCGAAGGGCGAGGTACGCCTGGGCGGCACCTGCCTGAACGTCGGCTGTATTCCTTCCAAGGCATTGCTGCAGTCTTCCGAACACTTCGACAACGCCCGCCACGGTTTTGTCATGCACGGCATCTCGACGGGCGAGGTAGCCATCGACGTCAAGACCATGGTCAAGCGCAAGGACAACATCGTCACGCAGCTCACCAGCGGCATCAAGAGTCTGTTCAAAAAGAACAAGGTCACGCTGTTGCCCGGCCACGGCAAGTTTGTTGGTGGCGGCGAGGATGGCTGGGAGATCGAGGTTGCCGGTGAAATGGTCGTCGGCAGGCATGTCATCATCGCCACCGGTTCACGCCCGCGGGCATTGTCCGGTATCGAGATCGACAACAAGCTCATTTGCGACAATGCTGGTGCGCTGGCTTTCGATACCGTGCCCAGGCGCCTGGGTGTGATCGGTGCCGGCGTCATCGGCCTCGAACTGGGCAGCGTCTGGAAGCGGCTCGGTGCCCAGGTGACGATCCTTGAAGCGCTGCCGGATTTCCTCTCGGCCGCGGATGCCGCCATCGCCAAGGAGGCCTGGAAAGTCTTCACCAAAAAACAGGGTCTCGATATCCGCCTGGGCGCGAAGATCAATCACGTCAAAACAGGCAAGAAGGGCGGAAGCGCTCCCGTTCGCATCGAATACGAACTGGGCGACGAGAGTCAGGTTCTCGAGTGCGACCGCCTGATCGTCTCGGTCGGTCGTGTACCCAATAGCGACGGGCTCGGTGGCGAGAGCGTCGGCCTCGAACTCGACGAGCGTGGTCGCATCGCCGTTGACGAACATTGCCGGACCAATTTACCGAACGTCTGGGCGGTGGGTGATGTCGTGCGTGGCCCGATGCTGGCGCACAAGGGCATGGAGGAGGGCGTCATGGTTGCCGAGCGCATCGCCGGCCAGGCGGGAGAATGCAATTATGAGGCGATTCCCTGGGTGATCTATACCCACCCGGAGATCGCCTGGGTCGGCAAGACCGAGCAGCAACTGCAATCGGCCGGCATCGAGTATCGCACCGGACAGATTCCCTTTGCCGCCAACGGACGTGCGCTCGGGCAGGGCGAGACCACCGGCTTCGTCAAGATGCTCGCCGAGGCGAAGACCGATCGTATCCTGGGCGTACATATCATCGGCACGAATGCCTCCGAACTGATTTCCGAGGCGGTCGTTGCCATGGAATTTGGCGCCAGTGCCGAGGATATTGCCCGTATCGTCCATGCTCATCCCACCCTGTCCGAGGTGATGCACGAGACAGCGCTCGCCGTCGATAAGCGTCCGTTGCATTTTTAGCCCGATCACCGCTTCTCCCCGATCAGGCGGGGAGAAGGCTGTCACATCAAACAATAACCACGCATGATGGCTCCCCCCGACCGCCTCCCCGAACACGGCATGCTCGCGGCGATGGACGCGCAGTTTGCCGCGCGTCACATCATCCCGGATGATGCCCAGCAAGCAGCCGCCGAGCGCCTGCAGCGGCTCTATGATGAGCTCGTCGTCTTCAAGCACCGGCGCCGCAGCAAACTGCGCAAGCTCATCATCCATCCGGACGTGCCGCGCGGCATCTATCTGTGGGGAGGAGTGGGGCGTGGCAAGAGCCTGCTGATGGACTGTTTTTATGAGACCGTACCCTACCAGCGCAAGCGACGCGTACATTTTCATGCCTTCATGCGGCGTGTGCACCAGAAGCTGGTCACCCTCAAGCACGAGGAAGATCCACTGCTCAAGGTTGCCGATTCGATTGCCCGGCGTGTGCGCCTGCTCTGCTTTGACGAATTTCACGTCTCCGGCATTGCCGATGCGATGATCCTCGGCCGTCTGATGGAGGCTCTCTTCGAGCGGGGTGTGGTGTTCTGCCTTACTTCAAATTACCCGCCCGAGGGCCTCTATCCAAACGGCTTGCAGCGGCAGAACTTCCTGCCGGCCATCGCGCTTTTGAAGGAGCGACTCGATGTGCTGGAGGTCGACGGCGGCGTCGACTACCGTCTGCGCGCACTGGAAAAAGTGGATGTCTATCTCGTCCCGGCCGATGCGGCCAGCCAGGCAAGAATGGAGGTGGCGTTTCGCGAGCTGTCCGGCGGCGAAGGCCATCAGACACCGGTGATCGTTCTGGAGCGTGAGCTGCCTGTCGTGCGTCGTGCCATTGGCATTATCTGGTTTGATTTTGACACGCTCTGTCGCGGGGCGCGCTCGCAGAACGATTATCTGGAAATCGCCCATCGCTATCACACCGTCTTTCTCTCCGGCGTGCCGCGCATGACGCGCGACATGGGCAACGAGGCACGCCGTTTTACCTGGCTGATCGATGTTTTCTACGACTACAAGGTCAAGCTGGTGATGAGCGCCGCTTGCGAAGCTGCTGATCTCTACCGCGAAGGGCCGCAGGCGGGAGAATTCGGCCGCACGGTGAGCCGTCTCATCGAGATGCGCACACGCGACTACCTGGGTGCGCAGCACCAGGTCGAGCAGGCCTAGGGCGTGTGCCGGGCGCCGTCCTGCCGGCACTGACTTTTGCCGGTTGCGGCAGGACAGGGGGTGGGATGCTCTCCCGCAGAGCATTCAGCTTGCGTTGCCGCCCTGGCGTAAAAATTCATTCAGATCCTGGTTGGTCGGCAGACCGGCAAAACCGTCGAAACGGCCGTCTTCAGCAATACGGCGCGCCGCCTGCAGGAAACCACCCCAGGCGGCACGCGAGAGCGCACCACCGAGGCTGATGCGGCGCACGCCGAGGGCGGCGGCCTCTTCGACGCTGCCCAGGCCGCTCGGGCCAATGAGCAGATTCACCGGCTTGGGTGCGACCGCCGCCACCACGGCGCGGATCTGCTCGGCTGTGCGCAGCGCTGGCGCATAGAGGCAGTCGGCGCCGGCCTCGGCATAGGCGCGCAGGCGCGTGATCGTATCGTCGAGATCGGGTCGGCCCACGAAGAAATTTTCCGCACGGCCGACAAGCAGGGTGTCGCCGCCACAGGCATCGATTGCCGCGCGTGCGGCGCGCAGGCGGGCGACGGCCTCCTGCAGCCCGAATTGCGGCCGCTCGGGATTACCGCTGGCATCCTCGATCGACAAACCGGCCACGCCCGTATCCACTGCCATGCGCACGCTCTGGGCGACGGCCTCCGGAGTTGCGCCAAAGCCGTTCTCGAAATCGGCGTTGACGGGAAGATCGGTGGCTGCCACCAGTGCGCGCAGATGGGCGAGAACGGTCTCGCGTGTCACCTCGCCATCGGCGCAGCCAAGTGACCAGGCCATGCCCGAGCTGGTGCTGGCAAGGGCCTTGAATCCAAGGTTTGCCAGGAGTCTGGCGCTGCCGGTGTCCCATGGATTGGGTAATACGAAACAACCGGAGGTGTGCAAGGCGCGAAAGGCGGCGCGACGCTCTGCATGGATGCGTGTCATGAGTGATGATTCCCCCGTTCGGATGAGTCACAGTTTACGGATTTTTTCATGAAATGCGCCTTTGCTGACGGCTTGCTTCCTGCTCGCGCCGCCGCTTCAACCACAACATGGCGCTGGCGAAGGCACAGAGGGCGACGATCGGTGCGGCGATCTGGTTGAGCACCGTCCAGCCGGCACTGGTGACGAGCGCGCCCGAGCCGAAGGAGGACGCACTCATGGTGAGGAACATCAGCAGATCGTTGAGCCCCTGGGTCTTGGCCTTTTCTTCCGGTGTGTAGGCTTCGGTGAGTAGCGTCGTGCCGCCGATGAAGAGGAAGTTCCAGCCGATACCCAGCAACAGGAGTGCCCACCAGAAATGCATCAATGTCACGCCCTGCAGGGCAACAATGATGCAGGCGGCCATCAGTGCGGCGCCCAGGAACAGGATGTTGAGAATGCCGAAGCGGTTGATCAGGTGGCCGGTGACAAAACTTGGCGCGAACATGCCGATGACGTGCCATTGCAGGACGAAGGTCGTGTCGGCAAAGTCGAGGCCGCAAAAATCCATGGCCAGCGGGGTGGCGTTCATGAGCAGATTCATTACACCATAGCCGACGGCGGTGGCCAGTGCGGCAACGATGAATACCGGCTGACGCGCCACCACGCCGAGACGGCGGCCGCCGCCGTGTTGCGAGGACTGACTTTGTGGCGGGAAACGCAGACGTGCGGCGATCACCAGGGCGATGAGGGCGAAGCCGACCAGCGACAGATAGGAAGCCATGAAGGGCGGCGCCAGCGCTTCGCGTGTCAGTTTCGCCACGGCCGGGCCGAGAAAGCCACCGGCAAGGCCGCCGGCGAGTGTGAGCGAGATGGCGCGGCTCTTCCACTGCGGGGTGGCGACATCGGCGGCGGCATAGCGCAGATATTGGCCGAAGGCCTGATAGATGCCCGAGCAGAAGGTGGCCGCGCACAGCAGCCAGAAGCTTTGCAGCCAGATCGCCAGCGCACCGATCGCCCCGCCCGCCATGCCGCTGGCAGCACCGAGCAGGAAGCCGGCGCGGCGTCCGTGGCGGCGCATGAAATGGGAGGCGGGCAGGGTCGTGACGGCCGCTCCGATCACATAGCCGACAACGGGCAGGGTGGCCAGGCGCTTGTCGGGTGCCAGTGCATAGCCGGCCAGGGCATTGATGGCCACCAGGGTCACGCCATTGGTGAGCAGCAGCGCCTGGCAGGCACTGAGCAGGGCGACGGTGCGAACGGAGGCGTTCACGAGCCCGGTTTCATGACTGCACGCGGATGCGGCTCACCAGCATGATGCTGACCAGAGCGGCCGCCACGGCGAGATAACCGACCAGATCGTAGTGCTGGATGTGGCCGCCGGCATCCTGGCTGATGATCAGCCCGCCGATCCAGGCGGCAAGGCCGGCGTTGAGCTGCTGGATGGCACCGATCAGCGAGAGGAAAGTACCGCGCAGGCGCGGCTGTGCCGCTGAGGTGATGATCGCCATGGCCGGTATCATGCGGCCGGGGACGAGAATGAAGAAGACGGTCGAGATGATCACCATCAGCCAGAGCGGCACCGGCATGAGATGGGTCTGGATCAGCAGCGGCACCGCCGAGAGCAGGGCGATCCAGCGATAGACGCGCACCTTGCCATGGCGGTCGGCGCGCCGGCCAATCATGCGCGAAGTGAAAAAAGAGGCGGTGCCGCCGGCCAGATAGAGCAGATAGAGATCTTCCTCGCGAATGCCGACATTGGCGACCGAGTAGATCGTGATGTAGGGAATCACCATGAAGCCGGAGAGCGTGATGAGCGCCATATAGGCGAGCGCACGCAGATGGTTGCCGTCGCGCAGTACCTGCCCCATGGCCACGAGCGGATGAACGCGTTCGTTTTCGCTGAGAACGGCCGAGGCGAGATGACCGCGCAGGGTGGGCAGCATTTTCCAGGCGGGAACGAGGAGCAGGGCCGTCAAGGCGGCGATGAGGAAGAAGGGAAAGCGCCAGCCGAAATGGGTGGCCAGATAGAGCGAGAGCGGCACGCCGGCGACGGTGGAGACCGAGAAGGCCGACATGATGATGCCGCTCGCCCGCCCGCGCCGCTCGTAGGGGATGAGGTCTCCCACCATGGTCTGCACCATGGCATTGAGAACACCGCCGAAGGCGCCGGCGGCGCTGCGCGCGATGAGCAGTGTGACATAGCTGTCTGCCAGACCGCAGCCCAGGGTGGCAACGCCGAAGAGGGCGAACATTGCGAGCAGCAGGCGCTTGCGCTCGAAACGGTCGATGAAAGCGGCGGCCAGCACGCCGGAGAGGGCGGCGGTGAAGGTGTAGGAGGAGACGAGCAGGCCGAACTGCTGGGTGGTGATGGCGAGCGTGTCGACCAGGATCGGCCCGAGCGGCATCATGATCATGAAGTCGAGGATGTGCGCGAACTGGATGGTCGCCAGCGTGATGAGCAGCAGGCGTTCGCGCGCCGGATCGAGAGCGTCGGGTTTCAATTGGGTTGAATACGATTAGCGCTGTCCCGCCCATGCCCCGGGAGGGCGGCGGATCAGACTTCTGTCAGGCATGCCTGGTTGCGGAGGGGACAGGGAAAAGTCAGTGCTGGCAATACGGCGGCTACTTCGCCAGGAAGCGGAACTGATCGCCCTGATGGCTGCCGAAAAAGATCGTGTCACCGTGGCAAAGCTCGACTTCGCCGACGGCGGCTTCGGTTCGCGCATTGATGAAGGTGCCGTTGGTCGAGTTCAGGTCGCGCAGGACGAACTTGCCATTCACGGCGCCGATCCAGGCATGCCTGGACGAGACGCGGTGATCGACGATGACCACCTCGCAAGCGGGGCTGCGGCCGATGGAAAGACCGGTGGGCGGAATCGACAACTCGATATCCTTCTGGCTGCCGCTCAGGCCGACGAGGCGGGCGGCGGTGTCCGACTGAGCCGCCCCCTTGCGCTCCTCCCGGGCGGCGGGGCTGGCCGTGCGGACAGGTCCGCGATGGATCTGGGTCATTTCTGCATCGAGCGATTCGGAACGGGGACGGCGTTTCTGGGCACGGCTTTTTTTCATGGCGGCCTGCGCCTGGATGATCGAACTGTCGTCAGGCAGTGCGGCAGAGTGTCGCGGACGGTTTGCCCTGGCAAGGAAGAACAGCGCCAGAATCAACACGAGAAGGCCTATCAGGATATAACCGATCGTCATGGAATGTGGAAGGGCACGGGCCTCGATTGAAGATGGAATGCGGGAATATACACGCTCGCCTGCCAACAAGAAAATATGTACGGGCCGCATAACCCGAACAAGGTGACCCTTTTCCCCGCAGAAACCCGTTTGCCCCCTGTTTTTTCTCAAGAATCAGGTATATAAGTCGATAATAATGCAATCAGGATTCGGTGACTCGATGGGTTCATTGGCCGGCACATGAAATTGACGATCAAGACGCGGGTCTGGCTGCTGGGGTTGATCGCCCTGGGCGGACTGGTGAGCCTGCTCGGGCTGCACTTTGTCGCGCTGGACAAACAGCTCGCGCGTGAGGAAACCTTGATCCGGCTTCTCCAGAAGACGGAATATCTGGCGGACGCCATCCATGAACTGCAGCGCGAGCGGGGGCTGTCGAGCAACTATCTGACGAGCGGTGACACCGCGGCGCTCATCGCGCTGATAGGCCAGCATGCGGCAACCGACCGCAGCCTGAATGAACTCGAGCTGGCGTATCCGGATCATCGACGCGATTTTGCCGGGCTCAAGAACAGGCGAATCAGTGTGACGATGCTCGAATCGGCGCCGCAGGACATGTTCGATTATTACTCCGGGGTCAGCGAGACGCTGATCGAGGATCTCGAGCGGGCTGGCCTGGCGGCAGGAGGGGGTGATCTGCAAGCCGGCCTGATGACCCATGTGCATCTGGTGCGTGCGAAAGAGTTTCTTGGCCAGGCCCGTGCAACCCTGCTTTCGCTGTCTGGCTGGGAGAAAGCCGATTCATCCTGGATTGCCGCCGTGGGCCGCACGGCCGGCCTGTTCGAATGGCAGATCGGCCGCTTTCGCAAGACTGCGACAGCCGATCTGGTGGCGAAGCTGGCGGCGGTTTCAGACCATTCCGGGTTGCTGCAGGCGCGCCGGATCCTGGCTACCGTCATGGACCAGGGGATACGGGCCGATACGCAGGACAGGCGTACGGAATGGTTCAGGAGCATGACGGCGGCGATCGACCTTTTGCGTGCTGTCGAGCGTGAATCATTGCAGGTTCTGCAGGCCCGGGCCGCGGCCGAACGCTCCGCGCTCAGATGGATGGCGGCACTCAGGACATCCGCCCTCATCGTGCTGGTGACGGTCCTGACCTGGCTGGCGCTGAGCTCGTTGCACCAGATGCGTCGTGCGCTCGATGTGGCGCTCAAGGGAACGCGCCGTGCCGCGCGACGCAGCGGGGATGACAGGAAATCCGCCACACAGGACGAAGTGGGCGAGATCGAGCGCGGTTATGACGACCTGCTCGATCAGGTCGAGCGACTCAGCCGCAAGGCATCCACCGATGCGCTGACCGGCGCCTTGAACCGCCATGGGCTGGGGGATCTTGCCCTCGGTGAGCTGCAGCGGGCACGACGCCACCAGCGGCCGCTGGCAGCGATTCTTTTCGATCTCGATCACTTCAAGCGCATCAACGACTATTACGGCCATGCCACCGGTGATGCGGTGCTCAAGGAAGTTGCACAACTGGTACGCACCAATCTGCGCCTGACCGATCTGTTCGTGCGCTGGGGCGGCGAGGAGTTCGTCATTCTCGCCAGCGAAATCGCGCCCGAAGAGGCGCGGTTGCTTGCCGAAAAACTGTGCAGGCTGTTCCGCGAGCATCGCCGCACAGGCCTGCCGGCATTTACCGCCAGTTTCGGTGTCGCCTGTCTGCAGCCGGGCGATGATGTGGAGAGTCTGGTTGCACGCGCCGATCAGGCAATGTACCGGGCCAAGCAGGAAGGACGTGATCGCGTCGTCTGCTGTCAGGCCGACTTTGGCGGGCCCGCCTCCCTCAGCGAATGAACGCGCGCAAGGCGTCGAGCACGGCGTCGGGATATTCGGCCATCAGGGCGTGGCCGCTGCCCTCGATGGTGGCGATGCGGGCGTCTTTCATGGCGGCGGCCAGCTTCGGTGCGCCGCGCGGGGAGGTCATCATGTCGCGGCTGCCGGCGACGATGAGCGCCGGACACTGCACGGCAGCGGCGGCTTCCATGCCATGCGCGTAGTTGTTGCAGGCGTTCAGGTCGCTGTGGAGCACGCCCTCGCCGGCGCGTTCCATCAGGCGGATGCCCGCCCCCATCAGCCACATCCCCGGTACGGTGTTACCGCCAAAGGCGCCGCGCGGGCCGTGCGACCAGACATTCACCATGCCCTCGGCCTGCGGCCGTGCCTCGCGTGCGGCACTGAGCAGGGCTGCCGAGACGGGCATCGGCACGGCAGTACCGATGAGGGCAATCTTCGTCACCCTGGCCGGAAAGCGCGCAGCGGCTTCGAGCGAGATCAGCGAGCCCATGCTGTGGCCGATGAGCGCCACCTGCTGCACGCCCGCCGCGTCGAGCAGGCTGATGAGCCAGTCGGCCTGCGCTTCGACACTCGGCAGCAGCGCTCCGCCGGAGCGGCCGTGACCGGGCAGGTCGACCGCCAGTACCGAAAAACCATGATGGGCGAACCAGCGGCTTTGCAGATTCCACACGCTGTGATCATGGGCGGCGCCGTGGATGAAGGCGACGGCCGGCAGCGCCGGATCGAAGGGCTTGCCGCCGGTGTAGGCGTAGGCGCTGGCGTTATTGACGGTGAGTTTCATGGCGTCGATCCAGAATCCGGAGCGGGCGCAGCCCGCGAACTTCTGTCACCTCCTTCGTCACCCCCTTCCGTGGGAAGGGGGATGGGGGGATGGTCGTCATACCCCCTTCCGCGGGAAGGGGGGCGGGGGGGATGGTTGTTATTTTTGCGCAGCGCGCAGGCCGGCGTCCAGGTCGGTGATGAGGTCGGCCGCATCTTCGAGGCCAATGGAGAGACGCACCGCGCCCTCGTGGATGCCGGCGGCGCGCAGCGCTTCGTCCGACATGCGGAAATGCGTCGTGCTGGCCGGGTGAATCACCAGGCTCTTGGCGTCGCCGACGTTGGCAAGGTGTGAGAAGACGCGCAGCGCCTCGATGAATTTTCGCCCCGCAGGCCGCCCGCCCTTTAACACGAAGCTGAACACCGAGCCGCAGCCCCGGGGCAGCAGCCGCCTGGCGAGGGCGTGGTCGGGGTGGTTTTCCAGCTCCGGGTAGGATACCGACTCCACCGCCGGATGAGTGGCGAGGTGGGCGACAATCTGTCGCGTGTTGTCGACATGGCGCTGCATGCGCAGGGGCAGCGTCTCCATGCCCTGCAGCAGCTGGAAGGCCGTCATCGGGCTCATGCAGGCGCCAAAATCGCGCAGGCCTTCGCGCCGCGCGCGCAGCAGGAAGGCGGCGACGGTGGACTCCTCGGTGAAGTCCATGCCATGAAACCCGGCGTAGGGCTCGGTCAGCGTCGGGAATTTCCCGGATTTTTCCCAGTCGAAGGTGCCGCCGTCGACGAGCAGGCCGCCGATGGCGACCCCGTGACCGCCGAGGAACTTGGTCGCCGCATGGAGGATGAGGTCGGCGCCCAGATCGAAGGGGCGCATGAGATAGGGCGTGGTGAAGGTGGCATCCACCATGAGCGGCAGGCCGGCGTCGTGGGCGATGGCGGCCACCTGCGGCACGTCGAGGACGTCGAGCCCCGGATTGCCGAGCGTCTCGCCGAAGACGAGGCGTGTTTCGGGACGAATTGCCGCACGCCAGGCGTCAAGATCACGTGGATCGACGAAGGTCGTCCCGATGCCGAAGCGCGGCAGGGTGTACTCGAGCAGGTTGTGCGAGCCGCCGTAGAGCGAGCGCGAGGCAACGATGTGGCTGCCCGCGCCCATCAGCGTGGCGATGGCCAGGTGCAGGGCCGCCTGGCCCGAGGCCACGGCGATGGCGCCGACACCGCCTTCAAGAGCCGCGATGCGCTCTTCCAGCACGGCGTTGGTCGGGTTGGAGATGCGCGAATAGACATGGCCGGCGCGCTCCATATTGAAAAGGGCGGCCGCCTGGTCGGTGTCCTTGAAGACAAAACTGGTGGTCAGGTAGATCGGTGCGGCGCGCGCGCCAAACTGTGCATCGGGCTGCTGGCCGGCATGCAGGCTGAGGGTGTCGAAATGGAAGGCGGCAGCTTTCGATTCGCTCATCGCTTCAGGCCGGAACGTCCGGCTCGATCATGCGCTCCAGGGTGGTGATGCGGTCTTTGAGCAGAAGCTTGCGTTTTTTCAGCCGCCGCAGCATGAGCTCGTCGAGCGGCGGGGTTCTCAGCAGACGTTCGATGATTTCATCGAGGTCGCGATGCTCGATCCGCAACTCGTGCAATTGCTGGCGCAGGCGGGGCGTATCGGTGGCTTCTTCCATGCGTCTATTATGCGGCCAGACGCCCAAAAACGACAGGGGCGAACGGGTTGAAAATTGTGCGCCCGCACCCATCTTCAGCTCAAGGAGACCGGCATGTGCCGATACCGAGGAGCCTGAAATGATGATCGTCTTTGACAACCCGGTGATGCATGTCGTGGATTACCCGGCGCAGGACGCCGTCGAGGTGATCGACAAGCGCGTCAGCAAGGGCACCCTGATGCGCGGCGATGCCGCCCTGCGCTTTCGCAGCGAGCTGAAGGCGCTGGTGGTGGGCGAGTCCGATATCGAGGCCTTCGATGAACTGCTCGATGACTACGGTTCCCTGATCACCCAGCCGACCATTTACCATTGATCCGTACCCCAGGATAAAGTCAGTCCTGGCGAGACGGCGCGAAGGGATTGTTGCGCGCCGTGTTGCCCTGTCCTTTGCTGCACCACCGGCCCGATACGCCGCTTCCTGGTGCGGTCTGTGCTGTGGCTGGCCACCGGCGCCAGTAAAGCGGCGTTGCCCCGGCAACAGTTTGGGAGAGAATACCCATGATGCGATACGCGCGGTGGCGCCTGCGACAGAAAGGATGGTGCGATGAACAAGGCTTTTGTCAGGGAGGATGCGGCGGACGAGGAGGAGGACGATGCGGCCGGTGTGGCGGCCTTGCCCGCCGGCACGAAAAACTATATGACGCCGCAGGGCCACGTCGCGCTGCGCCGCGAGCTTGAAACCCTTCTCAAGGTCGAGCGACCGGAGCTGGTGCAGACGGTGGCCTGGGCCGCCTCGAACGGCGATCGTTCTGAGAATGGCGATTACATCTACGGCAAGAAACGCCTGCGCGAGATCGACCGGCGCATTCGTTTCCTCATGAAGCGGCTGGAGAGTGCCGTGGTCGCCGATCCGGCCGGGCAGGAAAATGTCGATCAGGTCTTTTTTGGCGCAACGGTGACGGTCCACGATGAGGCGGGCAGCGAGCTCACCTACCAGATCGTCGGTGTGGACGAAGCGGATGCCGCCGCCGGGAAGATCAGCTGGATTTCACCGCTGGCGCGCGCGCTCCTCAAGGCGCGTGCCGGTGACCTGGTGTGCTTCGAGAGCCCGTCCGGGCTGCGTGAGCTGGAGGTTGTCCGGATACGCTATGTCTGAGCCGGCTGCACGGGAAGGACGAAGCGGAAGGTGGCGCCGCCCTCCTTCACGGCCTCGGCCCAGATGCGCCCGCCATGGCGCTCGATGATGCGTTTGGTGATGGCCAGGCCGACGCCGGTACCCGGAAAATCCTTGTCGGTATGCATGCGCTGAAACATGCCGAAGAGCTTGCCGGCATATTGCATGTCGAAACCGGCGCCATTGTCACGCACGAAAAACACGATTTCGCTCTCTCCCGGCTCAGCCCCGACCACAATTTCCGGCGTATCCCGTTTGCCCGTGTATTTCAGTGCGTTGCCGATGAGATTGCTCAATACCTGGCGCAGCATCGTGGCATCGCCCCAGGCATGGCCGAGCGCGCCAATGCGCACCACGGCCTTCGGGTATGTGGGTGCGAGCTCGGCGCAGATTTCCTGTGCCAGCGTGGCCAGATCGACGCTGCGATGGCGCAGGGCGGTCTGGCTGGCGCGTGAGTAATCGAGAATGTCGTCGATCAGATCCCCCATGCGGTTGGTGTTGTGCACGATGCGTTCGAGCAGCTGGCGGTTCTCGGCTGACAGGGCGGGTTCCGCCGTATCCTGCAGGATGCGCGAGAAACCGTTGATGGCGCGCAGCGGCGCGCGCAGATCGTGCGAGACGGAATAGGAGAAGGATTCCAGCTCACGGTTGGCACGCGCCAGTTCCTCGGTGCGCACGGCGACACGCCGCTCGAGGGTTTCGTTGAGATCGCGGATTTCCTGTTCGGCCTGCGCCTGTTCGGTGACGTCCTGAATGGTGCCGAAGGTGCGCAGCGGCCGTCCGTCCGGGTCGTATTCGGTGCGAACGCGCTCGCGCACGTGCTTGATGCGCCCGTCCGCCATCAGCAGACGATGGAGGATCTGGTAGTCGAAACGCTGTGCGATCGATTCCTGGTAGGTGTGCAGGACCCTTTGGCGATCCTCCGGATGCAGGGCGGCGAGAAACATGTCATGTGTCGGCGCGGGCCCGGATGGGTCGATCTCGAAGATACGGCAGGTTTCGTCTGACCAGAACAGCCTGTTGTCGGGCAATACATGCTCCCAGCTGCCCAGATGGGCCAGGCGCTGCGCTTCGCGCAGGCGTGCTTCGCTGCGGGCGAGGGCTTCGCGCGCCTCGAGCATCTCGGTGATGTCATGGAACACGCCGACAAAGCACGGCCGGCCGTCCATGTCGAGGCTGGATGTGCTGATGGTGGCGTAGAAGGTCGAGCCGTCCTTGCGCAGCGTGGTCAGCTCGCGCACCAGCCCGTGCTTCCCGTCCACCATCGACCTGAACGTCTCTTCGAGGCGGGCCTGCGCCTGCGGCGGATGCAGACCGGGCGGACTGAGCGCCAGCAGCTCGGCTTCGGAATAGCCGAGCATGCGGCAGATGGCCGGATTCACCATGACATGGCGCAGCGTGTCCGCCTCGGCCACGATGATGCCTTCCTGGACGTTATCGAAGATGGCGCGCAGCCGTGCTTCCGATTCCTGGAGCTGGTCCTTCAGCTTGCGTTGTTCGGTGATGTCCCAATAGATGCCGCAGACGCCGACGATGGCGCCATTCTCGTCGCGCACGGGGGTCTTGACGGAGTGAATGGTGAAGGCCTGGCCGTTGTGCACGAACAGCTCGTCAAAAGCCTCCACCTGGCCTGTCGCCATGACATGCTGGTCGCTTTGGCGGAATTTTTCCGCCACTTCCGGTGGGTGAAGCTCAAAGTCGTCGCGCCCGATGATCTCGGCCATCGGCAGGCCGAGGTCTTCGGCAAAGCCCTGGTTGGCGGCGACGAAGCGCAATTGCCGATCCTTGTGGAAGACCCGCTGCGGGATGTTTTCCACCAGCGCCCGGTATTTTGCCTCGCTCTCGCGCAAGGCCTGCTCGGCGCTGCGATGGTATCGGGAGAGTTTTTCCTGCCGGGCGAGGCTGCGCTCGATGAGGTGAAAGAGGACACCGAACACGAGGGCAACGAGCAGGGCGCCTGCCATCTGCCGTTGCATGAAATGATCGGCGTGGGCATTTTCCCCGGCCGCGAGGATGGCCTTGTAGGTGGTGGCCGCCAGGACGAGCAGCAGCAGCAGATAGATTGCAATCAGCCAGTGGCGGATGTGCGTCAGGGCGCTTTTGTCCGGGCTGGCATCGGAGCGTGAGGTGTTATCCATTTCGGTCGGTGCTTTCAACGGGTTGTCTCGCAAGCGAAATCCTGAAAAAAGCAAGCTGGATGGGCCGGAGCAGCCCGGGCGCGGCCCTGGCTGAATATCGATCCGGCACTTGAAAACGCCCAAATGCGCCCCAAGCTTAACCCGATCTCAAGGAGGACAACAAGTGACAACTGAAACAACCCCAGCGACCAAGGAAACCCTCGGCTTTCAGACTGAAGTCAAACAGCTCCTGCAGCTGATGATCCATTCCCTCTACAGCAATCGGGAGATTTTCCTGCGCGAGCTGATTTCCAATGCCTCGGATGCCTGCGACAAACTGCGCTTCGAGGCGCTGCACAACAATGCCCTGCTCGAGTCCGATACCGACCTGAGGATCAAAGTCAGCTATGACAGGACGGCGCGCACCCTGACACTGACCGACAACGGCATCGGCATGAGCCGTGAGGAAGTGGTGAACAACCTGGGCACCATCGCCAAGAGCGGCACGCGCGAATTTTTCTCGCAGCTCACCGGTGATCAGCAGAAAGACGCCCACCTCATCGGCCAGTTCGGTGTCGGCTTCTACTCCTCCTTCATCGTTGCCGACCGTGTCACGGTGGTGACGCGCCGCGCCGGTCTGGCCAGCGATCAGGGCGTGCGCTGGGAGTCGGAGGGGAGTGGCGAATTCACCATCGAAATGATCGACCGGCCGCTGCGCGGGACCAAGATCACCTTGCATCTCAAGGAAGGCCAGGACGACCTTCTCTCCGGCTGGAAGCTGCGCGAGATCATCCGCCGCTACTCGGATCACATCGTCCAGCCGATCATCATGAAGAAGGAGGAATGGAAGAACGACGAACAGGTCCTCACCGACGAGGACGAGACCGTCAATCAGGCCAATGCGTTATGGACGCGGCCCAAGGCGGAGATTACCGACGAGCAGTACAAGGAGTTCTACAAGCATGTCGGCCATGATTATGATGCGCCGCTCGCCTGGCTGCATGCCCGCGTCGAAGGCCGCCAGGAGTACACCCAGCTTCTCTACATCCCGGCGCACGCGCCTTTCGATCTGTGGGACCGCCAGCAGCGTCATGGGGTGAAGCTCTACGTGCGGCGCGTCTTCATCATGGATGATGCCGAACAGCTGCTGCCGGTATATCTGCGCTTCGTGCGCGGCATTGTCGATTCGAGCGATCTGCCGCTCAACGTCTCGCGCGAGATTCTGCAGGAATCGAAAGACATCGAAGCGATCCGTGCCGGCTGCACGAAGAAAATTCTCGGTCTGCTCGAAGACCTGGCGGAAAACCGCAAGGAAGACTACGCGAAATTCTGGCAGGAGTTCGGCCGCGCGCTGAAGGAGGGGGTCGGCGAAGACCCGGCCAATCGCGAGAAAATCGCCGGCCTGCTGCGTTTTGCCTCGACCCATCTGGACAGCGACGAAGAAAGTGTGACGCTTGCCGACTATATCGGCCGCATGAAAGAGGGACAGGACAAGATCTATTACGTCACGGCGGAAACCTTTACCGCCGCGCAGCACAGCCCGCATCTGGAAGTGTTCCGCAAGAAAGGCATCGAAGTGCTGTTGTTGTCCGATCGCGTCGATGAATGGGTGCTGGGCCATCTCAACGAATATCAGGGCAAGCCACTTGCCTCGGTGGCCAAGGGCGGGCTCGATCTGGGCGGGCTCGAAGACGAAGCCGAGAAGAAGGCGCATGAAGAACAGGCCGATGCCTTCAAGGATCTCGTCGGGAAGATCAAGACTTCGCTCGGCGAACGGGTCAAGGAGGTGCGCGTGACACACCGCCTCACCGACAGTCCGGCCTGCCTGGTGGCCGACGAGCACGACATGGGCGGCAATCTGGCGCGCCTGCTCAAGGCGGCCGGGCAGCAGGCGCCGCTCGCCAGGCCGATCCTCGAAATCAATCCGGCCCATCCGTTGCTGCAACGCCTGAAAACCGAGGAAACCCGTTTCGACGACTGGAGTGCGGTGCTCTTCGACCAGGCGCTGCTCGCCGAAGGGGGGCAGCTTGAGGACCCGGCCGGCTTCGTCAAGCGTATCAATACGCTGGTGCTGGCCCAGGGCGGATGAGGGCGAAGGCGAAGGCGAAGGCGCAAGCGCCGTCCTGCAAGGACTGACTTTTCCGCCTTTTCTTGCCATGCGGCGTGGTGGGCGGCTATAGTTGCGCCACCCAGGTGGCATCCACCGGATGCCCCACCCACTGACATCGCCCGCCATGCACAAGCACACCGAGGACTCACCGGTTCACGAACATCGCCTGACCCTGCCTGAAGTGGTCGATGGCCTGGTGGCGGATATCCTCATCCCGCGCGGTGTGGGCGAGGCATTCAAGAAAGAACGGCGTTACTTCAAGGGGAACGTCCACCCGCTGATCATCATCGCTGACCAGAAATGGAAGGCGCTTGGCGATCCGCACCGTGTTCTCAGCCTGGAATTTCTTACCGAATGGCTGGCGCGGCGCAGTGGTCTCGACTACCTGCACATCGATCCGCTGAAGATCAACTTTCAGGCCGTCACGGATATCGTCTCCAACGCCTACGCCACACGCTTTCGCATCCTGCCGGTCGAAGTCAATACGCGTGAAGTGGTGATCGCCACCGCCGAACCCTGGTTGCGTGAGTGGGAGGCAGAGCTCAAGCCCATTTTGCGCAAGGAAATCCGCCGCGTCGTCGCCAACCCGCAGGACATCGATCGCTATCTCGTCGAGTTCTACAATCTCGCGCGTTCGGTGAAGAAGGCCGAAAAGCAGGGCGAGGCGCGCAGCGGTGCTTCGAATTTCGAGCAGCTTGTCGAGCTGGGCAAGTCCAATCGCCAGTTCGACGCCAACGACCAGCATATCGTCAGCATCGTCGACTGGCTCTGGCAATACGCTTTCGAGCAGCGTGCCAGTGATATCCATATCGAGCCGCGGCGCGAGCTGGGTATCGTGCGCTTTCGCATCGACGGCGTGCTGCATCAGGTCTATCAGATCCCGATGTCGGTGTTGAACGCCATGACCAGCCGCATCAAGATCCTTGGCCGCATGGACGTCGTCGAGAAACGCCGCCCGCAGGACGGGCGCATCAAGACGCGTACCGCCGATGGCGAGGAGATCGAGTTGCGGCTGTCCACCTTGCCCACCGCTTTCGGCGAGAAGCTGGTGATGCGCATCTTCGATCCCGAAGTCCTGGTACGCGATTTCGTCGAACTGGGGTTCTCCGAGGACGACAAGGCGCGCTGGCTGCAGATGACCAGCCAGCCCAATGGCATCATTCTCGTCACCGGACCGACCGGATCGGGCAAGACCACCACACTCTATTCGACCCTCAAGCACCTGGCACGTCCCGAGGTCAACGTGTGCACCATCGAGGACCCGATCGAGATGATCGAGCCATCCTTCAACCAGGTGCAGGTGCAGACGAACATCGACATGACCTTTGCTGCCGGTGTGCGTGCGCTGATGCGCCAGGATCCGGACATCATCATGGTGGGCGAGGTCCGCGACATCGAGACGGCCGACATGGCGGTGCAGGCGGCACTGACCGGTCACCTGGTACTCTCGACGCTGCATACCAACGACGCACCAACGGCGCTGACGCGGCTTCTCGACCTGGGTACGCCGGCCTATCTGCTCAACGCCACCTTGCTGGGTGTCATGGCGCAACGCCTGGTGCGCACGCTGTGCCCGCACTGCAAGCAGGCACAGGCGATTACATCCGAGCAGGAAGACATATGGCAGGCGATGGTGGCGCCCTGGAAGGCAGTGCGCCCGCAACAGATCTATCGCCCGACAGGCTGTCTCGAATGCCGCATGACCGGCTACATGGGGCGTGTCGGCCTCTATGAAATCCTGTTGATGACACCTGAACTGCGCAAGCTGGTCACCCCGACGACCGAACTGGCCCGGGTGCGTGATCTGGCTTATCGCGAGGGGATGAAACCGCTGCGTATCTCGGGCGCCATGAAGGTGGCCGCCGGCCTCACCACGCTCGAAGAAGTACTGCAGGCCGCGCCCCCGGCGCAAAGCGAGTAGCGCGGCCCCATCGCCTCCGGGTTACCCTGACTGTCCCGCGCGGCGGGTAGTCAGGGCGCAATCCATCATTTGTAGCGGTTGCCGCTGGAGAAGGGCGGCCAGCGTCCCACCGAATTTTCCAGCATGGTCAGCTCTTCATCGGTGTGGTTTACGACCTTGTCGGCAGGGGTGATCAGCTTCTCGCCGCTTGCCGCGATGAAGAGCGGGTGTTCGTGGTGGGTCGTGGTATAGAGATCACCCTGCTTCGGATCGGTATTGGCCGTCAAGGCGGCGGCGCCGTAGCACAGGCAGAAATAGGTGAGCTTCTCGTCCGCTTCGGTATAGCAGCCGGTGCCGCGAATACCGATGGTGGCAGTGGGTGTGATGACTTTCAGATTGCGCGGGTGATCGCGCCCCTTGCCAAAGACGCTGAGCACCTTGCCGGTGAGCACGCGCATGATCTGCGCACCGTTGCTGTCCTCAAAGGTGATCTTGGTTTTTTCCCGCTGCAGGAAGGCATCCGGGCCGATGATATAGACGGCCTCGCCGCCTTCTCCGGTCATGACGGTCTGCCCCGGCTTGATGTTCATGCCGATCGAGGCGCGTGTGCTGTCGACGCCGACCGGCCCCTTGATGTAGCGAAAGCCCGGCGTGGCAGGCAGGCTGCCGGCGGCGAGTGCATCGCGTACCAGTCCGAGCAGGCCGGCGCTGCCAAACGCGCCGGCAGCTGCGAGTTTCAGCAGCGCCTCGCGGCGGGCAAGTCGGGCATTCATGTTTTCTTTCATTGCGTTCTCCAGGAATGATTTGTTTGCTACTTGCTCAGGTGACGCATGGCGCGCTCGAGTCCTTCGAGCGTGAGCGGAAACATGCGCCCGCCCATCAGGTTATTGACCAGACTGATCGAATGACGGTAGGGCCAGAGGCGTTCGGGCTCCGGATTGAGCCAGGCCGCGTGCGGATAGGTGTCGAGCAGACGGCGCACCCAGGTGGCGCCGGACTCCTCGTTCATGTACTCGATCGAGCCGCCCGGCTGCATGATTTCGTACGGACTCATGGTCGCATCGCCGACCAGAATCAGCTTGTAGTCAGGGCCGTATTTGTGCATCACGTCCCAGAGCGGAAAACGCTCGGAATGGCGGCGCTGGTTGTCGCGCCAGACATAGTCGTAGATACAGTTGTGGAAGTAGAAGTATTCAAGGTGCTTGAATTCGGTCTTCGCCGCCGAGAAAAGCTCTTCGCACAGGCGGATGTGGTCATCCATCGAGCCGCCGATATCGAGAAACAGCAACACCTTGACCTTGTTGTGTCGCTCGGGACGCATCAGCAGATCGAGCCAGCCGGCATTTCTCGCGGTCGCCGCGATGGTGCCGTCCAGATCGAGTTCTTCGGCTGCTCCCTCACGGGCGAAACGGCGCAGCCGGCGCAGCGCGACCTTGATGTTGCGCGTGCCCAGTTCGAGCTTGTCGTCGAGATTGCGGTATTCGCGGTTTTCCCAGACCTTGACCGCCGTGCGGTTACCGGCCGATTTGGAGCCGATGCGAATGCCTTCCGGATGATAGCCGTGTGCGCCGAACGGGCTTGAGCCGCCGGTGCCGATCCATTTGCTGCCGCCGGCATGGCGCTTTTTCTGTTCTTTGAGTCGCTTTTCGAATTCCTCCATCAACTTGTCCCAGCCGAGTGCCTGCAGTTTGGCCCGCTCTTCCGGCGTCAGATGCTTTTTCGCCATCAGCTCCAGCCACTCTTCGGGGATTTCCTTGCCCAGGCCGGGTATTTGCTCGACACCACGGAAATATTCGCCAAACGCCTTGTCGAATTTGTCGTAATGGGATTCGTCCTTGACCAGGCAGGCGCGCGAGAGAAAATAGAAGTCGTCGATGCTGTGCTCGCAGACGTGCTTCTGCAGCGCTTCCAGCAAGGTGAGGAACTCCTTGGTGGAGACCGGCAGCCTGGCGCTCTTCAGGTGATTGAGGAAATCGATCAGCATGAGTGGAGGCGAGTGTCGCTCAGCGGTTCTGGCGCGCCATGAACAGCAGGCGCTCGAACAAGTGCACGTCCTGCTCGTTCTTCAGCAGCGCGCCGTGCAGGGGCGGAATGGCGAGCTTGCTGTCCTTGCTGCGCAGCGCTTCGGCAGGGATATCCTCGGCGACAAGCAGTTTCAGCCAGTCAAGCAGCTCCGAGGTAGAGGGTTTTTTCTTCAAGCCGGGGATTTCGCGCAATTCAAAGAAGACCTCCAGAGCTTCGCGGATCAGCGATTCCTTGAGCTTGGGAAAATGCACATCGATGATGCGCTGCATTGTCTCCTTGTCGGGGAACTTGATGTAGTGGAAAAAACAGCGGCGCAGGAAGGCGTCTGGCAGTTCCTTCTCGTTGTTACTGGTGATGAAGACGATCGGCCGGTGTTTTGCCCGGATCAGCTCGCGTGTCTCGTAGACATAAAATTCCATGCGGTCGAGTTCGCGCAGCAGGTCATTGGGAAACTCGATGTCGGCCTTGTCGATCTCGTCGATGAGGATGACCGTCGGTGCGTCGGAGGAGAAGGCCTGCCAGAGCACGCCCTTGACGATGTAGTTGGCAATGTCATGGACGCGGCCACCGTGTTCGCCGCCAAGCTGCGAGTCGCGCAGGCGCGAGACAGCGTCGTATTCATAGAGCCCTTGCTGGGCCTTGGTGGTCGATTTGATGTGCCACTGCAGCAGCGGCACGCCAAGGGCGGCGGCGACGGTTTCGGCCAGCATGGTCTTGCCGGTGCCCGGTTCGCCCTTGATGAGGAGCGGTCGCTGCAAGGTGATGGCGGCATTGACCGCCAGCATCAGGTCTGGGGTGGCGACGTAGTCGCCGGAACCTTCGAATCTCATGGGGATCGTTCTTTCTGCGGGGTTACGGTGAAAGAGCATGATTATAAAGTGCGCGGGCAGGCAAAGTCATTTCAGCCGGGGAACATCCTGTTTTTCGCTACAATGCCCCTACAGGCGAAGGAGTTGCGGCAACAATGGATTTGACGGAATTTTTTGATGCAGATCTGACCGACGAAGTGGCAATCGAGACCCTGCGCAGTGTCTCCGTGCCGCCTTGCCCTTCCATTATCAATGAGCTTCTGGCACAAACACGCAACGAAGACATCGACTTTATCCATGTCTCGCGCCTGATCACCGGCGATGTGGCGCTGGCCGCCGCCGTGCTGAAGTCGGCCAACTCGCCGTTTTTCGCCCTGCGCCGCAAGGTGCAGTCGGTGCAGCAGGCAGTTGCCGTGCTGGGGCTGCGCAACCTGCTGAAAATCATCTACGGTGTCGTCCTCAAGCAAAGCCTGGGCGGGCAGGAGGCGCTGGCGCTGGACCGTTTCTGGGATCGTTCCAACTATAACGCCGTCGTTTCAGCCTACCTGGCCGGCCGCCTGCCGGGAGTCTCTTCGGATGATGCCTACACCTTTGGCCTCTTCCATGATGCCGGCATCGCCATACTGATGCAGAAATTCGCCGATTATCGGCAAACGCTGATGCAGGCGAACGCCCACCCGGCCACCTTTACCGCCATCGAGGACGAGCGCCACCATACCAACCACGTGATTGTCGGCGCCTTGCTGGCACGCAACTGGAGTCTGCCCGATCAGGTCGTCTGGGCCATTCGCTACCACCACGAACCAGGGCTCTTCGAGCAGCCGCGCAAGTACGCCACACCGGACGTCTGCCTGCTGGTGGCCGTGCGGCTGATCTCCGAGCATATTGTGGCGCGCTTTCTCGGCTATCCGGACGAGGCTGAGTGGGAAGACGGAAAAGCCGACGCACTGGCGTATCTGGGCTGGTTCGAGGACGATGTCGATGACCTGGCACGCGGACTGGCGGTGGATCTGCGCGAGATTCGCGCCTATCGCGCCGGCTGACTTTCGGGATTCACCCCGGTCAGGCCATTCCGACCCGCTTCGCATAATTCTTTTGACATTACTGGGGGGGGTAGGATATTCTTCCCGGCGGCATAAATAGATGCCAAAACCATAATACGTGGGTTTGACCGCCGCGCACCCGGAGGCACATCCGGGAACGGCAGACAAGCCGCCGCGGGCTCGCGGCGACAACGGGGAATCAGGGAGGGAGGAGCATGAAAACAATCCATCCCGTCGCAACGACGGGGGCCGTCGCTTGCGTGCAGATGCCACGCGACTACGGCATTCTTTTCGGTCCAGCGGACGATTCATCATGGAAGTGGCCAACGGGCAGGCCTGCCGATGGACACGAGGTTGTCGCCTGTCATGAGTGGTTGCCGTGATTGCGCTCTATGTGCTGGTGCTGGCGCTGCTGTCCGGCGCGTTGGTTTATTGCGCACCGACTCGGTCGATCATGGAGCGAGCTGGTCAATTTGAAGAGGTGATCGTAACCATGGCCAATAGACAGACATTTGTAGGCGTTGTAATCGGCCCGGCTCAGGACACGGCAGGGAATGTCGTTGGGAAGATTTCAGAACTTGCGCTTTCACAAGTTTTCGTTTCTACGACGAGCGCATTGTCCGCTGCTGTAAATGACGCTGTTCGATCTGCTGTTATGGCAAGGATGGCGATGCGAAGGACGGCAACATGAAATATGCGTTGCCTCTGCATCCACTTCAATCTACTGCGATTCGGGTTTTCGCATACTTTCTCGTGTCGTTAGGCGTTTACTTCTGGGGTCTGGGCGTTATCGATATGGGTCTGATCAGTTTCCCCAAATCTTTGAAAAGCATATTTTGGCTATTGGTTGCTGCAGGTTTGGGTGTTGGGATGGTAGCTGAAGGAATATTGCTCCTCAGATATCGAAAGGATTTCGGTGCCGTATTGCCTAAGGAGATTGACAGGTTGGATTTGATAAAGACAACGATCAACTTTTTTCTGACATTGTTTTTCTCATGGATGATTTATTTATTCGTGTTCAGTCGGCAGCCGAACCTGGAAGACCCATTGGCATTTGTTGCTGTTGCCTCGTTTGTCTATTTGGGGACGGCAGCCATTTGCCAACACATTAGGTACATCCCGCTATATGTAAATTATCTGAGGAGAAAGCATGAGCGCATATAACAAAGCCGGAGCCGTTGTCTACTACGCTTACAAAGCGTACGAAATCAAGCAGGCCTATGAGATCTATCAGCAGGTCAAAAATACACCGCAAGCAACTGATGCAATGCTCACCTTGGCAACCAAGATTGCAGAAACGGTTGGAATTGGAATACCTGTTTGGTTTGCAGACAAATTTTTTACTAAAACAGGACTCGATCGTATTTTTGATTCTTTGATAAAAGATACGACTTTTGAACAGTACTTGAAGGATCAGAAAACTGCTTCAAAGTTGAGGGAAGTTGGAATTGGCATTACGGCCGAAATACTTCTTGATCATTTGCGAAATCGACTATCTGAGTCCGGAGTACTTGACCCTTTATTCAGGGAAATAGCAGATTTTTTCAACGGCTCCCAACGCGCTCGTCCCTACCACGCTGACCCGCTGATTCTCGATC
>CAZSHO010000014.1:0-62861 GCA_964607005.1 uncultured Rhodocyclaceae bacterium
GCCACGCTGAGCCTGCTCGAAAGCGGTGGTCGCCCGGTGGTGCGCAGCATCGAGCACGTTAATTGGCCCGCCCCGGTGCTCATCGGCGTGCGCCCCCTGTTTGCCGGCGAATATGCGCGCGAAAACGCACCCGCCGAATTCGAAGTGATCCGTGCCGATGCGACGGCCGCCCTGAAGGCCGGCATGGCCCTGCCGGTGCGGCTGTTCCGCGAAGACAGACAATATTACTGGCGCTTCGATGACCAGCGCGGCTGGCACTCCGGCTTCACCGAAGACGATGAACTGGTGGCCACCACCCAGGTCAGCATGGCCGCCGGCGCGCGCGGCAAGCTCGTCCTGCCGGTGAAATACGGGCGCTATCGTCTCGAGATCTTCGATCCGCAAACGCAGCAGACCCTGCGTCACCGCTTCTATGCCGGCTGGTATGCCAGAGACGACGAGAGTCAGGGCGTACGCCCGGACCGCGTCGCGCTCAAGCTCGACAAGCCGGCCTATCAGGAAGGAGAGACGGCGCACCTCACACTGACACCTCCCCATGCCGGCGAGGCGCTCGTCACCATCGAGGGCGATCGTACCCTGTGGGTGCGGCGCATGGCGGTGCGCGCAGAGAGCATGACGATCGATATCCCGATCGACAAGACCTGGCTGCGCCACGATCTCTATGTCTCGGTCATGGTGTTGCGTCCGGGTAATTCCGGAGACCGCGTGACGCCGGCGCGTGCGCTGGGCATCGCCTACCTGCCGCTCGCGCGCGACAGCCGCAAGCTTGCCGTGAGCCTCGAAGCACCGCAAAAAATGGAACCGGAACAACCCCTCAAGGTGAAGATCAAGGTTCCCGAAGCGCGCGGTCAACAGGCGATGGTGACGCTCTCGGCCGTCGATGCCGGCATTCTCAACATCACGCGCTTTGCCAGTCCGGACCCCTTCGGTTTCTTCTTCGGCAAATTGCGCTACGACGTCGACGCCTATGACATCTATGGCCGCCTCATCGAGAAGATGGACGGCCAGAAGGGCAAGCTGAAATGGGGCGGTGATGCGGCCCCCAAACCGACACGCAGCCTGCCGAAAAAAGTGCGTCTGGTCGATCTGTTCAGCGGCCCGGTGGCGCTCGACGAGCAAGGCGAGGCCGAAATCAGCCTGCCGGTGCCGGATTTCAACGGCAGCCTGCGTCTCATGGCGGTAGCCGCTGCCGGCGAGCGCTACGGCATGCAGGAGAGCGAAGTGACCGTCGCCGCCCCGCTCATCGTCGAACTCGCCACGCCGCGCTTCCTCTCGGTGGGCGACAGTGCGCTGCTCGCCCTGGATGTGCAGAATCTCGCCGGCTCCGAGCAGAAGGTGCATGTGCGCATCAGCAATGACGAAGGGCTGGTGATCCACGGTGGCGAACAGGAGCTCACGCTCAAGGACCAGCAAAAGCGCATCCTGCGCATCCCGCTCGAAGCGGGCAGCGCGCTCGGCCTGACCGAGGTCAGGATCAACGTGGACAGCCCGCGCGTCAAACTCCGTCGCAGCTTCCCGCTTCAGGTGCAGGCGCCCACGCCGCGCCAGAGCATCCTGCGGCGCAAGCTGCTCGCCGCCGGAGAATCGTTCGAGCTGAAGGAGACCGATCTTAGCGGGCTCATCGGCCAGAGCGTCGTCGCCACGCTGGCCGCTTCCAATCAGATGCCGATCGACGTGCGCAGCGCCGTACACGGATTGCTGACCTATCCCTACGGCTGCAGCGAACAGACCACCAGCACCGCCTATCCGCACGTCTTCATCGACGAGGAAGCAGCCCGCCAGTTCGGCCTCAAACCCTATACGAAGGCACAGCGTGCCGAGATGCTCGGCAAGGCCATCGGCCGTCTCTCGGGCATGCAGGCTCCCAGCGGCGGTTTCAGCCTGTGGGGCAATGTCTCGGAATATCAGTACTGGCTTTCCGCCTATGTCGCCGATTTCCTGGCCGATGCACGCGAGCAGGGCTTCGGTGTCCCGGCCGACATGGAAAAACGGGCCGATGATTTCCTGCTCAAGGGCTTGCAGGAGGGCGTGGCCGGTCTGCCGCGCACGGCAGTGAAGTACGACGCACAATCGGTGTGGAACGACTGGCGCTACGCCGGTTCCGGGCGTTTCGGCGTGCTGGCCTATGGTGCTTATGTGCTGGCACGCCAGGGCAAGGCGCCACTGGCCACCTTGCGCCAGCTCCATGAGTCACAGGCGGCGGCCCATTCGGGTCTTGCGCTGGTGCACCTGGGGATCGCCCTGAAATTGATGGGCGACGAGGCGCGCGCCGGAGAACTCATCGCCGCCGGTCTGAAAAAACCGCGCGACGAGCGCTATTGGTGGGGCGACTACGGCAGCAATCTGCGCGACTGGGCACTGATGTACGTGCTGCTCGACAAGCACCACCTGCAGCCGCAAGGACGCGAGAATCTGATCGCCCAGGTCGCGGGCGAGATGAGCCGCAAGCGTTACTACAGCACACAGGAGAAGCTCGCTCTGTTCCTGCTCGGGCGCAACTTCCAGGCGCAGGCGGGCAGCACCTGGGCGGCCGAAATGACGCGCGCCGGCAAGGTGCAGGCTCTCGGCGGCAAGAGCACGCAATATCTACCACTGACGGCCGACGCCCTGCGCACCGGCATGCTGATCCATAACACGGATAAAAACCCGCTGTATCTCGAGCTCAACTACTCGGGCAATCCGCAACGCATGCCGGCAGCACAACGCGAGGCCTTCGATCTGAAGCGCACCTGGTACACCCCCGATGGCAAGGAGCTGGGCAATCGCCCCCTGAGGGTCGGCGAGACGCTGATCGTCGGCGTCAACGTAAAAACACGCAGCCGCGTCGCCAACGCGATGATTGTCGATTATGTGCCGGCGGGCGTCGAGATCGAAAACCTCAACATCGTCGAAGGCGAACGCGGCGATCTGACGATCGGCGGCGTCAGCCTTGCCCAGTCTTTACAGAATCCGCGCATCCAGCATGTCGAGTTTCGCGATGATCGTTTCGTTGTCGCCACCCGTCTTGACGGCGAATCAAATTTCTTCTATCGCGTGCGTGTCGTCACGCCGGGGCGCTTCGTCGTGCCGCCGACCTATGCGGAAGACATGTACCAGCCGATAATCTACGGCCTGGCGGGTGGCGGCGATTTCATCACCATCGAGGATGGCAAGGCAAGATGAGTCCGCCACGCCGCGACCGACCCGGCGCATCCCCCTGCGCGCGTGGGTCGCGGCGGCGCTCGTAGCGCTGCTGGTCGCCGACCAGCTCTGGCCACCGCCACTGCCCGGGCGCAACACTGAGCGCGCCGCCGTCGCTGCCGTCGTCCTGGCGCGTGACGGCACCCCGCTGCGCGCCTTCCCTGATCGCGCCCACATCTGGCGCCATCCGGTTCATGTCGCCGATGTCTCGCCACGCTACCTCGAAGCGCTGATCGGCTACGAGGATCGCTATTTCTACTGGCATCCCGGCCTCAATCCGGTGGCGCTGGTGCGCGCCGCCTGGCAGTGGCTGACGCACGGACGCATCGTCTCGGGCGGCTCGACGCTGACCATGCAGGTGGCACGCATGCTCGACCCGACCCCGCACACGATGGCCGGCAAGCTGCATCAGATCCTGCGCGCCCTGCAACTGGAACTGCGCCTGTCCAAGCGTGAAATTCTCGAGCTCTATCTCACTTTCGCACCGATGGGTGGCGTGCTCGAGGGCGTCGAGGCGGCCAGCCGTGCCTATCTGGGCAAGCCGGCCAGCCGTCTCACCGAGGCCGAAGCGGCGCTGCTTGCCGTGCTGCCGCAGGCCCCCTCGCGGCTGCGCCCGGATCGCTATCCGCAACGCGCGCGCGAAGCGCGCGACAAGGTGCTCGCGCGCATGCAAGGACACTGGGGAGCACGCGCCATTGCCGATGCATATGAAGAGCCGGTGATCGCCCTGCCGTTGCGCGAACCGCTGCTCGCGCCGCTCTTTGCCGAGCGCCTGCATCGCCAGTTTCCGCAGCGTGCGCGCATCGACACCACGCTTGATGCCCGTGTGCAGGAAAGCGTCGAGCAGTTGCTCGCTTCACGCCTGATGATCCTGCCCCCGCGCGTATCGATGGCGACACTGGTGGTCGACAACGCCACGCTCGAGGTGCGCGCTTATGCCGGCTCGATCGATTTTTTCGACGACACGCGTTTCAGCCATGTCGACATGGTGCGCGCGCAGCGCTCGCCCGGCTCGACGCTGAAACCTTTTCTCTACGGGCTTGCCCTCGACGAAGGGCTGATCCATTCCGAGTCGCTGCTCGCCGACGTACCGCAATCCTTCGCCGGTTATCAGCCCGGTAATTTCCAGGCGAATTTCAGCGGGCCGGTGAGTGTCACCGAAGCCCTGCGCCGCTCGCTCAACGTGCCGGCGGTCGAGGTGCTCGACCGGCTCGGACCGCAGCGCTTCGTCTCGTTGCTGCGTCGCGGCGGTCTCAAACTCGACCTGCCGCGCGGCGCCGGCCCGAACCTGAGCGTCATCCTCGGCGGCGCCGCGGTGAATCTGGAAGGTCTGGTCGGTGCCTACACCGCCCTTGCACGCGGCGGCCTGAGCGGCCAGCCGCGCTTCCTGCCCGGGGCACCGCGTGTGGAAGCGCGCATGATGAGCGAGGGTGCGGCCTTCATCGTCCGCGACCTCCTCGAAGCCGGCGGCCCGCTGACGCGCCAGGTCGAAGGCGGCCTTGGCGCACGGCGCGGTATCGCCTGGAAAACCGGCACCAGCTTCGGCTTTCGCGATGCCTGGGCGGTCGGCGTGAGCAATCATCATACCGTTGGCGTCTGGGTCGGCAGGCCGGACGGCACGCCCAATCCGGGGTTTTTCGGTGCCAACATCGCAGCACCCCTGCTGGTTGATATCTTTTCTTCCCTGAACGAGCCGCCACCCGCGCCGCGCACGCCGCCGGCCAGCGTTACGCAGGCGAGCATCTGCTGGCCACTGGGCCTGCGCGCCAGCGCCACGCCGCCCACACTTTGCCATCAGGAGCGCAGCGCCTGGCTGCTCAACGATACCGCCCCACCCACCTTCTCCGACCGCCTGCGCACGGGCGGTGCGCGCTATACCGATTACCGCGACGCGCAAAACGGCCTGCGCGTGCGCGCGGCCTGCGCATCCGGCCGCATGCAGGCGGTCGAGATGGCGCGCTGGCCGGCTGTTCTCGAACCCTGGCTTGATGCCGGATTGCGCGCACACGCCCTGCCGCCCCCATGGGCACCGGCCTGCAGCGAAGCCACGGCACCCGAAGCCGGCCTGAAGATCATCGGTCTGGGCGAGGGCGACGTGCTGCGCCGTGCCGTCAATGGCCCGGCGCCGAGTGTACGTCTGCAGGCGCGTGGTAGTCAGGGCGAACTGATCTGGCTCGTGAATGGCCGCCAGATCGGCCGCGGCAGCACGCAGCATGCGCTGATCCACGTCTTCAACAATGCGGGCCGCCAGCGCATCACCGTCATGGACGGCAGCGGCCACTACGACCGCGTGGACATCAGCGTCGAGTGACGCTGCCCGATTTTCGCCACAATTCTTCGCCGGATTGCCCCGGACACTCCCGCCCTCTGCCCGGCCGCCTTGCTTCAATGTCCATGGAACGGATGTCCGTTCATATCGGCAAGGAGCAGAAAAATGAATGCACTCTCAGGCGTCACCTCCGACAGCCCTCGTCACGGCAGGCCGCTCGTCATCGAGCTCACCCTGCGCTTCTTTCTCGTCTTCGTCATCGGCCTGGCCACCTCGGTCATGCTCGCCGCCGTCGTCCTGCTGCTCGCCGGGCCGGCCCAGGCCGCTGCGGCACCCGCCCGCAGCACCTGTGCACAACCCGCCGACACTGCCTGGCAGCAGGCCGCACTGGAGATGCCGCTCGATCACGCCTCAACCGTTCATGCCGGGGACGGACGGGTCGCACAACCCTTCGCGGTTTTCGATGACCGGCCGGCCCGCCCCGGCGCTCTTCCGGGAAATCTCCTCGCCGGTGCTCTCGCCCTGCTGCTGACATTCGGGATCAGCATGACCGTGCGCCACATCCCGAGCGGCCTGCGGAGGCAGTCATGAGTGCGCCGGATCACGACAACGGCGCCGGCATGGCCGATTCCTATGGAGACTGGCCGCTGGGCGTCGAATGTGCCTGGCCCGCCGCCCTGGGCAGCTTCGATGTCGGCGCAGCAAACGGGCACTGCGCCACCACAGCCATTCATGCAACGTCTCCCGCACAGCCTTCCGGGGACACGCCCAGGGCTGTGAAAAGTCAGTCCTGGCGATACGGCGCCCGGGACAATGTCGTTGCACTGCCCCGGCGCCTTTTTCCCCTGGTGACAAAAGGAGCCTGCTCATGAGTGCCCTGTGTTTTTCCGTCGCCCTCGCCAATACGCGCGCCTTCGACGACAACGCCGGCTATCCCTGGCCGGTGCTGGTACCGCGCATCGACAAATTGCTCGTTGACAGGACGCGCCGTCGCCTGAAGCTGATGAGCCACAACCATGTCATACGCAAATACCGCATCAGCCTCGGCGGTGCGGACAGTGCCCCGGCCGGGCGCTATCTCATCACCGAACGCAATGCGGCGAGCCCCTTTCACCTCGCCCTGCGTCTGACACGCCAGTCGCCGGCACCCGCCGGCAAGCCGCTCGTCAGTCTGCAACTGCACGGTCTGCCCGGCTGGCTCGGCCCGCTCGCCCCCGTGCTGCAAGGCTGCGACTGGACGCCGGGCGGCATCGGGCTGGCGAATGCCGACATCGAAGAGATATGGAACCTGGTCGCCGATGGCACGCCGGTGGTGATCCGTCCCTGACGGGCTCCTGTTCCAGCCCGGCGCACCACGGCGGGAGCGCCCCGTCTGCCTGTAAAATGTGCGGATGAAACAGACTGCCACCCGGAGAATCGCCCTCTACGACTCCACGCTGCGCGATGGCGCCCAGGCTCAGGGCATCTCGTATTCGGTCGAGGACAAGTTGAAAATCGTCGAGCGGCTCGATGCGCTCGGCGTGCATTACATCGAGGCCGGCAACCCCGGCTCCAACCCGAAGGATCTGGAATTCTTCGAGCGCGTGCGCGGCATGAAGCTGAAGAACGCGAAACTCATCGCCTTCGGCGCCACGCGCAAGGTCGGCATCCGCGCCGAGGAGGACGCCAACCTGCGCTCGCTGCTCGCCGCCGCCACCGATGCGGTGGCCATCTTCGGCAAGAGCTGGGATTACCAGGTCAGTGAAATCCTGCGTACCCGACCGGAAGAAAACCTCGCCATGATCGGCGACACCCTCCGCTATCTCAAACAGCAGGGCAAGGAAGTGGTCTACGACGCCGAGCACTTCTTCGACGGCTACCGCGCCAACCCGGACTATGCGCTCGCCACCCTCACGGCCGCGGCGGACGCCGGCGCCGACTGGCTGGTGCTGTGCGACACCAATGGCGGCAACTTTCCCGAGACGATTTTCGAGGTCACGCGTGAGATCGCGGCACGCTTCAAGACGCCGCTGGGCATCCACTGTCACAACGACTGCGAACTGGCCGTGGCCAATTCGATCCGCGCAGTGCAGGCCGGCGCAGCACAGGTACAGGGCACCATCAACGGCATCGGCGAGCGCTGCGGCAACGCCAATCTGGTCGCGATCATCCCCAACCTGCAATTGAAGCTCGGCTTCGGGTGCATCGCGCCGCAAAACATGACGACGCTCACCACGGTGGCGCGCGCGGTGTCCGACATCGCCAACATGCCGCTCAACGAAAAAGCTGCCTATGTCGGAGCGGATGCCTTCGCCCACAAAGGCGGCATGCACATCGACGCCGTGGTGAAGAACCCCGCCTCCTACGAACACATCGACCCCGAGCAGGTCGGCAACAGCCGGCGCACGCTGATGTCGGAAGTGGCCGGGCGCAGCACGCTGCTCGCGCGCATCCAGACCGTGGACCCTGCCATCGGCAAGAATTCGCCCGAGACAAAGAAGATCATCGAGCGCTTGAAGCAGCTCGAGCATGAGGGCTATCACTTCGAGGCGGCCGAACAGTCCTTCGAGCTGGTGGTGCGCAAGATGCTCGGCCAATACACGCCCTTTTTCGAGCTGGTTGATTTCAAGGTGATGGTGAACGAGCCTTCCGGAGAAGCGAGCAACTCCTCGGCGATGATCAAGATCCGCGTCGGCAGCGAGACCGAGATCACCGCCGCCGAAGGCGACGGTCCGGTCAACGCACTGGACAAGGCGCTGCGCCGCGCGCTCGGGCGCTTCTATCCGGCCATCGGCCAGATCCGCCTCACCGACTACAAGGTGCGCGTGCTCGATTCCAAACAGGCTTCCGCCGCCAAGGTGCGCGTGCTCATCGAATCCTCCGACTCCGACGGGAGCTGGACCACCATCGGCGTCTCCACCGACATCATCGACGCCTCCTGGCAGGCGCTGGTGGACGCCATTGAGTACAAACTGGTGCGCGAGCAGGAGCGCTGAGGGATGCGCGCGCACACCCGCCGTGCGGGCCTGCGCACCCTGGCCTGCGCCGTGCTGCCAGCACTGACTTTGGGCTGTTCCGACGGCGCCACGCGCATCGCCTACGAGATCGAGGCGGCAGTAGCTGATTTTCAGCGCTCGAGCGATCAGACGCGCACCCTTCGTCACGAGCCGAAAGCCTCGCCGGAAGGTTGTGCCGACGCCTATACGATCCAGTTCAGCGCCGCCTCGTCCCTGCTGATCTGGTGCAAGCCGGCGATCGGCGGGAAGGCCACCTCAAGCCACACCACGACCTACCACCTGCGCTTCGTCAAGGTGCCAAAAACGTACCTCGTCGACAAGGCGGCCGGCAAACCGACCTTCATCGAACTGAAGAAGGAAGGCGCCAGCGTGGTGATCACCAACGTCCATTGACACTCGCGGCCGCTCCGGCTGCAGCAGCACACATGCTGGCTGTTTGATACACGGTTTCACCTCACATGGAGGCAACAATGTCAAATCGCGATCTCACACAAAGCTACAGCCGGGCCCAGTTCGTTGCAAAGCTGCGGCGTTTTGCGGATGCCGTCGAGTCCGGGAAGGCTTTCACCATCCAGGTCGCGGGCGAGCGGCTGTACATCCCCGCTTCAGCCGCGTTCAGCGTCGAGCACGAGCGCAGCGGCAGTCAGCAGGAGCTGGAGTTCCAGCTGCGCTGGACCTCGGACAGTCGCTAAGTACAAGGGCGCATCGGGTTTGCAGCGATGACGCGCGCCGGGGTGCCCGTCCTCTCGGCCACGATGGCGGACGCGATGATCGCAGTCACGGTTGGCGACCACCTCAACGAGGGACACGTTGCACGTGCCCAGATCAAAGCAGGAACAGCTTCGACTCTTTCTGAACATCGCCTACATGGGCAGTACGCACGAGGGGCCCGCTCATGGTTGTCCTGCACCTCACCAGTCATTGACCATTTTCCTTCTGGCGCCGTTTGGCGCGAATGGATGCGCTTCGCTCGGGTTTGAGCAGCACCAGCTTGAGGTGTTCCTGATCGACCGGGCGCAGCGTCACCTGCTGGAAGGTCACCCGGCCCCACTGCGGATGGTGGAAGGCACGCGGGCCGCCCTGACGCTCGAGCACATCGTGCTGTTTCCAGCAGCGGGAGAATTCGGCGCTGCCCTGTTTGAGTTCCTCGATCAGACGCACGAGCGGCGGCTCGTCGAAACGCGTGCGGCAATCGGCGCGAAACTCTGCCGCCAGGCGACGCGCCCGCGTCTCCCAGTCGACAATGAACGTCTGCGCCTGCGGATCGAGGAAAACGTAGCGCAGCAGGTTCGGCCGCACGGCGGGCACCTTGCCCGCACCGATCGGCTGGCCAAGCCAGCCGGCGAACAGCGCCGCCGCCGCTTCGTTCCAGGCAAGCATGTCCCAGGCGCGACCCATGATGTAGGCCGGCATGGCGACGTCCTCGAGAAGACCAACGAGCAGTGCCGATGCGGCATCCTCCTCATGCTCGTGGCCGAGCGGATCGCGCCGCCCGGCCAGCTCGAAGAGGTAGGCGCGCTCGCCGCGCGTCAGGTGCAGCGCCTGTGCCAGGCGACCGAGCGCATCGGCCGAGACATTCACTTCGCGTCCTTGCTCGATCCAGGTGTACCAGGTCGGGCTGATGCCGGCGAGCACCGCAACTTCCTCGCGACGCAGGCCTTGCGTGCGCCGCCGGCTGCCGGCCGGAAAGCCCAGGGCTTCGGGCGCCTGGCGCCCGCGCATTGCCTGCAAAAATCCGCCCAGCTCCTTTCGACGGCTGTCCATCTACACTCCTGGCTGTTAGTGCTGATACCAGTATAACTACCCGCCTTGTCAGGGTACAAACGGGTCGTTAGCATTTTCCTGCAACGGGCTTCCCATCGCCCTTCGACCAACCTTCCGATACCAACGCCTGAAGGAGCCGCCATGTCCGGCAAGACACTGTATGACAAACTCTGGGAGTCGCATCTCGTGCGCGAGGAAGCCGACGGCACCTGCCTGCTCTATATCGACCGCCACCTGATGCACGAGGTGACCAGTCCGCAGGCCTTCGAGGGGCTACGCCTGAACCGGCGCCGCGCCTGGCGCAAGGACAGCATCGTTGCCAACCCCGACCACAACACGCCGACTCATCGCTGGGAGGAGGGCATCAAGGACCCGATCTCGCGCCAGCAGGTCGATACGCTCGATGCCAACATCCGGGAGTTCGGCGCGCTCGCCTACTATCCCTTCAAGCACGCGGACCAGGGCATCCTCCACGTCGTCGGCCCCGAGCAGGGCGCGACACTGCCGGGCATGACGGTGGTGTGCGGCGACAGCCACACCTCGACCCACGGTGCCTTCGGCGCACTCGCCTTCGGCATCGGCACCTCCGAAGTGGAACACGTGCTCGCCACACAGACGCTGGTGGCCAAGCGTTCGAAACGCATGTTGATCCGCGTGAATGGAAAAGTCAGTCCTGGTGTTACGGCGAAGGACATCGCCCTGGCGATCATCGGGCGCATCGGCACGGCTGGCGGTACCGGCTACGCCATCGAATTTGGCGGCAGCGCGATCCGTGCCCTGTCGATGGAAGGGCGCATGACCTTGTGCAACATGACCATCGAGGGCGGCGCACGCGCCGGCCTCATCGCCGCGGACGAGAAAACCTTTGCCTACCTCGAAGGACGCCGCTTCGCACCGAAAGGGGAACGCTGGGCAAAGGCCGTCGCTTACTGGAAGACGCTGCAATCGGATGCCGATGCGAAATTCGATGACGTCATCGATCTGGATGCCGCCGCCATCGAACCGCAGGTGACCTGGGGCACCTCGCCCGAGCAGGTGCTGCCGGTCGGCAGCCGCGTGCCCGATCCGGCGCGCGAAAAGGACGCACAAAAACGCGCCGCCATCGAACGCGCACTCGCCTACATGGGATTGCAGGCCGGCACGCCCATCGAGGAGATCCGCATCGACAAGGTGTTCATCGGCTCGTGCACCAATGCGCGCATCGAGGATCTGCGCGCTGCGGCGCAATTCACCCGGGGCCGCAAAAAGGCCGCCAACGTCCGCCAGGTGCTGGTGGTGCCCGGCTCCGGCCAGGTCAAGCGCCAGGCCGAGGCCGAGGGACTGGACAGGGTTTTCATCGAGGCGGGTTTCGAATGGCGCGAACCGGGCTGTTCGATGTGCCTGGCGATGAATGCCGACCGTCTCGAACCGGGCGAGCGCTGCGCCTCCACCTCCAACCGCAATTTCGAGGGACGCCAGGGCGCGGGCGGACGCACCCACCTCGTCAGTCCCGAGATGGCCGCTGCTGCCGCCATCGCCGGTCATTTCGTCGACATCCGGAGTCTCTGAACATGAAGCCCTTTCAATACCTCGATGGTCTCGTCTGCCCGCTCGATCGCGCCAATGTCGACACCGACGCCATCATTCCGAAGCAGTTCCTGAAATCGATCAAGCGCTCCGGCTTCGGCCCGTATCTGTTCGACGAGTGGCGTTACGCCGACATCGGCGAACCGGACATGGATTGCAGCAAGCGCCCGCTGAAAAAGGAATTCATCCTCAACCAGCCGCGCTACCAGGGGGCGCAGGTGCTTCTCGCACGCGACAACTTCGGCTGTGGCTCGAGCCGCGAGCACGCGCCCTGGGCGATCGAGGACTATGGCTTTCGCGTCATCATCGCGCCGTCCTTCGCCGACATCTTCTTCAACAACTGCTACAAGAACGGCGTCCTGCCGATCGTCGCCTCGCACGGGATCGTCGATCAGCTCTTCCGCGAGTGTTTCGCCCGGAAGGGCTACCGTCTGCGCGTCGACCTGGAGACACAGACGGTGCGCAATCCGGCCGGCGAGTGGTTCCAGTTCGACATCACGCCGCACCGCAAGGACTGCATGCTCAAGGGGCTCGACGAGATCGGCCTGACCCTCGAACACGCCGACGAGATCCGCGCCTTCGAAGCGCGGCACAAAGCCGCCCAGCCCTGGCTGTTCAACTGAGCGCGCAGGCAAGCGCGTAACCTCCATGCCCGGCCGGCTGCAAGACCGCAGCCGGTGCCGGGTGCAGCGAAATTGACAGGCCCGGCCTTGGGCTTGCTGCAAAAATCTGCAATACTGATTTACGCAGGATTGAAACAGTTTCGTTGCACCCTGCCGCAAGCACACCGGGACATGGAGGCGGTCATGGCACAAAAAATCGATTTCAGCACGCTCGATCTGCAAGATGCACTCGACCTTGCCATCCTCATGGAAAAGGAGGCCGAGGAGCGCTACGAACTGTTTGCCGACCAGCTCGGCGAACGCTATCCCGAAGACGCTGCGAGTTTTTTTCGCCAGATGTCGCAAAACGAGCACCGTCATGGCCGCGAGCTCGCCGACTTTCGCCGCCAGCTCTTCCAGGATGCGCCGGTGCGCATCGACCGCGATCTGATCGAGGACATCGAGGCGCCCGAGCTGAACAGCCCGCGCCCGTTCATGTCACCCCGCCACGCCATGGAAATCGCCCTCGAATCGGAAATCAAGGCCTACGATTTTTTTGATCAGGCGCTCTGGAGCATTCAAAACGCCGAGGTGCGCAAGCTTTTCGAAGCACTGCGCCAGGAAGAAGACGAACATCAGACACTGTTACGCGAATACATGGAACGTTATCCGCCCGAGCTCGACCCGGACGTCGATCCCGACGAGGTGGATACGCCGGAACTCTGATCTTCCCTTGCGCCGTCCCGCTCCAGGGCAAAAGTCAGTCCCCGCAGGACGGCGCCTATACCTGCAAACAGCAGGGTTTTATGCCGTACAGCCCTCGTTGACCCGCATCAAGTCCGGATTGCGCTGCGGCCCCCGGCCTGCGCCGACAGGCTAGAATCTGCGCTTTGCCGGCCTGCCTGCCTCCACCCGCATGAACGCCCGTCTGCGCGAAATTCCCTACAACTACACTTCGTTTTCCGATCGCGAGATCGTCCTGCGCCTGCTCGGCGCACGCGCCTGGGAAATCCTTGACCGCTTGCGCAGCGAGCGCATCACCGGCCGCTCGGCGCGCATGCTCTACGAGGTGCTGGGCGACATCTGGGTGGTCGAGCGCAATCCGTTCATCGAGGACGACCTGCTCGCCAGCCGCGAACGGCGCGAAGCGCTGATTGGCGCACTGCGCCACCGTCTCGCCGAAGTCGAGAAACGCCGCCAGGGCAACGAGGCAGTCGCCGAACTGCTGCAGGCCGCCCATCAGTGCGTCGTCCGCTTTGCCACCCGCTTTGCCGAAACCGCCGCCCTGCGCGAAAAAGTGCGCCAGGCACTCGTGCGGCACACACGGCGCGACAACATCTGCTTTGACGGCCTTGCGCGCGTCTCGCATGTCACCGACGCCACCGACTGGCGCGTCGAATATCCCTTCGTCGTGCTCTGCCCCGACAGCGAAGAAGAAATCTCCGGCCTCGTGAAAACCTGCATCGCGCTCGGCCTGACCATCATCGCGCGCGGAGGGGGCACCGGCTATACCGGTGGCGCCATACCGCTCGATGCACGCTCGGCGGTGATCAATACCGAAAAACTCGACCGCATCGCCGCACCACAAACGCTGACTCTGCCCGGCTGCGATCAGCCCTATGCCACCGTCCAGTGCGGCGCCGGTGCGGTAACGCGGCGCGTGATGGAGGCGGCCGAGGGCGCCGGCCTCGTCTTCGCCGTCGATCCGACCTCGGCGGACGCTTCGTGCATCGGTGGCAACATCGCCATGAACGCCGGTGGCAAAAAAGCCGTGCTGTGGGGCACGGCGCTCGACAACCTCGCTTCATGGAAGATGGTGGACGTCGATGGCCACTGGCTGGAAGTCGAACGCATCGGCCACAACCTGGGCAAGATACACGATCAGGCGCTGGCGAAGTTTCGCGTGCGCCGCAGCGACGCCGAAAGCGGCCGGCTGCTCGGTGAGGAAACACTGGAAATCCCCGGCAGCCGTTTTCGCAAGAGCGGACTGGGCAAGGACGTCACCGACAAGTTCCTCGCCGGACTCCCGGGCGTGCAAAAGGAAGGCTGCGACGGCATCATCACCTCGGCGCGCTTCATCCTGCACCGCATGCCGCCGGTGACACGCACCGTCTGCCTCGAATTTTTCGGCCAGGTGCGCGAGGCGGTGCCGGCCATCGTCGAGATCAAGGATTATCTCGGACAACGCCCGGACGGGGCCATCCTCGCCGGCCTCGAACACCTCGACGAGCGCTATGTGCGCGCGGTCGGCTATACCACCAAGGCGCGCCGCCACGGCCGGCCAAAGATGGTGCTGCTCGGTGACATCGTCGGCGAAGACGAAAACGCCATCATGCGCGCCGCCTCCGAAGTGGTGAGGATCGCCAACAGCCGCGGCGGCGAGGGCTTCATCGCCACCAGCGCCGAGACGCGCAAGACCTTCTGGCTCGACCGCGGGCGCACTGCCGCCATCTCGCGCCACACCAACGCCTTCAAGATCAACGAAGACGTGGTGATCCCCCTGCCGCGCATGGGCGACTACTGTGACGGCATCGAGCGCATCAACATCGAGCTGTCGATCAGGAACAAGCTGCGCCTGTGCGAGGCGCTCGACACATTGCTGCGCGGCGAGCTGCCGCTGCGCAGCCTCGAAGCCGGCCTCGATGCCGAAACGCTGATCGGCGAGCGGCGCACGCGCGCCCTCGAACACCTCGCCACGGTGCGTGCGCGCTGGCACTGGCTGCTCGGGCATCTCGACCTGCCGCTCGCCCAGGCACAAAGTCAGTTCCCGCACTACGGCGTGGTCGCTGGCGAACTGGCCAATCAGGCCGGGCAGCCGACATTGTTCCATCGTCTGCAGGACCATTCGGTACGCGTGTCGTGGAAGGCGGAGCTCCAGCCGCAGCTCGATGACATTTTCGACGGTGTGCTCTTCGAGCCGCTGCGCGCACGCTTCTCGAGCGTGCACCAGGAAGTGCTGCGCGGGCGCGTCTTCATCGCCCTGCACATGCACGCCGGTGACGGCAATGTGCACACCAATCTGCCCGTCAACTCCGATCACTACGAAGCACTGCAGGAGGCAAACGCCGCCGTCGAGCGCATCATGGCGCTGGCCAAATCGCTGGGTGGCGTCATCTCCGGCGAGCACGGCATCGGCATCACCAAATTCGATTACCTTGCCGCCGAGGAGATTGCCCCCTTCATCGACTACAAACGGCGCATCGACCCGGATGGTCACTTCAACCGTGGCAAGCTGCTGCCCGGCGCCAATCTGACGAACGCCTACACGCCCAGCTTCAGCCTGCTCGGCGTCGAGTCGCTCATCCTCGAACAGTCCGAGATCGGCCACATCTCGAACATGATCAAGGACTGCCTGCGCTGCGGCAAATGCAAACCGGTCTGCTCGACACACGTGCCGCGCGCAAATCTTCTCTACTCGCCACGCAACAAGATCCTCGGCACCGGGCTGCTGATCGAAGCCTTTCTCTACGAAGAACAGACGCGGCGCGGCATCAGCCTCAAGCACTTCGACGAATTCAACGACATCGCCGATCACTGCACCATCTGTCATCGCTGCCTCAATCCCTGTCCGGTCGACATCGACTACGGTGATGTGTCCGTCGCCATGCGCAACTTCCTGCGCGAACAGGGCAAGAAGAAATTCGTGCCGGCCAAGGCGGCGGCGATGGCCTTCCTCACGATCAAGGACCCGGCCACGATCAAGCTGATGCGCAAGGCCATGATCGAGTGGGGCTACAAGGCGCAGCGCCTGGGCTACCGCTTCGCCAAATGGACGGGACTGGCCGCGCGCAGCAAGCGCCAGCCGGCGGCCACGCTCGGCAGCCCGCCGGTGAAAACGCAGGTGATCCATTTCATCAACCGGCCGATGCCGGGCAAGCTGCCGCAGCGCACCTCGCGCGCGCTGCTCGACATCGAGGATTCGACCATCGTGCCGGTGATCCGCAATCCGCAAAAACCGGCCGAGGAAAGCGAAGCCGTCTTCTACTTCCCGGGTTGCGGTTCGGAGCGCCTTTTCTCGCAGGTCGGACTGGCCACGCAGGCGATGCTCTTCGAGCTCGGCGTGCAGTGCGTGCTGCCGCCCGGCTACCTGTGCTGCGGCTACCCGCAGAATGCCGCCGGCGACGCCGATCTCGGACAGAAGATCACCACCGACAACCGCGTGCTGTTTCACCGCGTTGCCAACACGCTCAACTATCTGGACATCAAGACGGTGATCGTCTCCTGCGGCACCTGCATGGATCAGCTCCAGCAGTATGAATTCGACAAGATTTTCCCCGGCTGCCGCCTGCTCGACATCCACGAATACCTGATGGAAAAGGGGGTGAAGATCGATGCGGCGGGCGGCACACGCTACCTCTATCACCAGCCTTGCCACGATCCGATGAAAGTCTACAACGGCACGCAGGTCGCCCGCCAACTGCTCGGTGCGCCCGTTGCCCTGAACGACCGCTGCTGCGGCGAATCGGGCACACTGGCGGTGGCGCGCCCCGACGTGTCGACACAGGTGCGCTTCAGGAAGCAGGAAGAGATCGAGCGCGACATCGCACGCCTTTCCGGCCAAGGCCAGGTGAAGATCCTCACCTCCTGTCCATCCTGCCTGCAGGGCCTGCACCGCTACGACGAGGACACCGGCACCGATGCCGATTACATCGTCGTCGAGCTGGCGCGCCACCTGCTCGGCGAGCGCTGGATGGAAGAGTACATCGCGCGCGCCAACGCCGGCGGCATCGAACGGGTAATTCTATGATTCTGGAAAAAGGCACACCCCATGCTTGAACTGACCTTCCTGCAGATTGCCGGTTTTCTTGCCGCCGCCGCGCTCATCACGCTTGCCCCCGGCCCGGACAATCTCTTCGTGCTGAGTCTTGGTCTCTCGCGCGGGCGACGTGCCGGCATCGGCTTCGGTCTGGGCTGCGCGGCCGGCTGCTTCACCCACACGCTGTGGGCAACGCTCGGCGTCACCGCGCTTGTCGCCGCCTCGGCAACCGCCTTCACCGTATTGAAGCTCGCCGGCGCCGCCTATCTCATCTGGCTGGGCATCGGCGCACTGAGAAGTGCGGGCGCCACCCTGACCGCCGCGGACGAGACGCCCGGCGCCGGCAATGCCCTGCGCCCATATCTGCTGCGCGGCCTCATCGCCAATGCCATCAACCCGAAGGTGGCACTGTTCTTCCTCGCCTTTCTGCCACAGTTCGTCGATCCTGCACGCGGCAACGCGGCACTGCAAACCGCGCTCTTCGGCACGCTGTTCTCGCTGCAGACGGTGCTCATCTTCAGCGCCATCGGTTATTACGCCGGCACACTGGGCGGCTGGCTGCGCGCACGTCCGGCCGTGGGCCGCTGGCTCGACCGCGTCACCGGCGTATTGTTCATCGCCATCGGCATCCGCCTTGCCCTGACCGAAAAGCTCTGATCCGGGAGGCCAATACGATGTGCCAGTTGCTCGGTATGAATTGCAACACACCCACCGACATCTGTTTTTCTTTCGAGGGATTCCAGGCGCGGGGCGGACTCACCGACGTGCACCGCGACGGCTGGGGCATCGCTTTTTTCGAAGGCAGCGGTTGTCGCCTGTTTCTCGATGCGCGTGCCACCATCGATTCACCGGTGGCCGAACTGGTGCGCAAGTATCCGATCCGCTCAACGAACGTCATCGCTCATATCCGCAAGGCGACGCAGGGTGAAATCGCGCTGGAGAACACGCATCCGTTCATGCGCGAGTTGTGGGGACGCTACTGGATTTTCGCCCACAACGGCAACCTGAAGGATTTTAAGCCGGCACTCGACGGCAGCTTTCTGCCGGTGGGCAACACCGACAGCGAACACGCCTTTTGCTGGCTGCTGCAGAATCTGCGCGCCCGCTGCGCCGTCCTGCCCACGCAGGAGGAACTGCACGCCGTGTTGCGAGAGCTGACTTTCGATCTCGCCCGCTACGGCGAATTCAATTTCCTGCTCTCCAACGGCGCCGGGCTGTTCGCCCACTGCTCGACGAACCTCGCCTACATCGTGCGCCAGGCTCCCTTTGCCGTCGCCCACCTGAAGGATCAGGATCTCTCGGTCGATTTCAGCGAGCTCACCACGGCGCAGGATCGCGTCGCCCTCATCGCCACCGCACCCCTTACCGACAACGAGACATGGACGCCGCTGGCAGCCGGCTCGCTGACGCTCTTCGTCGACGGCGCGCCGGCTGCCGGCCTCACTCCGGCAGGCCGTTGATGAAATACATCGACTTCAACAGCGGGCCGGCGGGGCCGAGCACGCCAAGCCAGCGCTCGTAGATCGGATAAATCTCTTCAGTCCGGTACAGCCGCGCCAGTTCGCGGTCAACGGCGAGGCGGAAGGCCGCATCGTTACGGCGCAACATCAGCGCATAGGGTTCGTAGGAAAAGAGCTGGTCCGAGATGCGCAGGGTCTGCTGGTTGCCTGAACCGAGCACAAGGCCGACGAGGATGACGCGGTCCGAAGCATAGGCGTCGATCCTGCCTTCCATCACGGCGCGCAGACCCTCGGCGTGTTCTTTCAGCGTGACCACTTCCGCCTTTACGCCGGCACGCCCGATGGCCTGCTTCAGGTAGGGCTCCGTGGTCGTGCCCGGCACGACACCGATCTTGCGCCCGTTCATGTCGGCCAGTCCGTGCAGGCCGGCATCGGCTTTGAAGAGCAAGGAGGCACCATCGGCAAATGTCAGCAGGCTGAACGACACCTGCTCGTGGCGTGACAGCGAGTTTGTCGTCGAGCCACATTCAAGGTCGATCTCGCCTTTCTTCAGCTTCTCGATGCGGTTGGCAGGTGTCACCAGTACCCAGCGCATTTTCAGGTCGGACAGCCCCAGCTGCTGCTGCACGCTCTTCGCCACATGCTGGCACAGATCGACGGAATAGCCGGCTGGCCGGCCGTTGTCACCAATATAGGAGAACGGAATCGAGGCCTCGCGATAACCCAGCTTGATCGTGCCGCTCTTCTTGATCCTGGCCAGCGTACCCGGTTCGGCACTCGCGCCCAGGGCAAACAACAACAGGCAAAAAACTGCGGTCACACGCACCAGATTCGCGAGTTTCACTGCGCCCTCCTTTGGTTTTGGATGTTCCGGACAGGAATGATTGTAATCGCAGATGCCCGGGACGGGCAGCCAGGCACACCGCGTCGAGGAGAGGCACCGGTTTGAGGAACGCCTGTCTTACAATCCGCACCATGTCCGATCGATCAAAACCGATGAGCTCCCGCACAAGCCCTCCGGCATCCCCGCTTGTGCACTTGATGCGCACGCTCGCGCACGACCTGGATTTGCTTGACTGGCGCACGCCCAGCCACGTCTACAATCCGCTGCAGTACGCCTGGGACGGCTACCGCCAGTATCTGGAACGCTTTGGCAGCAAGACGGGGCGCGTACTCCTGCTGGGGATGAATCCGGGTCCCTGGGGCATGGCGCAGACCGGTGTGCCCTTTGGCAACATCTCCTCGGTGCGCGAATGGTTCCGCATCGAGACGCGACTCGCCCATACGCTACCCGAACAGCATCCGAAATATCCGATTCTCGGCATGGCCTGCCCGCGTGAGGAGGGCAGCGGCAAACGGCTGTGGGGCTGGGCACGCGAGCGCGTCGGCACCCCCGAGCAGTTCTTCGACCGCTTTTTCGTCTGGAATTATTGCCCGCTGCTGTTTCTTGCCAACGGGCGCAATCTGATCCCGTCCGCATTGAAGGCCGACGAGCAGCAGGCGCTCGATGCGTTATGTACGCAGGCACTCAGGCAAGGTCTGGAATTATTACAACCGCGCGCCGTGGTGGCCTTTGGCCGCTACGCCGAGCAGCGCGCACGCGATGTGGTGGGTGAGAAATTACCGGTGCACTATCTGTTGCATCCGAGCCCGGCCAGTCCTGCCGCCAACAAGCACTGGGTAACACATGCCGAACAGGCCCTCGGCGCCTGGCTGCCCGCGCAACGCTGAATCGGCGCCGGGTGACCAAGCCTGGCGCCGTCTTGCGGGGACTGACTTTGGTCGGCGAACGGGTGTTGCCCATTCACGCGCCTGAGCCCGTTTTCCCCTGCGATTGGTAGCGTTTGATCCAGTCCGCGATCTGTTGCGTAACCATTGCCTCAATACCGAGATACTGGTGGTAGCCGGAATGGCAGGGGTTGCCACGGTTCTCGCCACCCTCAACGCTGATCAGATCGACAACCTTGGCTTGTTTCATGGATGCCATGATGCGGGGGATGGCACCGTAGGGCGTCACACGGCAGGCGTCGTCCTTGTGGTGGACGAACAGCACGGGCACCGTGATCTGGTCGAGTGCCGCGTCTGTCACGGGTTGGGCGGCGGGCACCGGCTTTCGGGTCGTCGATGATGTCAGCACGATGCCATCCGGGCCGCGTTCCTTGAGCAGCACGGCGGTGGTTGCGGCTGACAAGGAGCCGTTACTGGTGCCGATGGCCCAGACCGGTAGCCTGTTTTGCTGGCGCAGGAAGGCGATGACGGCCTCGGCATCTTGCGCGTGTTCCGGTGTGTGACGAAAATCGTCCAGGCTGCGCCGATCCGAGGGTACGTCGATGATGGCCACGGAGATGCCGTTTTGTGTGAAGCGCGCGGCGCCCCCGGAGAGAAAATTCTCGACACGCACCGAGCCATTGGGAAAAATGCCGATGTTGCCCTGACCGCCCTGGAACAGGATGGCATTTGCCACCGGGTTTTCCGCCTTGGCATAAATAAAGCGGATAGTGACACCTGGACGTGTCGGCAACTCCTTGACTTCGATCTGGGCAAGCGTATTCCCACAAACCAAAGCCAGCACAAAGAACCATCCCTGTTTCATTGGAACCTCCCTGATGGTGCCCGACAACACGCTTCCCGGGCTGAGTCTGGCCGCATGCCATGCGCGCGGTGCGGTTCGTGCGCGCCCATGGTCACGGCCTGTCTACGGTTGCATGATTTTAAACCGGCTTTGCCCCGCGCATCGCTTCGAGCCGGGCCTCGATATCGTCTTCACGAACCGCCGTCCTCGGCACGGCAGGTGTGCTTGCCCTGGGTGCCTGCGTCTTGACTGCAGCCGTGTCGTTCTCCATACGGTCGCGCTCGGCCTTGCTCAGCTCGGCATCACAGACCAGCACTTCAACCAGTGTTCCGGGCGCAAAGGGCAGGTCGTCCACCGTCAATTTTCCGGACGGCTCGATTCTGGCAAAAACTTTGCAGGCTTGCATGGATGGCTCCTTTTCGGGAAATTTCATTGCCCGGGCGTTCGGCCCGGCGCGCGATCGCGCGAGGGAATGCGATAGAGGAAAAACGCCAGCAGCAGGCCGAAAACAGCCAGTGCCCACTGCAGTTGCGGCCAGGGTACGAAAAAAATGATGGAAACGCTCAACGTGGTCGCCATCAGCACAATCGCGGTGAGCTTCACGCGCCAGGGCAGGCTGCGGTACCGCCGCCACTCGAGGATGGTCGGACCGAAGATCGCATTATTGAGCAGCCAGTTGTAGAAACGGGTGGAGGCACGCGCAAAACAGGCGGCGGCGAGCAACATGAAAGGAGTGGTGGGCAGCACCGGCAGCAGGGCGCCGACAATGCCCAGCAGGACGCACAGCACACCCAGCGCCCAGAACAACAGGCGCAGGGCGGGCGAGTCGTGGAGATTCATCTCCCTGCTGTAATCGATCCCGTTGCCACCTCGTGCCATACCAAGCTCCTGCGAAGCATTGCCTTTTTGGCAAAATTTCTTTATTCTTCTGAGCCTTACATCATAAATCAACCATGCCGTCCTTGGGGCAGCAGAAAGGCTTTTAGGGGATAAAAATTGGTGGACAATCGTAAAGTACTGGCCTTTACGGGCCGCATGGTCATGGTGGGCTTCGGCTCGATCGGCCAGGGAACCTTGCCTTTGCTGCTGCGGCACATCGAGATGAGTCCTGAACAGATCACCATCATTACCGCAGACGAGAATGGCCGTACAGTTGCCGCTGAATACGCCATCGCCTTCCACAATACCGCGCTCACTCCGGAGAATTATCGCAGCCTGCTCGAACCCCGCCTTGGCTGCGGCGATGTTCTCATCAACTGCTCCACCGATGTCTCCAGCATCGCACTGATCGGTCTGTGTCAATCACTCGGGGCACTGTACGTCGACACCTGCATCGAACCCTGGCCGGGGGGGTACACCGATCCCTCGCTCGCACCGGAGTTGCGCACCAACTACGCCATGCGCGAAACCGCCCTGGCACTCAAACATCCGGGCAGACCCACGGCGGTGATCACCCACGGAGCCAATCCGGGCATGGTCTCCCATCTCGCCAAGGAAGCCTTGCTCAATCTGGCCCGCGATACGGGCCATCCAAGCCCTGTTCCAACCAATCGGGTCGGCTGGGCACAGCTGGCGCAATCCCTGAACGTCAGGGTCATTCATGTCGCCGAACGCGACACCCAGGTGGCCGAGCCGCGCAAGGCGCCCGGGGAGTTCGTCAATACCTGGTCCGTGGAAGGCTTTATCGCCGAAGGCTGCCAGCCCACCGAACTGGGCTGGGGTTGCCACGAACGCCATTTTCCCGCCGATGGCCATCGCCATGCCAATGGCTGCGGAGCCGCCATTTATCTTTCCCGCCCCGGCGCCAGCACGCAAGTGCGCACCTGGACGCCGCTGGCAGGGCCGATCCACGGATTTTTGATCACTCATAGCGAATCAATTTCCCTCGCCGACTTTCTCACCCTCGGACCGCACGACAGCCCGCAGTATCGCCCGACCGTGCATTACGCCTACCATCCCTGCGACGATGCCGTACAGTCGATGCATGAGCTGGCCGGACGCAACTGGCGGATGCAACCCTCACACCGGCTGGTGAAGGACGAAATTGTCTCCGGCATCGATGAGCTGGGTGTGTTGCTGATGGGTCATGAGAAGGGTGCCTATTGGTACGGCTCGCGACTGGCCATTGGCGAGGCGCGCAGGCTGGCGCCTCACAACAGCGCAACCAGCCTGCAGGTGACCGCACCGGTGGTGGCCGGCGTCATCTGGGCACTACAGAACCCGGAACGTGGCGTCGTCGAGCCCGAGGATCTGGATCACGCCACGATCATGGATTTCATCCGGCCTTATCTTGGGACTGTCGTCGGTGAATACAGTGACTGGACGCCGCTGCAAGGGCGCGGACAACTGTTTGCCGAGGACATTGACCGCAACGATCCCTGGCAGTTCAAGAATTTCCGCGTGACCTGAGTCAGGCCAGCGCGTGCAGCCGTGCGATGCGCTCTTCAGTCGGCGGATGGGTGCTGAACAGGCCCTTCAATCCATCCGCCGAAAGCGGATTCATGATCATCATCTGCGCCGTCTCGGGGTGCATCTGCGCCGTTTCCATGGGAATACGGCGGGCATAGGCATCGATTTTCGCCAAGGCATCCGCCAGTGCAAGCGGATCCCCGGAGACTTCGGCGCCGCCGCGGTCGGCTTCAAATTCCCGGGCGCGCGAAATGGCCATCTGGATCAGCATGGCGGCGATGGGCGCAAGCAGCATGACGACAATCGTGACGACAGGATTCGGGCGCTCATCGCTGCGCGAGCCGCCAAAGAGCATACCGAACTGGGCCAGCGACGAGATGGCACCGGCCACCGTCGCGGAAATCGTCGAGATGAGGATGTCGCGGTGCTTGACGTGTGACAGTTCATGCGCCATGACACCGCGCAATTCGCGCTCACTGAGCATTTTCAATATGCCGGTGGTGGCCGCCACTGCGGCATGGTCGGGATTGCGGCCAGTGGCAAAGGCGTTCGGCTGCATCTCATCGATGATATAGACGCGTGGCATCGGGATCCGGGCACGCCCGGCAAGCTCCTGCACCATGTTATAGAGATAGGGCGAGGAAGAGGCATCCACTTCCTGCGCGTTATACATGCGCAGCACCATCTTGTCGGAAAACCAGTAGGCGAAGAAATTCATCCCGGCACCGATGAGAAAGGCAATGAGCATGCCCTGGGCACCACCGATGGCCCCTCCCACTGCTGTAAAGAGCGCCAGGATGCCGGCCATGAGAATCGTTGTTTTCAGCCAGTTACCGAACATGCGTTGTAACCTCCAAATGATCAAAGCGGGAATTAGATGGGGGAAGTCCGGAGAAATTCAATCTTCCGGAAAATCAAAGCGGCAGCCTGCCTCGAGAGGAAAACCACGCAGGAAATCCGCTGCCGGCAGGCGCTTGCCGCCGGCCTTCTGTAATTCAGTCAAACGCAGGGCACCCTGTGCACAGGCGACAACGATACCAGCGGCGCTCGCCGCGAGGATGCGTCCGGGTTCTCCCGCCCCGGACGTGATTTCTGCCGACCAGATCTTCACGGCCTGGCCGGCGATCCGCGTCACGGCACCGGGAGAGGGGTTGAATGCGCGTATTGTCCGATCCAGCTGCCCGGCCGGCCGCCGCCAGTCGAGCACGGCTTCGGCCTTGTCCAGCTTGGCGGCATGGGTGATGCCTTCCAGTGGCTGAGGCTGCTCAACGAGTGCGCCGTCCTCCAGCCGGGGCAGGGCTTTGACGATCATGCGCGCACCGAGTGCCGCCAATTTGTCGTGCAAACTCCCGGCGGTGTCGGTAGCGGCGATCGGCAAGTGCTCCTTGAGTAACATCGGCCCGGTATCAAGCCCGGCTTCCATCCGCATGAGCGTGACACCCGTCTCGACATCACCTGCCAGGATGGCGCGCTGAATCGGTGCTGCACCACGCCAGCGTGGCAGCAAAGAGGCGTGAATGTTCAGGCAGCCATGGCGTGGAATATCCAGTATGGCCTGTGGCAGGATCAATCCGTATGCAGCAACGATCATGATGTCCGGCCGGACTCCGGAAATGAGCTGGCCGGCTTCGGGCGATTTCAGCGAGACAGGCTGATACAGGGGCAGTCCGTGTTCGAGCGCAAGCTGCTTGACCGGGCTGGACTGATTGGAAAGACCGCGGCCCGCCGGCCGGTCAGGCTGGGTCAGCACCAGGGCGATCTGCTGGCCGGCATCCAGAAGTGCTGACAGGGCTTGCGCCGCAAAGACCGGAGTACCCGCAAAAACGATGCGCATCAGGATACGGACTACGCCGTTATGCGGGCCTGTTTGGCGAGCCTGGCCTTGATACGGCCTTGCTTGAGCTGTGACAGATGCTCCACGAAAACCTTGCCTTCGAGGTGATCGATTTCATGCTGAATGCACACGGCCAGCAAGCCATCGGCCTCCAGCGTGAACGCTTCCCCTTCCGGATTGAGGGCCTGTACGCGGACCGCGGCGCTGCGCGTGACTTTTTCATAGACACCGGGAACGGACAGACAACCCTCTTCACAGGTTTGCTCACCGGAACGGACAAGAATTTCCGGATTGATCAAGGCGATCAAATCGGATTTGTCTTCGGAAATGTCGATGACGATCACACGCAGATGAACATCGACCTGGGTTGCCGCAAGACCAATACCGGGCGCTTCGTACATGGTTTCGGCCATGTCCCTGACAAGCCGGCGAATCCCTTCATCGATCTGCTCGACGCTGGCCGCTTTTTTGTGCAGGCGTGGATCGGGATAGCGAAGAATCGGCAATAGAGCCATAAAAAGCTTGCAGATTTAAATAATTAGATGCGACAATTAATCCAGATTTGTAAAAGTCAAGCCCAGCGTGCTAGACTTTGACGAGAATCGGGGTCCAAGAGTCAAATAAAAATATCCCGAGATGACAGATGTTCCTGGCTCGGGAACCTTGCGCGAGGCCTAGACAATGATTCGTATTATATCTGCGCTGCTTTTAAGTTTTTCAACCGCTTGCGTCCTGGCTGAAGAGGCCAAACCACTTCAGTTGGCGAATACTGCACCCGATCGTCATGTTGTCGTCCGTGGCGACACCCTTTGGGGGATTTCAGGCAAATTCCTGCAGGAGCCGTATCGGTGGCCCGAACTCTGGCGCATGAACAAACAGCAAGTCAAAAATCCGCACCGTATCTATCCTGGCCAGGTACTGGTACTGGATCGAAGCGGCAAGACGCCGCGGCTGCGGGTCGAGAATGTCAGGCTTTCTCCTACGGTTTACTCCGAAGAGCTTTCCCAGGCGATTCCGAGTATTCCATCCAATGCCATCGAGCCTTTCCTGTCGCGCCCGCAAGTTGTTGACGAAAACGGCCTGAAAGATGCACCGAAGATTGTCGCGACACAAGAAGACCGGCTGAATCTCGGCACGGGAGGTCGTGCCTATGTCAGCGGCCTGAAGGGCGATGCACAGCAATGGCTGATCTTCCGGCCCGCCAAACCCATCATGGATCCGCAGACGCAGCAGCCCATCGCCTACGAGGCTTTCTATCTGGGCTCGGCCAAACTGATTGCGCCCGGAGAGCCGGCAACCATTGAAATCGTCAAGGCTGTCCAGGAAATCGGCCCCAACGATCGCTTGGCACCTGCTTCGCGACCTGAAGTCATCAGCTACATGCCCCATTCGCCTGACAGACAGATTGAAGGTCAGGTTGCGGCGATCTATGGTGGCGTCCAGGAAACCGGCCGCCACTCCATCGTGACGCTCAATCGCGGCAGGAATGACGGTCTGGAAATCGGACATATACTGTCCATCTATCGCAAGGGAGGGGTGCGTAACTACCGTGAAGGCACGGAAGGGGAAACCACACCCATCAACCTTCCTGACGAAAAATTTGGCCTGGTTTTTGTGTTCCGCGTCTTCGACCACATTGCCTACGCACTGGTGATGGATGTCTCCAGGCCGGTCAAGGTCTCGGATATCGTACGCACACCCGCTAATTGACGACTCCTTCATGTGACCTCGCCGCCTGGCTGCGCCTGACACTCATCCCGGGCATCGGCGGCGAGACACAACGCAAACTGCTGGCCGCTCACGGCCTGCCTGAACAGATTTTCTCTTCCAGTCCCGGCACCCTGGGACAAACGATCCCTCCCGCTCAGGCAGAACGCTTGCTCTCGTACGAAACGGAAGGCGTCGAAGCGGCCCTTGCCTGGGCCAGTCAACCCGGCAATCACCTATTGACGCTCGCGGATCCGGCGTATCCACAGAAACTCCTGGAAACTGCGGACCCGCCTACCCTCCTGTACGTCAAGGGTCGGGTTGAACTGCTCAACATGCCCGCACTGGCCATCGTCGGTTCGCGCAACGCCACGCCGCAGGGAAGGTCGAACGCCACCGCATTTGCCGAAGAGCTCGCCAACAACGGCCTGACGATCATCAGCGGATTGGCTCTCGGCATCGATGCCGCCGCCCACCTCGGGGGGCTGCGCGGCAAAGGCTCGACGGTTGCTGTCGTAGGAACGGGAATTGACCGCATTTATCCGGCAAGCAACCAGGCACTGGCACGGGACATCGCACAAAACGGGGTGATCATCAGCGAATTCCCCCTGACAACACCTCCGCTCAAGGAAAATTTCCCCAGACGCAATCGCATCATTTCCGGAATGGCGCTCGGCTGCCTGGTCATCGAGGCGGCCGAGCGCAGCGGATCGCTTATCACGGCCAGGCAGGCGGGTGAGCAGGGCCGGGAAGTCTTCGCCATCCCGGGATCCATCCATTCCCCCCTGTCAAAAGGGTGTCACAGGCTGATCAAGCAAGGTGCCAAACTGGTGGACGATGTCCGGGATATTCTCGAAGAGCTGAACGTCTCATTCAGCCAGCCAAATCATGTAACCGCTGCCAGCCCCCCCTCAAATGAAGAGCAGACCTTGCTTGACTGCCTTGGTTTTGATGCCTGTGATATGGATACGCTGGTTTCACGTTCCGGCTTGACGACAGACAGGCTATACGCCATTCTGTTGCAACTGGAAATGACAGGCCGGATTGCCAACCTGCCAGGAGGGCGCTTTCAGCGCATCGGTTCTTGAACAGACCCATCTGACGACCATGTTCGACATCCTCGTCTTTCTCTTCGAAAACTTCTTTCACGCCGATCTCGATCCCGAACAACTTGCCCTGAAGCTGTCGGCAGCCGGCTTTGAGGATGACGATATCCACGAAGCGCTGCAGTGGCTCGATGCGTTGCATGAAGCGAAGGAAAACAACCTTCCTGTGCTATCCGCCGCACCGGATTCGATCCGTTGCTTTGCTGAAGATGAAACGGGAAAACTCGATACGGAATGTCGCGGCTTTCTGTTTTTTCTGGAAAACGCCGGGGTTTTGTCTCCCCAGACACGAGAATGGGTCATTGAGAGGGCCATGATGCTTCCGGAGCAGGCGGTCACGCTTTCCAAATTGAAAATCGTCGTTCTGATGGTTCTATGGAAACATCACCAGATCATGGATACCCTGATCCTCGAAGAACTTTTGTCCGGTAACGAGGCAACCTGTCTGCATTAGGGGCTGGTCGTGAGGCGCCATCTTGCCAGCCCTGCCCGCAATCCTTATCATCCCGCCCTTCCCAGGGATTAATCGCAACACTATCCGGTACCGACGTTGCACATGAGCAAACAATTGATCATTGCCGAGAAACCTTCCGTTGCTCAGGACATTGCAAGGGCATTAGGCGGATTCACCAAGCAGGGGGAGTATTTTGAGAGCGATGACTATGTTCTTTCCTCTGCGGTAGGCCATCTGCTCGAACTTGCCGTCCCGGAAGAATATGAAGTCAAGCGCGGCAAATGGTCCTTCGCCAATCTGCCGGTGATTCCGCCGCATTTTTCACTGAATCCGATCGAGAAAACCGAAGATCGCCTGAAGCTTCTGATGCGTCTGATCAAACGCAAGGATGTAGGTGGACTGATCAACGCCTGTGACGCGGGTCGCGAAGGTGAGCTGATTTTTCGTTATCTGGTCCAGCATGCCAGGACCGAAAAACCGATCCGGCGCCTCTGGCTGCAGTCGATGACGCAAACGGCCATCCGCGAAGGTTTTGCCCATCTGCGCAGCGACAGTGAAATGCGTCCTTTGGCAGATGCCGCGCGCTGCCGGTCCGAGGCGGACTGGCTGATCGGTATCAACGGCACACGCGCCATGACAGCTTTCAATTCGCAAGAAGGGGGCTTTCACAAAACTCCGGTGGGTCGGGTACAAACACCGACCTTGGCAATACTGGTCGAACGCGAAGAGCGGATCCGGGCTTTTCGGCCCCGCGATTATTGGGAAGTCGAGGCAGAATTTGCGGCAGCTGCCGGCACTTATCGAGGGCGCTGGTTTGATGAAAAATTCGCCAAATCCGATGATGAGCACGCCAAGGCGGAACGCATCTGGGACGCCAGGAAGGCCGAAACCCTGCGTAAAAATTGCCTCGGCAAACATGCCCTCGTCGAGGAAGAAAGCAAACCGACCTCGCAACTTTCTCCGCTGTTATTTGATCTGACTTCACTGCAGCGCGAGGCCAACAGTCGATTTGGCTTCTCGGCCAAGACTACCTTGAGCCTCGCTCAGGCACTTTATGAACGTCACAAGGCTCTGACCTATCCGCGTACCGACTCACGCTATCTGCCTGAGGATTACATCGCCTCCGTCAAGGAAACCCTGAAAAATTTTTCCGGTACTGATTATGCCGTACCGGCCGGGCAGGTACTCAAAAACGGCTGGGTTCATGCCAACAAGAGAATCTTCAACAATGCCAAGGTGTCCGACCATTTCGCCATTATTCCGACCGGAACCCTGCCCAAAAACCTGTCTGAAGCCGAACAGAAAATCTACGATTTCGTCACCCGCCGCTTTCTTGCGATCTTTTTCCCGCCCGCCGAATACAACGTGACAACCCGCATCACCCGCATCGAAAAAGAGGCCTTCAAGTCGGAAGGCAAGGTTCTCGTCAGCCCTGGCTGGTTGGCCGTCTACGGCAAGGAAGCAAAAGGTGAAGACGAATCACCCAGCCTGGTGCCTGTCAAGCCAAAAGAGCGCGTCTGGGCCAACGATGTTGAAGTCAAGATGCACCAGACCAAACCACCCGCACGCTTTACCGAAGCAACTTTGCTGACAGCGATGGAGAGTGCCGGCAAGCTGGTCGATGATGAAGAACTGCGTGAAGCCATGTCCGAACGCGGCCTTGGCACACCGGCAACACGTGCAGCGACAATCGAGGGATTGATCCAGGAAGAATATATCCATCGCAACGGGCGCGAATTGCAACCTGCCGCTAAAGCTTTTTCGCTGATGGTCGCCTTGTCCACCCTGGGTGTCGATGAACTACATTCCCCCGAACTGACCGGCCATTGGGAGAACAAGCTCAAGCAGATGGAACAAGGCGAACTGGCCCGGGATGAGTTCATGAGTCATATCGTCAAACAGACACGCGAGATGATTGATCGCATCAAGCACGGAGAAATTCCTGAAGAGGTCTTCAGCACGCTCCAGACGCCGTGTCCGAAATGTGGCGGTGTCATGCAGGAAAACTACAAAAAATTCCAATGCAAATCCTGCGACTATGCTCTGTGGAAGGTTGTTGCCGGACGCCAGTACGAACCGGAAGAAATCGATGCACTTTTGTCCGAAGGCGTCGTTGGCCCTCTCCAGGGCTTCCGTAGCAAAATGGGAAGGCCGTTTGCAGCCATGATCCGCCTGAATGCAGATAAACTGCCTGAATTCGATTTTGGCCAGGGCAGCAATGGCAATGAATCGGAAGAAGTCGATTTTGGTGATCAGCAGCCCCTCGGCAAATGCCCAAAATGCGCGAACTCCGTTTACGAACACGGAATGGCCTACATTTGCAAAAATTCAGTCGGACCGGCCAAAACCTGCGATTTCCGCTCCGGAAAAATTATTCTTCAACAGCCAATAGAACGGGAGCAGATGAGCAAATTGCTCGCGCAGGGGCGGACCGATCTGTTGCGTGGTTTTATTTCCAACAAGACACGCCGGAAATTTTCAGCATTTCTGGTGCGGGGTGATGATGGTAAGATCGGTTTTGAGTTTGAACCGCGCAAGCCCAAAGTCAAAGCTGAACCAGCTGCAGAAAAAGTCAGTCGTGGCAAGACGGCGGGTAAGCCTCAAACGGGCAAGAAAACCGCTAAAACTGCAAAATCTCAATGAATGGAAGCGCCGAAGCGGCATAGCTCCGGTATCTTTCTGTCTTCAGTAAAGTTGCAGCGTAACTTTTCGCCAGATCAACCCGTTTCCGGTTTGCCGTTCAGACAAAGTCACCCACAAAAGGATTGCTTTCCCGTTCTTCCCCAAAGGTCGATGAAGGGCCGTGTCCGGGAATGAAGGTCACATCATTACCAAGCGGCCAGAGCTTCTGTCTGATCGAAGCAATCAAGGTTTGATGGTCTCCGCGTGGAAAATCGGTACGGCCGATGGAACCCTGAAAGAGCACGTCGCCGACAAAAGCAATCTTTTCCTGGCGATGAAAGAATATGATGTGGCCGGGGGTATGGCCGGGGGTATGGAAAATCTCGAGTGTGACTCCGCCGAACACAACCGTGTCACCATCATTGAGCCAGCGATCCGGAACAAAGGCTTCAATGCGCGGAAAGCCGAACATCTGGCTTTGTTGTGGTAATTGGTCGATCCAGAACTTCTCTTCCTGCTGCGGCCCTTCGATAGGAACACCCAGCCTGCTTTTGAGTTCCGCTACTCCGCCCGCGTGATCAACATGACCATGAGTAAGCAAAATCTTTTCTATTTTTACATTACTCGCTTCGGCCGTCGACAGGATCCGGTCGATGTCACCTCCCGGATCGACCACCGCGGCTTTCCTGGTTTTTTCACACCACAAAAGGGAACAGTTTTGCTGAAACGGTGTAACCGGAATAATTTTGAATTTCATCAGACGTCAATATTGCGTGCATTCAGGGCATTCACTTCAATAAAAGCACGGCGTGGCTCAACTTCATCACCCATGAGTGTTGTGAAAATCGTATCGGCGGCCTGAGCATCTTCCACTTGTACTTTGAGCAAACGTCTCTTCTCAGGATCCATCGTGGTCTCCCACAGCTGTTCCGGATTCATCTCGCCCAATCCCTTGTAACGCTGTTTGGTGAGACCTCTGTCGACCTCTGACAAGAGCCAACTCATGGCCTCGGCAAAATTTTTAATCTTTTGTGATTTTTCACTGCGCCGGATAACGGCATCTTCACCAATCAAACCGCCGACAAGTTCAGAAGCAGCCCTGATTTGGCGATAATCACCCGAGCAAAGGAATTCCTCGTCAATGATTCCAGTCTTCAAATTGCCATGGACCATTTTTTCAATTGCCAAGCACCAACTTTCCGCCTTGTCGTCAAACTGTGCTTCCACCTTGATATTTTCAGGCAATCTGTCAGCAAAATTCCTTGCCGAATCCTGCGCTGAAGATTTATCAGCAAGATCGATGGTAAATCCATTGGCAAGTAGAACACGAAGCACTTCTTTGTCGATAAATCCACTCAGGCGCTCGATTACCGCTTCGGCAAGGAGATAAGAACGCGCCAGCTCGTTCAGCGCTTCACCATGGACTGGATTCGCACCGTTGCCTGGTACGAGTTCCGCATCGTTAAGCGCCAATCGCAGCATGTACTGATTCAGCTCATGATCATCTTTCAAATATCGTTCATTTTTGCCGTGCTTGATTTTATAAAGCGGTGGTTGAGCAATGTAGATGTGGCCGCGCTCAACCAGTTCGCGCATCTGGCGGTAGAAGAAAGTGAGAAGAAGAGTACGGATATGCGCTCCATCGACATCGGCATCCGTCATGATGATGATTCTGTGATACCGCAGTTTTTCCGGCTTGTAATCGTCACCCTTGCCAATTCCTGTACCCAGCACGGTAATCAGGGTGGCAATCTCTTGTGAAGAAAGCAATTTATCGAAGCGTGCTTTTTCGACATTAAGAATTTTTCCCTTCAGCGGAAGTATCGCCTGGAATTTTCGATCCCTTCCCTGCTTGGCTGATCCGCCTGCTGAATCCCCCTCTACGAGGTACAACTCGCACTTAGATGGATCCTTCTCCTGGCAGTCAGCAAGCTTTCCGGGCAAGCCTATCCCATCCAGAACGCCTTTGCGTCGCGTCATTTCTCTGGCTTTGCGTGCCGCTTCGCGTGCCCTGGCTGCCTCTACGATTTTTCCAGTAATGACTTTTGCATCTACAGGCCTTTCAAGAAGGAAGTCGCCAAGTTTTTGTGAAACAACTTCCTGAACGGCAGGTAGCGCCTCAGAAGAAACCAGCTTCATTTTGGTTTGCGAGGCAAATTTTGGATCAGGCATTTTTATTGAGAGGACGCAGGCAAGACCTTCGCGCATGTCATCTCCGGTGATTTCAACTTTTGCCTTTTTAGCAATTTCATTTTCTTCTATGTACTTATTGATGACGCGTGTCATGGCCTGGCGGAGGCCTGTCAGATGTGTCCCTCCATCCGCTTGAGGAATGTTGTTGGTAAAGCACAAGACTTGCTCTGCATAGGAGTCATTCCACTGCATCGCGACTTCAACACCGATACTCCCTCCTGCAGGAAGGATGGATTCTCCGGCAGCATGGAAAACAACAGGATGCAAAACCGTTTTCGAGCGATTGATATACTCGACAAACCCCTTTACACCCCCAGAAAAGGCAAAATCCTCTTCTTTCCCGAAACGTTGATCAACCAGCTTAATTCTTACTCCATTATTTAAAAACGAAAGCTCACGAAGACGTTTTGCAAGAATGTCATAGTGAAATTCGATAACTCCAAAAATTTCCTCATCAGCGAGAAAGTGAACTTTTGTTCCGGTTGCCTGAGCATCACCCACAACCCTGAGCGGGCTTATTTCAATACCATCTACATTTTGCAAGAGTCTGTTCTGAACTTCGCCCTTACTGAATTCAATCTGATGTTTTTTCCCTTCCCGTCTAATGGTAAGCCGCAACCATTTTGAAAGTGCGTTGACGCACGAAACTCCGACACCATGCAATCCGCCAGAAACCTTGTATGAGTTAGCATCAAATTTCCCTCCGGCATGCAACTCGGTCATGGCGATTTCTGCAGCCGATCGCTTTGGCTCGTGTTTATCATCGAGTTTGATACCTGTTGGAATTCCTCGGCCATTATCCGAAACAGAAACTGAATTATCCGGATGAATGGTTATAACTATTGAATCACAAAACCCAGCCAAAGCCTCATCGATGGAATTATCGATAACCTCAAAGACCATATGATGAAGACCCGTGCCATCGGAAGTATCCCCGATATACATACCAGGACGTTTTCTGACTGCTTCAAGTCCTTCAAGAATCTTGATGCTGGACGAATCGTAATTATCGGTATTGCAGGATTCCATCATTTATTCCGGAGAAATAATCTAAAACAGGACAGCTTAAATACGCATTGGCATCACAACGTATTTAAAACGGTCATTGCCTGGAAGCGTAAATAGCGCACTGGAGTTTGCGTCCGCCAATCGAAGCTCTATCTCTTCACTGGAAAGATTATTCAAAACATCCAGTAAATATGTAACGTTGAAACCCACTTCGAAGGATTCTGCATCATAGGCAATTTCAATCTCTTCGACTGCTTCTTCCTGATCTGTATTGTTGCTAATGATTTTCAAGCTGTCATGCGACAAAACAAATTTAATGCCACGGAATTTTTCGTAAGTAAGTATCGCTGCTCGATGAAGAGAACTCAGAAACATCGCTCTCGTAAGTAAAATCACTTTATTGTGGTTTTTTGGAATGACTCTTTCATAATCAGGAAACTTTCCATCAATCAATTTAGAAACCAATTCAATCTGGCCAAATTTAAATGCAGCCTGATTTGAAGAGAAACTTAATTCTATCTGATCATCCGTTTCTGAAAGAAGTCGTGATAGTTCATAGACGCACTTTCTTGGAAGAATAAATTCAGTGTGAGGAATGTTTTCAGAAATTGATTCACTTGCGAAAGCGAGTCGATGCCCATCCGTTGCAACAACACGAATTTCATTTTCTTGCAAAACGACAAGCAGTCCATTCAGATAATAACGAATGTCCTGCTGAGCCATGGCGTATTGCACTTTTCCCAGCAATTGCTTGAAACATTTTTGCGTCATCTGAAACCGTGTTTGAACATTTGCATCGTGTGTAAATGTCGGAAAATCCAAGGCTGGAAGCGTTTGCAAACTGAATCTGCTTTTACCTGCTATGACCTGCAGTCGTTTTTCCTTGATTTCCAGACTGATATCAATATTTTCAGATAACGACCTCAAAATTTCTTGGAGTTTTCTTGCGCCGACGGTAATAGCCGTTTTTTCCCCTGAAGCTGTACTAAGCGCAGTGGATTGAATTTGAATTTCAATATCTGTCGCGAGGAACGTTAGCGCGCCGTCTGCGTTTTCAATCAAAACATTCGAAAGAATGGGAAGAGTATGACGTTTTTCAACGATTCCGCAAACCGCTTGTAAAGGCGCTAAAATTTCATCGCGTTTTGTTTTGATTAGGAGCATATATAAATCTCCAATAAAGATAATGCAAAGAAAGTTTTTGTTGAAAACAGCTAAAAATTTTTTAAAAACAGATGATTATCTTGTTGGCTTTCTTGAGGATAAGTTACGGAATAGATGTTTATGAATTGTTGAGAAAAAAACAAAATCAACAATCACATCGACTTATTCACAAATTTTCATCAGTTTTTAAGCTTTTAAAACCTGCGTTAAAACAAGAAGATCATGATTCATCACATTATCTTTGGTACGGAGTTCTGAAATTGTTCTGCACGCATGAAGAACGGTCGTGTGATCTCTTCCACCAAATGCTTCGCCAATAGCGGGAAGGCTTGCTGGAGTGAGTTCTTTTGAAAGCCACATTGCAATTTGTCGAGGCCTGGCAATAATCCGCGTTCTCTTTTTTGAGTACATGTCGGAAACTTTTATTTTGTAGTAATCCGCAACAGTTTTTTGAATTGATTCAAATGTAATTTGACGATTGTGTGCACCAAACAAATCCTTTAGTGCTTCTTTTGCCAATTCAATATTGATTTCTCTTGCATGAAAGCGTGCGAATGCAACAACCTTTTTCAGTGCACCTTCAAGTTCACGCACATTTGACCGTAAATTTTTGGCGATCAGAAACGCGACATCCTCATTAATTAAAAATCTTTCTGCTTCGGCTTTTTTCTTCAGGATGGCAACACGCATTTCTAATTCTGGTGGTTCTATGGCAACGGTTAGGCCCCAATCAAATCTTGAAATTAAACGGTCTTCCAATCCTGTAATGTCTTTTGGATAGGTATCGCAAGTAATGACAATCTGTTTTTTTGCTTCAATCAATGCATTGAATGCATAAAAAAACTCTTCCTGAGTGCGGTTTTTATTGTTAAAAAACTGAATGTCATCAATTAACAGTAAATCCAGGGAACGGTAATAACGTTTGAATACGTCAAAGGATTTTTGTTGATATGCCCTCACCACATCAGCATAATAATCTTCTGCGTGAACATAACGGATAATGATTCCTGGATTATGGCTATAGACTTCATTTCCCAGTGCGTGGATGAGGTGGGTTTTACCCAATCCGACACCACCATAAACAAAGAGAGGGTTGTAGGAGACGCCAGGGTTCAGCGCGACCTGAAATGCGGCTGCGCGTGCCAAGTCATTGGCCCTGCCGGTTACTAATGTGTCAAAAGTGAAAGCGGGATTTAATCGCGTTTTTTCAAAATTTGCATCGGTGATTGGCCGTAATAGTGAAACCGGTGAAATCGCCGAGTCTTCTATTGCACTATCGGCATCAGACTTGAGCATGGAAGATTTTTTCTGATCGGGTGCTGCTTCCTTTGCATCTGCTAATCTGATTGAAATCTGAATCGGGCTACTAAAATATTGTTTTGCAATATCTTCAAAACGGCATAAATAACGTTCACGCACCCATTGCAGGACGAAACGATTCGGAGCGACTATTCTAAGCTCTGTGGTCAGGTCACCTGTATTGTCATATTGCAACGATTTGATCCATGTGTTGAATTGTTGAGGTGGTAGTTCCTCTCCCAGTTTTTTAAGACAGTTAGACCAAAATTCATCCAGATGTATCGATTTATCGTCCGGTGAATCAAGAGTATACATAGAGAAATCTAAAAATATCTATATCTTATTGTTTATAAGACAATTATTCAGCCAGGAAAGGAAAAGGGCGGCCTGTTCCGCGTTATTTTTTACCAACGTATGTTTGCCATTTTACTAATGTTATCCACAGCAAGGGAGAAAAATATGTTTTGACAATGTATTAATAAAAATATATATTTACAAGTTCATTTTGATTTAAGTCACTGTTATGAAACGTACCTATCAGCCTTCCGTCGCCAAGCGCAAACGTACGCATGGCTTCCTCGTCCGTATGCGCTCACGAAGTGGCCGGGCCATCATCCGGGCGCGCCGGGCAAAAGGCCGGACAAGACTCGGCGTCTGAAATGCCAAAGGCGGATGTCGCATTTGGCTTCCGCAAAAACCATAGACTCTGCAAAACGGATGAATTTTCATCCGTTTTTGCTTTTCGGAAGACCCTAAAAGGCCAGTATTTTGAGGTTCTTTATCGTACCAATTCGTTCAGCACATCCCGACTTGGGATAATTGTCGGGAAACAATTTGTTCGTTCGGCTGTCAATCGTAATTTGATAAAACGCATCGTGCGAGAATCCTTTCGACTAACGCGAACCCGATTGAATTATCTGGATTTGGTCGTAAGGGTAAAACATAAAATAACTTGTCCTGAGCGCGTTTTTCTCAAACAAGAAATCGATTTTTTGCTGAACAAATTAAAAAGGCAGTGAAATTTTTTCTTATCGGGTTGCTTAGATTTTACAGATTGGCATTGAGTCCAGTTTTTGGGAGAAATTGTCGTTTTCACCCGAGTTGTTCTGAGTACGCTATCGAGGCAATAAAAAAATATGGTGGCTGCAAAGGGTTGTTTTTTGCAGTAAAGCGTCTTTCAAAATGTCATCCGTGGCACCCAGGTGGTTACGATCCCGTTCCATAATCTTAAACATTCACGAGTTGCTTGATGGACAATCAACGTTTGATCCTTATTCTGGTTTTTGTGTTTTCCCTTTTTATGCTTTGGGAGGGCTGGCAAAAACACAATAATCCTGAATTCAAAGTCCCTGTTGCATCAAGTAGTCAGCAAAATTCTGCTCCGATTCAATCAGAAACACCCAATCCTGCTGAAAAGGCGGTCGTCGCTTCCCCGAGTATTTCAAGTGAGAGCGAGATAAAGGGATCACTTCCAGAGAGTTCAACACAAAATATCCTGGTTAAAACGGACCTTTTTCTGGCAGAGATTTCGCCAGAAGGGGGAAATTTACTCAAACTTGAACTGATCAAGCAAAAAGCGGCAGAGGACGAGAGCAAGCCATTTGTGCTGATGGAAAAATCAAAACAAGCTGTTTATGTTGCACAAACCGGTTTGATCGGAAATGGATTGCCGAACCATAAATTTCAATATCAGGCGGATGCTCATGAATACGAAATGAATTCGGCATCAGACATACTGGAAGTTCGCCTAGAAGCAATCGGCATCAAAAATGAAAAAATTTCAAAAATCTATATCTTTCATCGTCGAAATTACCAGATTGATATTCGATATGAAATATCCAATCTTGGAGAAAACCCAATCAAGGGCTATGCATATTATCAATTTGTCCATGATGGCAGAATCCCGCAGCGCAGTATGACAAATATTGCAACCTTTACCGGGCCTGCCGTTTATACGGATGAGGGAAAATTCCAGAAAATTGAATTTAGCGACGTAGAAAAAAACAAGGCAAAATTTATTCAGCGTGCCAATGATGGCTGGCTAGCGATGATCCAGCATTATTTTGTTGCGGGTTGGATACCTCCTGCAAACCAGGAGCGGGAGTTTTTTGTCAGGAAGATTGCCAACGATCTTTTCGCGGCGGGAATCATTACACCAATGGATGCCATTCTTCCCGGACAAACCAGACAATTTGACATGCTGCTTTATGCTGGCCCCCAAGAGCAGGCAAAGCTGGAAAAAATTGCGACGGGTTTTGGACTGGTTGTGGATTATGGCTGGTTAACCCTTATTGCCTCACCTATTTATTGGCTTTTAGAAAAAATCCATCGCTTGGTTGGCAACTGGGGCTGGTCAATTATTTTGCTGACGGTTCTCATCAAGGCTGTGTTTTTCCCCTTGTCCGCTGCCAGTTACCGCTCGATGGCGAAAATGAAGCTGGTCACACCCAAGATGATGAAAATAAAAGAACAATATTCATCAGACCGAAACCGTATGAATCAGGAAATGATGGAATTGTATCGAAAGGAAAAAATTAATCCTTTAGGGGGTTGCTTGCCGATCATGGTACAGATTCCAGTTTTTATCGCCCTTTATTGGGTACTACTCGGTAGTGTTGAGATGCGGCATGCGCCTTGGGTTCTGTGGATTCATGATTTGTCTGCAAAGGATCCATATTATGTTTTGCCCATCATCATGGGTATATCCATGCTTGTTCAAACGCGCTTGAATCCAACACCTCCGGATCCTATGCAGGCAAAGGTCATGATGGCCATGCCCGTTGTATTCACATTCATGTTCCTCTGGTTTCCTTCGGGCTTGGTTTTGTATTGGATCGTCAATAATATTTTATCCATTGCACAACAGTGGCAAATTACTCGCCTGATCGAGGGTGGTAAGACAAAATCCGCTTGATGTTATTGTCGCAATTGCCACACCCCCGGGTCGTGGCGGGATTGGCGTTATTCGCCTGTCCGGAACAAATCTTGAGCATTTTTGCAAATCCCTTGTAGGGTTTGTCCCGCAAGCAAGGCGGGCCATCTTGGCTCGATTTCTCGACGCACATAACAATCTCATTGATGAAGGATTGGCGCTATATTTTCCGGCGCCTCAGTCATTTACCGGAGACGATGTTCTTGAACTCCACGGCCATGGCGGGATGATTGTCATGCAGCGTCTGTTGCAACGTTGCGTGGAGCTTGGGGCACGGACAGCCGAACCCGGAGAGTTTGCCAAGAGGGCATTTTTAAACGGGAAAATTGATCTGATTCAGGCAGAAGCCATTGCTGATCTGATCGAGGCCTCAAATACGTCTGCAGCTCAAAGCGCTATCTGCTCACTCAAGGGAGAATTTTCAAAAAAGATAAAAATATTATGTAATGCTCTGATTGACTTGAGAATGTCGATTGAGGCCTCCATCGATTTTCCGGAAGAAGAGATAGAAAAGCAAACAAGCAAGGCCATTCTGCTGGCGCTGGGCGAGCTTGAGACCCAGATCAGGAAATTGCTGAACTCCTCAGAGCAGGGGAACATCTTGAAGAATGGCTTAAAAGTTGTACTTGTTGGTCAGCCCAATGTCGGAAAATCCAGTCTGTTCAACCGCCTATTGAATGAGGAGCGCGCCATTGTTACCACTATTCCCGGAACAACGAGGGATTCATTACAGGGAACAATCGAATTTAATGGATTACCTATCTGCTTTATCGATACAGCAGGTTTGCGAGAAACTGATGATCCGATTGAAAAAATCGGGATCAAGCGGAGCTGGTTCGAGATAGATCAGGCGGATGTGATTCTGTATGTTCTGGATGCACAGAGCGGAAAAACAGCAGAAGACTTCAAAATTGCTGAACGATTCCCTGGCAGCACGTTTCAAGTTTCCGTATTCAATAAAACCGATCTGATCGATCAACAAGATAAGATTACGGAAGGGACAGAGGGGATATTCGTATCGGCCAAAACGGGGCAAGGCATCGGGCAACTGCTTGGCAATCTCGTGGAGTTTGCGGGCTGGAAAAATCAGCCCGAGGACGTTTTTCTTGCACGACAACGTCACATTGAAGCGTTGCAAAAAGCGCATCGCCATATCTTGGCAGGACAAAGTATTTTTATAGAAACCGAATTTTTAGCTGAAGAACTTCGTCAAGCTCAACAAGCACTTCAAACAATGACTGGAGAATTTACTCCAGATGATTTGCTGGGAGAGATATTTTCAAGATTTTGTATAGGAAAATAATAAGCCTTCCGCATAGTTCCACTTAAATCATGCACCCAAGATCGAGCGGATTTTCATGGACACCCGCACTACCAACGAGGTGGGTCATGGCCCTAACGGATACCAAATTGTTTCCTGATACCACCCTAAAACAGGAATTCCGGCTAACCAGCATCCTGATTTCAGCGATCCCTATCTAACGATACGGCGCCATATTTGCCTGCCGATCCCTTTTCATATGGAGTTGTTCCACGTGGAACTATCCAGCTTGATTCTGTTATCGTTATCGGCAATGGTGGCCGGATTTGTCGACGCCATTGTAGGTGGGGGCGGCCTGATTCAGATACCGGCGTTACTGGGAGTTTTGCCACAAGCACCTATCGCGACAATTTTTGGTACTAATAAATTAGCGAGTATTTTTGGAACGGGCGGGGCAGCCATTCGGTATTCCCGCAAGCTTGCTCTGCCTTGGCGAATTTTGCTGCCAATGGCTGTGGCGGCGTTTGCGATGTCTTATCTGGGTGCCCGAACCGTTGCAAGCCTTCCGTCGGACTGGCTGCGTCCACTCATTCTCTTCCTTCTTGTTGTGGTAACTGTATATACCTATCGACACAAGAGTCTTGGTGAAAATGAGGCGATAGGATTTTCCAGGAAAAGAAATGGTGTAATTGCCTTCCTTGTGGGGGGAGGAATCGGATTTTATGATGGTTTTTTTGGGCCAGGTACGGGTAGTTTTCTTATCTTTGTGCTTATCAGGTTATTCGGTTTCGGTTTTCTACATGCTTCTGCAGCAGCAAAAATAATCAATGCTTCAACAAATTTGGCTGCACTCGCTTATTTTTGGCCACATCGCCACCTGGTCATTGCACTGGGTTTCTATATGGGTGCATTAAATCTTTTGGGGTCTTTGGCGGGAGCCAGTTTGGCAATTCGCCTTGGAACCGGCTTTGTACGACAGGTTTTTTTGATTGTTTCGAGTATCCTGATCCTGAAGTTTGCATGGGAAATTTTTAGCTAGGGGAACGCTAAATAAATCGCTGCGGTGGCACATTGTGGCGTTGCGCGCCTTGCTCTGTGTTCGGAAGGATTCGTTCAAACCGACAAGACAATTAAAAACAAGCCTGGTAATTCCTGGAAGAATTATCCAAAACGCACGATTTAGCCTCCTGATGCAAATAAGTGGCCTGTGGTAAAAGTATCAAAAACCGCAGCTCCTGATTCAGTTCTAGACAGAGATTTACGAACTGCTGTATCATCCGGAAATTGCGCCAATTGATTGAACAGTAAAATAAAATTCAAATGGCGTAATGATATTTTCGCTTGAAGTTTAGTTTGTTTGATTTGCCCACATCCGTAAGGGAAAAAACCCTTCACGACATTTAAGGAGGAATCCATGAAAATCAAAACCATTGTTCTGGCGCTCATGTCCTTTGGAGCGGCCACGCTAGCTCAGGCAGACATTAATGTGGGAGTCATTGCATCTGCAACGGGGCCTGCCGCTTCGCTGGGTATCCCTGAAAAAAATACTTTCTCATTGATGCCAACGACGATTGCTGGCGAGAAGGTTAATTACATCATTCTTGACGATGGCTCTGATACAACTTCTTCCGTGAAGAATGCTCGCAAATTAACCAGCGAAGATAAAGTCGATCTCCTGATTGGTACCTCGACCACCCCGACTTCCTTGGCCATCATCGACGTAGCTGCAGAATCGGCAACCCCAATGATTTCCATGGCTGCCGGCGCCTCCATTGTCGAGCCGGTTGATGCCAAGCGCCACTGGGTGTTCAAAACACCGCAAAATGACATCATGATGGCGACCGCGATTGTCGAGCATATGGTTAATCACGGCATTAAAACGGCCGGGTTCATCGGTTTTTCGGATGCTTACGGTGAAGGCTGGTGGCAGCAGTTCAGCAAGATTGCAGAATTACGCAAGATCAAGGTGGTCGGAAACGAACGCTATAATCGTTCGGATACCTCGGTTACCGGGCAGATACTTAAGTTGATGTCTGCCAATCCGGATGCAATTCTGACTGCAGGTGCAGGTACACCCTCGGCGTTGCCGCAGAAGGCCCTCAAGGAAAAAGGCTATAAGGGCAAGCTGTATCAGACGCATGGTGTCGCCAATAATGATTTTCTGCGTGTTTGCGGCAAAGACTGTGAAGGTACCTTCCTGCCGGCCGGACCGGTACTGGTGGCGGCACAGCTTCCGGATTCCAATCCTGTCAAAAAAGCCGGGCTTGAATACATCAAGAAGTACGAAAAAGCTTATGGTGCCGGGAGTGTTTCAACTTTTGGCGCACATGCCTGGGATGCCGGACATCTCTTTGCAAATGCAGTGCCAATCGCTTTGAAGAAAGCCAAGCCGGGAACCAAGGAGTTCCGCGCAGCGCTGCGTGATGCAATTGAAGGCACCAAGAATATGTTCGGTGCGCATGGCGTGTTCAACATGTCGCCAACAGACCATCTGGGACTCGATCAACGTGGGCGCGTCATGGTTGAAATTGTTGGTGGTAAATGGGTTTTGGTCAAATAAAGAGCTAGCCTCTTACTTGATCAGGATGAGATAGATCAGGACACGATTCACAAGATAGTGATCTGACCGTGGCGTCTGTGCGAGAGGGGTAAAATCAACCGCCTCTCGCAGAGCGCCGCTTTTTTTGTATTTTATAAAGGCAAAAACGATGGATGGACAAATTGCTTTGCTACTCGCTCAGGATGGTATCGTCAATGGTGCCATCTATGCCTTGCTGGCTTTGGCCTTGGTGCTCGTATTTGCAGTAACGCGGGTCATTTTTATTCCCCAGGGTGAATTTGTGTCCTATGGCGCGCTGACCCTGGCTGCCTTTCAGGCCGGGAAAACGCCGCATACCCTATGGTTTTTGGTTGGTGCCGGGATTCTGGTTGCGGTCATTGATTCGGTACAGGCGATTCGCTCGAGTAATCCGGGCAAGATGAAACAGATCCTTGCCTGGAATATCGTTTTGCCAGGAGTGATTGCCGCCTTGGTATTTTCTTTCGATCCTGGCAAGCTGCCCATGGCCGTGCAGGTATTGATGACGCTCGCTATCGTCGTACCGCTGGGCCCCATGATTTATAGGCTTGCCTTCCAGCCGCTGGCGGAGGCTTCCGTGCTGGTTCTATTGATTGTGTCGGTTGCCGTTCATCTGCCGATGGTCGGGTTGGGTCTTTTATTTTTCGGTGCGGAAGGTTCACGAACCACTGCTTTTAGCGACGCCCAATTCGTTTTGGGATCGCTCAATGTCAATGGCCAAACGCTCTGGGTGCTCGGATCAAGCATTGTTCTCATCATTGCACTCTGGTTGTTTTTCGAGCGGTCCTTGTATGGCAAAGCCCTACGGGCAACCGCGATCAATCGCGTTGGTGCGCGTTTGATGGGAATCTCGACAGTGATGGCAGGCAAGCTGACATTTACGCTGGCGGCTGCAATCGGTGCCTTGTCCGGAGTCCTGATTGCACCCTTGACAACGATTTATTACGATACCGGTTTCCTCATTGGTCTCAAAGGGTTTGTGGCAGGAATCATCGCCGGTCTGGTGAGTTATCCCGTCGCTGCCGCAGGTGCGATCCTTGTTGGTTTGCTTGAATCCTTCTCGTCGTTCTGGGCCAGTGCTTACAAGGAAGTCATTGTATTTACCTTGATCATCCCCGTCCTCTTGTGGCGATCCCTGACGACACATCATGTGGAGGAAGAGGAATGAAACAACGTCTCCCCTTCCTGCTGTTTCTCGCATTTTTGATCATTGGTCCGGTGACCCTGCCGGAATTTTATGTCACGCTTTTCAACTACATCGGATTGTATTCCCTCGTTGTTCTGGGCCTGGTGCTGCTGACAGGGGTAGGGGGGCTGACATCCTTCGGGCAGGCCGCTTTTGTTGGTCTCGGCGCATACACCACAGCCTATTTGACGACCGCATACGCCGTCTCACCATGGCTGACTTTATTCATTGGCCTGGCGGTGACGGGAAGCGTTGCACTCCTTTTGGGTTTCATGACCTTGCGTTTGTCTGGTCATTACCTGCCACTGGGGACGATCGCCTGGGGAATCAGCATTTATTACGTGTTCGGAAATCTTGAATTTCTGGGGGGTCATACGGGTTTGACCGATATTCCTTCACTTGAGCTCTTTGGGCACAAGCTCGAATCGGGCCGTGAATTTTTCTATCTGATCTGGATTATTTTGCTTGGAGCCATTTTTGCCACAAAAAATCTTCTGGATTCCCGTGAAGGACGCGCCATTCGGGCTCTGAAGGGCGGTGGCCTTATGGCCGAAAGTATGGGAGTGAATACGGCCAGAACAAAAATTGTCATCTTTCTGATCGCCGCCCTGTTTGCCAGTGTATCGGGCTGGCTCTACACGCACCTTCAACGCTTCGTCAATCCAACGCCCTTTGGCCTGCATCTTGGGATCGAATACTTGTTCATGGCCGTCGTGGGCGGGGCTGCCCATGTCTGGGGTGCGGTGGTCGGTGCAGGACTGTTAACGGTTCTCAAGCAATGGCTACAGGATATTTTGCCCAAGCTTTTTGGCCAGAGCGGTAATTTCGAGGTGATCTTCTTCGGCATTCTCCTGGTGCTGGTCCTGCAAAGGGCCCGGGAGGGAATTTGGCCTGGACTCGCACGATTGATGCCTGCCAACACGAGCCGCCGGAAAGTCAAGGAGGCGGAACCTCTGGCACATAGAAAAATGCCTCAGATTGGAACGGTTCTTCTCGAAGTCAAGAATGTCCGAAAGCAGTTCGGTGGCCTGATTGCCAACAACAACATGAATCTGAGCGTCAAAGCCGGTGAAGTGATGGCGTTGATCGGACCCAATGGCGCTGGCAAAAGCACAATGTTCAATTGCATCTCTGGCGTCGATCCGGTGACCTCGGGAGAGATCAGGTTTTTGGGTGAAAAAATTGATTCTCTGACTTCGCGTGACATTGCCCGACGCGGAATGGCGCGTACTTTTCAGCATGTACGGTTGCTCTCGACCATGACTGTTCTGGAAAACGTCGCGATCGGTGCGCATTTGCGCGGCAGCAAAGGCGTATTTGCTGCCGCGTTGCATCTCGAACGCGCCGAAGAAGCCCGTCTTCTGTCGGAAGCGAAGCGCCAGCTGGAGCGCGTCGGCTTGGGTGATCACCTCTTCGATGAAGCAGGGAGCCTGGCGCTTGGTCAGCAGCGCATTCTTGAAATTGCCCGTGCGCTTTGTTCGGATCCTTGCCTGCTGTTACTGGATGAACCCGCGGCCGGCTTGCGCTATCTGGAAAAACAGGCGCTCGCCGAGCTGTTGCGCAAGCTGCGGGCAGAAGGGATGGGTGTTCTATTGGTAGAACATGATATGGATTTCGTTATGGGTCTGGCAGATCGTGTTGTTGTCATGGAATTTGGCGAAAAAATCTCGGAAGGTCTTCCAGCCGAAGTCCAGAAAGATCCGGTCGTCCTGGAGGCATATCTTGGAGGGGTTGAATGATGTCCGCCCCAATCCTTGAAACCCGCCAGCTGTGCGTGTCCTATGGCAAAGTGGAAGCGCTGCACGGTGTGAATCTCAAAGTAGAGGCCGGCAAGATCGTTACGGTCATCGGGCCCAACGGTGCCGGCAAAACCACCATGCTCGGAGCGATCATGGGGCTGCTTCCTTCAAAAGGTGAAATTTCCTTTCAGGGCACAACCCAAATTCGTACTGAAGTCGAACAACTGGTTGCCATGGGCATGACCCTGGTGCCGGAGAAGCGCGAATTGTTTGGTGAAATGAGCGTCGAGGACAATCTGCTTCTGGGAGCCTTTCAGCGCTACCGCGCGGGCGACCGGGATGAAGGCCAGACCATGGAAAAGGTATTTGGTATTTTTCCGCGCCTGAAGGAACGACGTGCCCAGCTTGCGGGCACGCTTTCAGGTGGAGAGCGCCAGATGCTGGCTGTTGGCCGCGCGTTGATGGCCAAGCCGAAATTGTTGATGCTCGACGAACCCAGCCTGGGCCTGGCACCACTTATCGTGCGCGAAATTTTTCATATCATTGCCGACTTAAAAAAAACCGGAGTAGCTATTTTGCTTGTCGAGCAGAATGCCCGGGCCGCCCTGCAAATTGCTGATTATGGTTACGTTCTTGAAACCGGAAGCGTTGCCCTCGAAGGTGAGAGCCGTTCGTTGGCAGATGATCCGCGCGTGATTGAAACCTATCTCGGTCTGGGCGGTAAAAAGCAGTAGCGCTTTACAACTAAGCCATTAAACAGGGAAATGTTTTGGTGAAACATTTCCCTGTTTTTTCCTGTTCCATTACGTGTGATCACGCCTTTTTGACGAAACAATCAGGCCATGGAGTTTCCGGATCATTTCAATGTCATAGTTGTGGGCGGCGGTCATGCCGGGACTGAAGCGGCCTTGGCTTCGGCGCGTGCGGGTTGTCGCACGCTGCTGCTGACCCATAATATCGAGACACTGGGTGCATTATCGTGTAACCCGTCTATAGGCGGTATTGGCAAAGGGCATCTGGTTAAAGAAGTTGATGCGCTGGGGGGCGCCATGGCCGCCGCGACCGATGAAGCAGGCATCCAGTTCCGCATTCTGAATTCAAGCAAAGGCCCGGCGGTACGTGCGACCCGTGCACAAGTCGACCGGGTGCTCTACAAGGCATCTATTCGTCATCGGCTGGAAAACCAGCCCAATCTCACATTATTCCAACAGGCGGTAGAGGATCTCGTTCTTTCAGGCGACCGGGTGACAGGCGTTGTTACGCAGATCGACATTCGTTTTTCTGCAGATGCCATTGTACTGACGGCGGGTACCTTTCTGAATGGCAGAGTGCATGTCGGGCTCGAACAGTTTGGTGCGGGACGGTTCGGCGATCCTCCGGCGGTCAGCCTGGCGGCCCGCCTGCGTGAGCTCGATCTCCCGGCAGGGCGGTTGAAGACAGGAACTCCGCCGCGGCTGGATGGGCGAAGCATCGATTTCTCGACCCTGACCGTGCAACCGGGGGACGATCCCGTACCGGTGTTTTCTTGTCTGGGCGTTTCTGCCCGCCATCCACGACAGTTGCCCTGCTGGATTACGAATACCAATCCCCGAACGCACGACATCATCCGCAACGGTCTGGATCGTTCGCCGATGTTCACTGGAGTCATTGAGGGCATCGGCCCGCGTTATTGCCCCTCTATCGAGGACAAGATTCACCGTTTTGCCGACAAGACGAGTCACCAGGTTTTTCTTGAGCCAGAGGGGCTGACGACACATGAAATCTATCCTAATGGCGTATCGACAAGCCTTCCCTTCGATGTACAACTTGCCCTGATTCGCTCCATTGCAGGTCTTGAGCGGGCGCATATCCTGCGCCCCGGCTATGCCATCGAGTATGATTATTTTGATCCACGGGGTCTTCAGTCCTCGCTCCAGACGAAATCCCTTCAGGGCCTGTTTTTCGCTGGTCAGATCAACGGGACGACAGGCTATGAAGAAGCGGCCGCCCAGGGGCTGCTGGCAGGCATCAATGCCGCACTCTATTCGCAAGACAGGGCTTTCTGGAGCCCACGCCGGGATGAGGCTTATCTGGGGGTCCTGGTCGATGACCTGATCACCCGGGGCGTCGCTGAGCCGTACCGGATGTTTACCAGCCGGGCCGAATATCGTCTGAGTCTCCGGGAGGACAATGCCGATTTACGATTGACTGAATCCGGGCGTCGCCTTGGTCTGGTCGATGACATTCGCTGGGACGCTTTTTGCCGCAAGCGTGACCTTATTGCGCAAGAACAGGAGCGACTGAAAACCACCTGGGTCAGTCCCAAAATCGTTGATGCAGCACAGGCTGAACGCATCCTGGGCAAGCCCCTCGAGCATGAATATAGCCTGGCTGAACTGCTGCGGCGCCCCGAGTTGAGCTATGAGCGCTTGATGACGCTGCCGGGTTCAGGCGCTCCCATCGAAGATGCCAAGGCGATCGAGCAGATCGAAATTCAGGCCAAATATCAGGGTTATATCGAGCGTCAGACCGATGAAATTGCGCGCAGCCGCGAACAGGAAGAAACCGCATTACCGGCAAAGATCGATTATCGGGAAGTCCGCGGCTTGTCCATTGAAGTGCAGCAGAAGCTCAACCAGTACAAGCCGCAGACCCTGGGCCAGGCTTCGCGTATTCAAGGGATCACGCCGGCCGCCATTTCATTGCTTCTCGTACATTTGAAACGGCGCAATTCGATCGTGCGGAAAAGCGCATGAGCCCACTGGAAATGTTGTCCGGAGGTCTTGCTGCCCTCGGGCTGGAACTGGCTGTAACAACACGGGAAAAGTTACTTGCTTTTGCAGCATTGCTGGGGAAGTGGAACAAGGTGTATAACCTGACCGCCCTACGCGACGAAGAACAGGTGGTCAGCCACCACCTGCTGGATTCGCTGGCGGTGCTGCCGCATCTGGGCCGCGTGAAGCGGCTGGCCGATATCGGCAGCGGTGGTGGTCTGCCGGGCATCCCACTCGCCATTGCGCGCCCGGATCTGTGTGTCTGGCTGATCGAATCCAGCCAGAAGAAATCCGCCTTTCAGCAGCAGGTAAAGATAGAGTTGGGGCTGGACAATCTCCGTGTGCACTGCGGACGAATTGAACAGTGGCAGCCGGAAGAAAAATTTGATGCTGCCATCTCTCGCGCCTTCGCCGATCTGGCGGATTTTGTCCACCTTGCCGGACATGTGGTGGGCGAAAACGGTGTGCTGTTGGCGATGAAGGGAGTTCATCCTCATGATGAAATTGCTCATGTGCCATCAGGTTGGCAAGTGACGGTCGTGACGCCGCTTGCCGTTCCGGAAGTGGAAGGGGCGCGCCATCTGGTGCGTCTGGCAAGAGGAAATTGAAAATGGCCCATATCTTTGCCGTGGCAAACCAGAAAGGCGGAGTCGGCAAGACCACCACGACGGTCAATCTTGCCGCTGCATTGGCAGCACAAGGACAACGCGTCTTGCTGGTGGACCTCGATCCGCAGGGCAATGCCACCATGGGCAGCGGCATTGACAAGCGCGTATTGAAGAATTCGGTCTATCACGTCCTGCTTGGCCTGGCCTCGCTCGCCGAGGCGCGTCAGACATCCGAGACTGGCAAATACGACACCCTGCCGGCCAATCGCGACCTTGCCGGTGCCGAAGTGGAAATGGTCGACCTCGACCAGCGCGAGATACGCCTCAAGCAGGCTCTGGCCCTGCATGGTCACGATTATGATTTTGTCCTTATTGATTGCCCGCCATCACTGAGCATGTTGACGCTGAACGGTCTGTGCGCCGCCAATGGCGTCATCATTCCGATGCAATGCGAATACTACGCGCTCGAAGGCCTTTCTGATCTGGTGAACACCATCAAGAAGGTGCACGCCAACCTCAATCCGGATCTGAAAATCATCGGCCTGTTGCGTGTCATGTTCGATACACGCAGCACATTGTCGAATCAGGTCAGCGCGCAACTCGAGCAACATTTTGGTGACAAGGTGTTCAGCACCATTGTCCCGCGCAATGTGCGCCTGGCTGAAGCACCCAGTTATGGTATGCCCGGCGTGGTGTTTGATCGTTCGTCGAAGGGGGCGCAAGCCTATCTTGCCTTCGCTAGTGAAATGATCGAACGCGTCAAGACGTTTTAAGGGGAGAAAAATCAATGGCAGCCAAACCCAAAGGGCTCGGCCGCGGGCTCGATGCTCTGCTGGCCGGCAACAGTAGCGAGCCGCAACGCCAGGACACATTGCGCGTGGATTTTCTGCAGCCCGGCAAATATCAGCCGCGTACCCATATGGATACGGATTCGCTGAACGAGCTGGCAGCATCGATCAAGGCCCAAGGCGTCATGCAGCCCATTCTTGTCCGTCCGGTCGAGGGGGGCCGTTACGAAATCATCGCCGGCGAACGCCGCTGGCGCGCTTCACAACTGGCCGGCCTGCAGGAAGTGCCGGTCATGGTGCGCGAGATTCCGGACGATGCCGCTCTTGCCATGTCGCTTATCGAAAACATCCAGCGCGAAAACCTCAATCCACTGGAAGAAGCGATGGGTATCCAGCGTCTGATCGATGAGTTTGGCATGACCCACCAACAAGCGGCGGATTCGGTTGGTCGCTCGCGCCCGGCGGCCAGCAACCTGTTGCGTCTGTTGCATCTGGCCAAACCAGTGCAGGAATTGCTGATGGCCGGACAGATCGATATGGGGCATGCCCGCGCCCTGCTGCCGCTGGCCAAGGCGAGTCAGGTGCAGCTTGCCCATCGTATATCGAGCAAGGGCTTTTCCGTGCGTGAAGCCGAGCGTCTTGTTCAGCAAGAACTCAATCCGCCCAAACAGAAGAGCGAACCAAAACGGCAGGACCGGGATGTTTCACGCCTCGAGGAAGAACTGGCCGATGTTCTTGGCGCCCAGGTGAACATCCGGGTGAATGCCAAGGGAGCCGGCCAGATCGCCATTTCCTTTGCCAGTCTCGACCAGCTCGACGGTTTGCTGGAAAAAATCCGCTAATCGCTTTGGGCTCTGGGCGGTGTTGGTGAGAAATAGCTGGCGGCGATCACCAGCAGTGCTACGCCAATCAAGGACACGGTACGTGCCAGGGTATTCACATGTGCGGTGTCCACCAGCATGAGCTTCATGCCGACCACGCCGAGCAGACAAAATCCCAGGAACCATTGACCGCGTTGTCTTCGCCGTGAGGCAAGGATCATCAGACTGATGGCCAGCAGCGTCCACAAGAGCGACCAGCTCGCTTGCAAGGCGACCGAATCGGTAAGGGCATCCCAGGCAAAGGGAATTCCCAGCCAGTGATGTACTGCGCGTGCCGCGCCGGCACTGATCCAGAAAAAAGTCAGTCCTGACAGGACGGCGCGCCAGGCGCCGCGTGCGCCGTCCTGACGGTTTGTCCAGGACAGCAGCGTCGCGAGAACGGTCAGCTGGGCCAGATCAAGCGGGTTGAGCAAAGGTACATAAGGCCAGTGGCCCGCTGCTCCGGAGTAAGTCATGTTCAGGACAAGGCTCCAGCCTGCCAAGGCCAGCACGATCGGTAGGGCGCCCAGGCCGGTGTAACTCGAACCATGCGGACTGACGGGCCAGTGTTTCGGTGCCATTTTCAGCGCCGCCGCCAGCAACAGCGCAGGTGCCAGCCCCCAGCCCAGCATGGCGGCAAGGCGGATCTCGGGCCAGAGTTGCTTGATTTGCCAGCTGACTTCACTGCTTGCCAGAGCGGCCAATACCCAAAAGCCGAAGGTGTGCCGGACACTACGCATCCAGTCCAGACGATCGCTTTCCTGACAGCGCAGGATGACGAAATGGCCGGTTAGTGCGAGCAGCCAGACCACTCCGGCGGCATCGGCGAACGGATGAGGTTTGACAAACCAGACACCGAACACGGACAGAATCAGGATGATCGGAAGAAATGTGGAAAAGCCGCGCAGCGCGTTCCAGCCGAGACGACGTCCGGTGATCTCTGCTGCAATCAGCGGCAGCGTGATGAGCGCCAGCGAAGCGGTAAAACGGTAAGGGCGATCAACAAAACTGCTGATTTCATGCAGACCGGTACCGTACAGCCAGAGCGAACTCCAGATCAGCATAAGGATTCCGAAGGGGTGCGCTACCCCTTTATGGCCGAGGCGCCTGACAGCATGTGCACTGATCAGGCCGCCCGCCGCGATCAGCAGACCCCCGATGAAAATGTCGTTACCGAAGGCAGTGACGGCCTGTATTTCATCCAGATGCAGCAGGAAATAACAGCCGCTTGCCCACTGCAAAAGGATGCCGGTTAAAACCGTGTTCGTGCTTTGCTTGCGTGCGCCAAACCAGACTATTGCGGCACCTTCGAGCGCCCACAGGGTGACGGTCGCGCGCACACCGAAGGCGAAAGGTACGGCCAGCGTCAGCAAGGCAAAGCCCGTCCCGCGCAGGGACAGCGTCAGCAAGACCAGCGCGGCTTCCTGGCGTCGGCTTGCGATCAAAGCCAGTCCGAGATAATGCAGGCCGGCCAGAGCGGCCGACCAGGCAAGACCATATTCAAAGGATTCGACCATGGGGGTTTGCAGAAAGGCGCACACGACGGGTGTACCGAAAATCAAGATGGCATCGATACGGTGAATGCCCGCGCCTTGCCTGGCCGCATGAAGGGTGTTGAGCAGCGGCAGGGTGCTATACATGAGGTACAGCACGATGAGGAAAGGTTCGATGCGCAGGAAATCCTCCGCCTGATAAAACTGTATGCCCCAGTTCAGACCGATGACAAAAGTCAGGAGGAAGCCGGCCAGGTTGAGCATGTGCCAGCTACGCAGGCGACCGAGGATGAAAATGAAAATATTGAGCAGCGTGTAATAAGAAAACAGCACAACGGGATTGCCGGTATCGCTGGCAGCAAGAATCGGGGCAAAAAAAGCGCCGATCTGACTGAGTGCGGCAAGTGATAACCCGTTTTGCGCAGCCGCCAGCCACAGACCGGCAATGCACAATACGGTGAACAGGATGAAGGCCGTTGTCGTGCCGATCAACGTAAAGCGGCTCAGGGCGAAATAGACAACGAGATAGAGGATTGCCACGCCGCCGCCTTGCAGTGCCAGACCGAACATCGGATGGTCATTGCGCTTCTTCCAGCCAAACCCGCCAAGCGCCACTGCGAACAGGGCCGCCAGGCCAAGATAGGTTTCGGCGGGCAATATCTGGTATTCAATGGCCAGCTTGAGTGCCGAGCCGACACCAAAGATCAGCAACAGCACGCCGATTTTTGCCAGGATGTTGCCTGTGAAGAGCAGTCTGGCCAGTGCGCTTTGTTCTTCGACTGGCTGAATGTACGGTGCCGATGTCATCGGTTCGGGTGCAGGGGATGTGGGTGTGGTCGGTAAAGCAATGATCGGTTTGGGTGCGGGTGTGGATTCCGGAACAGGTGCGACAACCACGGCTTCCTGCGTGGATAAAGTCAGTGCTGGTGGGACGGCGCCCTCCTTGGGGGTTGCTTCATTGACCGGTGTCGCAACGGGTTGATCCGTCCGCGTCTGAAGCCCGGTCAATCGTTCATAGAGCCAGCGCGTTTTAGTATCGAGTTCGTCGAGTTTTCTTGAAAAATTGCTGCGCATCACGAATAGACGAAGCTCTATCAGGATCCAGAGAACGATCCACGCCCAGAACGAAAAGAAACCGTCAAAGTCATCAAACATGGAAAACCTCCTCAGGGTCTAGCGATCGTTACCGCGTAATTGTTCGACGATGGTTTGCAGGTGCTCGGGAGTTACGTGGGTGGGCGCAAGCGGTGGCGCCACGCTCAAGGTGACTGTCGAGAACGGGCTGCGGCGAAAGGGCCGCGTCATCGCCGGCCCGTCCTTGCGCGAGAAGAAACTGCCCCACAAACCTTTGAGCGCCATTGGCACGACCGGTACTGGCGAGCGTTCGATGATGCGTGTAATGCCTTTCTTGAACGGATACAGGTCACCATTGTCGGTGATGCGTCCTTCCGGAAAGAGGCCGACCAGATCCCCCGCTTCGAGCGCCCGGGCGATTTCATCGTAGGCTTTTTCCAGGGCAGACGGATCTTCCCTGGCCGGGGCAATGGGGATGGCACGGCCTTCGCGGAAGACGAAATTCAATAGTGGCAGTTTGAAGATGTTGTGATCCATAACGAAGCGGATCGGTCGCGGGCAGGCAGCCATCACCACCAGTGCGTCGATGAAACTGACGTGATTGCAGACCACTACGGCAGCGCCTTCCTCGGGAATATTCCCCAGTCCTTCCTTTTTCAAGCGGTAGAGCGTGCTCACCAGCAGCCAGACGATGAAGCGCATGAGGAATTCCGGCACCTGCCGGTAGATGAACAGTGCGACGGCAGCGTTCATCAACGCCGTGACGAGGAACAGCTGCGGGATGCTCACCCCGGCGGAAAAAAGGCCGATGGCGATGCCGGCCGCGGCGACCATGAACAGGGCATTGAGGATGTTGTTGCCGGCGATGATGCGCGAGCGATGCGAGGGTTCGGAGCGGATCTGGATCAGCGCGTAGAGCGGCACGATGTAGAAGCCGCCGAAGAGGCCGATGAGGAACAGGTCGCCGAGAATTCTCCAGTGGCCGGCGTCCTGCACAAAAGCGGCCAGTGCCATCGGCTCGTGCTGCAGGTGCGTGGAGAGGGCGAAGTAGAGGTCGATGCCGAACAGCGTCAGACCGATCGAGCCGAAGGGCACCAGGCCGATCTCCACCTTGTGACCGGAGAGACGTTCGCACAGGAGCGAACCAGTGCCGATGCCGATCGAGAAAATGATCAGGAGCAGCGTCACCACCGACTCCTGGCCGGAAAGGATGTCTTTCGACAGGTTGGGGAACTGCGTGAGGAAGAGCGAGCCGTAGAACCAGAACCAGGAGATGCCCAGCACCGAGAGGAACACCGTGCGATTGCCGCGCATGAACTGGAAGTTGCGCCAGGTCTCGGTGAACGGATTCCAGTTGATCTTCAGCTCAGGAGCCGCCGCCGGCGCCAGCGGGATCAGGCGCGAGAGCAGGAAGCCCGCCGCCGAGATACCCATGGTGACAAAGGCCGCCGCGGTGACGCCCCAGCCTTCCTGCGCCACCAGCCAGCCGCCGAGCATCATGCCGGCGAGGATGGCCACCGAAGTGCCCATCTCCACCATGCCGTTGCCGCCGACCAGCTCGGACTCCTTCAGGTGCTGCGGCAGGATGGCGTACTTCACCGGGCCGAACAGTGCCGACTGGATGCCGCCGAGGAAGAGGGCAGCGAACAGGAGCGGCAGGCTGTGCAGGAAGAAGCCGGCCGCACCGAGCGCCATGCAGGCGAATTCGATCGCCACCGTGATGCTGATCAGGCGCGATTTCTCGTACTTGTCGGCGAGCTGGCCAGCGGTGGCCGAGAAGAGGAAGAAGGGCAGCACGAAGAGTCCTTGCGCCAGGTTTTGCAGGATGTCCGTCGACATCGTCGTGTAGCGGGCGGTGGAATAGGTGAGCAGGATCACCAATGCCTGCTTGAAGGTGTTGTCGTTGAGCGCGCCGAGAAACTGCACGCCGAAGAAGGGCGCGAAGCGGCGCTTCTTCAGCAGGCCGAACTGTCCGGATGACATGAACCTTCCTCCCTGATATCCGTTGTTATTGGTCGAGGCGAACCAGCACCCGCTTGCTGGCCGGATCGCGTGACGTGACGAAGGCAAACACCGATTCCACCGTCACCGTGTCGATCTGGCCGGCCCAGCGCCGTTCTGACGGATGATCGTCGAAGGCGATATTGGCGCGGAACATGCGGCCGCCCAGGCGCGTCACGGCCGGAATTTCCAGCGTCGTCGGCGTGTAGCTGTTGGCCTTCAGCCACTGCTGTGCCTCGACGCGGCCGCTGAGCGGGCCGGGCCCGGTCGCGTCGGCCATCACCTCCAGCGCCCACTGGTTGGAATTCTGGTAGCGCGTCGAGAACGGGTAGGCGAGCATGTTGTAGCTCGGCTCGTGCAGGCGTACGAAGTGGCCTTCGCGCAGGCTGGCGGCGATCTTCTTCTGCATCTCCGCGCCCGGCACCACGATCAGTCCTTCCCAGGCGAACAGGTCGTCGAGGAAGAAATTGGCGAGGCCTTCATTGAACAGGTCCGAGTGGGCGGTGCCGCACTGGTTGAGCATGTGCACCACTAGCCAGCGGCCCTGCGGATGGTCGCGCCAGGCGAAGCCGAGATGCGAATAGCGCAGCCGGTATTTCGACAGGTCCTGCCCGACGCGCGCGATCAGGGCCACTTCGGCGCCCGAAGTCTCCAGCGCATCACGCGTCTTCAGGGCGAGGCGAAAGGCCTTCTGCAGTGTTTCAGCCGTCGGCGGGTTTTCCGAACAGGTCTGGCCGGCCTGAACCTGGCCGCCCAGCAGGGCCAGGCACGCCAGGGCGAGGAACAGCGTTTTTTTCATTCAGCCACTCCTCGGTTCTTCACGCGGGAATGGTGGATCAGCGACTTGCCGATCTCGTTGGGGATGAAGGCGATAATCTTGCCCGAGGCGACCAGCGCCTTGCCGGTGGATTCGGCGACCACCGAGACCGCCGTGCCGACGGCGACTGAGGCGTTGCCGGACAGATCAGCCGCCACCTTGACCGAGACGGTGGCCGCCCCGGAGGCGTTCTTCAGCACCAGCACGACGGAATCGCCCATCTTCTCGATGGCCTGTACCATCAGCACCGAGCCGCCCGCCATCACCGAAGCGGTGCCGGCGACGACCACGCCGACCGCGCGCGAGGCGGCGGCCGAGGCATTGTCCGAAGCGCGCGAAGCGTCTTGCGCAAAGCCCGGCGCGGCAATCAGCAGAGCGGCGGACAGCAGCACGACAGACTTCAGTTTCATTTCTTCTCCTTCTTCTTTTCAAAAAACGATCGGGTGGCAAAAACGGAGGGTGCGAAGCGCTTGCCCTTGAACGACAGGTGGCGCTTGAGCACGAAGTCGAACAGCAGCGGGTTGTGCTTGCGGATTTCGGTGAGCACCGGCACCGCCGTTTCCGGGATCAGACCGAGCTGCACCATATAGGTAGCGGAGAACAGCGGCATCACGCCGGGCAGGGGGTAGTCCGAGCCGTTGAGCAGGCGGGCGTGCCAGTCTTCGCGCGCGAGCACGGTTTCCAGGGCCGGACCGGCGCGGTTCAACTGCGTCATGGCCGAGATGTCGCCGTGCAGCTTTGGCCCGTACAGCGGATCGTCCATCAGGCGGGCGAAGAGCTCGAAGCTGTCGACGTAGGGACCATTTTCGCCCTTGTCGATATCGCAGTCCTGGCCCATCGAACCGCAGTGCGCGACCACCACGCGCACGCCATGATCGAGCGCCCGGCGCAGCAGCAGCGGGTTGCCGAAGTGCTGGGTGTTGCCGCCGTGCACTGCGCGCTCCTCGCCGGCGTGAGTGATGAGCGGCAGGCCAAGCTTCGCCAGGGTTTCGAAAAACCGGTCACAGAGCGGCGAAGCCGGATTCATGCCCTGTGCGGCCGGCAGCCACTTGATGGCGCGGGCGCCGTCCGCCGCGGCGCCTGCCAGCGCCTCGACGCAATCCTGGCGATAGGGGTGGATCGACGCCACCCATTCAAAATGTTGCGGGAATTGTTTTACAATACCATGTGCATATTCGTTGGGCACATGAAAAGCACTGGCTTCGCGATCCGGTGTGCCGTCTTCGCGGTGATTGAAATCGAAAGCGAAGAGCATCAGCTTGACGCCGGTCGGCAGGTCGTTGAGCAGGTTGCGCATCCGCGCCACATAGCTTTGATCGACCTGTCCGTTCGCCTCATGTGCACAGCCGGCATTGAGAAAGAACAGACGCTGGGCAAACTGGACGGGATGGGTCAGCGACTCCAGGGCCGGGTTGAGCCAGATCCCGCTGTTTGAGTCTCCATTGCCGACCAGATGAACATGGCAGTCCCAGACCTGTTGCGCATCCAGATCCTGCCAGGCGGTTTGAACGATTTCGTGGTGGATGATGGCGGAGGGCAGGTTGGCCAGACAGGGGTTGATGAGACCTTGCTTCGGCCAGATGCGCCAAAGGGCCAGTCCGCCCAATGCCAGCCCCATCGATCCAGCCAGTACCAGAGCGCGGCGACGTTTCAAGCTGAGTGCTCCAGATAGTCGAGTACGTTCGCCAGTGTTTCACGTAGAAACGCCTTGTTCAGCCAGTAATACACTTCCTTGCCTTCCTTGCGGCTTTCAAGAACACCGGCTTCGCGCAATACCCTGAGATGGTGGGAAACCGCCGAGCGCGAGAGTGTCGAGACTTCGGTAAGCTGGCTGATATTGAGGCGTTCGCCGGGCTCGAAGGTCAGCAGGATGCGTTGCCGGTGCTCGTCACCCAGCGCAGCGAATACCTTCGACATGTGTTCCCAGGCTTTGGGGATTGATCGCGAATAGTCTGAATACATGACTATATGATTAGTTATGTAGTTATGTTTTGTCAATAATTATTTTGTTGTGTCAGAAAATGCCTCTTTGTAAAGAAAATGGCCGAAGCAAGAGCCTTCGGATTTGCAATTTGACAGAATTTTTATAAACCCATAAAATCGCCGACTTTGTTAGTGATGGCCTTCAAAGACCCGCGGCACGATTTGAAACAGATTGTGCTGCGCAGAAAAAGAGCCGTCTGATGTATGGTGAGCCGGCATGCTGATGTTCCGTGCGGTTCTCCTGCAAGGTATTGCAACGCTGATCGCTGCAATCATCGCAGGGCTCCTGTCAGGAGGAAATGCTGCGGTTTCGGCGCTCCTCGGGGGGGCGGCCATCGTACTGCCCAATTCGTTTTTTGCCCTGCGCTTGTTCGTTGAGGGCCATAAATCGGGCGGTGCCTCACCTGCCGTTTTTTTGATTGGGGAATTCATTAAAGTCGCCGCAACGCTCGCGTTGCTGGTGTTGGCCGCAAAGTTGTACCGGGACATGCATTGGCTTGCGTTGATTGCCGGTCTGGTTGTGGCGCTTAAAGCAAATCTATTGGCACTTTTGAGTAAAAAGTTCTGACATGGCAACCGAGCACGCTCCCACCGCTTCCGAATACATCATTCATCACCTGACTTTTTTCACCAATCAAAAGCAGGATGTGCTGGTTGATTGGTCGGTCTATCACCTGGATACCCTGTTTTTCTCCCTGGTCATCGGCTTGCTGACGGTTTTTGTCATGGCGCGGGTCGCCGCAAGAGCAACGTCCGGTGTGCCCGGGCGCTTCCAGGCAGCCGTCGAAATCGTCGTTGAGATGGTGGCCGATCAGGCGAAGAGCATTGTCCATTCTCCGAAGTCGCGCGAATTCGTTGCTCCCCTGACTCTTACGGTCTTCATCTGGTGCTTCCTGATGAACGCCATGGATTTGCTGCCGATCGATCTTCTGCCAAATATCTGGGCGTGGATCTTCGGAGCGGCTGGCCATGATCCGCATCATGCCTATTTGCGTCAGGTACCGACTGCGGACCTGAACGCCACGCTGGGCATGTCCTTGTCGGTCCTGCTGCTGAGCCTCTACTACAGCGTCAAAATCAAAGGCCTCGGGCATTGGATTCATGAGCTGTTTACGGCGCCTTTTGGCGCCCATCCGGTGTTGTGGCCAGTAAATTTTGCCATGCAGATGATCGAGTTCGTTTCCAAGACCTTGTCGCACGGCATGCGCTTGTTTGGAAACATGTATGCCGGAGAACTGATCTTCATGCTGATTGCCTTGATGACCGCAGCCTGGGCGGGTACGGCCGGATCGGGTCTTCTCTGGGTGGGCGGCGTCATTGCCGGCACGCTCTGGGCGATTTTCCACATTCTGATCATTACGCTCCAGGCCTTCATCTTCATGATGTTGACGCTGGTGTATATCGGTCAGGCGCACGACAGTCACTAAAATCTTATTTTGTCTTAAACCACCTCGTCACCAAAGGAGTTGTCATGGAACAAATCGTTGGCTTCGTTGCTCTGGCTGCTGGCCTGATCATCGGTCTGGGCGCTGCCGGTGCCTGTATCGGTATCGGTATCATGGGTAGCCGCTTTCTCGAATCATCAGCCCGCCAGCCCGAGTTGATGAACACCTTGCAGACCAAGATGTTCCTGCTGGTTGGCCTGATCGACGCCGCGTTCATTATCGGAACCGGTATCGCCCTCTGGTACACCACCGCGAACCCCTTCATCAAGTAATCGGCTCCGGTCAGCCAAGGAGCGATTGACATGAATCTGAACGCAACGCTGTTTGCCCAGGTCGTCGTGTTCTTTATTCTGGGCTGGTTCACGATGAAATTCGTGTGGCCGCCCATCATGAAGGCACTCGACGAGCGTGCGAAAAAAATCGCTGACGGGCTATCGGCTGCGGACAAAGCGAAATCCGATCTTGCACTGGCCGAAAAAAAAGCCGTGGAAGAAATGAAGAGTGCCCGCGAATCGGCTACCGAGTTGCGTGCCGGTGCCGAGAAGCAAGGAGCACAGCTGCTTGACGAAGCCCGTCAGGAAGCGGCGCAGATCATCGCACAGGCTCGCAAGGCTGCCGAAGGCGAAGCCGCCGTCGCTGCCCAGCGTGCCAAGGAGGCTCTGCGCGAGCAGGTCGCCTTGCTGGCAGTGGCCGGCGCCGAACGCATCCTGCGCAAGGAAATCAACGCCCAAGTCCATGCCGATCTGCTTGCCAATCTGAAACAGGAACTCAAGTAAGCCATGGCCGAAAACATCACCCTCGCACGCCCTTACGCCGATGCGGCATTCCAGCTGGCAAAGGACACAAATGCGGCGACCAATGCGCTGGGTTCATGGGAGCAGGCGCTTGGACGCATGGCGGCCGTAGCGGCAGATCCGCAGATGGCCGAGTGCATCACCAATCCGCGTCTGTTGCCGGCACAGGTGGCACAGCTGTTCCTCGATGTCGCCGGTCCGGTTTCAACCGAGCAGCAAAATTTCGTGCGACTGCTCGTCGATAACGACCGCCTGCAAGTTTTGCCAGAGATCCGTGACTTGTTCGTTGAATTGAAAAATGGTCAGGAGGGTGTCCAGGAAGCAGAAATTGCTTCGGCCTTCCCTCTTGACGATGCCACATTGAAGAACCTCATTGCCGAACTTGAAGTCCGTTTCAACTGCCGGATTCAAGCCAAGGTCAGCCTCGATGCCGGACTTATCGGCGGAGTACGAATTGGCGTTGGCGATCAGGTTATTGACGCTTCCGTGCGCGGCAAACTCGCCGCCATGGCTACGGCGCTACAGAGCTAAGATACCAGGAGTCAAGACATGCAACTCAATCCCTCTGAAATCAGCGACCTGATCAAGAGCAAGATACAGAACCTGCAGCTGGCCGCCACGGCTCGCACCGAAGGCACCGTTGTTTCCGTGACTGACGGTATCTGCCGCGTGCACGGTCTGGCCGACGTCATGCAGGGCGAAATGCTGGAATTTCCCGGCAACACCTTCGGCCTCGCCCTGAACCTCGAGCGCGACTCCGTTGGTGCGGTTATTCTGGGTGAGTACGAGCACATCACCGAAGGCGACACTGTCAAGTGCACCGGCCGTATTCTCGAAGTGCCGGTCGGCCCCGAGATGGTCGGCCGCGTCGTGAATGCGCTGGGTCAGCCTATCGATGGCAAGGGCCCGATCACCGCCAAGCTCTCCGAGCCGATTGAAAAGATCGCCCCGGGCGTGATCTGGCGCAAGTCGGTGTCGCAGCCCGTACAGACTGGTCTGAAATCCATCGACTCCATGGTGCCCGTCGGTCGCGGCCAGCGCGAACTGATCATCGGTGACCGTCAGACTGGCAAAACCGCGGTGGCCATCGATACCATCATCAACCAGAAGGGCAAGGATCTCTTCTGCGTCTACGTCGCCATCGGCCAGAAGGCCTCGACGGTGAAGAACGTGATCCGCAAGCTGGAAGAGACCGGTGCGATGGAATACACCATCGTCGTCGCCGCCACCGCCTCCGAGTCCGCCGCGATGCAGTACATCGCCCCGTACTCCGGCTGCACCATGGGCGAGTACTTCCGCGACAACGGCCAGGATGCCCTGATCATTTATGACGATCTGACCAAGCAGGCCTGGGCCTATCGCCAGATCTCGCTGCTGCTGCGCCGTCCGCCCGGCCGCGAAGCTTACCCCGGCGACGTGTTCTACCTGCACTCCCGTCTGCTCGAGCGTGCTGCCCGCGTCAGCGAGGCCTACGTCGAGAAATACACCAACGGCCAGGTCAAGGGCAAGACCGGTTCGCTCACCGCGCTGCCTGTCATCGAGACGCAGGCCGGCGACGTGACCGCCTTCGTGCCGACCAACGTCATCT
>CAZSHO010000015.1:0-57423 GCA_964607005.1 uncultured Rhodocyclaceae bacterium
CGACCTGCAGGCGGGTGTTCATCTCGAGGAAGTAGAAGCTCTTGTCCTTGCCGACAACGAACTCCACCGTGCCGGCCGACTGGTACTTCACCGCCTTGGCCAGCGCCACCGCCTGCTCGCCCATGGCCTTGCGTGTCTTCTCGTCGAGGAAGGGGCTGGGCGCTTCCTCGATCACCTTCTGGTGGCGGCGCTGGATCGAGCACTCGCGCTCGTTCAGGTAGACGCAGTTGCCGTGCGCGTCGCCGATCAACTGGATCTCGATGTGGCGCGGCTCCTCGACGTACTTCTCGATGAAGACGCGGTCATCCCCAAACGCATTTTTTGCTTCGGTGCGGCAGGAGGAAAATCCCTCGTGCGCCTCCTGGTCGTTGAAGGCCACGCGCAAGCCCTTGCCGCCACCGCCGGCGGAAGCCTTGATCATCACCGGGTAGCCGATCTTCTTCGCGATCCCGACGGCCTCGTCCGGCGTGTCGATGGCCGCGTTGTGGCCGGGGATGGTGTTCACTTTCGCTTCCAGCGCCAGCTTCTTCGAGGCGATCTTGTCGCCCATGGCGGCGATGGAATAATGCTTCGGTCCGATGAAGACGATGCCTTCCTCTTCCAGCCGCCTGGCGAAGGCCTCGTTCTCGGAGAGGAAGCCGTAGCCCGGATGCACGGCTTCGGCGCCGGTCTGTTTGCAGGCGGCGATGATCTTGTCGGCGACGAGGTAGGACTCTTTCGAGGGCGGCGGGCCGATTGAGACGGCCTCGTCGGCCAGCTCGACATGGCGGGAAAATTTGTCCGCCTCGGAATACACGGCGACGGTCCGGACGCCCATCCTGCGCGCGGTCCTGATGATGCGGCAGGCGATCTCGCCGCGGTTGGCTATGAGTATTTTCTTGAACATGGCAAACCTTTCACCACCAAGGCACTAAGGACACAAAGGGGCACCAAGAAAAGCAAGCAGCCTTTTCCGGTTTTCCTTGGCGCATCTTGGTGCTCTTGGTGTCTTGGTGGTTAAGCATTTCTCTCAAAGCGGAATGTTGCCGTGCTTGCGCCACGGATTTTCCAGTTTCTTGTCCTTCAGCATCGCCAGCGAGCGGCAGATGCGCTTGCGTGTCTCGTGCGGCATGATGACGTCGTCGATGAAGCCGCGGTGGCCGGCGATGAAGGGGTTGGCGAACTTCTCCTTGTATTCCTGCTCGCGTGCGGCGATCTTCGCCGGGTCGCCCTTCTCCTCGCGGAAGATGATCTCCACCGCGCCCTTCGGCCCCATCACGGCGATCTCGGCCGAGGGCCAGGCGAAATTCACGTCGCCGCGCAGGTGCTTCGACGACATCACGTCGTAGGCGCCGCCGTAGGCCTTGCGCGTGATCACCGTCACCTTCGGCACGGTGCACTCGGCGTAGGCGTAGAGGAGTTTCGCGCCATGCTTGATGATGCCGCCGTATTCCTGCGCCGTGCCGGGCATGAAGCCGGGCACGTCGACGAAGGTCACCACCGGGATGTTGAAGGCGTCGCAAAAGCGCACGAAGCGCGCGCCCTTGATCGAGCTCTTGATGTCGAGGCAGCCGGCCAGCACCAGCGGCTGGTTGGCGACGATGCCGACCGTCTGCCCGGCCATGCGGCCGAAGCCGATGACGATGTTTTTGGCGTAGTCGGGGGCGAGCTCGAAGAAGTCGCCCTCGTCCACCGTCTTGACGATGAGCTCCTTGATGTCGTAGGGCTTGTTCGGGTTGTCCGGCACCAGGGTGTCGAGCGACATCTCGATGCGCTCGGAGGGGTCCTCGGTCGGCACCACCGGCGGCTTCTCGCGGTTGTTGGAGGGCAGGAAGGAAACCAGGCGGCGCAGCATCATCAGCGCCTCGACGTCGTTCTCGAAGGCGAGGTCGGCGACGCCCGACTTGGTGTTGTGCGTCACGGCGCCACCGAGCTCCTCGGCGGTGACCTCCTCGTGCGTCACCGTCTTCACCACTTCCGGGCCGGTGACGAACATGTAGGAGGAGTCCTTCACCATGAAGATGAAGTCGGTCATGGCCGGGCTGTACACCGCGCCGCCGGCGCAGGGGCCCATGATCATCGAGATCTGCGGCACGACGCCCGAGGCCAGTGCGTTCCTCTGGAACACGTCGGCGTAGCCACCGAGGGAAGCGACACCTTCCTGGATGCGCGCGCCGCCCGAGTCGTTCAGCCCGATCACCGGCGCGCCGGCTTTCATGGCGTGGTCCATCACCTTGCAGATTTTCTCGGCATGCGCCTCCGACAGCGCGCCGCCGAACACCGTGAAGTCCTGGCTGAAGACGAACACCAGACGACCGTTGATGGTGCCGTAGCCGGTCACCACGCCGTCGCCCGGCACGGTCTGCTTGTCCATGCCGAAATCGGTGCAGCGGTGCTCCTTGAACATGTCCCATTCCTCGAAGGAATCGGGATCGAGCAGCAGCTCGAGGCGCTCGCGCGCGGTGAGCTTGCCCTTGGCGTGCTGCGCGTCGATGCGCTTCTGGCCGCCGCCCAGACGGGCCGCGGCGCGTTTTTCGTCGAGTTGCCGGATGATGTCGTGCATGGCGTTCCCTCAATGTTTCCCGATGTCTAATCAGGCTTTCAATGCTGCCAGCCGCCGTCCTGCCGCGACTGACTTTTCCCCGCTCACCCTTCTTGCCCGGGAGGCGCTGCGTCGATGGCCGCCAGCACCTGCCTGGCGCACGAGAGGATCGGCGTGCCCGGGCCGAAGATGGCGGCGGCACCCGCTTTTTGCAGAAAGTCGTAGTCCTGCGCCGGGACGACACCGCCGACGAAGACGATGATGCCCTCGCCGCCCTGCTCCTTCAGCGCCTTGACCAGCGCCGGCACCAGCGTCTTGTGGCCGGCGGCCAGCGTGGAGACGCCGATGGCGTGACAGTCGTCCTCGATGGCCTGGCGTGCCGCCTCTTCGGGCGTCAGGAACAGCGCCCCGATGACGATGTCGAAGCCGAGGTCGGCGAGCGCCGTGGCGACGACTTTCGCGCCGCGGTCGTGGCCGTCCTGGCCGAGCTTGGCGACCATCACGCGCGGGCGGCGTCCCTCGGCGGCGGCGAAGGACTCGACGCCCTGGCGGATCTCCTGCCATTCCCAGTCGTGCTCGAAGGCGGCGCCGTAGACGCCGGAGATGGCCTGGTTGGTGGCGCGAAAGCGCCCCCATTCCTTCTCCAGTGCGTCAGAAATCTCGCCGACGGTGGCGCGCAGCCGCACCGCCTCGATGGCGAGTGCGAGCACGTTGCCCTGGCCGGTCTTCGCGGCATCGGTGAGCGCAGCGAGCGCCTTGTGCACGGCAGCCGCATCGCGGCCGGCGCGCAGTTTCTTCAGCCGCGCGATCTGCGCCTCGCGCACGGCGCTGTTGTCGATCTCGCGGATGTCGACCGGGTCTTCCTGGTCGGGGCGGTACTTGTTCACGCCGACGATGACGTCCTTGCCGGCATCGATGCGCGCCTGTTTTTCCGCCGCGCACTGCTCGATCTTCAGCTTGGCCCAGCCCGATTCGACGGCCCTGGTCATGCCGCCCATGGCCTCGACCTCTTCGATGATGGCCCAGGCTTTATCCGCCATGTCCTGCGTCAGCTTCTCCATCATGTAGCTGCCGGCCCAGGGATCGACCACACTGGTGATGTGCGTCTCCTCCTGGATGATGAGCTGGGTGTTGCGGGCGATGCGCGCCGAGAAGTCGGTCGGCAGGGCGATGGCCTCGTCGAGCGAGTTGGTGTGCAGCGACTGCGTGCCGCCGAACACCGCCGCCATCGCCTCGATGGCGGTGCGCACGACGTTGTTGTAGGGGTCCTGCTCGGTGAGCGACCAGCCGGAGGTCTGGCAGTGGGTGCGCAGCATCATCGACTTGGCGCTCTTCGGCTTGAATTCTTTCATGATGCGCCACCAGAGCAGGCGCGCCGCGCGCAGCTTCGCGACCTCCAGGTAGAAGTTCATGCCGATGGCGAAGAAGAACGACAGCCGCCCGGCGAAGGCGTCCACATCCATGCCCTTGGCGATGGCCGTCTTCACGTACTCCTCGCCGTCGGCCAGCGTGAAGGCGAGTTCCAGCGCCTGCGTCGCGCCGGCTTCCTGCATGTGGTAGCCGGAGATCGAGATCGAGTTGAACTTCGGCATGTGCGTCGCCGTGTACTCGATGATGTCGGCGATGATGCGCATCGACGGCGCCGGCGGGTAGATGTAGGTGTTGCGGACCATGAACTCCTTGAGGATGTCGTTCTGGATGGTGCCGGAGAGCTTCTCCTGCGCCACGCCCTGCTCCTCGGCGGCGACGATGTAGCCGGCCAGCACCGGCAGCACGGCACCGTTCATGGTCATGGAGACGGAAATCTTGTCGAGCGGAATGGCGTCGAAGAGGATCTTCATGTCCTCGACCGAATCGATCGCCACGCCGGCCTTGCCGACGTCGCCGGTGACGCGCGGGTGGTCGGAGTCGTAGCCGCGGTGGGTGGCCAGATCGAAGGCCACCGAGACGCCCTGTCCGCCGCCGGCCAGCGCGCGCTTGTAGAAGGCGTTGGATTCCTCGGCGGTGGAGAAGCCGGCGTACTGGCGGATGGTCCACGGCCGCACGGCGTACATGGTGGCCTGCGGGCCGCGCAGGAAAGGTTCCAGCCCGGGCAGCGTGTCGGCGTGCGGCAGGCCCTCGGAGTCGCGCTTCGTATACAGCGGCTTGACGGTGATGCCTTCCGGCGTCACCCAGTCAAGGGCGGCGAGGTTGCCGTCCGGCGCCGACTGGGCGGCGGCCTTTTCCCAGGCGGCGAGGTTAGACGAATCGGGCAGCTTGGCTTCGCTCATGGTCATGCCTCCCGCTGGGCCGCCCCAAGGGAGGCATGCGCCCCCCCGGGGGGCAGCGAACGAATGTGAGCGTGGGGGTTCATACATTCCTTTCTCATCGGAGCCGATTTGGCAGGATAGTCCCGGCACGGGCGGGAAGACAGTCCGGGCTTGACATCCCCTGTTCCACATAATACTGTATCCATAATTATGAATGCAATAGAAACCAAGACAATCGCCCCAACGACAATATGAGTCCGACCAGCATCGCCCAGCCCGCCCTCTATCAGGAGGTCGCTGAACGCCTGCGCCAGCGCATCTTTGCGCATGAATTGCAGCCCGGGGCCTGGGTCGACGAGCAGGCCCTGGCCGAGCAGTACGGCATCAGCCGCACGCCCCTGCGCGAGGCGCTCAAGGTGCTGGCTTCCGAAGGCCTGGTGACGCTCAAGCCGCGGCGCGGCTGTTACGTTACCGAGCTGGCCGAGCGCGACCTCGACGACATCTTCCCGCTGATGGCCCTGCTCGAGGGCCGCTGCGCCTTCGAGGCGACGCAGAAGGCGAGCCCCGCCGACCTCAAGCGCCTCGAAGTCCTGCATGAAAAGCTGGAACGCCAGGCAGCCAGGGGCGACATCAACGGCTTCTTCGAGGTGAACCAGGAATTTCACGCAGCGTTGCAAACCCTTTCCGGCAACCGCTGGTTGAAGCAGGTCATCGACGACCTGCGCAAGGTGCTCAAACTCACAAGGCGCGACTCGCTGCGCCTGGAAGGGCGCCTGAAGCAGTCGCTGGAAGAGCACCGCCGCATCCTCGCCGCCATCCGTGAGCGCGACGCCACCAGCGCCGAGGCGCTGATGCACGCGCATCTGCTCTCGGGGCGCGCCGCGCTGGCGAAAATGCAGGCTGCTCGGGTTGATCCCCACGTACCTGCAAGTTAGAATCTTACCGTTCTTACTCTTACCAGCGAGGCTGGCATGCGGATCACCAGCAAGGGGCAGGTCACCATTCCCCAGGAAATACGCCAACGCGCCGGCCTGACGCCGAACATGGAAGTCGAGATTGTCATGGAACAGGACAAGATCGTGCTGTACAAGGCAAAAGGCCAGAAAAGTCGCGGGGCGCTGGCGGTCGAGCGCCTGCGCCGGGCCCGACCGAGAACCAGGCTCAGCACCGATCAGATTCTGGCGCTGACGCGCGGCGAATGAGCGCCCCGCACGGCCGCCCGAAGGGGCGCAAGCCACAGCCCGGAGCCGCGCAGCGGCGCATCCCCATCACCCCTTCCTCGGGAAGGGGACCGGGGAGGAGGTAGTCCAGTGCCCCCTCGGATCCTGGTCGACTCGAACGTCCTGCTGGATGTCATCAAGGACGACCCGGTCTGGGGCGCATGGTCGGCGCAGACCCTGGCCGAGCAACTGGAGCGCGGCGCGCTGGTCATCAATCCGATCGTCTATGCCGAGATCGCTTTCGATTTCGATACCATCGAAGATGTCGATGCCTTGTTGCCTCCGGCAGACTACGATTACGCCGACATCCCCCGCGAAGCGGCTTTTCTGGCCGCCCGCTGTCATGCCCGCTATCGCGCTTCGGGCGGCGCACGCACGATGATCCTGCCAGATTTCATGATCGGGGCCCATGCCACGGTCGAGCGCATGGCCCTGCTGACGCGGGACGCACGGCGCTATCGCTCCTATTTTCCCGGTTTGGCGCTGATCGCGCCGCCCGGCGCCTGACAGGCATGGAGCGATCAACCGCCGACGAAATACTCGTCTCGCGCGACGGCGTCGTCGCCACCGTCACGCTGAACAATCCGGCCAAGCTCAACGCCGTGAATGCCTCGATGTGGCGGCGCCTGCGCGTTGTCATGGACGAGCTCTCCGCCGACGAGGGCCTGCGCTGTGTCGTGCTGCGCGGGGCGGGCGAAGCGGCCTTCGCCGCCGGCGGCGACCTCGAGGAATTCCTCACCCTGCGCGATACGCTGGAGCGCGCGCTGGTCTACCACGAGGAGTGGGTGGCGCAGGCGTTGAATGCCGTGCGCGACTGCCTGCACCCGACCGTGGCGCTGATCCACGGCGCCTGCATCGGCGGCGGGCTGGAGATCGCCGGCCAGTGCGACCTGCGCATCTGCGGCCGCTCGGCGCGCTTCGGCGCGCCGATCAACAGGCTCGGCTTTTCGATGGCGCCGGGCGAACTCACCGGCCTGCTGGCGCTGGCCGGCCCCGCCGTGGCGCTGGAGATTCTGCTCGAAGGCCGCATCCTCGGCGCCGACGAGGCCTATGAAAAGGGCCTGGTCAGCCGCGTCGTCGACGATGAACAGGTCACGGAGGAGGCGTATGCCACCGCGCGGCGCATCGCCGCCGGCGCGCCGCTCGCTGCGCGCATGCACAAGAAGCTGGTGCGCCGCCTCACGCTCGCACCGAACGCCGTATCACCAGGACTGACTTTTGACGAGATCAAGGCCAGCTTCGTTTTCCTCGACAGCGAGGACTACCGCGAGGGCCTCACCGCTTTCTTCGAGAAACGCGCGCCACAATTCAGGGGGCGCTGAAGTCCATCCAGCGCACTATCATGGGGAAAGTGCGAAAAACGTACTGCATCAGCCATTGCCCTCATGAAATTGCGCCATATCATCTTTATCCTGATCGTCCTGTACGGCCTCTGGCAGGGTTGGAGCCATCGATCGGTCGACCACCCGCCCGGGCAGATCGCCATTGCTGTCCCGAAGCAGACAAGCCTGAGTGGCAACGCGCCCCATTTCGAGAAAAATGGCTATGACCTCACGGCACTGGCCCGCTTCGATCTGACGGCGCGCACGCTGGGTATCGAGCGCTACCGCTTCGACCGCGAGGCGGATCTTTCACCCATGGATGTGGCTCTGGGCTGGGGGCCGATGTCGGATTCCGCGGTGCTCGCGCAGATCAGCATCCGCCAGGGCGGACGTTTCTATTACTGGAGCACACCGGATCTGCCGGTTCCGCGGCGCGAGATCGAGGTCAATAGCGCCAACATGCACCTGATCCCGGCAAGACGGGAGATCGGGAAAAAACTTGATGCGCTCCGGCCCGGCAGCATCGTCACCCTGCGCGGCTATCTGGTCGAAGCCCAGGCGCACGACGGCTGGAGGTGGCGCAGCTCGCTCACCCGCGAGGATACCGGGAATGGTGCCTGCGAGCTGTTCTGGGTCGAAGAGGCCGAGATTCGCTAAGAAATCATCTCTTGCGAACCCATTGAGGCGTCAACGTTTTTCCCGGTCGTGCGTTATCTCGGTTTGAGTGAGGCGCCTTTCGCACCGGATCGTCACGGGTGCGCAAGGATCGAAAGGAGACAGGCCATGCGCAACGACCGCCCCAGAAGACATCATGAACTACCCGGACAAGCCTGGAAGCACAAGGCCCGGGTGCTGCTGGCGTTCGCGTTGCTCTGCCTCGCTGCCGCATTTTCCGGCATCGGATTTGCCTGAAGTCAGGCGATCAACCCGTAGAGCATCTTCGTTGCCAGCAAGGCAAGCAGGACACCAAAAGCACGCTTCAGCGGTTTGACCGGCAGCCGGTGCGCCATCTTTGCCCCGACAGGTGCAACCAGCATGGTCATCGTGGCCACACCGGCGAAAGCCGGCAGATAGATGTAGCCCAGACTGTAGGCGGGCAAACCGCCTTGCCCCCACCCTGCAATGATGTAGCCGATCGTGCCGGCGGCGGCGATCGGCAGGCCGAGTGCCGCCGAGGTGCCGATGGCGTTGTGGATCGTCACGTTGTGCCAGACCATGTAGGGGATCGACAGAAAGCCGCCTCCGGCCGCCACCAGACTGGAGATGATCCCGATCACCCCACCGGCGACGAACATCCAGCCGATCCCGGGCAGGGTGCGCGACGACTTTGGCTTGAAATCGAGCACCATCTGTAGCGACGCGTAATAAACAATGGCGGCAAAAGCAAAGGCCAGCGGCCGCGTCGGCACCAGGCTGGCGAAAAAGGAACCTCCCAGGGTACCCAGCACCAGGCCCGGGGCCATCGCCCTGAAGATTTCCCAGCGCACCGCGCCATGGGCGTGGTGGGCGCGCATGCTGGATATTGACGTCAGCACGATGGTCGCCATGGCGGTGCCAAGTGACAGATGCATGACATGCTCGGGCGGGAAGCCCTGGGCGACGAAGATCATGAAGAGAAGCGGCACAATGGTCAGTCCGCCTCCCACACCGAATAATCCGGCGATGAAACCGACAAAACCGCCAAGCAGAACGTAGGTCAGCCACCAGAGGTTCATCGGATGGACGACCTTGCGCGAAAGGCAGAAAGGGAACACAAACCCGACGCGTTGTCCCGCCCTGCCGACAGCCCTGCCCTCACCACGACGGCGCTCATGCCATCAGCTTTTCCGTGATGAATGTCCACTCGGACGGATCGACCGGCGTGATCGACAACCGGTTGCCCTTGGCCAGTATGCGCATGTAGGCAAGCGGCTTGTGGCGGCGTAGCTCACTCAGGCTGACCAGCCGGGTTTTCCGGATGAATTTGACATCAACATTCAGCCAGCGTGGGTTCTCGTGCGTGGCCTTTTCGTCGTAGTGAATGTCGTGCCTGTCGAACTGTGTGGCATCCGGGTAGGCCGCCTTGCATACCTCGACGATGCCGACGATGCCCGGCTCTGCGCAGTTGGAGTGATAGAAAAAGCCGCGATCCCCCGGCTTCATCTGATCACGCATGAAATTGCGCGCCTGGTAGTTGCGCACGCCCGACCAGGCGGTTGTCCGGTCGTGCGCAAGGTCGTCGATGCTGTAGGCCTCGGGTTCGCTTTTGAGCAACCAGTAGCGCAAGGTTCAGGTTCTCGCTCAGGTATTCTGAATGACGATATTGGGGAATTTTGCCGTTGTGTCTTTGGCTTTTTCGGCAATCTTCACTGCAACACGCCGGGCAATGGCACGATAGATTTCGGCGATGCGTCCGTCCGGATCGGCGACAACGGACGGGTGGCCCGAATCGGTCTGCTCGCGGATATGGATGTCCAGTGGCAGCGCGCCGAGCAGCTCGACGTTGTAGTCCTTGCCCATGCGCTCACCCCCGCCGGCACCAAAGATGTGCTCTTCATGCCCGCACTTCGAGCAGATGTGCGTGCTCATGTTCTCGACGATACCAAGGATCGGAATGCTCACCTTTTCGAACATCTTGAGTCCCTTGCGTGCATCGAGCAGCGCAATATCCTGTGGCGTCGTGACGATCACGGCGCCGGTCACCGGGACTTGCTGGGCGAGCGTGAGCTGGATGTCGCCGGTGCCCGGAGGCAGGTCGATCACCATGTAGTCGGTGTCATGCCATTGCGTATCCTTGAGCAGCTGCTGCAGCGCCTGGGTCACCATCGGGCCGCGCCAGACCATCGGCGTCTCGACATCGATGAGAAAACCGATCGACATGGCCTGCAGGCCGTGAGCCTGCATCGGTTCGATCGACTTGCCGTCGCGCGATTCGGGCTTGCCGGAGATGCCCAGCATCTGCGGCTGCGAGGGTCCATAAATATCGGCATCAAGAATGGCGACGCTGGCCCCCTCGGCGGCCAGCGCCAGCGCCAGGTTGACCGCCGTGGTCGATTTGCCGACGCCTCCCTTGCCCGAGGCGACGGCGATGATGTTCTTGACGTTCGGAATCAGCTTGACGCTGCGCTGCACGCTGTGCGAGACAATCTTGACATAGACGTTGGCCGAAATGTTGCCGGCACCCGGAATCGAGCGCAACTTGTCGATCACCGACTTCCGGATCGCATCGATCTGGCTTTTGGCCGGGTAGCCAAGCTCGATGTCGAGGGAAATATCGTTGCCGTCGATCCTGATGTTTTTTGCCGAACGGGAACTGATGAAATCCTTCCCGGTATTCGGATCCTTGACTTCTTGCAGGGCGGCTTGCACCTGCTGTTCGGAAATGCTCATGGGGGCGCTCCATTGGGGTTGGGGTCAAACAACAAGAGGTTTGTGCGGGCCGGACCTCGACAGGTGAGCCAATGTCCAATACCCGACAATTATACTCAAGTTCTGCCAATCGACACCAGTGCACGGCCAGACGCCCCATCAACTGCTAATATTGCTGTTTTTTCAAGCAAATATCAAAATGTCGCGCAACATCCTTGTCACCAGCGCCCTGCCTTATGCCAATGGCGCCATCCATCTCGGCCATCTCGTCGAGTACATTCAGACCGACATCTGGGTGCGCTTTCAGAAAATGCGCGGCCATCGTTGCTGGTATGTCTGTGCCGACGATACCCACGGCACCCCAGTGATGTTGCGTGCGGAAAAAGAGGGCCTCACCCCCGAAGCGCTGATCGATCGGGTGCATCGGGAGCATACCCGCGATTTTGCCGGGTTCCACGTCGGTTTCGATAACTATCATACGACGCACTCGGAAGAAACCCGTTATTTCGCCGAGGACATCTACGCGAAACTCAAGGCGGCCGGCCTCATCGAAGTGCGTGCCATCGAACAGTTCTACGACCCGCTGAAGGAAATGTTCCTGCCGGATCGCTACATCAAGGGCGAATGTCCGAAGTGCGGCGCGGCCGACCAGTATGGCGACAGCTGCGAAGCCTGCGGCGCCGCTTACGCACCGACCGACCTGAAAAATCCGGTCTCTGCCGTGTCCGGCGCCGTGCCGGTGAGAAAGTCCTCGGATCACTATTTCTTTCGCCTCTCCGATCCACGTTGTCAGGCTTTTTTGCGTCGCGCCACACGCGAGGTCTGTAAAACCCAGCCCGAGGCGGTGAACAAGCTGCAGGAATGGCTCGGTGAAGAGAACGAAAACAGACTGACCGATTGGGACATCTCGCGCGACTCGCCCTATTTCGGTTTCGAGATCCCCGGGGCACCTAGAAAATTTTTCTACGTCTGGCTCGATGCGCCGATCGGCTATTTCGGCAGCTTCAAGAATCTTGCCGCACGCACACCCGACATCGATGTCGCCGCCTTCACCGACAAGGCCGCCGCGGCGAAGGCCGGCACCGAGCTCTACCACTTCATCGGCAAGGACATCCTCTATTTCCACGCGCTGTTCTGGCCCGCCGAACTGGAATTTTCCGGCTATCGCATCCCGACTGGCGTCTTCGCTCACGGCTTTCTCACCGTCGACGGCCAGAAGATGTCGAAGTCACGCGGCACCTTCATCACCGCCGAGAGCTACCTCAAGCAGGGGCTGAATCCGGAATGGCTGCGCTACTACTACGCTGCCAAGCTCAACGCGACGATGGAGGATATCGACCTCAACCTCGACGACTTCATCGCGCGGGTGAATTCGGATCTGGTCGGCAAGTACGTGAACATCGCCAGCCGTTGTGCCGGCTTCATTCACAAACGCTTTTCCGGTCGCCTGGCAGCCTCATCGGGGGTGCTGCTTGCCGAGGTACAGACGGCCGGTGAGGCGATCGCCGCCCACTACGAAGCGCGTGAATTCGGCAAGGCGGTGCGCGAGGTCATGGCGCTCGCCGACCGCGCCAACCAGTTCGTGAATGATCACGCGCCCTGGGAACTGGCAAAGAAGGAGGGCTTCGAGACCGAACTGCACCGCGTCTGCTCGGAGGCGCTCAACCTCTTCCGCCTGCTGACCATCTATCTCAAGCCGGTGCTGCCCGCACTGGCAGCCCAAGTCGAGGATTTCCTGAAAATTGCACCACTCGGCTGGGCCGATACGATGACACTACTGCCCGCCGGCCATGCCATCGGCGCATACCGGCATCTGATGACGCGTATCGAACGCAAGCAGATCGATGCGCTGACCGCCGCCAACCAGGAATCTCTGACGCCGATGCCTGTACTTACGCCTGCACCGGCTGCTGCAACGCCCGCCGGGAAGGAATCCTCCGTATCCCACATCAGCATCGATGACTTCGCAAAAGTCGATCTGCGCGTTGCGCGCATCGTCGCGGCCTCTCACGTCGAGGGTGCCGAGAAACTCATCAAGATCACACTCGATCTGGGCACCGAGACGCGTACGGTGTTCGCCGGCATCAAGTCGGCCTACGACCCGGCGACGCTGGCCGGCCGTCTGACGGTGATGGTGGCGAACCTGGCGCCACGCAAGATGAAGTTCGGTGTATCCGAAGGCATGATCCTTGCCGCCTCGGGTGAGGGCCCCGGCATCTTTCTGCTCTCACCCGACAGCGGCGCGCAACCCGGCATGAAGGTGAAGTGAACACCCTGCCTGTGCGCCCGCCCCGAACGGATGTTAACGGCGCGCCGGCTCCGGGCGAGGAAGAGCCGGTGATGGAAATTCGGCGCCTTGTCATTCATGGCCATGTCCAGGGCGTTGGCTACCGTTATTCGATGACGCATGAGGCCATGCGGCTGAACATCCACGGCTGGGTGCGCAACCGCCGCGACGGTACGGTGGAAGCCATGATCTGCGGCAACGACGAATCGGTGGCCGCAATGATGGCCTGGTCGCGACAGGGCCCGCCCGGAGCGCGCGTGGACCACATCGAGGTCGAACTCGGCAGCGGCCATTTCACCACTTTCGAACAGCGGCAGACAGCATGAGCACCCCCGCCGGAGTGCCCTCGGGGAACGCAGCCAGCAACCCGGAACGGGCGCGATCCACAAACAACCTTCACCCCCTTGCGCGGGGCGAAGTCGGGGTTGCGCAGAGCACTGCTCTGCGCCGACTGAGCCGGCTGGCTGTGCAAAGCCGGCAGTGGGGCAGGGGACGGGGGGAAGGCCGCTCATGACATTGACGGATCTGCGCTACATCGTCGCCCTCGCTCGCGAGCGCCACTTCGGTCGCGCCGCCGAAAAATGTTTTGTCTCGCAACCAACGCTCTCTGTCGCCGTCAAGAAGCTGGAAGAGGAACTCGGTGTCACGCTCTTCGAGCGCTCGCCGCAGGAAGTGCGTCTCACCGATGTCGGTGAGCGCATCGTCGCCCAGGCGCAACGGGTGCTGGCCGAGGCAATGCAGATCAGCGAGATCGCCGCCGCCGACAAGGGGCCGCTCGCCGGTCCCTTGCGCGTTGGCGTCATCTTCACCATTGCGCCCTGGCTCTTGCCGCGCCTGGTGCCGCTTGTCAAGGAGCGCGCACCCGAGATGCCGCTTCTGCTCGAAGAGAACTTCACCCATCGCCTGCTCGAAAAACTGAAAACCGCCGAACTCGATCTGGCCATCCTTGCCCTGCCGGTTGAAGACCACAGTCTCGTCGTGCAGCCGGTCTATGACGAGGAATTTCGCGTACTCGTTCCCGTCAGCCACCCCTGGGCCAAGCAGAAAGTCATCGATTCGACCGAACTTGTCGACGCACAACTGCTGATGCTTGGCGCCGGCAACTGCTTTCGCGACCAGGTCCTCGACCTGTGCGCCGCCGCCAGCAGCCAGGCCGGCCACTCTCCCCATGTCATCGAGGGCAGTTCGCTCGAGACGATCCGCCACATGGTTGCCAGCGGAGTGGGCATCACGGTCATGCCTGCCTCGGCGGTGGAAGACATCTCGCCGCGCGATGCGCTGCTGCGTGTGCGCCCGTTTCGTGCACCCCATCCGACACGGCGCATCGCCCTGGTCTGGCGCGCAAGCTTCCCGCGCGGGAAAGCCGTCGAGCTGGTGCGCCGTGCGCTCACCGATTGCCGCCTGCCCGGCACCCGCCTCTTGTTGCGGAAATAGGAATTACCTATCAGTCTGGTTGAAATTAACAATTTCCCTTTCGCTTGAAAGCATTCTATGGTTGAGTTTGCCAGCACGGCAAACACCCAACCCACGTGAGGAGTCAGATCATGCAACTCAAAGGAAGCAAGACCGAGCAGCACCTGAAGGACGCCTTCGCCGGCGAATCGCAGGCCAACCGCCGCTATCTGTATTTCGCCAACAAGGCCGATGTCGAAGGTCATGCCGATGTGGCGGCCCTGTTCCGCTCGACGGCGGAAGGCGAGACCGGCCATGCCCACGGTCATCTGGAATATCTGGAAAAATGCGGTGACCCGGCCACCGGCCTGCCGTTCGGCAGCACCGTCGACAACCTGAAGACCGCCGTTGCCGGCGAGACCCATGAGTACACCGACATGTACCCGGGCATGGCCAAGGACGCGCGCGGTGAAGGTTTCGACGAAATCGCCGACTGGTTCGAGACGCTGGCCAAGGCCGAGCGCTCGCATGCCAACCGCTACCAGAAAGCCCTGAACGAGATGGGCTGAAAGTCCGCCCGCGGCCCCGGCTTCTTCACGCAAAGAAGCCGGGGCTTCCACGAGTGTGTTTGTTGAACGGGAGAAGGCATGACCACACCCGCGTCCAGTGAAGGCAACCTCAAGGCGCCGACCCGCCATCCGATCGACTGGCGCAATCCGTCTTTCTACGACGAGGCGGCGCTGTTTGCCGAAATGGAGCGCGTCTTCGATATCTGCCACGGCTGCCGCCGCTGCGTGAGCCTGTGCCAGTCGTTTCCGACCCTCTTCGATCTGGTGGATGAATCACCGACGATGGAAGTCGACGGTGTCGGGAAAGAAGATTACTGGAAGGTCGTCGAGCACTGCTATCTGTGCGATCTGTGCTTCATGACCAAATGCCCGTATGTGCCGCCGCACGAGTGGAATGTTGACTTTCCGCATCTCATGCTGCGTGCCAAGGCCTTCCACTACAAAAATGGCAAAACCAAATTGCGCGACAGGATTCTCACCCGCACCGATGCGGTGGGCCGCCTGGCCGGCATCCCCGTCGTGGCCCAGACGGTGAATGCCGTGAACAGGATCGGTCCGGCGCGCAAGGCCCTGCAGGCCGTCGCCGGCATCCATGCCGAGGCCTGGCTGCCCGAATTCTCCAGCCGGCCGCTGCGCAAGCGCCTGGAGCGGCTGCCGCTCGACACCCCCGGCGAACCGGCCGGGCGCACGCGCGGCAAGGTGGCGCTCTTCGCCACCTGCTATATGAACCGCAACGAACCGGGGCCGGGTGAGGATTTCCTCGCGGTGTTTGCCCACAACGGCATTCCCGTCACCCTTGCCGGGAAGGAACGCTGCTGCGGCATGCCCAGGCTCGAACTGGGCGACTTCGAATCCGTGCGCCAGGCCAGGGAAGAGAACATCCCGCAGCTGGCGAAGCTGGTCGATGCCGGCTGGGACCTGACCGCGCTGGTGCCTTCCTGCGTGCTGATGTTCAAGCAGGAACTGCCGCTGATGTTCCCCGACGACGCGGACGTGCAGAAGGTGAAGAACGCCTTCCATGATCCCTTCGAATACCTCATGCTGCGCCACCGGGAAGGCAAGCTGAAAACCGATTTCAAGGCGCCGCTGGGCAAGGTGGCCTACCACGCCGCCTGCCACCAGCGCGTGCAGAACATCGGGCCGAAGACGAAGGAGGCACTGTCGCTGGTGCCGGGTACCGAGGTGGATATCATCGAGCGCTGTTCCGGCCACGACGGCACCTACGCCGTGAAGAAGGAATATCACGAATTTGCCGTGAAGCTCGTCAAGCCGGTTGTGAAGCGCGTGAACGACGCGCAGCCCGACCACTACGGCAGCGACTGCGCCATGGCCGGCCACCACATCGGCCACATCCGTGCCGACGGCAGCGCGCCGGAACACCCGATCACCCTCCTCAGAAAAGCCTACGGAGTCTGACCATGTTGCGACACGAAGACCTCTTCAGCCTCGAGAAATACGCCCGCGTGCGGCCGGAGTTCCGCGCCAAGGTCATCGCCCACAAGAAGAGCCGCCAGCTGCCCATCGGCGCGCATGCCACCCTCTACTTCGAGGACGCCCTCACCATGCAGTACCAGGTGCAGGAGATGCTGCGTCTCGAGCGCATGTTCGAGCCGGAGCTGATCCAGGAGGAGCTCGACGTCTACAACCCGCTCATCCCCGACGGCCACAACTGGAAGGCCACCTTCATGGTCGAGTACGGCGACGAGGCCGAGCGCCGCGCGGCCCTGGCGAAGCTGATCGGCATCGAAAAGAAGGTGTGGGTGCAGGTCGCGGGTTGCGAGAAGGTGTATCCCATCGCCAACGAGGACCTCGAGCGCGAGACCGAGGAGAAAACCGCCGCGGTGCATTTTCTGCGCTTCGAGCTGACGCCACCGATGATCGCCGCGGCGAAGGCGGGTGCGGCAATCGGCGCCGGCATCGACCATGATTCCTACCGGGAAAGCGTCACCATGCCGGAGACCGTGCGCATCTCACTGCTGGCCGATCTTGACTGAAACCCGTCGCTACGGATACACCACTTCGACATTCTCCGTCTGCAGCCACTGGCGCAGACCGGTGAGCAACTCGTCATCAAGATTGACGCGCCAGGCTTCACCCAGCGGCAGTTCGCATTCAGCCTCGGCATTGCGATAGCGCACGCGCACCGGGCACGGGCCGTTGCGGTGGGGAGCAAGCAGCACGCGCAGCTTTTCCGCGGCCGCCGTGCCGGCACGACTGACTTTTCCATGGATGGCCAGCCGCAGCGCCTTGGCAAAACGCCCGCGCGCCTCGCCAAGTGTCATCAACCGCTCGGCGTTGATGCGCAGCCCCCCGCTGAAATCGTCGCGGCTCACCTTGCCTTCGACGACAAGCACTTCGTCCTCGCGCAACTTTGCACGCTCGGCTTCGTAGAGCTCGTTGAAGACCGTCATCTCGATCTGCGCCGTACCATCATCGAGAGTGACGACAACCATTTTGCCGCGGCGCGTCATCTGTGTACGCAAGGTCGTGACGAGACCGGCGAGCAACGTCGGCTCCTTCTGTGCTTCGAGGGCGGCAAGCGGCTTGCGAACGAAGGCAGACAGTTCGGCGCGCACCGCATTGTACGGATGTCCCGAGAGGAAAAAACCGAGTGCCTGTTTTTCGTTGAGCAGGCGTTCGCGTTCGTCCCACGGTGCCGTCCCGATCAGGGCCGGTGCCGGCGCCTCGTCGCCCGTTTCGTCAAACAGCCCCGCCTGCAGCGCATGGCGCTCGGCCTGCTCGGCCGCTTCGAGCGCCACGCCGACCGAGGCCAGCAAGGCGGCGCGCTGCGTCTCGAGGGCGTCGAAGGCGCCGGCGCGGATCAGTGCCTCGACGACGCGACGATTGGCGAGACGCTTGTCGACGCGCCGGCAAAAATCGAACAGCCCGGTGAAATCGCCGCCACTCTCGCGGGCGCGAATGAGCGCACTGATCGCCGCCTCCCCCGTGCCCTTGATGGCGCCCAGTCCGTAGCGGATGGTCTTCGCATCGACCGGCGTGAAGCGGTGACGGCTGCGATTGACATCGGGCGGCAGAAAAGTCAGTCCGCATGACACGGCGTCGGCGACGAAGAACTGCACCTTGTCGGTGTCGGCCATTTCCGAAGACAGCGTTGCCGCCATGAAGGCGGCCGGATGGTGGCATTTGAGATACGCCGTCTGGTAGGCGACCAGCGAATAGGCGGCGGCGTGCGACTTGTTGAAGCCGTAGCCGGCGAATTTCTCCATGATGTCGAAAATCTCGTTGGCCTTGCCGGTGTCAATGTCGTTCTTCTGTGCGCCCTCGACGAAAATCGCGCGCTGCTTGGCCATCTCCTCTGGATCTTTCTTGCCCATGGCGCGGCGCAGGAGATCGGCGCCGCCGAGCGAGTAGCCGGCCACCACCTGGGCGGTCTGCATCACCTGCTCCTGATACACCATGATGCCGTAGGTGTTGCCAACCACCTTCTCCAGCAGCGGATGCGGATAGACGATCCGTTCGCGGCCGTGCTTGCGTGCGATGAAGTTGGGAATGAAGTCCATCGGCCCCGGCCGGTAGAGTGCGTTGAGGGCGATCAGGTCCTCGAGCCGGTCGGGCTTTGCCTGCACCAGCGTGTCCTTCATGCCGCGCGATTCAAACTGGAAAACCGCCGTGGTGTTCGCCGTCTTGAAGACTTGGTCGAAAGTGGCGCGGTCGTCGAGCGGCAGATGATCGAGATCGATATCAATCCCCTCCACTTCCTTTACGAAACGCACCGCTTCGGCAAGGATCGTCAGCGTGCGCAGGCCGAGGAAATCAAACTTGACCAGCCCGACCTTTTCGACATCATCCTTGTCGAACTGGCTCACCGCCGATTCGCTGCCGCTGGCGGCGTAGAGCGGACAAAAATCGGTCAGCCGGCCCGGAGCGATCAGCACGCCGCCTGCATGCATGCCGACATTGCGCGTGAGGCCCTCGAGTTTTTGCGCCAGATCGAGCAGTTCGTGTATTTCCTCCTCGCGCCCGGCGCGCTCGTTGATGGCTGGCTCTTTCTCGCGTGCGGCGGCGAGCGTGATGCCCAGTTCGTTGGGAATCAGCTTGGCGAATTGGTCGACGAAATTGAAGCCCAGATCGAGCACGCGCCCGGCGTCGCGCACCGCCGCCTTGGCGGCCATTGTGCCGAAAGTGGCGATCTGCGAGACGGCATGCGCACCGTACTTCTTCTTGACGTAATCGATGACGCGGTCGCGCCCCTCCTGGCAGAAATCGACGTCGAAGTCGGGCATCGACACCCGCTCGGGGTTGAGGAAACGTTCGAAAAGCAGCTCGTAGCGCAGCGGGTCAAGGTCGGTGATGCCCAGCGAATAAGCCACCAGCGAACCGGCTCCCGAGCCACGCCCGGGACCGACCGGAACGTTGTTGTGCTTCGCCCAGTTGATGAAGTCGGCAACGATGAGGAAGTAGCCCGGAAAACCCATCTGCGAGATGGTGCGGCACTCGAAGGCGAGACGTTCCGCGTACTGCGGCCGCTTGCGTTCGCGCTCTGCCACATCGGCATATAGCCGTGTCAGGCGTTGCTCGAGACCAGCCCCGGCCTGTTGCACCAGATAGTCATCGAGCGAGACACCCTCTGGTGTCGGAAAGCGCGGCAGATGATTCTTGCCCAGTTCGATGGATAAATTGCAGCGGCGCGCGATCTCCACTGAATTCTCCAGCGCCTCGGGCAGATCGGCGAAGAGCGCCTGCATTTCGGCCGTGCTCTTCAAATACTGCTCCTCGGTGAATGATTTCGGCCGGCGCGGATCGGCCAGCACATGGCCCTCGGCAATGCACACACGCGCCTCGTGTGCCTTGAAATCCTCACGTTCGAGAAACTGCACCGGATGGGTCGCCACCACCGGCAGATCGAGTCGTGTCGCCAGCGCCACGCTGGCCGCCACCAGGGCCTCATCCTGCGTCTGACCGCTGCGCTGAAGTTCGATATAAAAGCTTTGCGGAAAAAGTCGTTCGCCCGTGCGTGCCAGCGCCTCGGCCTGTGCGGCATTGCCGGCGAGCAGTGCCTGGCCGATCTCGCCGCCCGCCGCACCGGACAAGGCGATGAGTCCAGAATTGTCACCCTCGGCCAGATGCGCGCGCGAAATCTCGGCGCGACCACGGTTGCGCGTCCCCAGATAAGCGTCAGTCAGCAATTCACACAGGCGCAGATAGCCGGCACGGTTCTTCACCAGCAGCAACAGCCGCACGGCGCGATCGCTCTGGCCCGCACCCGCCGCCTGCGCCGGCTCCAGCCAGACATCGCAGCCGATAACCGGCTTCACCCCGCGGCTGCGCGCGCCGCGATAGAACTTCACCATGCCGAAAAGATTGGCCAGATCGGTGAGCGCCAGGGCCGGCATATTGTCGGCCACGGCCCGCTCGATCGCCTCATCGAGCCGCACCATGCCGTCGGCGATCGAGTATTCGCTGTGCAGACGCAGGTGGATGAAAGCAGGCGAAAGGAGTGCGGGCATTTCCGTATTTTAAGTCTGATCCGCATGATCCAATGTTGCCCGGCCACCCCAATGAATGCTCGTCCCGGAAAACGGGATTCCGGGGGAAGCCCGGACATGAGGTGACTGGAGCGCCTGTGATCAGCGCCCCTGTCTGACGATCAGTTTTTCCAGGCAGGTGCGGATTTCCCCGGGAATCGCTGTCGGTTTGTTCTTTTCGCGGTCCATGAACACCTGTACGTAAAAACCTTGCGCGGCCGGCTTGTCTTCGTCGTCACGAAACAGGCCGATGTCGTAGCGGACCGACGAGATGCCGAGCTGGTCGACGCGCAGGCCGACCGCCAGTGTCTGCGGATGGGCAACCGGACGATGGAAGCGACAGTGCGATTCGAAGCAATTGAGGGTGACGGGACTGCTGTCCACCTCCAGCACACCTGGCCGGAGCAGATAGTCGCCGATGACGTGCTCGAAGCAGGCGTAGAAGAACGGGCTGGCCATCAGGCCGTACGCATTGGCGTCTTCCGCGCGTGTCGGCACGGCGAGGAAATGGGGATAGGCGGCGCGGCGTTCATGCAGGGCGGGCATGGCGCGATTGTAAGCGCAAGCCGTGCCTGGCGGCAGCGGGGGATGAATGATGGAAGCGGGGTGGAAACAGACGGGGTGAGAAAGGAGCGTCCGCCGAGAGCCCTTCTCCCCGACAAGAAGGAAGAAGGGCAGAGGGGAGCGAGGGGGATTATTCCTGGCTCAGGTAGAAATTGCGCAGGATGGCCTCGACATCCGGTTCGGCCTCGCGCCGCGCCGAATGTGAATCCACCGCATCCTGCAGGGCGGGCTGCGGCTCGAGGGCTTGTGGCTGGGGCAGCCAGTTGGCCATCATCACTTCCTCGCCGTACTCCGCGCGCAGTTCGATCACCTTGTTTCCCGTGCTCATGTCCATTTCCAAAATCATGATGGCCTCCGCGTGATCCGTTTCAGGGTCCGTGGTGCGGTTCGCGACGTACAGATGACACATCGTCATCTTTCATAACGGCACGGCGCGAAAAAAGTTGAATGGAAAAACAGAATTCTTCGCCCGGCCGAGCGGGCCGCCAGCGCCTCAGGCCTGCCAGGGGATGAGGCACGGGGAGTGGCCATCTCGATTCAAGCATCAATTCGTGGCACGTGCTGTGGAAAATTCCCGCTTTGGCACCCCTGCGGGCAGGCGGGTTCAGCCGGGCACGGCCATGCCGCGCTGCACGGCCGGCCGGTTGGCGATGGATTTGAACCAGCGGAAGACGTTGGGGTAGCTGGCAAGGTCGATATTGTGCCAATCGTGCTGGGCGACCCAGGGGAAGACGGCAATGTCGGCAACCGAGTATTCATCGGCCAGATAGGCATGTTCGCCCAGGCGGGCATCGAGGACGCCATAGAGGCGTGCCGTCTCACGCGAATAGCGCTCGATGGCGTAATCGACCCGCTGCGGGGCGTAGCGCAGGAAATGGTGCGCCTGGCCGAACATCGGGCCGACACCGCCCATCTGGAACATCAGCCATTGCAGGGCTTCGTATTTGCCGCGCTCGGTCGCGGGGAGAAAATGCCCGCTTTTGCCGGCAAGATAGACGAGGATGGCGCCCGACTCCATCAGTGCGATCGGTTTTCCGTCCGGGCCCTGGCTGTCGATGATTGCCGGGATCTTGCCGTTCGGGTTGATACGCAGGTAGTCGGGTGAGAATTGCTCGCCTTTCATGATGTCGATCCTGTGCACCCGGTACGGCAGGGCGCATTCCTCGAGCATGATGGAGGCCTTGCGGCCATTGGGTGTGCCCCATGTGTATAGTTCGATCATCGCGGTCTTCCTCTCCATTCCGATGCTGAAGTGGCTACTGGTTCTGCTGGTGACGGTCGTTGTTGCCGGCCCCCTGCTCTCCCGTCTGCGCACGGTCTTCGGCTTGCGCCGCCTGCCCGGCGACATCGACTGCCGCCTGGGCGGGCGTCTCTACCATTTCCCCTTTGGTTCCACCGTGTTCCTGAGCCTGTTTGCCTTCCTGCTCGCCTGGCTGCTCCTGCGCATCGTCTGACGGGGGCAGGCTGCTCTCGTCGAACTCCTGCCAGCCCTGTGGTGTCCATGTAAAGAGCCGGCGCGAGACCGGCCGCCCCTGATGGCGTTCGACGGTTTCCACCGTGTCGCGCAACTGTTCGAGTTTCTTGCGGTTCAGGTTTGCCGTGAATACGACGACATCGCGTGTGGGCATGCCGAGGATCAGTGCTTCGCCCAGCCCGAGCGTGAGCTCCGCCCAGCGCCAGTGCAGCAGCACGCGGCTGGCCGCAAACCCGTCGTCCGTCTCGATGACATTCAGCCAGGGCAGCTTGCCCACCGGCTTGATGGTGATGACGCCATGCAGCCGGTCCAGATTGGCAAGCGCACGCTGGTGCAGGCGTTCGAGATCCATGCCCCAGGAGCGCATCATGCCCTGGGAGACGAGTTGTGTGCCCTCGGGAAATTCGAGGACATAAATGATACGGACGTCGGCGACGAACTCCTGCGCCACCAGCGCGTTATTTTCCAGCCAGGTCTGCGGATCGACCGTCCCGGCGCCCATTCTGGCCAGCTGCACGGCAAGATTTTTGCTCGCCTGTTCGAGGTAGCGCTTGCCGATGAGCACCGGCTGCACGACGGCAAGTGCTTCCTCGACGCTGTGGGCGGCAAGCAGCTTCACCACCTCGTCGGGGGCGGCGGATCCGGGACTATCCGGCGCAGGGGTTTGTTCCTGGACGGGTGCATCCTCCACGGCTGCTTGTACGGGAGTCGCGTCGGGCAGTGCGGGCGGCTGCGCCCGGGCTGGCAGCAGGACGGCGGCGATGAAGAGGGGGAGGAGATGTTTTCTCATGAAAAGTCAGTCCTGACAGGACGGCGCATTCTTGACGGCTTTGATGCGTGCCTCGTGAATGCGTTCGGCAATGTGTTGTTTGTCGGAAGTGGCCTGCGCAATCGCACCGGCATCGACGGCTTGTGTGGCGGCAAGTGCGCCGCGCAGGATCGCCCCGGCCGGCCAGGGCCCGGCTTCACGGCCCGGGCGGGCGCGATGATCGCATTCGCAGGCATGCAGGAATTGCTCGAAGCGCTGCGGCCGGCGCCAGGCATCGGCACGCTCGAACAGCTTGACGAGGGTGGCCGGGCGCAAGCGGGCCGCTTCGTGTGCGATGCCGTGTTCGCGTGCGGTGAGTACGGCGAGCCCGGCGCACTCTCCGGGCACGCGCAGCCGCGTGTTGATCGCTTGCACCAGGCCGACGCCGGCCGCTTCATGGCCGTGATGGTGCGGCCAGTCCTGTGCGGGCGTGAGCCCCTTGCCCAGATCATGGCAGAGTACGGCATAGCGCACCGGCAGGACGGCCTTACACGCGGCGGCGGCGTCCAGGGCGAGCAGGACGTGGGCGCCGGTGTCGATTTCCGGGTGATGCTGCGCCGGCTGCGGCACACCGAACAGGCGATCGAGTTCGGGCAGCAGTTTTCCCAGCGCATCGCAGGCGCGCAGCACCTCGATCATGCGCGAGGGGCGCGCTTCCATCAGGCCGCGCGCCAGTTCCTGCCAGACGCGCTCGGGCACCAGATGGTCGACTTCGCCGTTGCCGACCATCTCGCGCATCAGGGCGAGGGTGGCGGTGGCCACCTGGAAACCCGGCAGGCGTGCGGCAAAGCGCGCCACACGCAGCACACGCACCGGATCCTCGACGAACGCCGGGCCGACATGGCGCAACTGCCGGGCTGCCAGATCGGCCTGACCGCCGAAGGGGTCAACCAGCGTCCCCGTTTCGTCCTGCGCGATGGCGTTGATGGTCAGGTCGCGCCGCGCCAGATCCTGCTCCAGCGTGACGTCGGCCGCCGTGTGAAAGACGAAGCCCTTGTAGCCGGGAGCACTCTTCCTTTCAGTGCGCGCCAGGGCGTATTCCTCCTGTGTCTGCGGGTGCAGGAACACCGGGAAATCCTTGCCGACCGGACGAAAGCCGAGTGCGATCATCTGCGCAGGCGTGGCACCGACCACGACATGGTCACGATCCTGCACCGGGCGGCCGAGCAGGCGATCACGCACGGCGCCGCCGACGACATAGGTCTTCATCCCGGGCCGGCGGCATGCCAGTCGTGCAGTGGCCGGATCTTCGCCATCCTTTGCCATGAGAAAGAGGCCGGGGGACGGGTGCCCACTTCAGCGACGCGCCTTCAGCCGGAAACCATCAAAACGGCGGCGCAGCATGTGGGCGGCCAGATAGGCCGGAGCCACCGCTTCGAGCGGGGTGGGGGTGAGGCCGAAAGGCAGGGGGGCTTCCCCGGGTGGGCAAACGCTGTCGACATCCATCGAGTCCAGATTATCGACGCTCAGCGCCGGATTGGGCAGCAGCTCGGCCAGGCCGGCCTGAATGCGCGCGAGCGCACCGGGCAAGGGCAGCAGGGGGCGTGGGCAACCGCTCAGCAAACCGGCATAGCGCACCAGCTCTTCCAGGGTATAGACCTGCGGCCCGCAGCAAGCAAGGATTTGACCGATGCTGTGTGGCAATGCGAGGCTTTTTTGCAGGACACGCGCGACATCCTCGACGAACACCGGCTGGAAGCGTGCCGCGAGGTGGCCCAGCGGCAGGAGCGGCAGACGTCGTTGCAGGTCGGCGAAGAGGTTGAGGAAGCGGTCCTCGGCACCGAACATCACCGAAGGGCGGACAATTGTCAGATCGAGAGCGTTGCCGGCAGCGCGCAAGACGGCTTCGCCCTCGCCCTTCGAGCGCAGATACTGGCTCGGCCCCTTTGGGTCGGCATTCAGTGCCGAGACGTGCAGCACACGGCGCACACCGCTTGCGCGGCAGGCATCGGCCAGTTTTCCGGGCAGCTCGACATGTGCCCGGGCAAAGTCTGCTCCGTAGGGCAGGCCATGGCGGCTGTGCAGCACGCCGACCAGGTTGATGACGGCGTCCTGCCCGGCGAGCAAGGCGGCCAGGCGGCCCGGATCATGGATGTCCGTCTCGATCACATCAATGGTCGGCAGGACGAGCAGATGGCGCGCGCGCTCCCGATGGCGGGTCGGGACACTCAGGCAGGCGCCCTGAGCGGCAAGACCATGGGCCAGGCGGGTTCCCAGAAACCCGGAGCCGCCAAGCAGGAGAATGTTCTTCATGATGATGAATTTCCAAATGAAAAGGCCGATGCCCGGATTTTAATCTCAAGTCTTGCTTCGGCGTGGCGTTATAGATCGTAGACCGCCCGATTCCCGAACCACGAACATGACCTCTTTTGCCCACCTGCCCGGAAAAATCGGCAAATTCGACATCCTGCGCGTGCTGGGCACCGGCGCGCAAAGCGTCGTCTATCTGGCGCACGATCCCCATCTGCAGCGCGAAGTGGCGATCAAGTCACTGCACATCGACGGGCGCGACGAAGCGCAAAAGCAGGCGCTGCTCGACGAGGCGCGCACCGTCGGCCAGTTGCGCCACCCCGGCATCGTGCCACTCTTCGACGCCGGCGAAGAAAACGGCGATCCCTACCTGGTTTTCGAATATGCCGAAGGCGGTACGCTTTCCGAACACCTGCGCAGACAAGGCGGCTGGCCGGCGCCGCAGGCGGTGGCGCTGATGCTGCAGATCCTCGATGCCGTCGATCATGCGCATCGCCACGGCATCATCCATCGCGATCTGAAGCCCTCGAACATCCTGATGAGTGCCGACGGGGCGCCGCGGGTGATGGACTTTGGCATCGCCTTGCGCACCCGGCACGCGGCGGTGCCCGACCTGGACGAGGGCGTTTTGGGCACACCGGCCTACCTTGCGCCGGAGTGCATCCGGAACGGGCTGTATGGCAGGCAGTCGGATGTTTTTGCTGCCGGGCTGATCCTGTGCGAGCTTGTGACCGGCAAGCCGGTCATTCGCGGCAAGGATGTGCCCGAGATTCTGCAGCGGCTGTCCTCGGCACCGGTGTGCCTGCCCGAAGAGGCGCAGAGCCTTCTCGATGAGCCGCTGGCCAGCATCTTCCTCAAGGCGACGGCGATGGATACCGCCCTGCGCTTTGCCGACGTGCCAGCGCTGTGTGAAGCGCTGCAAAACTGGCTCAGGCCCAAGGAAGAACCGCTCGTGCGCAGCGAAGGCGACCAGTCCTCGACACTGGATTTTCTCTTGCGTCGCATGCGTCACAAGAGCGATTTTCCTGCCCTGAGCGAGGCCATCTCGACGATCAACCGGCTTGCCGCCTCGGAACAGGAAAGCGTCTCGGCGCTCTCGAACACCATTCTCAAGGACGTCGCCCTTACCAACAAACTGATGCGGCTGGTCAATTCGGCCTTCTACAAGCAGGCGGGCGGCGGGGCGATCAGCACCATTTCGCGTGCGGTGATGATTCTTGGCTTCGACACGGTGCGCTCGCTCGCCACTTCGCTGATCCTCATGGAACACCTGCAGAACAAGGGGCAGGCGGCGCAGCTGCGCGAGGAATTCGTGCGTGCGCTGATGGGCGGCATCCTGGCGCGTGATCTGGCGAAAGGGGGGTATGTCAAGGACTGCGAAGAGGCCTTCATCTGCTCGATGTTCCACAATCTCGGGCGTTTGCTCGCCTGCTATTACTTCACCGACGAAGCCGAGGAGATCCGCAAGCAGGTGGTGCAGCAAGGCGGCAGCGAAACGGCGGCAGCGATCCGCGTCCTGGGACTTTCCTACGAAGAGCTGGGCATCGGCATCGCGCGCAGCTGGGGGTTTCCGGATGGCCTGGTCGGCAGCATGCGTCGTCTGCCGGACGGCACCGTGAAAAAATCATCGAATCCCAATGAACGGTTGCGCCAGCTTGCCGGCCTGTCGGAAGCACTGTGCACGGTGTTCGAGCAGGTTCCCGCCGGGCAGCAGAAGGCCAGGCTCATTGGCGTCAGCCAGCGCTTCGGCCCGAGCATCCCGCTCGACGCCGAACAACTCGCCCAGAACCTCAAACGCTGTGTCGGCGAAGTCATGATGTTTGCTTCGGCGATCCGCCTCGATCTGAAACAAAGCGCACTTGGCCGGCAGATCCACCAGCACGGTGGAGGCCGTGAAGCCAGTCCGTCGGACGATCAGGCCGGAACCCGCACCACCAGCATTCCGGGCAATCTGACACGGACGGCATTCGCCGAGACGGGTGTCACCCCGGCGCAGGCGGGTGCAACGGACGAACTGGCCACTACACAGGCTGCCTCCGCGCAGGCAGAAAACGCAGGGGGGCCCAGCCTGGAGGAATCGCAGGCGATCCTCAACGCCGGCATCCAGGACATCACCGGCTCGCTGGTGGGTGACTTCGTGCTTGCCGATGTCCTGCGCATTATCCTGGAAACCCTGTATCGAGGCATCGGCTTCGAGCATGTCCTGCTGTGCATCAAGGACGGCCACAGTCGCAGCATGGTGGCGAAATTCGGCTTCGGGCCGCGGATCGACGAGCTGGTCCGGCGCTTCAGGTTTCCGCTGGGCGGCAAGAAGGATATTTTCGAGGTGGCGCTCGCACGTGGCGCCGACATCCTGATTTCCGATGTCGGCGATCCGAAAATCAGCGGCCACATTCCGGAATGGTTCGGCAAAATCTCCACGGCACGCACCTTCCTCCTGCTGCCGCTGGTGATCAAGGGGGCGGCCGTCGGCCTGATCTATGCCGACAAGGCGCGCGCCGGCGAGCTGGTGATCCCGGAAAACCTGCTGTCAATGCTGCGCGCCCTGCGCAATCAGGCGCTGCTGGCGATCAAGCAGGCGCCGTCCGCCTCGAGGGGCTGAGGCGCCATTTGCAGGCGCCGTATTGCCAGCACTGACTTTTCGGGGGCGCCGGGCTACGGCAGGTCGTCGTTGCCGGATGCACTGGCGGATTTCGGTGCGACAAAGCCGAGGCGGCGCTTGATCGACTGAGGCTGGCCATCGAAGAGCGCCGAGTAATACACGGCATTGCTCATCACCTTCTTCACGTAGTCGCGGGTTTCACTGAAAGGAATGGTCTCGGCATAGATGGCGCCTTCGAGCGGGTGCGTGGCGTCACGCCACTTGCGCGCCCGCCCCGGACCGGCGTTGTAGGCTGCCGAGGCGAGCACCGGATGATCATCGAGGTCGTCGAGCACCATCTTGAGATAATTGGTGCCGAGCGTGACATTGACGTCCGTGTCATTGGTCTGTCCGGGGTGGTATTCCTTCAACCCGATCTTCTTTGCCACCCAGCGGGCGGTTTTCGGCATGAGCTGCATCAGGCCGCTGGCGCCGACCACCGATTTGGCGTTGGTGATGAAGCGGCTCTCCTGGCGCATCAGGCCATAGACCCAGCCCTGGTCAAGATGCAGCGCCTTCGCCTTGGGTTCGACGTGCTCGCGAAACGGCGCCAGATAGCGGATCGAATAATCGTGCAGCACCAGCGTGCGATCCGCCGTGTTGATCGCGCGGTCGTAAATTCCCTGCCGGCGCGCCAGTTCCGCCACGGCCAGCAGGCGGTTGTCATCCATGCCGCGCAGGGCCCAGTTCCACTCGCGGATGCCTTCGATGCGCATGTCCAGGCGAAACAGTGCGAGCGCGCGGCGCAGCCCCGGCAAGGCCTCGACGGCGCGAACGTCTTCTTCGGAAATCTTTTGCGCAGGGGGCGGCATGATCAGATGTCCCAGCTCGTTGTCGGCCAGGTTGCCGTAGAAATTCGGCTGACCGGCAATGCGCTGATAGAGCGCCTGGGCTTCTTCGCGCTTGCCGGCGGCAGCCAGACTGCGTCCGAGCCAGTAAATCCAGACGGGTTGCGCCTGCAGGGTTTGCGGCATCTGGCCGATAGCCTCGCGCACGACGGTCCAGTTTTGTGTGCGCAAGGCGGCACGCACTTTCCAGGCGAGCTGTTCTTCCGACAAAGGGGCGGTGCCGCCGGCCCGGGCATACCAGCCGATCGCCTCCGGCATGTGACGCAGCGCCGCCTGCCAGGCGATCTGGCCGTAGATATAGCTGCGATCGGTATCGGAAAATTTGTCTTCGATGCGCTGCCATTGTTCTGCCGCCTGAACCGGATCGATGCGCGCCGTACGCTGTACGGCATACAGGGCCATTTCCCTGCTGGTCCGGCTCGCGGAAAAATTCGCCGGCAGGAGCGCAAGATAATGTACGGGCTTGTCGGCGATGGTATCCAGCGTCCTGGCCGCGGGCACCTGGCCGGCCGGCAGATAATTGGCGACGGCTTTGGCCGCACCCAGTTTTTTCATCTCGAGCAGGCGGCGTATCCGTTCCCAGATTTCATCCGTGCCCAGACGTTTGTCAGCGATCAACTGGCGCATCAGGGGAAAGCAGGACTCGGGCAGCTCGGCGGATGAAAACCAGAGCGGGCGCGCTTCATCGAGGGCACTCAGGTCGGCCAGGCGCAGGCGGTTTTGCCATCCATAGCAAGTGAGTTCCTGATCAGGCTGGACAAGCTGTGGATACTCCGCATCGAAGAGGATCCATTCCTGGCGTTTGCCCAGCACCTTGAGCCACTCGCCCCGCAGCTTGTCGGCCAGATAGCTGCCGGACTGGCGGGCGAGAAAGTCGCGCACCTCGGCCGCATCGGCTTCCTCGAGGCGCAGGCGCAACAGCCAGTACTCGACATAGGGTCCGAGATCGTGCCCGTGTGTCGCCTCGATCAGACGTGTCAGTTTGGCGCGATCGCCGCGCTGGACGGCGTCACGCGCGGCAAGGATGTTCTCGTCGCCCGGCGCGGCGTGCAGCGCCGGTGTGAGGATGGCCAGCACCAGGACACACAAGGTTTTTTTGATTCGATATAGTGACTGAACAAGCTTCATGATGGGTTCGAGAATAGCACACGGGTCATGACAAATTTATCGGCAGAAAACGAGGGTGGGCAGACACGCCGGAACGAACTGCGCAGACGCCTGATCGCTGCGCGCGAAGCCCTGCCTGCCGAAACACGCGCTGCCTGCTCAAAGGCCATCGAGGCGCATCTGAATGCACTGCTCGACGGCCTGCAGCCGGCGCTGCTCGCCTTTTGCTGGCCCTGGCGCGGCGAATTCGACGCCCGTGCGCTGATCAAAACGCGCCTGGCCCGCGGCCTGCCTGCCTGCCTGCCCGTGGTGGTGGACAGCGGACAGCCGCTGGAATTCCGCAACTGGACGGAGCAGGCTCCGATGGTTCCCGGACGCTACGGTATTCCGGTCCCGGCGGCGGGAGAAGCCGTTCATCCCGACCTGATCCTCCTGCCGTTCAACGGTTTTGACCTTGCCGGCCATCGCCTGGGCTATGGCGGCGGCTATTTCGATCGCAGCCTGGCCGGTCGGGTTCCGCGTCCGTGTGCCGTCGGTGTCGGCTTCGAACTGGGCCGGATCGCCAGCCTCCACCCACTCGCCCATGACCAGCCGATGGATTATATCGTCACCGAAGCAGGCGCCTTTGTTGTGCGGGAAGGCCGGCTCGAATCGTACGCGGGCGCGGCAGGCTGAGCCGCACCGCTGCGCACTTCAGCCGAGAAACATGCGGTAGGCCGGGTTGCCGGTCTCGTCCCACCAGGCGTAGCCGAGGTTTTTCAGAAAGGCGCGCAAAGCGGCCTTCTGGCCGGGCGGCACCTGGATGCCGGCGAGCACGCGCCCATAATCGGCGCCGTGATTGCGGTAGTGGAAGAGGGAAATGTTCCAGCCCGTGCTCATCCTGTCGAGAAAATGCATCAGGGCCCCCGGGCGCTCGGGGAATTCAAAGCGGAAAACCAGTTCGTGATCCACCGGTGCATGACCGCCGACCATGTGGCGGATGTGCAGCTTGGCCATCTCGTCGTCGGTCAGATCGAGCGTATCGAGGCCGTGGCGGCGCAGGCTATCGACGAGCTTGAGTGATTCGGTGCGGTTGGCGACCTGTACGCCGGCAAAGACATGAGCCTGGCGCGGATCGGCATAGCGGTAATTGAATTCGGTGACGTTGCGCGGACCGAGCAGGCGACAGAATTTGCGGAAGCTGCCCGGTGTCTCCGGGATCGTCACCGCCAGCACCGCCTCGCGCTGCTCGCCCACTTCGGCGCGTTCGGCGACAAAGCGCAGACGATCGAAATTGGTGTTGGCGCCGGAGGCCACGGCCACCAGCGTCTGCTTGTATACGGCGTGCCGCTTGATCCATTGCTTGGCACCGGCGATCGCCAGCGCCCCCGAAGGCTCGAGAATCGAACGGGTATCCTCGAATACGTCCTTGATTGCCGCGCAGATGGCGTCGTTATCGACTTCGATGACCTCGTCGACCACCGTGCGGCACAGCCGAAAAGTCTCGGCTCCGACCTGTTTCACCGCCACGCCATCGGCAAACAGGCCGACCTGCGCCAGACGCACGCGCTGGCCGGCTTCAAGCGAGCGTGCCATGGCTGCCGCCTCGGCCGGTTCGACGCCGATCACGCGGATATCCGGGCGCAAGTTCTTCACGTAGGCGCCGATGCCGGCAATCAGCCCGCCGCCGCCCACCGGCACGAAAATCGCACGGATCGGTTTGGGGTGCTGGCGCAGGATCTCCATGCCGATGGTGCCCTGGCCGGCGATCACCTCCGGGTCGTCATACGGATGCACGAAAGTCAGGCGTCGTTTTTTCTCCAGTTGCAGCGCCGCCTGGTACGCCTCGTCATAAGAATCTCCCGCCAGCACCACCTCGGCGCCGCGTGCGGCAACGGCATTCACCTTGATCTGTGGTGTCGTCACTGGCATGACGATGACGGCGCGGCAGCCCAGCCGCTGCGCGGCCAGCGCCACGCCCTGCGCATGGTTGCCGGCAGAGGCCGTGATGACGCCGCGCTTGAGCAGTGCCGGTGTCAGACGTGCCATCTTGTTGTACGCGCCGCGCAGCTTGAAGGAAAACACTTCCTGCATGTCCTCGCGCTTGAGGAGCAGGGTGTTGCTCAGCCGTGCGGAGAGATTGGTCGCTACTTCCAGCGGCGACTCGATCGCCACGTCATAGACGGTGGCGTTGAGGATTTTCTTGAGATAGTCGGCAGGCATCGTGGCAAATCGGTGGCGAGTGCCGATTGTATCCCGGGTGCTGCGGCCCCGCCTGATCAGGGCATACCTGTCCGGCGTGCTGCCAGCATTCGAGATGGATTATTTTCGTGAATTATTTCCGCGATTTACATACATCCTGCCCGCTACAATGGCAACAGGCTGAAATCAGGGAAACTGTCCATCCGTTCCCGGCAGGCGTCGATTGACGCCTGATTGACGCTCCTGACAGATACTGCTGCAAACATCGGTTCCGGTCACGTGATGACCAGAATCAAGAACTCCGGCAAACCGGGATAAAAACAGGCTTTGGCTCAACCATGACACGATTCGCCCCCCCAGAACATCTTCCACTCCGCCCGCGTTTCTCCCGTCCACCTCTGCCCCTGTGCGCGTAAGGGACAGCGCTCGTGAAGAAGTCGATCCTGCTATGGATTGCCTGCGCCCTGCCTGCCTGGTGCCTGGCGGCGGATCCGCCCGTGCTGCAGATGAGCCGGACATTGTTGCCTCCGGCCGGGCAAGGCGTGCTTTTGCCGCCGGTTCCCGCCGGCGATGTCGCCCTTTCTCTCGAGCTGAGCCGGGAGATCGCAATGGATACCGGAATGCAGGTGGCGAGCGCCGCTGTGCCGCGGCGGCGGGAGGGCGGCGCAGGCCCGGCCGTCATGAACGGTCCGCCCCCCCGCGTCGTCGATGTCCGGCAGGCGGCCGACGAAGTCGTCCGTCTCGTCGACCGGCAGCGCTACCGGGAAGCCCTTATCTTTGCCCGGGAGCACCTCTCGCCAGGCGCGCCGGCCCGTGGCCAGGCGGCTGCGGCGCGGGCGGCGCGTGAAGAAAATCTGCAGGAGGACGCTGCACGCTACTACGCCCGGGCCAGTGCGCAGGACCCTGCCAATCCGGAATACAAGATAGGCCGGATTTATGCGCTGACCGATGCCGGGCAGGGCGAGGCAGCCTGCCAGGCGGGCTGGGCGCTCGTGCGCGAGCGGGCAATGCTGCCGGCCGGCTGGGAGGCACTCGGCTACGCACTGCGTAATGCCGGTCATCACGCCGAGGCGCTGCTGGCCTACACCAAATTGCTGGCGCTTCAGCCGGACAGCCGGGAAGGCCGCAAAGGGCGCATCCTGGCGCTCAACAAAACCGGCGCCAGCCATCTGGCCGTTGTCTATCTGGACAAGTCGCCCGGCCTGTTCAGCACGGATGACGAACGGCGCATCCGTTACGACAGCGCTGTCCAGCGCCTGCACTGGGAGCGCGCCGAGACACGGCTGCGCGAGCTGGATTTTGCCAATACCGATCCGGCGCTAGGAAGCATGGAACGCCTGACCGACGGCACGTCCTGGACACACGAACCGGGCTACCGGGGCGATCGCATCGTTGCCCTGGTGCAACGCAAGCTCCATGCCGATGCGATTGCCGAATTCGAGGCCTGGAGCGCACAGCCGGATGCGGCGATTCCGCTCTACGTGAAGCAGTCGATCACCGATGCCTATCAATCGACGCGCCAGCCGGAAAAGGCGTTGCCGCTCTTCGACGAGCTGGTTGCCGCCTGGCCACGCGACATGCAGATCGCCCTCGGACGCTTCTACACCCTGGTCGATCTCGAACGCCATGATGAGGCCATGGCCTATATCGACCATCTGGTCGGCGAGACGCCTGCCTGGGCCTACGACGAGACGCCCGGCATGCACCGGCCCAATGACGACTATCACGATTTGCGGGTTGCCCAGGGCCTGGAACGCGCTTATGCCGACAGGCTGGCCGATGCCGAGCCCATGCTCGATGTCCTGCGCAAGGATCTGGCACCGGCCAGCCTCGCAGCGCGCAGCGCGCTGGCCACCCTCTATCTCTGGCGCGGCTGGCCGGATGCCGCCGAGGAGGAATGGGAGCTGGTGCGTGCCTACGAACCGACACACCGCGAAGCCCGCATCGGTCTGTCCGCCGTGTATGCCGAGCGTGGCGAGTGGGAGCGTGCCCACGCAATGATGGAGGGACTGCAGGACGAGGGGTATCGCAGCCGCGAGATGCGCGAGAATCTCGCCCGGCGTGCCGTGCATGATCTGCGCGAGCTGAATGTCGAAGCCGGCTGGGGGCTTGGCGGCGTGGGCGGCGGCCACGATTTCTTTCTTGACGCCAAACTGTATTCGCGACCCCTCGACGAACGCTGGCGCATCTTCGGCCATGATCGCGAGCTGTGGGCGAACACCCGCAACGACGGTCGCGTGCACAAAGCCTGGCGCGGTGTGGGTGCCGAATATACGGCGCGTGACGTCAAGCTTGAAGGCGAGCTTTTCACGGTGTCGCCGGGATATTCCGGCCCCTATTTGCGTCTCGATGGCCGACGCCGGCTCTCGGACCACTGGAGTGTGTTTGGCGGCTATACCGGTTTTGACACCGATACCGCCTCACAGGCGCTTGCCCACGGTATCCGCCTGGCCACGTTGTCCGGTGGCGTCGAATGGCGCCATTCCGAGTTGCGTACGCTGACGGCCACGGTGCAGGCAGGCCGCTTCAGCGATCACAACCGCCGGCTCGGACTCGACCTGAGCTGGACCGAACTGCTTCACGTCGACCATCGCAACCGCCTGTACGGCACGGCACATCTGGGCGTTGGCAGCAACTCACGTACCAATACCCCTTACTACAGTCCGTCGCGCGTCAGTGAGGCCGGACTCGCCCTCACCTGGGAGCACCTGCAGTTTCGCCGTTTCGAATATGAGATGTGGCATCGCATCTCCGTCGGCCTGGGCCGCCTGAACGAAGCGCATTTCGGTGCCAGCCCGATGTCGAACATCGAATATGCGCAACGCTGGCGCTATGACCTGCGCACCGCTTTTGAATGGGGGATTGCCTTCTCGCGCCGATCCTATGACGGCATTCCGGAGAACCGCACCGCCTTGTTCGCCCGGCTCAACGTGAGGTTCTGATGAATCGCTTCCGGCATCTGTTTCTGTCCGTCTGTCTGGCCTTTTTCACCACCTGCGGTGCGCAGGCGGGTGACATGGCGGCCGCCAGCCCGACACCCACCGTCATGCAGCCGGGCGACTTCATCGTGCTGGCCTATCACGAGATCACCGATAACGTGCGTGAGCTGGGTGAAGCGGATGCCGTCAGCACACGCCAATTCGCCAACCAGCTCTCCTGGCTGCGTGAAAACGGCTACCACCCCGTCTCGGTGCAGCAGATTCTCGACGCGCGCGCCGGCCGCGCCCCCCTGCCCGCGCGTGCCGTGCTGCTCACTTTCGATGACGGGTACCGCAGTTTTTACGAAAAGGCCTATCCGCTGCTGCTTGCCTTCGGCTATCCGGCCGTCGTCTCGCTGGTGGGTGAATGGATGGAGACGCCGGCCGGCGCCATGGTCCGCTATGGGGACAAACAGTTGCCGCGCGAAAATTTCCTGAGCTGGGAACAGGCAAGGGAAATGCAGGACTCCGGCCTGGTCGAGTTCGGCAACCACAGCTATGCCCAGCACAGAGCCCTGCCGGCCAACCCGCAAGGCAATGTCGAGCCGGCCCTCGTCACCGCGCGTTATGAGCCGGCCACGCAATCCTATGAAAGCGCGCGTGACTGGGAAATCCGCGTGCGTGCCGATCTGGCGCGTAATTCGGCGCTCATCCAGACCCGCCTGGGCAAGGCGCCGCGCATCATGACCTGGCCTTATGGCCGCTACAACGGCAAGGCCATCGACATTGTCGGCGATCTGGGCATGCCGCTCTGCCTGACACTTGACGACGGCATCAACGTGCCGGCCCGGCCACTGTCGCGCACGCTGCGCTACTACCTGATTCACAACCCGGAACTGTCCGGCTTCGCATCGCCGTTCCACACCCCGGCCAAACCGGAGCCGGTGCGTGTCATGCATGTCGATCTCGACTATGTGTTCGATGCCGATCCGGAGCGACAGGAACACAACCTGTCCCTGTTGCTCGATCGTGTGCGCGAGTCGGGTGCCACCCACGTCTTCCTGCAGGCCTTCCGCGACAGCACCGGTGACGGTCATGCGCGTGCCCTGTACTTCCCCAACCGGCACATGCCGATGGCCGCTGACCTCTTCAACCGCGTTGCCTGGCAACTGATCACGCGCGCGGGTGTTCAGGTCTTTGCCTGGATGCCCCTGCTCGCCTTCGACCTGCCCGCAGACCATCCGGCGCGCGCGCAGCGCGTGCAAGCCCTTGCCGGCCACGAGCCAGCCGGTTATCTGCGCCTGTCGCCGTTTTCGGCCAGCGCACGCGCGGTGATTCTCGATCTCTACGAAGACCTCGCGCGCGCCGCGCCCCTGAGCGGCATCCTCGTTCACGACGATGCGATGCTCAACGACTTCGAGGACGCCAGCCCGCAGGCGCTGGCCTTTTATGCACGCGCCTGGGGATTGCCCCCGTCCATCGCGGCCATCCGTGCTGATCCGCACTTCATGCGCATCTGGACCGAGAAGAAAATCGACGAGCTCGATGCCCTCGCGCAGGAAGCGTTGATGCGTGCGCGCCGCTGGCGCGCCCCCTTGCAGCTCGCCCGCAACTTCTATGCCGAACCGATCCTCAATCGGGAGGCCGAGACCTGGTTCGCCCAGTCCGTCTTCCGCTCGGCACCCCGCTACGATCTTCTTGCCGTCATGGCCATGCCGTTCATGGAACAGGCCGCCCAGCCGCAGGCGTGGCTCGACACTCTCGTCACCCGCATTCAGGCCGACCCGGCTGTCGCCGCCAAAACCGTTTTCGAACTGCAGGCGCGTGACTGGCGTCACGAGACCGATGTCAGCGGCGCAATCCTGGCGGCCCAGATGCGCCGCCTCACCCGGCAGGGTGCGCTCAATTTCGGCTATTACCCGGATGATTTCATTCGTGGCCAGCCTTCGTTGTCGCAGTTCAAGTCCGAATTCTCGCGTCGCTCCCTGCCGGAGAGGCGCTGAGAGGCCATTGCGGATCATCGACCCATGCTCTACGAATCTCACAGTTTCGGTTGGTTGGCAGAGATCATTTTCGGTTTCTCCTTTTACTATCCGCTGTTCATGGCCTACGTCTGGATGGCTGGTGGCCTGTATTACTGGTTCCACTACGAGCGCAAGGGCAGCAATCCCGCCCAGGTGCCCGAACTGCCCCCCGGGGTGCCTGCGTGGCCGAAGGTCTCCCTCGTCGTGCCCTGCTACAACGAGGAGCAGGACGCCGAAGAGACCATTCTCAATCTGCTCGCCCACAACTACCCTGAATTCGAGGTGATCGCCGTCAATGACGGCTCGCGCGACGGCACGCGCGCAATCCTCGACGCCCTTGCCCGTGAACATCCGCGCCTGCGCGTCATTCACCTGGCGCAAAACCAGGGCAAGGCGGTCGCACTCAATACCGCCGCCATGGTTGCCGATGCCGAATTCCTCATCTGCATCGATGGCGACGCCCTGCTCGACCAGAATGCCGCGCGCTGGATGATGCGCCACTTCCTCGACTCCCCGCGTGTCGGTGCGGTCACCGGCAATCCGCGCATCCGCACCCGCTCGACGCTGCTCGGGCGCATCCAGGTCGGCGAGTTCTCGTCCATCATCGGCCTGCTCAAGCGTGCCCAGCGCACCTACGGCCGGCTGTTCACCGCCTCGGGTGTGGTGGTGGCCTTTCGCCGCAGCGCACTCATCGATGTCGGCTACTGGTCGAAAGACATGCTTACCGAAGATATCGATATCTCCTGGCGCCTGCAGCTTGCGCACTGGGACATGCGCTTCGAGCCGGCCGCGACCTGCTGGATTCTCATGCCCGAGACCATCGAAGGGCTGTGGCGCCAGCGTCTGCGCTGGGCGATGGGCGGCGTGCAGGCCATTCTGCGCTACGGCAACATGTGGCGCCTCTGGCGCAAGCGGCGCATGTGGGCCGTGCATCTCGAATACACCGCCAGCCTGGTCTGGGCCTATGTCATGGTCGGCCTGATCATTCTCTGGGCGCTGAACCGCTTTTTCGTCCTGCCGCGCTACCTGTGGGTCGCCTCCCTGATTCCCGGCTGGACCGGCGTGCTGATTGCCGCCACCTGCCTGCTGCAGATCGCCGTCTCGATGGTGGTCGACAGCCGTTACGACCGGCGCCTGTGGCGCAATTATTTCTGGGTGATCTGGTATCCGGCGGCGTTCTGGATGATCGGCATGTTCACTTCGGTCGTCGCCCTGCCCAAAGTGCTTTTCCGCCAGCGCGGCCAGCGCGCGCGCTGGGTCAGTCCCGACAGAGGAGTACGTTGATGAAGTCCCTTGAAGCCGAACGGCTGCCGACCTATCCGGACACCTGCATCCATGTGCGCACCAGCGCAGGCAGGCCGCTCATCATCGAGCAGCCCCGCCGACAGCCCCCTGTTCCGCGCTTTCTGTTCGGCAGCACCACGCTGATTATCTGGAGTGCCTGGGTTTATCTGTGGAATCCACTCGTCAACCTGTTGTTCTGGCTGCTGGGCTTCGAATTCGCCTACGACCAGCTGTATCTGGAGGGCGGCCTGAGCGGCCTGAAGGAAAAAGCCGGCTATTACCTGCTCGCCCTGACCTTCACCGCCGGCGGGCTGATGCTCTGGGCCACCATCAATCTTCTGCGTTTTCGCGGGGCTGAACGACGCAAGCCGAAAATGCCCGCTGATACGCTTCTGATCGCCGACAGCTTCGGGCGCTCGCAAGAAGAAATCAATCGCTGGAAGAGTGCGCGCACGATGGAAGCCCATTTTGACGAACACGGCCACCTGAGCACGATGTCACACACCATGCGCTCCTGAGCGGCTCAAGTGCCTTCACCGTCCCTGTGCCGGCAAGCCTGCCGTGATCACTCCGCTTGCGCCGTGTAAAAACCAGGCAGGGGGTCGGTTCGAAAGCAGGGTGACTCCGGGCGGGCGTCAACGAACCGTTCTTCCCAAGAGGCTATAATCCGCGCTTTGACGCGACTTCAAGGAATTTCAACATGGCTGAACAGAATGAACAGGATGGCGGTCTGAGCGCTTCGCCGGCGGTGATCGTGGTGGCGCTCGTCGCGGCGATCGCCCTGCCCCTGCTGGGCTTCTACTCCGCCCAGCTGCTCGGCGGCAAGCCGGCGGGCGATCTGAGCGAGGCGGCCGTCGAGCAGCGTATCCGCCCCGAGGCGCTGGTGGCGCTCGCCGACAACGCCGGCAGTGGCGCCAAAGCAGTGCAGAGCCCGGAAGACATCTACAAGAACGTCTGCTCGGCCTGTCATGACACGGGCGCGGCGGGCGCACCGAAGAAAGGCGACAAGGCGGCCTGGGCACCGCGCATCGCGCTCGGCCAGGACAAGCTCATCGCCACCGCCATCAAGGGCATCGGCGCCATGCCGCCCAAGGGGGGTGCCAACGTCAGCGACGAGGTCTTCGCCGGTGTCGTCGTCTGGCTGGTGAATCAGTCCGGCGCCCATTTCAAGGCGCCGGCGGCCGCGGCGGCCAAGGCGGAAACCGCCGCCGCACCAGCCGCTGCGGCGCCAACCCCTGCCGCACCGGCACCCGCACCAACGCCGGCCAAGGCAGAAGCCGAGGCACCGGCCCCGGTGGCCGCTGCACCGGCCGCCACCGGCGGCCACGGCAAGAAAATCTATGATGCCACCTGTATGGCCTGCCATGCCTCCGGCGTTGCCGGCGCACCGAAGTTCGGCGACAAGGCGGCCTGGGCACCGCGCATCGCCAGCGGTTTCGATACCCTGTTGCACAGCGCGCTGAAGGGCAAGGGCGCGATGCCGCCCAAAGGTGGCAACAGCTCGATCCCGGATGCGGACATCCGCGCTGCGGTGGAATACATGGTCGCCGCCGGCAAATAAGCGGTTGCCTTCGATAATAAAAAAGGGCGGGGAATCCCGCCCTTTTTTATTGTCTGCCGCCGCTCCCCGCTGTTCCTTTACTTGCTGCCGGCGAGGAGTGCCTTCATCTGTGCCAGCCGTGCCGCGCCGGTACTGCGCTCGACCACGGGCGCCGTCTTGCCGCCACTGACTTTCAGGTCGTCGCCCAGCTCGGCGATGAAGCGCGAGGGTTCGCAGGTGCGCCAGTCCTTGCCCGCCTTGCGCCGCTCGCACCAGGAGATTGTCAGGCTGCGCTCGGCGCGCGTGATGCCGACGTACATCAGACGGCGCTCTTCCTCCACGGTGCCGGCCTCGATCGACTCGCGGTGCGGCAGGATGCCCTCCTCGATGCCGACCAGGAAAACGTGCTTGAACTCCAGTCCCTTGGCGGCGTGCAGGGTGGCGAGCTGCACCTGGTTGCCGCCCTCCTCGTTCTTGTCGAGCATGGAGATGAGCGCCACGGTCTGGGTGAGTTCGAGCAGGGTCTTGCCTTCTTCCTCGCCTTTTTTCGACAGCCAGTCGACGAAGTCGCGCACGTTGGCCCATTTGGTTTCGGCCTCGCGCGGATCGCAACTGTCGAAGAGCCAGGCTTCGTAGGCGATGGCGCGCAGGAAGTCCTCCAGCACCTGGCGCGCCGGCTCGCGCTGCGCGCGCCACTCCATCTGATTCACCAGTGCGCCAAATTCACGCACGGCGGCGAGCTGTTTCGGATTGAGATAGCCGGCTGCCGCTTCCTCGAAGGTGGCTGCGAAGAGCGAGGTGTGACGCACGCCGGCCAGGCGTCCGAGTCCTTCGAGCGTGCTGGCGCCGATGCCGCGCCGTGGTGTGGTGGCGGCGCGGATGAAGGCCGGGTCGTCGTCGTTGTTGGCGATGAGGCGCAGCCAGGCGACGAGATCCTTGATCTCGGCCTTGTCGAAGAAGGACTGGCCACCCGAGAGCGCATAGGGAATCTTCTGGTTGCGCAGCTGCTGCTCGAAGACGCGCGCCTGGTGGTTGCCGCGATAGAGGAGGGCGTAGTCGCCCCACTGGCCGCGGTGTTCGAAGCGATGCGCCATGAGCTTCATCACCACCTGCTCGGCTTCCTGCTCGTGGTCGCGCGCGATACTGACCTGAATGGCGTCGCCGTGGCCATGCTCCGACCACAGGCGCTTGTCGAAGAGCTTCGGATTGTTGCCGATCAGTGCGTTGGCCGCTTTCAGGATGCGCGTCGTCGAGCGGTAGTTCTGCTCCAGCTTGATGACCTTCAACTGCGGAAAATCGCTTTGCAGGATGCGCAGATTCTCGACATCGGCGCCGCGCCAGGCGTAGATGGCCTGGTCGTCATCACCCACCGCGGTGAAAGCGGCACGCGCGCCGGCGAGAAGGCGCAGCAACCGGTACTGGCTGCGGTTGGTGTCCTGGTACTCGTCGACCAGCAAGTATTGCAGCCTGCCCTGCCAGCGCAGCAGCACGTCGGCCTCATCCTCGAACAGGCGCACCGGCAGGCGGATGAGGTCGTCGAAATCCACTGCCTGGTAGGCGCGTAAAGCCTGCTCGTATTCGGCATAGAGGCGTGCGGCGGCCAGCCCCAATTCGTCTTCGGCGAGCGAGGCCGCGGCGGCCGGCTCGACGAGTGCGTTTTTCCAGGCGCTGATGCGCCACTGCAGCGCCTTGAGCTTTGCCCGGTCGGCGTCGCCGGCACGCTCGGCGAGCAGCGCCGCGCTGTCGGCGGCATCAAAAATGGAAAAACGCGGCTTGAAGCCGAGTGCCTTGGCCTCTTCGCGCAGGATGCGCGCACCGAGTGCGTGGAAGGTCGACACGTTGAGTGATTCGAGCGAGCGCCCGGACAGGAGTTTTTTCGCCCGCTCGCGCATCTGCTTCGCCGCCTTGTTGGTGAAGGTGATGGCGGCAATATGGCGCGGCTCGAAGCCGCACTGCTCGACGAGGTGGGCGATCTTCTGCGTGATCACGCGCGTCTTGCCCGAGCCGGCGCCGGCGAGCACCAGCAGCGGGCCGTCGAGGTACTTCACCGCTTCGCGCTGCGGCGGATTGAGTGTGGCGGTCATGGAAAAGTCAGTCCTGCCAGGACGGCGGGTTGGCAGCCGGCGACGGGCCGCCCCAAGCCGGCTGCAGCGTACAACACGGAGCGAAGCGAACAACCGTCACCCCTTTCCGGGGGAAGGGGGTCGGGGGGAAGGCACTAGTCATCTGAGTGCGCCAAACACCTTCTGCAGCAGGCTGCTCGCCTGGCCGAGCGGATTCTGGCGGATGGCCCGCTCTTCCTCGCCGATCATCAGAAACAGGCCATCGAGCGCTTTCTCGGTGACGTAGCCTTCGAGACTGGCGTCCTTTTCGTCGATGAGGCCGAGCTTGGCGCCCTGCCTGGCGTAACGGTTGTATTTTTTCGCCAGTTCGACCCGCTCGGTGGCCTCCCGCACGATGGGGAGGAATTTTTCGGTGAGCGGCGCGCTGGTTTTCTGCTTGAAATACTGCGTCACCGAATCGTCGCCGCCGGTGAGAATGGCCTTGGCGTCCTGCAGCGTCATCTGCTTGACGGCATCGAGGAGCAGGTCTTTCGCCTCGGGCACGGCGGCCTCGGCGGCGCGGTTCATGGTCAGGATCAATTCATCGGCGTATTTGCCGGCGCCCAGCTTGCGCATCAGCTTTTCGGCCTTTTGCAGATTCTCCGGCAGCGGAATCTTCACTTTCGGATTGCCGAAGAAACCATCGGTGCGGCCCAGGCTCGTCACGGCGGCGATGGCACCCTGGCCGAGCGCCTGGCGCAGCGCGTTGTTGCTGTCGGTGGTGCTGATGCCGTCAAGCCCGGCAGCCTGCGCCGGCAGGCCGGCAAAAGCGGCAAGGATAAAGGCGGAAAGAAAACGCAACAGGTGGCTCATGATGGTGTTCTCGGCAGGGGGGGTTGGATTACAGCAGGCGCCGGATTTGCGCCTCGAGCTTTTCTGGCGTGAGCTGGCCGGATGCAGGGGAATGCATGATGCCTTTCTTGTCGATGAAGACATGATCGGGTGTTACCTTGGTCAGGCCGAAAATCCGCATGTGCCCGGGGGTGCGCATCGCCACCGGAAAGGTGTAGTCGTGATCTTTCCAGAATTCCTCGACGGTGAAGGTGTCCTTGTCGATCGACAGGGCGAGGATCTCGAAGCCCTGGCCACGGAATTTTTCATAAGCCGCCTGCAGGTCGGGCAGCTCCTTCTGGCAATAGGGACACCAGGTCGCCCAGAACAGCACCAGCACGGCTTTGCCCTGCAACGCGGTGCCCGGCAGGGTTTTGCCATCGAGGAGCTGCGTGTCGAAGGCCGGCACTTTCTGGCCGGGCCTGACCTGCGCCTGGGCAAGACCGGTGAAGAGGAACAGCGACAGAAGCAGCAGAAAAAAATGCAGGGGGGAGAACCGTGCCGGTTTCATCATCGTCTTTCGTCAGGCCACGCCTGCTTCGCGCGCCTGCAGATCGGCGTGATAGCTCGAACGCACCAGCGGGCCGCAGGCCGCATGAGAGAAACCCATGGCGTACGCCTCGCGCTCGTACAGCGCAAAGACGTCCGGATGGACGTAGCGCAGCACCGGCAGGTGGTGTGCGGAAGGGGCGAGATACTGGCCGATGGTGAGCATGTCGACGCCGTGCGCGCGCAGGTCGCGCATGACCTGCAGGATTTCCTCGTCGGTCTCGCCGATGCCCACCATCAGGCCGGATTTGGTCGGCAGCGCCGGATTGCGCGCCTTGTATTGCGCGAGCAGGCTGAGCGAGCCCTGGTAGTCGGCGCCGGGGCGCGCCTGCTTGTACAGGCGCGGCACGGTTTCCAGATTGTGGTTGAAGACATCCGGCGGCGTCGCGCTGAGGAGGTCGATGGCGAGCGGTATGCGCTTGCGGAAATCCGGCACGAGAATCTCGATGCGCGTGGCCGGCGTTGCGGCGCGCACGGCGCCGATGCAGGCGGCGAAATGGCCGGCGCCACCGTCGCGCAGGTCATCGCGATCGACGCTGGTGATGACGGCGTAGTCGAGCTTCATCGTCGCCACCGTGCGGGCCAGATGTTCGGGCTCATGCGGGTCAGGCGGCAGCGGCCGGCCATGGCCGACGTCGCAGAAGGGACAGCGGCGCGTGCACACGTCGCCCAGGATCATGAAGGTGGCGGTGCCGCGGCTGAAGCATTCGCCGATGTTCGGGCAGGCAGCTTCCTCGCACACCGTATGCAGCGCTGCCTCGCGCAGCAGGCGCTTGATTTCGGCAAAGCGTGCGTGGCTGTTGCCGGCGCGCACGCGGATCCAGGAGGGTTTTTTCAGTGGCGTGGCGAGCGGTACGACCTTGATCGGGATGCGTGCGGTTTTCTGCGCGCCTTTTTGCTTGTGGGGAGGGTCGTTGCTCATTGTTCGCTCTGCCTTTCGAGTTGCCGCGCCAGCTGCTGCAGCAGGGCCGTGCCGGCTTCCTGCGAGCCTGGGCCGACGCCGAGCTCGCGCAGCTGCGTGACCCGCAAGCCGGCATGGCCGCAGGGGTTGATCGCCGAATACGGCTCGAGATCCATATCCACATTCAGCGCCACGCCATGATAGCAGCAGCCACGGGTGACGCGCAGGCCGAGCGCGGCGATCTTGGCATCGTCCACATACACGCCGGGCGCGCCCGGGCGGCGCTCGCCGCGCAGGCCGTACTGTGCAAGCAGGTCGATCACCGCCTGCTCGATGCGGCGCACCAGCTCGCGCACCATCAGGTGGCGCCGCTTCAGGTCGACGAGCAGATAGACCACCGCCTGGCCGGGGCCGTGGTAGGTGATCTGCCCGCCGCGATCGGTCTTCACCACCGGCACACCGATGTCGCGCAGCAGGTGCTCGGGCCTGCCTGCCAGGCCGAGCGTGAATACCGGCGCATGTTCGGTGAGCCAGAGTTCGTCGGCGCTGTCCGCTGCGCGCGCCAGGGTGAAGTCGCGCATCGCCTGCCAGGTGGTGCAAAAGTCAGTCGTGGCCAGACGGCGTGAGATGAGCCTTCCCTCCATTCCCCTTCCCGCGCAAGGGGGTGACGGATGTTCGCCGCTGCGCGGTGCCATGTCCTTGCCGCTCACAGCACGACCTTGACGAGGGGGTGGGATGTCAGTTCGACATAGAGGGCGTCGAGCTGGGCGCGCGAGACGGCGCGCACGGTGCAGGTGAGACTCAGGTAGGTGCCTTGCGCGCTCGGGCGCATCTCGAGGGTGCCGGCATCGAAATCCGGCGCATGGCGCAACACGATGGCGAGCACCGCCTGGGCGAAGCCGTCCTGGCGCCGCCCCATGATCTTGACGGGAAAGTCGCAGGGGTAGTCGAGCAGGCTCTCGTCAGCCTTCACCGCGCATCACCTTGCGCTTGAACGCCTGATAGTCGGCATGGATGCGCTCAAACCACGGGCCGGGCCGGCCAGCGGCGGCACCGCGGCCGACCGGCCGGCCATCGAGCGTGACAATCGCCAGCACTTCCTTGGCGGAGGATGTCAGCCACAGTTCGTCTGCCTCGCGCACTTCGGTTTCGGCAATCGGGCGGATGTCGATCGGCAGTGCGGCCGCAGCGGCCAGCTCGAGCACGACATCGTAGGTGACACCGGGCAGGATCAGGTGGGTTTTCGGCGGCGCGCACAGCACGCCCGCGCGCACGACGAAGATGTTCGAGGCCGAACCTTCGCTCAGATAACCGTCGCGCAGCATCACTGTCTCGGCGCAGCCGGCGTCGATGGCCTGCTGGCGCAGCAGGCAGTTGGCGATGAGCGAGACCGTTTTCAGGTTGCAGCGCAGCCAGCGGATGTCCGGTGCGGTGATGGCCGCCACCCCCTGTGCGCACTGTGCGGGCGACGGCGTGACGAGGGGCTCGCAGAACATGAAGACGGTGGGGGGCGCCTGCGCCGGGAAGGCGAAGTTGCGGCGCATTTCGGCGCCGCGTGTCACCTGCAGATACACCGACAGCTCATCGCCGAGCGTCGTGTTGCGTGCGATGAGCTCGCCGATGAGGCGTGTCCATTCGGCAACATCATGCGGGTTGGCCAGGCGGATGCCGTCGAGCGTACGCTGCAGACGCTCCAGATGCCCATCGAGGCGGAAGGGGCGGCGCGCATACACCGGAATCACTTCATAAGCGCCGTCGCCGAAGAGAAAGCCGCGATCCATCGCCGGCACCTTCGCCTCGGCGAGTGGCATGAACGTGCCGTTGAGATAGGCGGTCATTTCAGGATTCGCACTTGCGCCTTGAACCCCGCAGTCACTGGAACCACAGGCGGATCGTGTCCCAGGCACGGCCAAAGAGGCCGGCCACCGGCACCGTCTCCAGCGCCACCACCGGATAGTCGCCGTACGGCTTGCCATCGATCGAGAGCTTCATCGTGGCGACGACCTGGCCCCGGGTCACCGGCGCCATCAGGGGCTGGCGGCTGAGCAGATCGGCCTTCACCTTGTCACTCATGCCCTTGGGCAGCGACAGGGTGAAGTCTTCGGCAAAGCCGGCCTTGACGGTGTTCTGCGCGCCCTTCCAGACGCGCAGTTGCGAGACGGCCTGATCCTTGGCATACAACCGCACCGAGTCGAAGAACTGGAAGCCGAAGTTGAGCAGTTTTTGTGATTCCTGGGCACGCAGGCCATCGGAGGCCGCACCCATCAGCACGGTGACCAGACGGCGTGCGCCGCGCTTGGCCGAGGCGACCAGACAAAAGCCGGCGCTCTCGGTATGACCGGTTTTCACGCCATCGACCGCCGGATCGAGCCACAGCAGGCGGTTGCGATTGGCCTGGCTGATGCGGTTGTAGGTGTATTCGCGCAAGGCATACAGCGGGTAGTGCTCGGGATAATCACGGATCAGCGCGGCGGCCAGTACCCCCAGCTCGCGTGCCGTCGTGTAGTGCTGGGGATCGGGCAGGCCGGTGGCGTTGACGAAATGAGTGGCTTTCAGACCCAGACGCTGGGCTTCGCGGTTCATCATCTGGGCGAAGGCTTCTTCGCTGCCGGCGACCGCTTCGGCCAGCGCGATGCTGGCGTCGTTGCCGGACTGGACGACGATGCCGTGCAGCAACTCCTCCACCGTCACCGGCTTGCGCGGCTCGATGAACATGCGCGAGCCGGGCGCTTTCCAGGCATGCTCGGAGACGGGTACTTCCTGATCCGGCTTGAGATGACCGTCCTTCAACGCCCCCAGGGCAACATACACCGTCATCAGCTTGGTGAGCGAGGCCGGCTCGACGCGCTCATCCGGATTGTAGGAAGCGAGCAACTGGCCTGTCGAGTAATCCATCAACAGCCAGGATTTGGCGGCGATGGTCGGGGCTTGCGGCAGGATCTGTGCCTGGACATGAAAGGCGAACAGAAAGGAAAGAAAAAAGAATAGAAGTCTCATGGAAATGATGGTTCCAAAAATGATGGTTCCAAAGAAGAATTGCAGAAGGGATGGTGGATTATAACGTCAGCGCTGGACGACGAAGGGCTGCACATCGAGCGCCTGGCGCACGCGCTCGGCGACGCGGGCGGCTTCCTGCGCGTCGCGGTAGGGCCCCAGGTGCAGTCGATACATGCCGCCTTTCAGATACACCTGCAGCAATTCGGCGCTGCCTTCGAGCTGCCGGGCGATGCGGGCGCGGAAACTCTCGGCATTCTCGCGGCTGCCAAACGCACCGATCTGGAGGAAATAACCGCGCGCCTCATGCTCGGTCGGCAGCGGCGGATCTTCGGCGGGCGGCGCGGCGGCAAGCAGATCGGCGATCGGATCGGCAGCGTCCGTAGCCGGCACCATGACAGACGCCGGCTGGACGGGGGCAGGGCTTGCCGCAGGTGCCGTGCTCGCCAGGCGGGTGTCCGCGGGCAGCACGCTTTCGACCTCCACCATGGCACTGCCACTGTCGACGTAACCGAGTTTCCAGGCGGCGGCGTACGACAGGTCGATGATGCGCCCATGAAGAAAAGGGCCGCGGTCATTCACCCGCACCACCACCGACTTGCCATTGGCCAGATTGGTGACGCGGACGTAGCTGGGCAGCGGCAAAGTGGTGTGTGCCGCCGTCATGGCGAACATGTCGTAGGGTTCGCCGATCGAGGTTTTCTGTCCGTGAAACTTGCGCCCGTACCAGCTGCCGATGCCGCGCGCCTTGTAGGGCCGCAGCTCGGTGAAAGGCTGGTAATCGCGGCCGAGGACGGTGTAGGGCTTGTTGGCGGCGCGGCGCAGGGGCTCCTCGCGCGGCACCGCATCGGGGATCGCTGCCAGATCCACCGGCACAGTGTCGGCCGGGCCGTCGTCCTGATAATAGCCGCCGCCCTTGCGTGGTGGCTTGGGAGAAGTCAGTTCCGGCGGGACGGCGCCCGAGGTTTCGGGCGCACGCTGCGGTTGGCTGCCGCAACCGGCCAGCAAGAGCAGGAGCGCACCCGCACAGCCCAGACAGCCCACCCGCAAGGTTGAACCGGCAGGTTTGCGCAGCGAACAGGTGCGGCCAGGCTTTTTTGTCGCACCCCGTAACCAGCGAGCGCAGCGAGCAAGCAGGCTCCCCCCCGCGGGGAGAGGCCGACAGGGGAGAGTCGGGGCCATCCTCCCGAGGCGCAGTCCCGCCGCTGGGCCGCCCCGAGGCGGGACGGTGGGTTCGCGCAGCGAACAGGCGCGGCCACGTTTTTTTGCCGTACCCCGTAACCAGCGAGCGCAGCGAGCAAGCAGGCTCCCCTGCCCTGGGGCAGGGGTCGGGGGATGGGGAGTCATTTCTGCACCAGCATGCGGTTTTTGTGGATGCTCATGAGCATGCCGACGCCGATGAACAGGGTCACCAGCGCCGTACCGCCATAGCTGACAAAAGGCAAAGGCACGCCCACCACCGGCAAGAGGCCGCTCACCATGCCCATGTTCACGCAGGCATAGGTGAAGAAGATGAGCGTGAGGCTGCCGGCCAGCAGACGCGAGAACAGCGTCGGCGCGTTGGCGGCGATCATCAGGCCGCGGCCGATGATGAGCAGGTAGATGACAAGGAGAAGGCTGTTGCCGATCAGCCCGAATTCTTCCGAGATGACGGCGAAGACGAAATCGGTGTGGCTCTCGGGCAGGAAATCCAGATGCGTCTGCGTGCCATGACCCCAGCCCTTGCCGAAGAGGCCGCCCGAGCCGACGGCGATGGTTGACTGGATGATGTGAAAGCCCTTGCCGAGCGGATCGGCTTCCGGGTTGAGCAGTGTGAGCACGCGCTGACGCTGGTATTCGTGCAGGATGCTCCAGACGAACGGCAGGCTGGCCAGAGAGCCGACGAACAGTGTGGCCAGTACCTTCCACGACAGTCCGGCAAGAAAGATCACGTAAAAACCGGCGGCCAGAACAAGGATGGCCGTGCCCAGATCGGGCTGGCGCACGATGAGCGCCAGCGGCACGAAAAGGATCAGCGTGGCGGCGATCCAGTCGCGCAGACGCAGCAGTCCCTCATGCTTCTGGAAATACCAGGCGAGCATCAACGGCATGGCGATCTTCATGATTTCGGAAGGCTGGATGCGCATGAAACCAAGATTGAGCCAGCGCCGCGCTCCCTTGGAGACATCGCCGAAAAGCGCCACGGCGACGAGCAGGAGAACACCGCCGGCGTACAGCGGCAACGCCAGGCGCATCAGGCGTTGCGGCGGGATCTGCGCGACCAGGCGCATCAGCACGAGAGCGACCGCCAGATTGACGAGCTGGCTGTTCAGGCGCTGCGGCGAGGCGCTGTCGAGCACCAGAAGGGCGTAGGCGAGCAACAGGCCGATGAACCCCAGCAAGGTGGCATCGACCGGAGCGATCAGCCAGCGCCACCAGCGGCGCGGATGCCAGCCAAAGTCAGTCATCGCCCCCTGCCCCGGTGTCATCGGTTGCCGCCTCCTTGGGTAGTTTGCCGAGCAGCCAGTAGTCGAGCACCTGACGCGCGATCGGCGCCGCCGACTGTGCGCCGAAGCCGCCGTTTTCGACCAGCACCGCCAGGGCGATGGTCGGCTGTTCGGCCGGTGCGAAGGCGATGAAGAGGGCATGGTCGCGCAATCGCTCATGCACCTTGCCGTGCTCGTATTTGGCGCCTTTCAGGCTATAGACCTGGGCCGTGCCGGTTTTGCCGGCAGAGACATACTCGGCGCCGGCAAAGGCGCGCGCACCGGTCCCTTCGGTGTTCACGCCGACCATGGCGTTGCGGATCACCTCGAGGTGGGCCGCCTTGTAGGGCAGCACACGCAGCGGCTGTGGCTCGATCAGGGTTTTTTCTCCCGTGGCGAGATTTTCGATGTATTTGACCAGATGCGGACGAAACAGAACGCCGCCGCTGGCAATTGCCGCCGTCGCCTGGGCGAGCTGGATCGGTGTATAGGCGTTGTAGCCCTGGCCGATGCCGATGGATACCGTCTCGCCGGCATACCATTTTTGCTGTTCCGGTTTCCTGAAGCGGTGCTTCTTCCAGGCCGGCGAGGGCAGCACGCCCTCGGATTCGCCCTCGATGTCGATGCCGGTCTTGCTGCCAAAACCGAGCGGTGCCATGAAGCGCGCAATCGCATCGATGCCCATGTCGGTGGCGAGCTGATAGTAATAGGTATCGCAGGACTGAACGATGGATTTGTACATGTCGACGCTGCCATGGCCACCGGCCTTGTCGTCGCGGAAGGTATGACCGCCGAAAGTGAAAAACCCCGGATCGCTGATTGCCTGCTGCGGTGTGCGCTTGCCCGTCTCGAGGGCGGCCAGTGCCATGAACGGCTTGAAAGTCGAACCGGGCGGATAGGCGCCATTCAGGGCGCGATTGACCATCGGCTTGTCTTCCGACGTATTCAATTCGCCCCAGTCCTGCACACTGATCCCGTCGACGAAGAGATTCGGATCGTAGCCGGGCATCGACACCAGCGCCAGCACGCCGCCGCTCGAGGGCTCGATCGCCACCAGCGCGCCACGCCGGTTGCCAAACGCCTTCTCGACGACCTTCTGCAGCTTTGCATCGAGGGTTAGCACCAGGTTGCTGCCGGAGACCGGTGCCGTGCGTGAGAGCACGCGCACGGCCCGCCCGCCGGCATCGACTTCGACCTGCTCGAAGCCGCTCTGGCCGTGCAGTTCGAATTCGTATTTCTGCTCAAGACCGGTCTTGCCGAAGTGTTCGGTGCCGCGATAGTTGTCCTCGACCCCCCTGTCCTCGATGATCTCCAGGTCGCGATCATTGACGCGACCGATGTAGCCGAGCACATGCGAGGCGAGTTCGCCTTGCGGATACTGGCGGAACAGGCGTGCCTTGATATCGACGCCCGGAAACCGGAAGCGTCGCGCCACGAAGCGCGCCACCTCCTCGTCGGTCAGGCGCGAGCGGATCGGCAGCGACTCGAAGTTGCGGCTCTCCTCGAGCAGCCGGAAAAAACGTTTGCGGTCTTTCGGTCCGATGTCGACCACCTCGGCCAGTGCATCGATGACCTGGTCGAGATGATCGACCTTGCTCGGCGTGATCTCCAGCGTGTACGCGGAATAGTTGCGTGCCAGCACCAGGCCGTTGCGATCGATGATGACGCCGCGGTTGGGCACGGTTGGCATCAGCGAGATGCGATTGTCCTCGGCACGCGTGCGGTACAAATCGTGCTGGACGACCTGCAGCCAGACGAAACGCATAAACAGCAGGCTGAACGCCAGCACCACGCCACCGCCCAGCACGGCCAGCCGGCGGCGGAAACGCCCGATTTCGTGTTCCGGATTCTTGAACTCGGCCGCACGCATGTCAGCTCACCGCCGGGCTGTCCCGGGCAAGGTCGCGAGCCGCCTCGCGCAAGTCGCACAGCAGCCGGACTTCAATGACTCTCGTCTTCGGAAAGGGGGCAGGGGGACGACGCTCATATCGGACGGTTCTCGTCCTTGTCGATCGGCTGGTACTGCGGCATCAGCAGCAGATAGGTCAGCGGAAACCACAGCAGGGCGCCGCTCAGGCTGCCGAGGAAATAGCCCCAGCCGGGAAAATCGGCGCCGCCGGCAAGTCGCACGACGACCATCACCACCCGCGTGGCCAGCAGCAACGGCAGGATATGCAGCGCCTGCTGCGCGAGCGAGAACCAGAGGATGCGCCGCGACAGGCCCCCGGCGATGAAGGCCAGCAGTGTATAGGCGAGTGCGTGCTGTCCCATCAGACTGCCGGTTGCCGTATCGATCAGCAGCCCGCAGACGAACGCCGTGCCCATGCTCACGCGCAAGGGCTCGCGTACACACCAGAAAGCCAGCACCAATGCCACCCAGTCGGGCAGGCCGGAAGTCTCGCCCAGGGGGATCAGGCCGAGAAACAGCGCAAGCAGCAACGAGAGCAGGATGAACCAGCGCTTGACCGGCAACAGGATGCGGCGCGAGCTGTGGGTCGGCTGGATGGCCATTGTTCAGTTCTTCCTGCGCATGCGCTTGCTGGCGGCTGGTTTTTCTGCCGGTGTGCGCTCTTCGCTTTGTCTTGCGGGCAGCTCGCGCAGGCCCAGGATCAGCACCTCGCCGTGCTTTTCGATGCCGGCCAGCGGCTCGCAGACGATGCCGGCGAAGGTGAAGGTCTTGTCCCGGTCGACGCTGACGACTCTGGCCACCGGCAAACCGGGCAGATAGATGCCGTCCAGGCCCGAGGTGACGAGCCGATCCTCCGCTTGCACATCGGCATTGGTGGCGAGATAGCGCAGCTCGAGCCGACCACCGGCCGTACCGAACAACACCGCGCGCAAGCCGTTGCGCACGATCTGCACCGGAATCGCCTGATTCTTGTCGGTGAGCAGGGTGACCTCGCTTTGCAGCGGGTAGGTCCGCGTGACCTGGCCGAGCACGCCCGCTTCATCGACGACCGCCTGCCCCGGGACGATGTTGTCCTGGCTGCCCTTGTCCACGATGATGCGGCGTGCGAACGAATCGCGTGCCGCATACAGAATCTCGGCCAGGGTGCCGCCCACCGACTGGCGCGCCTTCATGTCGAGCAGGGCGCGCAGGCGCTGGTTTTCCAGCTCGAGGTGCTGCTGGCGCAGCAGCCGGTTGGCGACATCGAGCTGCTTGCGCCTGAGCGCTTCGTTCTCCTGCTCGACGGCATCGAGGCGGGCGAAATGCTGCTCGAACTGGTGGTACAGATCGACCGGCGCATAGGCGGCGCGCTGCAGCGGATACAGTGCGACGGCAAGGGTCTGGCGCAGGCTTTCCAGATAGTGGTACTTGAGATCGAAGACCAGTAGCGTCAGGGAGAGGATGGTGTAGAAGGCGAGCCGCGCCAGCGGTGCGGGACCGCGCTTGAAAAACGGTGGCGGCGCATGCCCGGCGACTGACATCGGCTAACAGGGTGGCGGCAAGACAGGCAGTCTGTGCCGCATGGGTTCAGACCTCGGGGAAACGCCGAATGGCCGGCGTTTTGCTAATCATTGGCGAAAATGCTGCCCAGCGTGTCCACCTTTTCCAGGGCGAGGCCGGAGCCGCGCACGACGCAGGTGAGCGGATCTTCGGCAACCATCACCGGCAGGCCGGTTTCCTCGCGCAGCAGCAGGTCCAGGTCACGCAGCAGCGCGCCGCCCCCGGTGAGCACCATGCCCTTGTCGGCGATGTCGGCGCCCAGCTCGGGCGGTGTCTGTTCGAGTGCCTGCTTGACGGCGCCGACGATGGCATTGAGCGGCTCGGTGAGTGCTTCGAGGATTTCGTTGCTGGAAATGGTGAAGCTGCGCGGAATGCCCTCGGCGAGGTTGCGCCCCTTGACTTCCATGTCCTTGAGTTCCGAACCGGGGAAGGCCGAGCCGATCTCCTTCTTGATCAGTTCCGAGGTGGTCTCGCCGATCAGCATGCCGTAGTTGCGGCGAATGTAGTTGATGATGGCTTCGTCGAACTTGTCGCCGCCGACACGCACCGAGCCGGCATAGACCATGCCGCCGAGCGAGATGACGCCGACCTCGGTGGTGCCACCGCCGATGTCGACCACCATCGAGCCGGTGGCATCCGACACCGGGAGTCCGGCGCCGATGGCGGCCGCCATCGGCTCCTCGATCAGATACACCTGGGAGGCCCCGGCACCCAGGGCTGACTCGCGGATGGCACGCCGCTCGACCTGGGTCGAGCCGCAGGGCACGCAGATGATGATGCGCGGGCTGGGTGAGAGGAGACGCGAATCATGGGCATTCTTGATGAACTGCTTCAACATCTGCTCGGTTACCGTGAAGTCGGCAATGACGCCGTCCTTCATCGGCCGGATGGCGGTGATCGAGCCGGGCGTCTTGCCCAGCATCTGCTTGGCCGAGTGGCCGACCGCCATGATGACCTTCTTGGCGTTGGGCCCGCCTTCGGTGCGGATCGCCACCACCGAGGGTTCGTTCAGTACGATGCCCTTGCCACGCACATAGATCAGCGTGTTGGCCGTACCCAGATCGATGGCCAGGTCGTTGGAAAAATAGGAGCGGAGAAAACCGAACATTGCCGTGTCCCTGCAGGTGCGGAAAATTAACGGGCTATGATACTCTATTGCTCCTCGCAAATCCGTTTTTCACCTGTAAAACCACACAAGGCAGCCACAACATGTCGCTCAGTCCCGACCAGGTCCGGCGCATCGCCGAACTCGCCCGCATCGAGCTTGCGCCCGGCCAGGTGGAGCAGACCGGCAACGAGCTGAATGTCATTTTCGGCCTGATCGAGCGCATGCAGCAGGCAGACACCGCCGGTATTGCGCCCATGGCCCACGCCCAGGAGCTCGCCCAGCGCCTGCGTGAGGACAGGGTCAGCGAGGGCGACCGCCATGCCGATTTTCAGCAAATCGCGCCGCAAACCGAAGCCGGACTGTATCTGGTCCCCAAAGTGATCGAATAAAACGGATCCCGGATGATCGATGCCAGCCTGAAAGAACTCGGTGCGGCTCTGGCCGGGAAGAAGATCTCCGCCGTCGAGCTGGCGGATCTCTTTCTCGCACGCATTGAAGCACGCAATCCCGTATTGAACGCCTTCATCAGCATCGAGCGGGAAAAGACCATGGTGATGGCACGTGCGGCCGATGCGCAACGTGCGCGCGGCGCGGCCGGTCCTCTCACCGGCATCCCGATCGCTCACAAGGACATTTTCTGCGCCGAAGGCTGGCTCACCACCTGTGGCTCGAAGATGCTGGCGAACTTCGTCAGCCCCTATGATGCAACGGTGATCGGGCGCTTCAAGGCGGCCGGCACGGTGACGCTGGGCAAGACGAACATGGACGAGTTTGCCATGGGCTCGTCGAACGAAACCTCCTTCTACGGCCCGGTGAAAAACCCCTGGGATACGATACGTGTGCCGGGCGGCTCCTCGGGCGGCTCGGCCGCCGCCGTGGCCGCGCGTCTGGCGCCCGCTGCCACCGGCACCGACACGGGCGGCTCGATCCGCCAGCCTGCCGCCCTATGCGGCCTGACCGGCCTGAAGCCGACCTATGGGGTCGTCTCGCGCTACGGCATGATCGCCTTTGCCTCCTCGCTTGATCAGGCCGGGCCGATGGCCAGGAGCGCCGAAGACTGTGCTCTGCTCCTCAACGCCATGGCTGGCTTCGATGTGCGCGACTCGACCAGTCTGGAGCAGCCGGCCGAGGATTACGCGCGCGACCTCGACAAGCCGCTCGCCGGCCTGCGCATCGGCCTGCCGAAGGAATTTTTTGCCGACGGTCTCGCCCCGGCAGTGGCCGCAGCCGTCGAGGCAGCCATTGCTGAGTACCGCAAGCTGGGGGCGACCACCGTCGAGGTCTCCCTGCCGAACATGGCGCTGTCGGTGCCGGCCTACTACGTCATCGCGCCGGCGGAAGCCTCGAGCAACCTGTCGCGTTTCGACGGCGTGCGCTATGGCCATCGTGCCGCGCAGTATGACGACCTCAACGACATGTACTGCAAGACGCGCGCCGAAGGCTTTGGCGCCGAGGTGAAGCGGCGCATCCTGATCGGCACCTATGTGCTCTCGCACGGTTATTACGACGCCTATTACCTGCAGGCGCAGCGCATCCGCCGTCTTATCGCCACTGACTTTTCCGCGGCCTTCGGGACGTGCGACCTGATCCTCGGCCCGACCAGCCCGGATGTCGCTTTCGGCCTGGGCGAACGCAGCGCCGATCCGGTGCGGATGTATCTCTCCGACATCTATACCATCGGTGTCAATCTTGCCGGCCTGCCCGGGCTGTCGCTCCCTTGTGGCGCCGACGCGCAGGGCCTGCCGATCGGCCTGCAATTGATCGGCAACTATTTTTCCGAAGCGCACCTGCTCAATGCCGCGCACCAGTATCAATGCGCCACCGATTGGCATCTGCGTCGACCGCCCGAATAAACCATGCGCGCCTGCCTGTCCGCTCTCGCCGCTCTCGCCGCCCTGCTCGCGGGCGGCTGCGCCCTGCTCGAGAGCCCGCCGCCGACGGCCGCCGCGCCGCCTTCCGCAACCGCCACAACGCCGCAGAGCGGGCCCCTGGCCGTCAAACCAGCCCCGCCGACCAGGCCAGGACCCATTCCGGTCCGCCCGATCGACGTCAAGACAGACTGCAGCTTTCGTGACGAGACCGGTTACGGCGGCACACTCAAGCTCGAAGTGGCACAAGCCCGGGTCAGTCGCTTCGAAGCCCGTGTGAGCATCCCCAGACGCGGCCATTGCGCGTTCGACCTGAAGGATTTCCGTCAGACGAAAGAGCTGCCCGCCGTCGAACTGAGCCATGCAAAAACCCGTTGCGTCGTGCGTGTCTGGGAGCAGGGCGAGCGCGTCACCGTTGCCTTCCAGCAATGCGAAAAACAGTGTTCGGGCAACGCCTACCGCTATCTCTGGCCGATCCTCAATGACCGCCGGCAAGGCGCCTGTGCCTGATGAAGGATGATCCGATGATTTCCCTGCGCCGTTTGATCCTTCTGCTGCCGCTCATTCTGAGCGCCTGTGCGATTCTCGAAGGCACACCGCCGCCGATTCCGCTGCGCCCACTCGCGGCCAGGGTCGACTGCAGTTATCACGACGAGACCAACACGCGCGGCACGCTCAAACTTGACGTCGCCAGCGCGCGCGTACGCAGTTTCGATGCGCGCATCGACTATCCGCAACATGGCGTCTGCCATTTCGCCCTGAAGGATTTTCGCCAGACGCGCGAGATGCCCTCGATCGAGCTGACGCAGATCAACGGCACCTGCCGGGTGCTGATGTGGGAGCAGGGTGCGCGTGTGACGGTCGGCTTCCAGCAGTGCGAGGCGATGTGCACCGGCAGCGCCCACGACCAACTTCTGCCGATGATCTACGATCGCGGCGATGGCAGCTGCGCCTGAGAATGCCCACATGAGCCTTGCACAATGGGAAATCGTCATCGGGCTGGAAACCCACGCCCAGCTCAACACCGTCTCGAAGATCTTTTCCGGCGCCTCGACCGCCTTCGGTGCCGCGCCCAACACGCAGGCCTGCGCGGTGGACATCGCCCTGCCCGGCGTGCTGCCGGT
>CAZSHO010000016.1:0-51887 GCA_964607005.1 uncultured Rhodocyclaceae bacterium
CCATGTCCCAGTTGCCTTCCTCGGTGTAGAACTTGACGGCGAAGCCGCGGATGTCACGCTCGGCGTCGGCTGCGCCGCGCTCGCCGGCCACCGTGGTGAAGCGGGCGAACAGATCCGTCTTCTTGCCGACCTGCGAGAAGATTTTTGCGCGGGTATATGGCGTGATGTCGTGCGTGACGGTGAAGTGACCGTAGGCGCCGGAACCCTTGGCGTGCATGCGCCGCTCGGGGATCACCTCGCGGTCGAAGTGGGCGAGCTTCTCGAGCAGCCAGACGTCCTGCAGGAGGACGGGGCCGCGCGGGCCGGCGGTCATCGTGTTCTGGTTGTCGACGACGGGACAGCCGGCGGCGGTGGTGAGTTTCTTGTTCATGGCGACGCTCCTTTCGAAGTGAATGGGGGACGCCTTGCATTCTGGACGGGATCGGGCGATGAGGCCAATGAATAATATCTTCCGATGCAATAGCTGAATACTATTGATACGCCGGATCAATGATTGTGGAGGTGGCTGCGCGGAAGCGCCTCAGCGCCGCGGCTTGCGCGGCAGCAGCGTGACCAGGAACATGCCCAGCAGCGAAGCGGCGCCGGTCACCGCCCAGGTCCATTGCCAGCCACCGGCGAGGCTCGCCACCCAGGCGACGATCGGCGCACCGGCAAACTGCCCGCAGGCCGAGCACTGCTGCATCCAGCCCATGGTGGTGGAGACGGTACGCTCGCTTGGCGCCAGATGCACGGCGAGCATGAAGAGGGTGGCCGGAATCATGCCGCCGACCCCGGAGAAAATCACGACGCCGGCATAGCGCACCAGTGGTGGAAAGCCGATGGAACTGAAAGCGAGAAAGGCGCCGGCGATCATGGCGATGTAGCCGGTGAAGATCAGGTGGCGCGGCTTGACGCCACGATGGCGCAGACGACCTGCGCTCAGGTTGCCCAGCACGTTGCAGGCAGCGGCAAAGGCAGTCAGCGCGCCGGCCACGGTGCTCGAGATGCCGGCCTGATCGTAGATCGAGGGCAGAAAACCGATCACCGCCAGCCACTGGCCCGAATACAGGGTGAAGATCAGCGCCACCAGCCAGGGACCGCGTGCACTCAGGGTCTGGGCGAGGCGATGCCACCAGCGCTCGTTGCCAGCCGCTGCGGGGGCGCTGGGGGTTGCAACACTCACGTTCAGGCGGCGGCGGGCATCGGAGGGCACGCCGAGGGTCATCCACAAGGCCATGAGACCGGAGAAGGCCGCCAGGCCCCACCACCAGCCCGGCCAGCCGATGGCCTGCAGCACCCAGGGGCCGCTGAGCAAAGCCGCAGCTGTGCCGAAGGGCATGTAGCCGCCCCAGATGCCGAGTGTCAGGTTGAGCCGTTCGAAGGGCACGAGCTGGCGGATCAGGCTTGGTGCGGGCAGCACCACGAGGAGAAAGCCGAGGCCTTCAATGCCGCGCAGCCAGAGCAGGGTGGAGGCATCGTGCGCCCAGCCGCCGAGGGCACTGGACATGCACAGAATGGCCAGGCCGGTGATCATGCTGCGGCGCAGACCGATGCCGTCGGCGGTGAGGCCGAGTGCCAGCCCCAGCGTCATGCCGGCGAACTGCACCAGCGAGAGGAGAAAGCCGGCCTGCACCAGCGTGATGCCGAGTGCTTCGCGCAGCACCGGAATCGCCGGCGGCAGCTTGCCGACGTGCAGGGCGGCGCTCACTCCGCCGAGAATGACGATAAGCTCGGCGGGGAGCAGGATGCGGCGGGGAAGAGACATGATTGGCAGGGCGGACTGTGCAAGAGCGCAAGTATATTTCGAAATACGCAATGAAATCGGTGATCCGGACCGAACGCCGGAAAAGTCAGCGCCGGCAGGACGGCGCCGTCCTTCTGGCGGGGGACACGAATCCCGGACGGATCCTGTTAAAGTAACCCGCCACATTCACTGGGTGCGCCTGACGATTTTTTCATGAAGCCTGCGCAAGGCGGAGACTCCGCACAAGGTCTGCTGATCCTCAACCTGCTCGCGCAGATCGCCTATGGCCTGATGGTGATGGCCCTGTGTCTGCCCTCGATGCAGGAGTGGGGTGCGCTGTTTGGCGGTGCCAGCCAGGCCAGCGTGCAGCTCACCTTGAGTGTCTATCTCGTTGCCTATGGCGGCATGCAGCTGCTCTACGGCCCGCTCTCGGATCGTTTCGGGCGCAAGCGTGTTTTGTCCATCGGTCTTTGTCTTGCTCTTGCCGGCTCGCTGGCCGGTGCGCTGGCGCAAAGTCTTCATGCGGTGATCCTTGCGCGCACCATCCAGGGGGCCGGCTGTGCCGCCGGCATGGTGGTGTGCCGCGCCATGGTGCAGGATTTTTTTGACGGCACGGAGCGCACCCGCGTCATGGCCTTCATCGGCATGGCGCTTGGTGTCTGCCCGCCGCTGGGTGTGCTGATCGGCGGACAACTGCATGTGGCGCTGGGCTGGCGCTCGAATTTCTATCTTGCCAGCGTGCTCGCCGTCGTGCTGCTGGTCTGCGCCTGGCGCGGCCTGCCGGTGCAGGAGCCGGGCGATCGCCCCGGACCGGATCGTCACTGGTTGCACGAGATGTTCGCCGCCTACGCACGCCTCGGACGCGAGCGTGTCTATCTGCTCAATGTCGGCATTCTCTCGCTCACCACCGGCGCTTTCTACATTTTTCTCGGGGGGGCGCCGATCGTGCTGGGCAGCTTCGGCATCGGGCCGGCGGACATCGGCTGGTACGTGATGTGCGTGTCGTTCTCTTACGTGGTGGGCAACTTCCTCACCAGCCGCCTCGTGCGTCGTTACAGCGAAGTGCGCCTGATGCGTCTGGGCCAGTGCGCCATCTTCGGCGGTATCGGCCTGATGCTCGGCCTGGGTTTTGCCGGATTGCATACGGCGCTGGCGTTCGCCCTGCCTCTGGTCCTGCTCGGGCTTGGCCACGGTTTTCTCATGCCGCCCTCGCTCGTTGGCACGGTCGGTGCGATTCCGGCACTGGCCGGTGCGGCCGCGGCCGGTGCCGGGCTGATGCAGCAGCTGGCCGGTGCGCTCGGCGGCTATTCGGTCGGGCTCGTGCGTCATGACGACGCCAGCAACCTGGGTTTCCTGCTCCTGACCTTTTCCCTGCTGGCGCTGACGGCGCAGTTCCTGCTGCACCGCCAGCGCTGAGTCGTCGCGCGACGGCCTCAGATCTTGCCGACCAGATCGACGGACGGCTTCAGCGTTTTGTCGCCCTGCTGCCACCTGGCCGGACAGACCTCGCCCGGATTCTCGGCGACATATTGTGCGGCCTTCACCTTGCGCAGGAGCTCCGCGGCATCGCGGCCGATGCCGCCGGCGTTGATCTCGATGATCTGTATCTTCCCTTGCGGATCGATGACGAAAGTGCCGCGCTCGGCCAGCCCCGCCTCCTCGATCATCACGCCGAAGTTGCGCGCCAGCGTGCCGGTCGGATCGCCGACCATCGGATACTTGATCTGGCCGATGGTGGGCGAGCTCTGGTGCCAGGCCATGTGGGTGAAATGCGTGTCGGTCGACACGGCGTAAATTTCCACACCGAGCTTCTGGAATTCGCCGTAGAGGTCGGCCATGTCACCCAGTTCGGTCGGGCAGACGAAGGTGAAATCGGCCGGGTAGAAGAACACCACCGACCACTTGCCCTTGAGCGAGGCTTCGCTGAGATCGACGAACTGCCTGTTGTGGAAAGCCGTCGCCTTGAAGGGGAGGACTTCGCTGTTGATGAGTGTCGTATTCATGTCGTTTTCCTTTCGTGACATTGCGCGGGGTTGAGAAACTTCATGGCGCCCATCATGCCTTGTGCGGCGCGATCGAACAAATTGAATGTTTTCATCGACACGATAGGCAAAGACAATCCATGCGTGACAAAGCCCGGGCAGTCCGGGCGACATCCAGGAGGAAAAGTCAGTCCTTGCGGGACGGCGCACGGCCCGGGCGGGGGCGCCCGCGCCGCTCGGCAAGTGCGAGCGACAGGCCGGCGGCGGCGATGATGGCCATGCCGGTGAAGGAGAGCGGATCGGGCAGGTCGCCGAAGAACAGCCAGCCCAGCAGCGTCGCCCAGATCAGTTGCGCATAGGTGAACGGCGTGAGCATCGAGGCGGGTGCCATGCCGAAGGCGCGGATCAGCAGGAAATGGCCGACGCCGCCGTAGAGGCCGAGGGTGGCCACCAGCAGCCATTGCGCGAGCGGCGGACGGGTCGGTTCCCAGAACCACGGCAGCGCCGCGCTCATCACCAGCGTGCCGACCAGCGCGGTATAGAAGAGCAGGCGCATCGGATGCTCGGCCTGGCTCAGGCGGCGCGTCATGAGCTGATAGGCGGCGTAACTCAGGGCGCCACCCAGCGCCCAGAGGATACCGGCCAGATTGAGTCCGTTGCCCGGGCGCACGATGAGCAGGACACCGCCAAAACCGATGACGACGGCCAGCCAGCGCCGCGCACCGATGCGCTCGCCCAGCATCGGCCCGGCGAAGATCGTCACGAGAAGCGGTGCGAGGAAGATCACCGAGGTGGCCTCGGCCAGCGGCATGACACGGAATGCGGCCATGCCGCAGGCGGTGGTCGCCAGCAGCATCAGGGCGCGGATGATCTGCAACCCCAGGTGGTCGGTGCGCACCAGTTCGGCGCGCAGCGAAGGGGCGACGAAAATCAGCATCAGGATGAAATGGACGAGATAGCGCGCCCACACCAGCAATGCGACGGAGAAGAGCGCGGTGAGGTGTTTCGAGGTGGCGTCCAGGCTGGCGAACATCATCAGCGCCACCATGAACAGCAGGATGCCGCGCAACGCATGCTGGGGGCGGTTCGCAGAAGTCATGACATCAGGATTTGGCGGGGACGCAGGCGGGACAGGGATTACAGGCCGGAGGTGTGCCAGGTGTTGAAGAGGTGGCGTGCCGCATCCGCAAGATCGCCTGCCGTCAGCCCGATCGGACCGTGGCCGCTGCCGGCGCGCAGATCGGCGGCCAGCCCGTGCAGGTGCACGGCGCACTGTGCGGCCGCCAGCGCCTGCCAGCCCTGGGCCAGCAAGGCCGTGACAAGTCCGCTCAGCACATCGCCCATGCCGGCGCTGGCCATGCCCGGATTGCCGGTCTCGTTGATGAACCAGCGCCCGTCGGGTGTGGCGACGATGCTGCCGCAGCCCTTCAGCACGGTCACGGCGTTGAATTTTTCCGCCAGTGCACACGCGCGGCCCACGCGGTCGGCCTGTACGGCGGCGACCTCACCACCGAGCAGGCGTGCGGCTTCCAGCGGATGCGGTGTGATCAGCGTGGCCGCTTCACGCCGGCGCAGGCGCGCGGCGAGCACCGGATGGGCGGCGACGAGGTTGAGGGCGTCGGCATCGAGAAGCAGTGCCCGCGGCAGGTCGATCGCCTGGCGCAGGAGTGAGCGTGCCGCTTCGCTCTGGCCCAGGCCGGGGCCGATCGCCAGGGCACCCGGTGCATCCGGGGCGAGCAGCTCTTGCGGGGCGCGCAGCATCAGCTCGGGCTGCACGGGATCGACGGTCAGCGCGTTGCCATCGAGCAGGCCGACGAAGACGCGCCCGGCGCCGAGCTTGAGCGCGGCACGTCCGGCAAGGAGCGCGGCGCCGGCCATGCCGGGCGCGCCGCCGATAAGGACGGCTGTCCCCGTCGTGCCCTTGTGGCTGTTTTTCGGGCGTGGGGTCAGAGAGGAGCGGAAGCATTGCGGCGTCACTGTGTGCCCGGGGGCCGGAAGATCGGCCTGGGCGTCCAGATCGAGATCGCAGACGCCGAGCGTGCCGCAATGATCCGGGCCGTCGAGGGTCAGCAATCCGGGTTTGAGCGCGATGAAGGTGAGCGTGACATCGGCGCGCACGGCGCGCCCGAGCACACGGCCGCTGTCGGCACACAGGCCGCTCGGGACATCGAGCGCCAGCACCGGGCAGTCCAGCGCATTGATCTGATCGACCAGTGCCGCTGCCGCACCGGCCAGCGGACGCTGCAGGCCGATGCCGAAGAGGGCGTCGATGGCAAGGGCATACGATGCGGGCGGAATCGTCTCATGACACGCTCCGCCGGCTGCCCGGTAGCGGTCGAAGGCGGTGCGCGCATCGGCAGGCAGCTTTGCCTCGTCTCCGAGAAAGACGACCACCGGCGCGAAGCCTTGTTCGCGCAGCAGGCGCGCGACGACGAAGCCGTCACCGCCGTTGTTGCCCGGGCCGCAGACGACAAGCGGTGGCGGGCCGCCTGCCGAGAGAAAAGTCAGCGCTCGCAGGACGGCGCCCTGGCCGGCGCGCTCCATCAGCGGCGCATCGGCGTGGCGCGCCTCGATCCGGCGCAGGGACTCGACAGGATAGACCGGGCGGGAGGGAGCAAAGGGCATGACGCATCTTACCGTGGTGTCGTTGCGGCGGCGAGGATGCGTGCGGCCTGGCGTGACAGGCGGCGCTGGATGAGGTTGTTGGCGACGAGGGCGCCGATCACCAGGGCGGCGCCGCCGATCTCCACCGCCAGCAACCGCTGGCCCTGGCCGACGGTGATGAGGAGGGTGACCACCGGGGCGAAGTTGGCGAACAGCGAGGCGTTGAGCGGGCCGAGGCGCGCCACCGCCATGTTCCACAGCAGCACGGCGCCGAAGGAGACGAAAAAGATCAGGAAGAGAAGCGGCCAGAGCATCTCGCGCAGGCCGGCAACCGTGGGCGGCCGGCTGTGACCGACGCCGCTGGCGACGAGTGTGGCCAGTGCGATCGTCAGCCAGCCCAGCGCGGCGGTCAGGGTTGTGTAGCGTAGCGGCGACCAGCCGGCAAAACGCTGGGCACCCAGCGTGAAAGCCACCCAGCACCAGGAGGCAAGATAGGCGAGCGCATTGCCCAGCGCGCTGCCGCCCGAGTACAGCCGCTCGAATTGGCCACGGCTCACCACCAGCGCTTCACCGGTCAGGATGATGGCGAGACAGGCGAGGGTGGCCGCGTGCGGGCGCTGGCGTGTGCGCAGCCATTGCCAGAGCAGGATATTCACCGGACTCAGGGCGATGATCATGGCCCCGTGCTCGGGGCGGGTGAGGCGCAGGCCTTCATAGACGATCAGGCTGAACCCGGCAAAGCCGATGCTGCCATAGAGGAAGGCCTGGCGTCCCTGGCCGTTCAACATCAGGGCTCCTCGCCCCTCGACCCGGAGCAGGACGAGCAGGAAGCAGAGTGTGGCTGCGCCGTAGCGCAGGAAGGTCAGCCAGTACGGGTCGACTACGGCCAGCACGATCTTGCTCACCGGCAGAAACGCGCCCCAGATGAGCACCACGGCACCCATCAGCAGCGTGCCTTCGAGAAGTTGCGAGCGGTTCAATGGAAAGTTCTGCGTTCCGCAGCTGCGGGGGCAAACAGCACGTCCAGATCATCGGCATCGAAGTGATAGACGTGGTTGCAGATCTCGTCATGGATGACGATCTCGCCCTGCTCGGCGAGGATTGACTCGGCTTCCTCGCGCCCGAGGGCGCGCAGCAGGGCGAGCGCCTTGTCGTCGTCCCGGGGACAGTCGTGAGTGACGGTGCGCGGCCCGAAGAGGCGGATGTCTTCCTCGGGGAAGAGCCGGCGCAGCAGAGCCCGGGCCGAGAGCGAGCGCATTTCGGCCGGGCGCACCGTGGCCGCCAGTTGCGTCAGGCGTGCCCAGCCGTCGGCGTCACGCTCATCGGCCTGCGGCAGCTTTTGCAGAAAGAGGGCACAGGCCGATTCGCCATGGGCGGTCAGCCACAGGCGCGCCGGCTGCTGTTCCGACTGTGCCAGATAGTGCTCGAAGACTTCGGCGATGCTCGCCCCGGCCAGCGGCACCAGGCTCTGCCAGGGGTCGTGTGCTGCATCGGGTTGCAGGATCAGCGACAGGCGTCCGTCGCCGAACAGTTCCGTGATGCCGGCCGGCAGTGTTGCCGGATCGTCCGTGGCCTGCGCCATGCCGCGCAGGCGCAGGTCGTCGTGGCAGTCGACGACGAGCAGGCGCAGCGGCCCGTTACCTTGTAACTGAACGCTCAGGCGGCCGGGCTGTTTCAGGTTGCCGGCGATCACGACCGTGGTGGCCGTCATCTCGCCGAGCAGATCGCGCACCACCGGCGCGTATGCGCGGCCGGCCTGCATGCTGCGCCAGGAGGCACCCAGACGCACGAAGGCGCCGCGGATGTCGAGCGCCTCGAAGAGAAAGCGCACGATGAAATCGCTGGCAGGGCGGCTCACTTGAGTTCCAGCGCCCAGCTGTCCGGATCGAAGCCGATGAGCAGTGTCGTTGCAGTGTCGAGAATCGGGCGGCGGATCAGGCTCGGGTTCTCCTGCATCAGCGCGAAGGCGCGCGCGCGGGTCAGGTCGGCCTGCTTCCCGGCAGGCAGCTTGCGAAAGCTTGGCCCGCGCGTATTGAGCAGCTTCTCCCAGCCGGCCCGTGCGGCCCAGCGCTCGAGCAGGGCCGCATCGACGCCCAGTTTCTTGTAGTCGTGGAAGGTGTAGGCGATGCCCTGTGCGTCGAGCCAGGCAAACGCTTTTTTCATGGTCGTGCAGTTCTTGATGCCGTACAGTTGCAACATGGATGATCGCCGCCAGATAACGCCGGGAGAACCGGCAAGCCGCAATGATACCTTGCCAGTGGATGGCCAAGCCGAAGCGACCGGAACCGAAGCCGCGCCAGTGCGCCACCGTCCGGCCATCTTCATGACCATTGCGCTGGCCCTGCTGATGCTCTCGGTCGATTCGACCATCGTCGCCACGGCGCTCGGCACGCTGCAGCATGGCCTGGATACCACGATCAACTGGGCGGCGTGGACGCTTACCGCCTATTCGCTCGGCTTCATCTCGATGTTGCCGGTGAGCGGCAAGCTGAGCGAGCGTTTCGGCCGGCGCCGTGTTTTCGTCGTTTCGGTGGCCGCCTTCACGCTCGCCTCGCTGCTGTGCGGACTGGCCGGGAACATTTTCACGTTGATCGTCCTGCGCGCCGTGCAGGCTGCCGGCGGGGCGGGCTTCACGCCCTCGGCCACCGGTCTCATCGTCGAGCACTTCGGCAACGAGCGCGACCGCGCGGTCAGCCTCTTCGGCAGCATCTTTCCGATCGGCGCGATGATCGGGCCGATTTTCGGCGGATTGATCGTCACGCACTGGAGCTGGCGTGACGTGTTCTACGTGAACGTGCCGATCGGATTGGCCATCCTGGTGCTGGCGCTGCGGCTGATCCCGCCCGACCGGCTGTCTGCGGAGAAGGAGAAAAACAAAGGAAAGGACCAGGATGCCGGGCGTATGCCCGACATGGATTTTGCCGGCATGACGTGGCTGGTGGCGAGCCTGCTCGGTTTCATGTTTGCCATGAGCGCGCTGGGGGAATCGTTGTCCATTGCCCGCGCGCCGGGCTTTCTCGCATCGTTGCTGGCCGCGGCCGTGTGTGCTGTGCAGTTCTTCCGCCATATCCGGCGTGCGCCGCGGCCGTTCATCGCGCCGCACCTGATCCACGGCGCCGGCTTTGGCACGGTGAATCTGGTCAACATGCTCTACGGCGGAGCGGCCGTCGGTGCCATGGCGCTGGTGCCGCTGTATGCGAGCCAGCGTTACGGTATCGACACGGTCGATTCGGGCACCCTGCTGGTGGCCCAGGGCCTGGCCGCCATGGTGTTTTCCTTTGCTGCCGCCCTGGCCTTGCGGCGTACCGGCTATCGCCTGCCCCTGCGTGTGGGCAGCCTGATCAGCGTCATCGGCATGCTGCTGTTGGCGCGCGCGCCGGTGGCGTCCGTCACGCCCTATGTCTGGCTCGCCGGCGCCGCCTTCCTGGTCGGCACCGGCAGTGGCATCTGCAATCCGCCCAGCCGTAATGCCGGGCTGCAGCTCGCGCCCGAACATGCGCCGGTACTCGCTGCCTTGCGTACGCTGTCCCTGCAGATCGGTTCGATCCTCACCATCTCGATGGCGACGGCGGTGATCGGCAGTGCGGCCGATCCCGGCCGCACCCAGGCCGTGGTCTATGGGGCGATCGCGCTCATTTTGCTGCTGGGCTTCCCGCTGTTTCGCCGCGTGCCGGAGTATCGCGGCGCCTGGTGAAGCGTGCCGTGGGTCAGGCGTCCAGATCGATGAGCAGCTGCGGATCGAAGTGTGCGTTCTCCACCACCCCATTGGGTGCGTAGCCGCGCGGATTGGCGACGATGCGCGTGCTGCCGACGCAGTAATCGAAGCTGTCGTGCACATGGCCGTGCAACCACAATTGCGGCTGCCAGCGACGGATCTGCGCCTGCAGATCGCTCACGAAGCAGGCATTCACCGGCGAGCCGGCAAAGCGCGGATGGATGCTGCCGGGCGCGGGCGCGAAGTGGGTGACGACGACGCTCGGTCCGTCATGCGGCTCGGCAAAGCGCGCCTCGAGCCAGTCGATCGACTGGGCAAAGAGCAGTTGCGAGACGGCGGGCGAGAATTTCTCCGCAAAATCCGGCGCGACGCCGATGCGCGTGAAGTCGCGCACGAGTTCCTTTGCCTGTGCGAGACCAGCCTCCCGTGTCCGGGGCGAGTCGAACAGCCGGTAGTCCGACCACAGGGTGCAGCCCAGAAAGCGCACCCTGCCGAAATACCAGATGTCGCGTTCGAGCACATGCACTTCGCTGCCATGAGCGGCCGTGCGCAGGCGGCTGATGCCCTCGGTCAGCGTGGTACCGTAAAATTCATGATTGCCGGCAACGAAGACGGCCGGCTTGTCGAGCCGCTTTGCCCAGGCGATGGATTCCTCCGGGCGGGCGAGATCGCCGGCGACGATGACGACATCGGCCGCGCAGGCGGGCGGCTCGAAGGGGTGCACGCTCAGGTGCAGGTCGGACAACAAGGCAAGTTTCATGGCGGCTCGATCCGGTGAAATGAAAAAAGCAGGACGGCGGAAAAATTATCTCACCGCAGGGTGATGAAGTGCCATGTCTGACATGAAACCGCGCCCATGACGCCGCGCCGCATCGCTCACCTCGACATGGACGCCTTCTATGCGTCCGTCGAGCTGTTGCGCTACCCGGAGTTGAAGGGGCAGCCCGTCGTTATCGGCGGGCGCCGTGCGCAGCAGCCGCAGACGCTCGCGGACGGCCGCCGGCAGTTTGCGCGGCTGCGCGATTACGTCGGGCGCGGCGTACTCACCACCTCGACCTACGAGGCGCGCGCACTGGGCGTCTTCTCCGGCATGGGCACCATGAAGGCGGCCCGGCTGGCGCCCGAAGCGATCATCCTGCCGGTGGATGTCGAGGCCTACCGGCACGCCTCGCGCCGCTTCAAGGCGGCGGTGGCCGGCATTGCCCCGCAGATCGAGGATCGCGGTATCGACGAGATCTACATCGACCTCACCGACATCGACGAAGACTCCCTGCCACTGGCACGGCGCATCAAGCAGGCGGTGCTGGAGGCCACCGGCCTCACCTGCTCGATCGGCATCACGCCGAACAAGCTGCTCTCGAAGATCTGCTCCGATCTGGACAAGCCCGATGGCATCACCGTGCTCGGTCTGGAAGATATTCCGACGCGTATCTGGCCGCTGCCGGCGCGCAAGATCAACGGCATCGGCCCCAAGGCGGATGCCCGGCTTGCCGCGCTGGGCATTCACACCATCGGCGAGCTGGCCAGAGCCGAGGCGAGCGTGCTGCGGGAGCACTTCGGCCCCGCTTATGCCGGCTGGCTGCACGAGGCGGCGCAGGGCGTGGATGTGCGTCCGGTCGAGACGTTTTCCGAACCGCGCTCGGTGAGCCGCGAGACGACTTTCGAGCGCGATCTGCATCCAAAGCATGACAAGGCCGTGCTCGGCGAGATCTTTACGGCATTGTGCGTGCGCGTAGCCGAAGACCTCAGGCGCAAGGGTTACCGTGGCCGCACCATCGGGCTGAAACTGCGCTATGAGGATTTTTCCACCGTGACGCGTGACATCAGTCTGGCGCAGGCCACCGATGATGCCGCCCTCATCCGCAAGATGGCCGGCGAGTGCCTCAAGCGTGTGCGCCTCGATCGCCGCCTGCGCCTGCTCGGCGTGCGCGTGGGCAATCTGCGCCAGACGGCGCCCGACACGGCGACAGCGCACACACGGCAGGGGGAGCTGCCCTGGTAGGGGGCGAAAAGTCAGTGCCGGCAGGACGGCGGCTTGCTCATTGTCCGTCCCTGGCCGCGGCGGGCGGCCCGGCTTCGTCGGCATGCACAAGGGATTTGCGGCGCAGGCCGTCGAGCTGGCCGGCGGCTTCGAGCGCCGGATAGGCGGCGGCGCAGATGTGCGAGTGGATGCGCTTGAGGTCACGCAGGACATCCAGATGCAGCGAACTTGTCTCGATGCTCTCGATGCGGCCTTCTTTCAGGCGTGCCATATGGTTTTCCGCGGCGGAGAACTCCAGTTCGCGGATGCGGGTTTTTTCGGCGAGCAGCTGACGCGCCGAATTGACATCGCCGGAGAGGAACACCGCCATGGCGAGTTTCAGGTTGTCGGCAACGATGCGATGGAACTCCTGCAGCTCGTGCCCGCCTTCCTCGGAGAATTCGAGCTGATGCTTGATCTTCTTGTTGGCCAGTTCGAGCAGGTTCTTGTCGATGATGTCGCCAATGTGTTCGAGGTTGATGGCGAGGCTGAGGATTTCCATGGCGCGGCGGCTCTCGGCTTCTTCGAGGCGGCTGCGTGTGACCTTGACGACATAGAGCTTGATCGCCTCGTGCAGGCTGTCGACCGCATCGTCTTTGCTGCGGATGGTGTCCACCAGCTCGCGGTCGTCGGTGAGCAGCGCCTGCATTGATTCATGCAGCATGGCATCGATGATGTCGCCCATGCGCAGCGTCTCGCGCGCAGCGCACGAGAGCGCCACCGCCGGCGTGTTGATCGCGCTCTCGTCCAGATAGATCGGTACCGATGGATCGTTGGCCGCCTTCACTTCGGGCAGCAGGCGCTCGAGCATGCGCGCGAAGGCCGACAGCGGCAGCAGGAAGGTCACGGCCATGACGATGTTGAACATCATGTGAAAATCGGCCGTCAGGCGCACCGGATTGCTGTAGTAGCCCTGCAGGAACTGGGTGACGGGGGTGAGCAGCGGCAGGAACACGGCACAGCCGACAATGCGGTTGATGAAGTTCCCCAGCGGCAGGCGGCGATGCGCCGGATTGCCGCCACCGAGCCCTTCGATCAGGGGATTGATGGCGCTGCCCAGATTGGCGCCGAGCACCAGTGCCAGCGCGGCCGAAGGCGTGATGAAGTGCGCGGCGGCGAGCGACATCGTCAGCAGCACGGTGGCCACGCTCGAATGCGCCGCCCAGGTGAGGACGGCACCGATGATCAGCGTCAGTACCGGCTCGCCGGTGATGGCGGCGAAGAGTTCGCGCACGATGCGGGCATGCTCGGCGGGCACCAGGCTGTCGAGCAGATTGTGCAGCGAGAGCAGCATGAGGCCCAGGCCGATGGCGACACGGCCGAGGTCTTTGACCAGCGCCCGGCCGCGCTTGTAGGCGATGACACCGGTGATGAGCAGGATCGGTGCGACAGCGGAGGAATCGAAGGAGAGCAGTTGTACGATCAGCGTCGTGCCGACGTTGGCGCCGAGCATGACGGCGAGTGCTGGCGCCAGCTCGACCAGCCCGCTCGCCGTGAAGGAGCTGAGCATGAGGGCGGTTGCCGTGCTGCTTTGCAGGAGCGTGGTGACGCCCACGCCGGCGGCGAAGGCGCGCACGCGGCTCCTCAGCACGCTGCCGAGGAAGCGGCGGATGCGCGCGCCAAGGGCCTGGACGATGCCGGTGTGCACCATGTGCAGGCCCCACAGCAGCAGGGCGACGCCGCCGGTGAGATTGAGCAGAACCTGGAGTGCCATGTGTGTGGTGTCAGTTCGTCGGGGAGCGGCCGGGCCGCAACATGCCGGCTGCCTGACCGAATCCTAGCACTCCCTTTGCACGCGGGGGCGAGCTGCGGCCTGAACGCATCACGGTGCGCTCACAGTTTCAGGCGTCCGCCCGGACAGTGTTGCCACTGGGTCAGGCGCGCAACGCTCGGTAGCAGATTGAGTCCGGTTTCCTTGCGCAGGGCGAGGGCGAGCAGGCTCAGCTCGCCCAGCGGCAGATCGATGGGTGCGCCGCTGGCGGCAAAGGCGATGGCGTTGCCGTGATCGCAGGAGGGAAATACCAGGGCACGCCCTTCGAAGGCGCTGCGGATACGCTCGACGCTGTGCTTGAAGCCGCGGCTGTGCCCGAGCAGATTCACCGCGATGAGTCCGGTTTCGCCCAGGTGCGCGCGACACATGCGGTAGAAGGGCGTGGTATCGAGGGCACCGGCCCGCGCCCGGGCGTCGAAGCCGTCGACGAGGATGAGATCGAACAGCTCGATGCTCTGCGCGAGCCACTGCGCCGCATCGGCGATCTCGATGCGCAGGCGTCGCGCATCTTCGGGCAGCTTGAAGTACTGTCGTGCGGCGGCGAGTACGGGCGGGGCGATTTCCACCACGGTGAGCTGCGCCTGCGGCCGGTGGCGGTAGAGGAATTTGGTGAGCGAGGCCGCCCCCAGCCCGACCAGCAGAACGCGCCGCGGCCAGTCCGTCCCGGCGCGCAGGAGGAGGGCGGCCATCATCTCGCGCGTGTAATCGAGCTCCAGCGACCAGGGGCGGGCGATGCGCATCGCCCCCTGGATCCAGTCCGAGCCGAAGTGCAGGTAGCGCACACCGGCTTCTTCGCGGATTTCGATGGGAAAGCTCATCGTTTCATTGCCCGCGCCAGCGCGTCGGCGAGGGCGCCCTGCTGTTTGGGCGCCGGTGCCGCTTTGGCCGGGTGCGCGGTTGCGGCGGGTTTTGCCTTGCCGGCCGGGCTGCGCGGGGTTTCGTCCGCGAGCCGCATCGTCAGGGCGATGCGGCGGCGCTTCTCATCGACTTCAAGAACTTTCACCTTCACTACGTCGCCGGCCTTCACCACTTCGCGCGGGTCCTTGACGAAACGGTCCGACAGTGCCGAGATGTGTACGAGACCGTCCTGATGCACACCGATGTCGACGAAGGCGCCGAAATTGGTGACGTTCGTGACGACACCTTCCAGTTGCAGGCCGGGGGTGAGGTCTTTCAGTGTCTCGATGCCTTCGCGGAAGGTTGCGCTGCGAAACTGCGGGCGCGGATCGCGTCCGGGTTTCTCCAGTTCGGCAAGGATGTCGCGCACGGTGGGCAGGCCGAAGCGTGCGTCGGTGAAGGACTGCGCATCGAGGCTGTGCAGGAAGGGGCGATCGCCCATCAGTTCGCGCACGCTTTTCTTCACGCGGGCGAGGATGCGCTCGACGAGCGGATAGGCTTCCGGATGCACGGCCGAGCCGTCGAGCGGGTTGTCGCCATTCATGATGCGCAGAAAACCGGCCGCCTGCTCGAAGGTCTTCTCGCCCAGGCGCGGCACATCCTTGAGCTGTGCGCGGTTGCGAAAGGCGCCGTGTGCATCGCGGTGAGCGACGATGTGGGCGGCGAGTGTGGCGTTCAGCCCGGAGATGCGTGCCAGCAGTGCGGCGGAGGCCGTATTCACGTCGACACCGACATGATTGACGCAATCCTCGACGACGGCATCGAGACTGCGCGCCAGTTTTGCCTGATTGACGTCGTGCTGATACTGGCCGACGCCGATGGATTTGGGGTCGATCTTCACCAGTTCGGCGAGCGGGTCCTGCAGACGACGCGCAATGGACACCGCGCCGCGCAGGGATACATCGAGGGCGGGGAATTCCTGCGCGGCGAGCGCCGAGGCGGAATACACCGAGGCACCCGCTTCGGAGACGACGATGCGCGCAAGCCCGAGCTCCGGGTGGCGGCGCATCAGCTCGGCGGCGAGCCGGTCGGTCTCGCGCGAGGCGGTGCCGTTGCCGATGCTCACCAGCCGGGCTTCATGCCGGGCGGCAAGCCGTGCAAGCGTATGCAAGGCGCCGTCCCAGTCGTTGCGCGGGGCGTGGGGATGGATTGTTGCCGTCTCCAGCAGTTTGCCGGTGTGATCGACGACAGCCACCTTGACACCGGTGCGCAGGCCCGGGTCGAGTCCGATGACGGTGCGCGGACCGGCTGGTGCGGCGAGCAGCAGATCATGCAGATTGCGTGCGAAGACGCGGATGGCCTCGTCCTCGGCGCGTTCGCGCAATGCATTCATCAGTTCGATTTCCAGATGCAGCGAGAGCTTCACGCTCCATGTCCAGCGTACGGTTTCGAGGAGCCAGGCATCGGCCGGGCGGCCCGCGTCACGAATGCCGGTGTGCCTGGCGATGTGCCGCTCGCAGGTGTTCGGCTGTGATCCGGGCATGCGCGTCGCGGCATGCTCCGCATCGGATTCCTCGTCGAGCTTGAGCGTCAGGCGCAGAAAACCGGCGTTGCGTCCGCGCAGGAGCGCCAGCGCGCGGTGCGAAGGAATGGAGGCGATCGGCTCGCGAAAATCGAACCAGTCGCTGAACTTGGCGCCTTCCTCCTGCTTGCCCTCGATGACGGTGCATACCAGCACACCGTGTGCGTTCAGGTGTGCGCGCAAGGCGGCGAGCAGCGCGGCATCCTCGCCGAAGCGCTCCATCAGGATGTGGCGTGCGCCCTCGAGGGCGGCCTTGATGTCGGGCACCTCCTTTTCCGGATCGAGGAACTTCGCCGCCTCGTTCTCCGGATCGAGTGTCGGATCGGCGAGCAGCGCTGTGGCGAGCGGCTCGAGCCCGGCTTCGCGGGCGCTCTGGGCCTTGCTGCGGCGCTTCGGCTTGTAGGGCAGGTAGAGGTCTTCGAGGTGCTGCTTGGTGGTTGCGTGGAGGAGCTCGTTCTCGAGCCCGGCGTCGAGTTTGCCCTGCTCCCGGATCGAGGCGAGGATGGTTGCGCGCCGCGCTTCCAGCTCGCGCAGATAGACGAGGCGTTCTTCGAGCGTGCGCAGCTGCGTGTCGTCCAGTCCGCCGGTGGCTTCCTTGCGGTAGCGGGCGATGAAGGGCACTGTTGCGCCTTCGTCAAGAAGGGTGATGGCGCAGGAAACCTGTTGCGGGCGGGCGCCGAGTTCTTCGGCAAGGCGGTGTTCGAGGGCGGGCAGCATGGCGGCGGTGTCGGGACGGCGAGCCGCGCACTATGCAGAAACAGGGAGGGAAAGGCAAGATGCGGCGCCGGTACACGGCGGGCGCCGTCCTGCCGGCACTGACTTTTCGTCAGTTGAGCAGTGCCGAGAGTTTGCTGCGGTATTCGCGCACCAGGGCGTGGCTGCCGCCAAGCAGATCGAAAATCTGCAAGGCGGTCTTGCGCCCGGCGTCGTCCCCGAATGTGCGATCACGGCGGATGATTTCGAGCGCCTCGTCGAGGGCGCCGCGGTAGTCCTGGCGCGAGACGAGCAGGCGCGCAAGCAGCAGGCGCGCCGGCAGGTCGGCCGGATCGGTGCCGATGCGCGCGTGCAGCGTGTCCGCGTCGGTGCCGTCGGCCCCGGCACTCTCTTGCGCCAGTGCCAAGCGTGCGGTGAGACTGTCGATGCGTGCGCGGTCCTTGCCGCTGGCGGCCACTTCGTCGAGCAGGCGCCGGGCTTCATCCATTTCCCCGGTGTCGAGCAGCAGGCCGATGAGATCGAGGCGCGCCTGTTCGTGACGCGGATCGAGGTGGATGGCTTGCAGCAGGAGCTTGCGCATGTCCTCGATGCGCCCGTTCGCCCGGGCGGCGAGCGCTTCCTGGCGTAGCGGTTCGGCTGGCGAAGGCAGCAGGCTGTCGATGAATTCGCGCACGGCGGATTCGGGCAGCGCGCCGGTGAATTCATTCACGATCTGGCCGTCGATGACCGCCTTGACGTTGGGGATGCCGCGCACGCCGAACTGCGTGGCGAGCGCCTGGTTGTCGTCCGAGTTGATCTTGGCGAGGCGAAAGCGCCCCTGATATTCGGCGGCGAGTTTCTCGAGGATCGGTCCGAGGCTGCGGCACGGCCCGCACCAGGGTGCCCAGAAATCGACGAGTACGGGCACATGCCGTGAAGTCTCGATGACTTCTTCCATGAAGTTGGCCTGGCTGACGTCGGTGCAGTGTGCGGACATGATCGGATTCCTTCTGTTGCGCTGGCTTTCCCTTTCTTCCATTCTATCTGAGGCCGGACAGAGGGTTTTCAAGCGGATTTTCAAGCGGGAGATTCCCGTCGCGGGCAGCTTATAATCACGCTTTACCGGATCCCTCTCCTCCAGAAATCCTTCCCGCCATGTCCGAAGTCCTCAAGCTGCGCGGCACCGCCGCCTTCTCCGCCAGTCGCCTCGCCCGCATCATCCAGAATATCCAGGCCGTCTTGCCCGGGCTGAAGGGGCTCGTCGCCGAGAGCTGGTCTTTCATCGAACTCACAGAGCCACTGGCGCCAGCCGATCTGGCGCGACTGAAGGATCTGCTTGGCGCCCATCCGGCGGGGAAAGAGCCTGTCGGTACGCTCAGACTGGTGACACCGCGTCTGGGGACAGTCTCGCCCTGGTCGTCAAAGGCGACCGAGATCGCCCGCCAGTGCGGTTTCGCCAGGATCCGGCGCATCGAGCGCGGCATTGCCTTTCATCTTGATGCAAAGGGCGCCAGCGAAGCGGTCTTGCCCTTCATTCACGATCGCATGACCGAATCGGTGCTGGCCTCGATCGACGCGGCCGATGCCTTGTTCCGCCGGCAGGCGCCGCAGCCGCTGGCCATCGTGGATGCCCTCGGCCGTGGCCGCGCCGCGCTCCTTGCCGCCAATGGCGAGATGGGCCTGGCCCTGTCGGACGACGAGATCGACTACCTGCTCGAGGCCTTCACGAAAGCGGGGCGCAATCCGACCGACGTCGAGCTGATGATGTTCGCCCAAGCGAATTCAGAGCACTGCCGCCACAAGATTTTCAATGCCGACTGGGTGATCGACGGCGAACGCCAGCCGCATTCCCTTTTCGACATGATCCGCGAGACGCACAAAGTCAGTCCTCATGGCACGGTGGTGGCCTATTCAGACAATGCCGCCGTGCTCGAGGGCGCCGTGTCGCAGCGCTTCCATCCTGATGCCCGCGGTGCTTACGGTTACAGCGAAGAACTGACGCATTATCTTGCCAAGGTCGAGACGCACAACCACCCGACCGCCATCTCGCCCTTCCCGGGGGCGGCGACCGGCTCCGGCGGCGAGATCCGCGACGAGGGTGCGACCGGGCGCGGCTCCAAACCGAAGGCCGGGCTGTGCGGCTTCTCGGTGTCGAACCTCAACATTCCGGGCGATCGCCAGCCCTGGGAGGGTGACTACGGCAAGCCCGGACGCATCGCCTCGGCACTGGACATCATGATCGAGGGGCCGATCGGCGCGGCGGCCTTCAACAACGAATTCGGCCGGCCCAACCTTGCCGGTTACTTTCGTACCTTCGAGCAAGTGGTGGCGGGCGAGATGCGTGGTTATCACAAGCCGATCATGCTCGCCGGCGGGGTGGGCAATATCGCCGCGCGCGATGCGCACAAGGTCGACTTTGCTCCCGGCACGCTGCTCATCCAGCTGGGCGGTCCGGGCATGCTGATCGGGCTGGGAGGGGGGGCCGCCTCGTCGATGACGACCGGCACCAACACGGCGGATCTCGATTTCGCCTCGGTGCAGCGCGGCAACCCGGAGATGCAGCGCCGCGCGCAGGAGGTGATCGACCGCTGTTGGCAACTCAAGGAGGCCAACCCGATCCTCTCCATCCACGACGTCGGTGCCGGCGGTTTGTCCAATGCGCTGCCGGAACTGGCTCATGGCGCCGGCTGTGGCGCGCACTTCGAGCTGCGTCGCGTGCCGAGCGAGGAGCCGGGCATGTCGCCGCGCGAGATCTGGTGCAACGAAGCACAGGAACGCTACGTGCTGGCCCTCGCACCCGGGCGCCTCGAGGAATTCCGGGAGATTTGCGCGCGCGAGCGCTGCCCCTTCGCCGTGCTCGGCGAGGCAAGCGCCGACGGCCGTCTGGTGGTGAGCGATGCGCATTTCGGCAATGATGTGGTCGACATGCCCATGCAGGTGCTGCTGGGCAAGCCACCGAAGATGACGCGCGAGGTGGTGCGCGTGCAGCGTGTGGCCGACGTTTTCGATGCGGCCGGCATCGACCTGAAGGAAGCCGCCTTGCGCGTGCTGCGCCTGCCCGCTGTCGCCTCGAAGAATTTCCTTGTCACCATCGGTGATCGCAGCGTGGGCGGCATGACGGCGCGTGACCAGATGGTCGGCCCCTGGCAGGTGCCGGTGGCCGACTGCGCCGTCACCACGCTGGATTACCGGGGGTATCGCGGTGAAGCCTTTGCCCTGGGTGAGAAGACGCCTCTGGCGCTGCTCGATGCACCCGCCTCGGGCCGCATGGCGGTGGGCGAGGCGCTGACCAATCTGGCCGCCGCTCTGATCGGCGATGTTGGCCGCGTCAAGCTTTCGGCCAACTGGATGGCTGCGGCGGGGCACCCCGGCGAAGATGCGGCGCTGTTCGATACCGTCCGGGCGATCGGGCTCGAATTCTGTCCGCAACTGGGTGTCAGCATTCCGGTCGGCAAGGATTCGCTGTCGATGAAGACCGCCTGGCAGGAGGGCGCCGACCAGAAGCAGGTGATCGCGCCGCTCTCGCTCATCGTTTCCGCCTTCGCTGCCTGCGAGGACGTGCGCAAGACCCTCACGCCGCAACTGCGCACCGATTGCGGCGAGACCGACCTCGTCCTGATCGATCTGGGTCAGGGCCGCAACCGTCTGGGCGGCTCGGCGCTGGCCCAGACATATGGTGCGCTGGGCGCGCAGGCGCCGGACATCGATGCCACCCTGCTCAAGGCGTTCTTCACCGCCGTGCAGGAGCTGAATGCCGCCGGCCTGCTGCTCGCCTATCACGACCGTTCCGACGGCGGCCTCTTCGTCGCCGCCTGCGAGATGGCCTTCGCTGGCCATTGTGGCGTCTCGCTCAATCTGGACACCCTGTGCTGGGATGCGTTGATGCAGGATGCCGACGAACTCGAGAAAAAACCGGAAATCGTCGGCGGACGCTATCGCGACCGCGTCATGGCCGCGCTCTTTTCCGAGGAGCTTGGCGCACTGGTGCAGATTCGCCGCGAGGAGCGCACAGCGGTGATGCAGGTGTTGCGCGCGCACGGGCTGGCCACCTGCACGCACAGCGTGGGTGAGCTCAACACTCACGACGAAATCCGTGTCTGGAGAAACGCGCGGGCGCTGCTTAAGGAAAAGCGCGCCGATCTGCAGCGCGCCTGGTCACAGACCGGTTTTCAGATCGCCCGCCTGCGCGACGATGCGCAATGCGCGCAGGAAGAATTCGATGCACTGCTCGATGCGGCCGACCCGGGATTGTCGGCCCATCTGACCTTCGATGCCGATGAAGACGTTGTCGCGCCCTTTGTCGCCACAGGGGCCCGCCCGCAGGTGGCCATCCTGCGCGAGCAGGGCGTCAATGGCCACGCCGAGATGGCGGCCGCCTTCGAGCGCGCCGGCTTTGCCGCCTTCGACGTGCATATGAGTGATTTGCAGGCGCGCCGTGTCACCCTGACTGACTTTTGCGGCATCGTTGCCTGCGGCGGTTTCTCCTATGGCGACGTGCTTGGCGCCGGCCAGGGCTGGGCCCGCTCGATCCTCTTCAACGAGCCCCTGCGCGAGGCTTTTGCCGGCTTCTTCGCGCGCCCCGACAGCTTTGCGCTGGGGGTGTGCAACGGTTGCCAGATGATGAGCCAGCTGACGCAGATCATTCCTGGCGCCGGGCACTGGCCGCATTTTGCGCGAAACCGCAGCGAGCAGTTCGAGGCGCGCCTGGTGATGGTCGAGGTGGCGCCGAATCCATCGCTGTTTTTCGAAGGCATGGCGGGTAGCCGTCTGCCGGTGATCGTCTCGCATGGCGAAGGCCGCGCGGACTTTGCCGTACAGGGTGACCGGGGACAGGCGCTTGTCGCCCTGCGCTATCTCGACAACCATGGTGGCCTGGCAATGCGCTATCCCTCCAATCCGAACGGTTCGGTCGATGGCATCGCCGGGCTGACCACGGCGGATGGGCGTTTCACCATCATGATGCCGCATCCCGAGCGCACCTTCCGTACGTCGCAGATGTCCTGGCATCCGCATGAGTGGGGGGAGGATGCACCCTGGCTGCGCCTGTTTCGCAACGCCCGCCGGCGCATCGGCTGATATCATCCGGCTGTCATCCAACAAGAGGGGCTGCCATGAAGAGACTCATTTCCCTGGGGGCGATCATCATTTGTAGTGGCGCATTTGCGCAGGATGGCGGCCAGAGAAATCCGGATTTTCTCAAGCTTGACCGCAATGAGGACCACTTCATCAGCCGCGAGGAAGCCAAGGCCGATCCGCGTGTGAGCCGGTTCTTCAACCGCGCCGACATGGATCACAATGGCCGGCTGAGCGAAGATGAATGGCTGAAGGCGCGCTCCATGGCCGACCGCCAGAAGGCGGGGGAGTATATCGACGACGGCACGCTGACCACCCGGGTGAAGGCGGCGCTGCTGGCGAAGAAAGGGATTTCTTCGTTCGACATCGGTGTCGAGACTGATCACGGCGTCGTCCAGCTCTCCGGTTTTGTCGACAGCGCCGCACAGGTGCGTCTTGCCGGGCGCACCGCACGCGGTGTGAAAGGTGTCCGGCGTGTGAAAAACGACCTGAACGTCAGGCCGCGCCATTGAGCGAAGGCGCGCTCATTCGTCGAACCAGGACGGATCGACCAGATCGAGCTGTTCCCCGTTGAGCACTTTCTGCAAGGCCATCACGCTGGGCGGACGTGTGGCGACCGGCAGGCGCAGGCACCAGTCGATGAGTTCGAGCAGTTGCGGTGAATACTGCCTGCCCCAGCGTTCGACGGCCGGTACCAGCGTATCCTGTTTCAGGCGCTCGTCGGCCGCTTGCGGCGTTTCTCCGGCAAGGCAGCTGTACAGGGAGGCGCCCACCGAATAGATGTCCGTCCAGGGCCCGAGTGGTTCCTGGGCACCTTGCTGTTCGGGTGCGGCGAAGCCCGGGGTGAACACCGCATTGACCCGTGCCTCCTTGCTCAGGCCGGCACGGGCGGCGCCAAAGTCGAGCAGCACCGGGTGGCCGTCGTCACGCACAAAGATGTTGGCCGGCTTGATGTCCAGATGCAGCAGCCGGCGGCTGTGTACTTCGCGCAGACCGCTGAGCAGGCTGGCGAACATCGTGCGCAGAAATTCTTCGTCGAAGGGAGTGCCGGCAGCCGTTTGCCGGAGAATGCATTCTTTGAGATCGCAGCCGCGCTCATGGCGCATGACAAGGCAGGCGGTACCGTGGGTGCGGAAGAAGTTGAGCACGCGTACCACGTTCGGGTGATCGATGTCGGCAAGAATCCGGCTCTCCTCGAAGAACTGCTTCAGGCCGGTGTTGAAGCGGCCCTGCTGCCCGGGCGCGGCGCTCACTCCGGTTTCACCGCGCGCGCGCCGTGCCAGCCCGACCGGCAGGTATTCCTTGAGAGCGACCGGTGCGCCGGCCTCGTCCTCGGCCAGATAGACGATGGAGAAGCCACCCTGGGAAATCGGCTCGACGATGCGATAGCTGTCGAGACGGAAATTCTGCGGCAGGGCGGCGAGATCGCCAGCGGTGTTTTTCATATTCAGAAAAAAAATCGGCGCCTGACGGCGCCGATGATGGCACAAAACTTCCTTGCTTATTCGACCTTCGCCTGGGTGCGCAGCTCGCCGATCTGCTTTTCGACGGCCTGCTGCTGCAGACGCTGCTCGATCTGCTGTTTGACTTCGTCGAGCGCCGGGTGCTTGAGATCACGCACGTCGTCGAGCTGGATGACATGCCAGCCGAATTCCGTCTTCACCGGGGCGAGGGTGTATTTGCCTTTTTGCAGGGTGACCAGCGCATCGGCAAAGGGCTTCACGTAGCCGCCCGGGGCACTCCAGCCCAAGTCGCCGCCACGATCCTTGTTGCCCGGATCCTTGGACTGCTTGGCCAGCTCGTCGAACTTCTCGCCCTTTTGCAGGCGGGCGATGATCGCCTTGGCGTCCTCCTCCTTGTCCACCAGGATGTGACGCGCCTTGTATTCCTTGTTGCCCATCTGCTTGACGATGGCGTCGTATTCCTTCTTCACGGCCTCGGCACTGATCGGGTGTGTGTTCACGTAATCCTGCAGGTAGGCATTGACCAGGATGCCCTGGCGCGCCAGCTCGAACTGTTGCTGGACCTCGGGCTTCTTGTCGAAGCCTTTGCGCTTGGAGGCCTGCGAGAGGACTTCGCGCGTGATGAGATCGTTGCGCACCGCCTCGCGCAGCTGCGCGCTGTCGGGCTGGCCCTGGGCGATTTGTGCCTGCACCAGCGCTTCGGCGCGCGAGGCGGGAATGGCGACGCCATTGACGGTGGCAATGGCGCCCGTTTTGGTGGCCGCCTTGGCTGCCGGCTTGGCCTCCTCGGCATGCAGGGGGGCTTGCAGCAGGCAGCCGGTCAGCAGCAGCGCGGTCAGACGGGGAAGCGTGAGTTTCATGCTTTTTTTCCTTGTGGTTGAAAAGAAGGGGAAATCAATCGGTTTCATCCGGGGTCAGCGCCTTGATGCTGAGGGCATGGATGGCCCCGCGCATCATGGGGCCTAATGCGTCGTAAATCAAGCGGTGGCGCTGCGCCGTGCCGCAACCGGCAAAGCGCGTCGAGACGATGGCCAGGCGGTAATGACCGCCGCCCCGGCGGGCGCCGGCATGGCCGGCGTGCAGTGCGCTGTCGTCGATGATCTCGATGCGTTGCGGGTCGAGGGCGGCGAGTTTTTCGTGCATGGCCTGCACGGTGTCATTCATCCGGGCAGCACCTTCCTGAACGGGCGTACCTGCGTGCGGACATAGACGCCGGCTTCGACATAGGGGTCGGCCGCTGCCCAGGCTTCGGCCTCGGCGAGGCAGGTGAATTCGGCGACGATCAGGCTGCCGCTGAAGCCGGCCGGCCCCGGATCGGGCGCATCGATGGCCGGGCAGGGGCCGGCGAGAATCAGGCGGCCGGCGTCCTGCAGGGCCTGCAGGCGCGCAAGGTGCTCCGGGCGGGCCGCAAGGCGCTTGTCGAGACTGCCCGGCGCGTCTTCGCCGAGGATGACGTAAGGTCTCATTTCTCTTCCTGGAGGTATTTCGCCAGAAAGACACTCTGGCCAATGACGAAGACCAGCATCAGCCCCATGCCGCCAAAGAGCTTGAAGTCCACCCAGATATCGGTGGAAAAGCGGTAGGCGACAAACAGGTTGAGGGCCCCCATGATGGCAAAAAAGGCGATCCAGCTCTGGTTGAGCCGTTGCCAGACATTCTCCGGCAGATGAATCTGCTCCCCCATCAGCTTGCGGATGAGATTCTTGCGGAACAGCAGCGAGGAGCCGGCCAGTACGAGGCCGAACAGCCAGTAGAGCACGGTCGGCTTCCATTTGATGAAGGTCTCGTCGCGCAGCCAGAGCGTGGCACCGCCGAAGAGCACGATGATGGCGAGGCTCACCCAGAGCATGGTGTCGACCTTGCGCCGGCGCGCCAGCAGCCAGCCGATCTGGACAAAACTGGCGGCAATCGCCGTACCGGTGGCGACGTAGATGCCGGAGACCTTGAAGGCGATGAAGAACAGGATGACCGGGAAGAGGTCGAAGAGGAATTTCATGAAGCGCGATTATACCGGTTCGGCGCCCGCCTCAAGCGCTCCTCCGGCACCCCGCGAGGAGCATGGAAAAATATGGTTAAATTCCGGGCATGGACCCTGCCTTGCGTACCATTGCCCTGATTGGCAAATATCAAAGCCCGGAGGTCGCCGAATCGCTTCTGGCGCTGGCGGACTTTCTCAAGGAGCGCGCCATCGAGGTATTGGTCGAGCAGGCGACGGCCGGCCAGATTGCCTGCCGGCACCTGGCAGTGGCCTCCTATGAGACGATCGGTGCGCACGCCGATCTGGCGATCGTTCTCGGGGGTGACGGCTCGATGCTGGCCGCCGCACGCAAACTGGCTCGCTCGAAGGTGCCCCTGCTCGGGGTCAATCAGGGGCGGCTCGGCTTCATGACCGATCTGTCCCGTGAGCGCATGCTCGACGGCATCCGCGCACTGCTCGCCGGCGAATTCAGCCGCGAGGAGCGTTTCCTGCTTGAGGCCCGGGTCCGGCGCAGGAATGACAGCATCTTCGAAACGCTTGCCCTCAATGACGTGGTGGTCAACAAGGGTGAACTGGGCCGCATGATCGAGTTTTCCGTCTCGATCGATGGTGAATTCATCTATAACCAGCGCTCCGATGGCCTGATCGTCGCCACGCCGACCGGCTCGACCGCCTATGCGCTGTCAGCGAACGGGCCGATCCTGCATCCGGCGGTGCCGGGCATCGCGCTGGTGCCCTTGTGCCCGCATGCCCTGTCGAACCGGCCGATCACCATCGATGCCGGCAGCCGTATCGAGATCGTCCTGCAGCCCCCCCATCGTGCACGCGTGCATGCCGACGGACAGGAAAAATTCGAACTGGAGGCGGGCGATCGTGTCGAGGTTGCCCGCTCGATCCACACGATCTGCTTTTTGCATCCTCCGGGGTACAGCTATTTCGCCATGCTGCGCGAGAAGCTGCACTGGAGCGAGACGCATCGCCACTGACACGCGCCCATCCGATGCTGCGCCGCCTGCATATCCGCGATTACGTCATTGTCGACCGCCTTGACCTGGAATTTGCCCCCGGCTTTGGCGCGCTGACGGGCGAGACGGGTGCCGGCAAATCGATTCTTGTCGATGCGTTGTCGCTGGTGCTGGGAGAGCGCGCCGATCCATCCGCCGTGCGTACCGGGTGCGAAAAAGCCGAAGTCGGCGTGGAGTTCGATGTGACGCCGCACAGCCCGCTCGCCGACTGGCTGCACGCCAATGATTTCGAGGCCGACACCTGCCTGCTGCGTCGGGTGATCGAATCGAGCGGCCGATCGCGCGGTTACATCAATGGCGCACCGGCGACGCTGACCCAGTTGCGCAGCGCCGCCGATTTCCTCGCCGACATTCATGGCCAGCATGCCCATCACAGCCTGCTGCGTGCCGATGCGCAGCGGCAACTGCTCAACGCCCTGGCCGGCCAGCGCACTCTTGCCGACGAGGTGGCCAGCCTGCATGCGTGCTGGCGCAAGGCGTGCGCAGCGCGCCGTGACGCAGAGAAAAACGGTGAGGCGGTTGCACGCGAGCGCGAAATGCTCGAATGGCAGTTCAAGGAAATTTCCGCGCTGGGCTTTGATGCGTCGGGCTGGCAGGAGGTGACTGCCGAGCACAAGCGCCTCGCGCATGCTGCCTCCTTGCAGGCGGGTGTCGAGGAGACGCTGGAGAGTCTCTCGGAAGGCGAGCAGGCGACGATGTGGCGGGTCGAGCGCATGGGCGCGCGGCTGCGTCAGCTGATCGACTATGATCCGGGCCTGAAGGAGGCCCTCGATACGCTCGAGGGGGCGCAGATCCAGTTGCAGGAGGCCGCACATGTCTTGCGCCAATATCGCGATCGCCTGGAGATCGATCCGCAACGCTTTGCCGCCCTCGAGCAGCGCATCGGGGCCGTTCATGATGCGGCGCGTAAATACCGTGTTCAGGCCGAGGAACTGCCTCAATTGCTGACGCGCTGGGGTGCGCGCCTGGCTGAATTGGGCGCTTCCCGGGATGCCGCTGCCCTGGCACGACAGGAGGACGAGGCGCACCAGCGATACCGCGACCGGGCGAAAATCCTCAGTCATGAGCGGCACAAGGCGGCCGCCTCGCTGGCGGCGGCGGTGACTGAAGCGATGCAGCAACTGGCCATGCCGGGAGGGCGCTTTGAAGTGGCGCTCGATGCGCTGCCGGAAGGCTCGGCGCACGGACTGGAGTCGATCGAGTTTCGCGTCAGCGCGCATGCCGGTCAGTCTTCCGGACCGCTGGGCAGGATAGCCTCCGGAGGCGAGTTGTCGCGTATCGGGCTGGCCATCCAGGTGATTGCTTCGGCAGCCGGCAATGTGCCGACGCTGATTTTCGATGAGGTCGATGTCGGCATCGGTGGTGGTGTCGCCGAGATCGTCGGGCGCCTGCTCAGGCAGCTCGGGGCGCAGCGCCAGGTCTTGTGTGTCACCCATCTGCCGCAGGTGGCGGCGCAGGCCGACTGGCAGTGGTCGGTGACCAAGGAGGGGGGCAAGGAAGACGGTGGGGCGGTGGTCAGCCGTGTGACCCCCCTCGATCGTGCCGCGCGCATCGAGGAAATTGCGCGCATGCTCGGCGGTGTCCGGATCACGCCGACCACGCGCAAGCATGCGACGGAAATGCTCGGCTACTGAGACAGGGGCGTGCGGCAGCCCGGTGCCCGGGGGCTATGGTTCGGTTTTCTTGTTCGGGCAGTCAGGCTTGGTGCAGTCGGCATAAAGATACAGGGCGTGTTCGCGCACCTGGAAGCCGCGTTCCTGGGCGATCTTGTTCTGGCGTTTCTCGATCTCGGCGTCGAAGAATTCCTCGACCTTGCCGCATTGCAGGCAGACGAGATGGTCGTGATGGCGCCCTTCGTTCAATTCGAAAACCGCCTTGCCGGATTCGAAGTAATGCCGCTCCAGCAGCCCGGCCTGCTCGAACTGGGTGAGCACGCGATAGACGGTGGCCAGGCCAATGTCCATGCCTTCGGCCAGCAAGGAACGATAGACATCCTCGGCCGTCATGTGGCGTGATTTGCTCGGGTCCTGGGCCTTCTGGAAGAGTTCGAGGATCTTCAGGCGCGGGAAGGTCGACTTCAGGCCGATGTTTTTCAGGTCTTGCGAGTTGCTCATGGCTGTCGCAGTGCTGGAGGGGATACCCGCTATGATATAGTCTTGCGCGCCCGTTGAAAATTCCCGGCTCCCGATTTCCATGACGAACTCCATGACGAGCTATTTCCTATGAGAGTGCCGCGCCCCCTGCTCATTGCGCTGTGCCTGCCCTTCCTGCCCTTTCTGGCCGCCTGTTCCAGCGTGCAGATGCCCGAGGTGACCTCGATGATCACCCCCTACAAGATCGACATCCGTCAGGGTAACTATGTCGACCAGGAGATGATTGCCCAGCTCAAACCGGGCATGACACGCGACCAGGTGCGCTTCATTCTTGGCACGCCGCTGGTCGCCGACATCTTTCATGCCGACCGCTGGGATTATGTGTACAGCTTCAAGCCGGGCCGGGGTGATGTCCAGTTGCGCCGTTTTGCGGTGTATTTTGCCGACGACAAGCTGGTGCGCCTGTCGGGCGATGTCGAGGCGATGACCGCCGAAGGCGCCGCGACCGATGCCGCGGCGGCCGCCGCCGCGCGCAACCGGGTGATCGAGATCGGCAGCGATGCCGACGAGAAGAAAAAAGCCGAGGCGGAAGCAGCCAAGAAATCCGAAGGCGAATCATCGCCTGAACCCGAAGGCGAACCGAAGCCACAGGCCGAACCGAAGCCACAGGCCGAACCGAAGCCACAGGCCGAACCGAAGCCACAGGCCGAACCGAAGGCACAGGCCGAGCCGAAACCACAGGCCGAGCCAAAACCACAGGTCGAGCCAAAACCACAGGCCGAGCCGAAGCCACAGGCTGAAACCGGGTCCGATGCCCGCTCCGGGGCAGCCAGCCCGCCCGGCGAAAAACAGTGAAGGCGCTCCCGGATTCTCCGGGGTCTGCCGCAGGAGAGCACATCATGAAAATAGCCATTGCTGGCAGTTCGGGCCGCATGGGCCGCACCCTTATCGAGGCGGTGCTCAAGGAGTCCACCCTGCAGCTGGCTGCTGCACTGGACCAGGCGGGCAGCCCTTTTGTTGGTAAGGATGCCGGCGAACTGGTGGGCACGCCCGGCGGCGTGGCCATCCGCGACGATTTCGAGGCCGCGCTCGCCGGCGTCGATTGCCTGATCGATTTCACCCGCCCGCAGGGCACGCTGGCGCACATGGATGCCTGCCGCCGTCACAAGGTGGCCATGGTCATCGGCACCACCGGCATGGAAGCGCAACACAAGGCACGGATTGCCGAGGCAGCCCGGGAGATTCCCATCGTCTTCGCGCCGAACATGGCGGTGGGCGTCAATCTGGTGTTCAAGCTGCTCGATACGGCGGCGCGCATTCTCAGCCAGGGCTACGACATCGAGGTGATCGAGGCACATCACCGCCACAAGATCGATGCTCCGTCGGGTACGGCCCTGCGCATGGGAGAAGTGGTTGCCGCGGCACTGGGACGTGATCTGGCACAGTGCGCCGTGTATGGCCGCGAAGGCGTCACCGGCGAGCGTGATCCCTCGACCATCGGCTTTGCCACGGTGCGCGGGGGCGACATCGTCGGTGATCACACGGTGTTGTTTGCCGGCACCGGCGAGCGCGTCGAGATCACCCACAAAGCGGCCTCGCGCATGCCCTATGCGCTGGGCAGCCTGCGCGCGGCGCGCTTTCTCGCCGGACACCGGAACGGTCTCTTCGACATGCAGGATGTGCTGGGTTTGCGCTGAGGCCGATTTGCAGGCAGAGGGCTTCTTGCGGTAGAATCCACGGGCTTTTCCAAGCGGGCCAGGCGCACAGCCTGACCCGCTTCGCGTATCTACCACAATCGCATTGTGGCTGGCGAATCCTCGATCCGACCGCCGGCACCGCGCCAACAGGAGTCTTCAAGTGCCTGATTTTCCGAAAGCCATCCTCGCCCTTGCGGATGGGACGGTATTTCGCGGAATCGGTATTGGCGCATCCGGATCGAGTGTCGGCGAGGTGGTCTTCAACACCTCGATGACCGGTTATCAGGAAATCCTCACCGATCCCTCCTACAGCCGCCAGATCGTCACGCTGACCTATCCGCACATCGGCAACACCGGCATCAATCGCGAAGACTGCGAATCGTGCAAGGTGCATGCGGCCGGACTGGTGATCCGCGATCTGCCCATGCTGGTGTCGAGCTTTCGCAGCGAACAGAGCCTGTCCGATTACCTGAAGGCCGAGAACGTCGTCGCCATCGCCGGTATCGATACGCGCAAGCTCACACGCATTCTGCGCGAGAAAGGTGCCCAGAGCGGCTGCCTGGCCAGTGGCGAGACAGAGACCGAGGACGAGGAAAAGTCAGTGGCGGCGGCACGGCGCTTCCCGGGCCTCGCCGGCATGGATCTGGCCAGGGTGGTGAGTACGGCCAAGCCCTACGAGTGGACCGAGGGCGAATGGGAACTCGGCCGCGGCTACCGCACGCCCGAGGCGGCGCGCTTTCACGTCGTTGCCTTTGATTACGGCGTCAAGCGCAGCATTCTGCGCATGATGGCCTCACGCGGCTGCCGCATCACGGTACTCCCGGCGCAGGCGACGGCCGCCGATGCGCTGGCCCTCAAGCCGGACGGCATTTTCCTCTCCAACGGTCCCGGGGACCCGGAGCCGTGCGATTATGCGATCGCCACCATTGCCGAGCTCATGGGGCGCGCCATCCCGACCTTCGGCATCTGTCTGGGCCACCAGCTGATGGGCCTGGCTTCGGGCGCGCGCACCGTGAAAATGAAATTCGGCCACCACGGCGCCAATCACCCGGTCAAGGATCTGGATACCGGCCAGGTGCTGATCACCAGCCAGAATCATGGTTTTGCCGTCGATGCGCAGAGCCTGCCGGCGAATCTGCGCGTCACCCATGTCTCCCTCTTTGACGGCAGCCTGCAGGGCATGGCACGCACCGATGTGCCGGCCTTCTGTTTTCAGGGTCACCCCGAAGCCAATCCCGGACCGCACGATGTGGCGTATCTCTTCGATCGTTTCATCGGCATGATGCAGGAGAGCCCGGCAAAATGACGACCGCCGGTTTGCCGACATCGTATTCGTCCCCATCCGCTCCGCCCGCTTCGTGCGGCCCCGCGCAGACTCATGCCTAAACGTACCGACATCCGCAGCGTTCTCATCATCGGCGCCGGCCCGATCATCATCGGCCAGGCGTGCGAGTTCGATTATTCCGGTGCCCAGGCCTGCAAGGCCCTGCGCGAGGAAGGCTACCGGGTCATCCTCGTCAATTCCAATCCGGCGACGATCATGACCGATCCGGAGATGGCGGACGCCACCTACATCGAGCCGATCCACTGGACGATGCTGGAGAAGATCATCGCCCGCGAGCGGCCCGATGCCCTGTTGCCGACCATGGGTGGTCAGACCGCGCTCAACTGCGCGCTCGATCTGGCGCGTCACGGCGTGCTGGAGAAATATGGTGTCGAGATGATCGGTGCCTCGCGCGAGGCCATCGACAAGGCGGAGGATCGCGAGAAATTCAAGGCGGCGATGACGAAAATCGGTCTGGGCAGCGCCCGCTCGGCCATCGCCCACAGCCTCGAAGCCGCCTTGCAGGTGCAGGCCGCACTCGGTTTCCCGGCCATCATCCGCCCCTCCTTCACCATGGGCGGCAGCGGCGGCGGCATCGCCTACAACCGCGAGGAATTTGTTGAAATCTGCGAACGTGGTCTTGAAGCCAGCCCGACGCGCGAACTGCTCATCGAGGAGTCGCTGCTCGGCTGGAAAGAATTCGAGATGGAAGTGGTGCGCGATCGCAAGGACAACTGCATCATCGTCTGCTCGATCGAGAACCTCGATCCGATGGGCGTGCATACCGGCGATTCGATCACCGTGGCGCCGGCGCAGACGCTGACGAACAAGGAATACCAGATCATGCGCAACGCCTCGATCGACGTGTTGCGCGAGATTGGCGTCGATACCGGCGGTTCCAATGTGCAGTTCGCCATCAACCCGGCCGACGGGCGCATGATCGTCATCGAGATGAATCCGCGCGTCTCGCGCTCCTCCGCACTGGCATCCAAAGCGACCGGCTTCCCGATTGCCACGGTGGCAGCCAAGCTGGCCGTCGGCTACACCCTCGATGAACTGAAAAACGAGATCACCGGCGGTGCCACACCCGCTTCCTTCGAGCCGAGCATCGACTATGTCGTGACCAAGGTGCCGCGTTTCGCCTTCGAGAAATTTCCGCAGGCCAACGACCGGCTCACCACGCAGATGAAATCGGTGGGCGAGGTGATGGCCATCGGCCGCACCTTCCAGGAATCATTCCAGAAAGCCCTGCGCGGTCTCGATATCAGCGTCTACGGGCTCGACGAGATCGAGACCGAGGAGGACACCCTCGAGCAGGAGCTGGCCAATCCAGGCGCCCAGCGCATCTGGTATCTGGGCCAGGCGATCCGCCAGGGCATGAGCCGCGAGAAGATTTTTCAGCTTACCAAGATCGATCCCTGGTTCCTCATCCAGATCGAAGACCTGGTTGCCGAAGAGGCGGCGCTGCGCGCGCGTACGCTCGCCAGCCTGGATGTCGCCACCATGCGCCGCCTCAAGCAGAAGGGCTTTTCCGATCGTCGCCTGGCGAGCCTGCTCGGGACAAGCGAAACCGCCGTGCGCGCGCATCGTCATGGGCTCGGTCTGCGCCCGGTGTACAAGCGCGTCGATACCTGTGCCGCCGAATTCGCCACGCGCACCGCCTATCTGTATTCCACCTATGAGGAAGAGTGCGAAGCCAATCCCGGTTCGCGCAAAAAAATAATGGTCCTCGGCGGCGGTCCCAACCGTATCGGCCAGGGCATTGAGTTCGATTATTGCTGCGTGCATGCCGCGCTCGCCATGCGCGAGGACGGCTACGAGACCATCATGGTCAACTGCAATCCGGAGACGGTGTCCACCGATTACGATACCTCCGACCGGCTGTACTTCGAACCGCTCTCGCTCGAAGACATTCTTGAAATCGTCCATGTCGAGCAACCCGCCGGCGTCATCGTCCAGTTTGGCGGCCAGACGCCGTTGAAGCGCGCGCTCGACCTGGAAGCCAACGGCGTGCCGATCATCGGTACCAGTCCGGACATGATCGATGCGGCCGAAGATCGCGAGCGCTTCCAGAAAATGCTCGACGATCTCGGCCTCAAGCAGCCGCCCAACCGCACCGCCCGCACCGAGGCTGACGCCCTGCGCCTGGCCGTCGAGATCGGCTATCCGCTTGTCGTGCGCCCGTCCTATGTGCTGGGTGGTCGCGCCATGGAGATCGTCTACGAGCAAAAGGAGCTCGAACGCTACATGCGTGATGCGATTCGCGTCTCCAATGATTCTCCGGTGCTGCTCGACCGCTTTCTCAACGATGCCACCGAGGTCGATGTCGATGCGCTGTCCGACGGAGAGCAGGTGATCATCGGCGGCATCATGCAGCACATCGAACAGGCCGGCGTGCATTCGGGCGATTCGGCCTGCTCGCTGCCGCCCTACACGCTGACGCCGCAGATCCAGGACGAGCTGCGCGCACAGACCGTCAAGATGGCCAGGGCGCTCAATGTCGTCGGCCTGATGAATGTCCAGTTCGCCATCCAGAACGGCACCGTCTATGTGCTGGAAGTCAATCCACGCGCCTCGCGTACCGTGCCCTTCGTCTCGAAGGCGACCAGCCTGCCGCTGGCCAAGGTGGCGGCGCGCTGCATGGCCGGCCAGTCGCTTGCCGCGCAGGGGGTGGTGCATGAGATCGTGCCACCTTACTTCTCGGTCAAGGAAGCGGTATTTCCCTTTGCCAAGTTTCCCGGGGTGGACACCATTCTCGGGCCGGAGATGAAGTCCACCGGCGAGGTGATGGGGGTCGGTCGCACCTTTGCCGAGGCTTTTGTCAAATCGCAGCTCGCCAGCGGCGCCCGCTTGCCCCGCTCGGGCAAGGCCTTTGTCAGCGTCAAGGAGCAGGATCGCGCCAAGGCGGTCGAGATCGCGCGTGACCTCACCGACATCGGCTTCACGCTGCTGGCCACGCGCGGCACGGGTGCGGCCATTGAAGCGGCCGGCATCAAGGTGCAGATCGTCAACAAGGTGGCCGAAGGGCGCCCGCACATCGTCGACATGATCAAGAACAACGAGGTTGCGCTGATCATCAATACGGTAGAGGAGCGCCGCCAGGCCATTGCCGATTCGCGCTCGATCCGCACGACCGCACTGGCGCAGCGCGTCACCTTCTTCACGACGATCGAGGGCGGCCGTGCCGCCTGCGCCGGCATGCGCCATCTGGCCGAACTGGAGCCTTATTCCCTCCAGGCGCTGCACGCTGAGCTAAGATAAGAAATCATTTCGTCATCCATGGAGCGGGCATTGTCCGCGAACAATCGTTACGCCCTCTCCCGGGAAGGGGGCGGGGGAAGGCAAGGCACCAGATCATGTCCAACAAAGTACCGATCACCAAAAACGGAGCCGAGCAGTTGCGCAAGGAACTGCAGCAGCTCAAGAGCATCGAGCGTCCGAATGTCGTGGCCGCCATCGCCGAAGCGCGTTCACACGGCGACCTGTCGGAAAATGCAGAATATGCGGCCGCGCGCGAACGGCAGAGCTTCATCGAAGGCCGCATCCAGGAAATCGAAGGCAAACTCGGCAATGCCCAGATCATCGATCCGCACTTGCTCGATGCCGATGGCCGTTGTGTCTTTGGCGCCACGGTCGATCTGGAAGATCAGGAAAGCGGCGAGCAGGTCACCTACCAGATTGTCGGTGACGACGAGGCGGACCTGAAGGAGAAGAAAATATCGGTATCCTCGCCGATTGCCCGCGCGCTGATCGGCAAATACGCCGGCGACATCGCCGAGGTGAAGGCGCCCGGCGGCACGCGCGAATACGAAATCCTCGACGTCCGCTACGAATGACTACTTGCGCAGCCGGCGTCTCGAGGGGGCCGGCGGGGCGGACGTCCGTGCCGTCCGCGCTTTTGCCTGTGGCCGCACCCTCATCTTCGGTGCTGGTTCGGGTACGGGCCGGAGTAGGGCGTCCTGCGGGTTTTCCCTGAAAACGACGAGGATGTTGCCGACCTGCTGGACCGGGGCGGCGCTCAGGCGGGTGCAGATTTCAGTGAGCAGCACTGCACGATCGCCCCGTTCGGCGCCATAGACGCGCACCTTGATCAGTTCATGCGCTTTCAGGCTGCGGTCGATTTCGGCAAGTACCGGGGCGCTCAATCCGTTCTGGCTGATGCTGGCGACCGGTTTGAGGGCGTGAGCGCGGGCACGCAGGGTGCGCCGTTGTGCAGGTGTCAATTCAGTCATAGAACGGATTTTACGCGGTGAAAAAGAACAAGACCAGCAAAGCCTGGATGCGCGAGCATGTAACGGACCCTTACGTGCAACGGGCCAGGGCAGAGGGCTGGCGTTCGCGCGCCGCCTTCAAGCTGATGGAGATCGACGAATGGGACAGGAGTGGCGCCCGTCTGCTGCGCTCGGGCATGAGTGTCGTCGATCTGGGTGCCGCGCCCGGTGGCTGGTCGCAGGTGGCGGCACGGCGCGTTGGCCGGCAAGGGCGCGTGCTGGCGCTGGACCTGCTTGACATGGCACCGATCGGCGGCGTCGAGTTCATCCAGGGGGATTTCCACGAAGACGCCGTCCTGCGAGAACTGACTTTTCGGCTCGAGGGCTGCCAGCCCGATCTTGTAATTTCCGACATGGCCCCCAATCTGTCAGGCATTGCCCCCGCCGATCAGGCGCGTGCCATGTACCTGGCCGAGCTGGCGCTTGATTTTGCCGCCAGCCAGCTCAAGCCCGGGGGCGCCTTTCTGGTCAAGGTGTTCCAGGGGCAGGGGTTCGATGCGTTTCGTGCTGCCATGCGGAGCGCCTTCGACAAGGTACTGGTACGCAAGCCGCAGGCTTCGCGTGATCGCAGCAGCGAGGTGTATCTGCTCGGACTGGGGGCCCGTTCCCGGATCGCCAGCGATGCAGAAAACACCTCGCCCGGATGCTGAACCGACGGACTTGTTACGGTTTGCCCTTGATGGCGAACAGACTTAGAATGCCTGCAGTCGTCTTTCATACTGTCCTGCCCCTGACGGGCCCGAGAGGTATCGCTTGAACAACAATCTTTTCAAGAACCTGGCCATCTGGCTGGTCATCGGTATCGTGCTGATGACGGTCTTCAATCAGTTCAGCGCGCGCCAGACAGCGCAAAACACGCTGGATTATTCCGAGTTTCTCGACGAGGTGAAATCCGGCCGTATCGCCAAAGTGGTGATTCAGGGGCGCACGCTCGAGGCAACCACCACCGAGGGCAAGAAGCTCATCTCTTATGCGCCGGCCGACCTGTGGATGGTCAGCGACCTGCTGAAGAACAACGTCAAGGTGGTGGCCAAGCCCGAGGAGGAGCAATCCTTCCTGATGAGCCTCTTCGTTTCCTGGTTCCCGATGCTTCTGCTCATCGGTGTCTGGATCTTCTTCATGCGCCAGATGCAGGGCGGGGGCAAGGGCGGTGCTTTCTCCTTCGGCAAGTCGCGTGCGCGCATGATGGACGAGTCGGCCAACACCGTGACCTTCGCCGATGTTGCCGGCTGCGACGAAGCCAAGGAGGATGTTTCCGAACTGGTTGAATTCCTGCGTGATCCTTCCAAATTCCAGAAACTGGGCGGACGCATTCCACGCGGTGTGCTGCTGGTGGGCAGCCCGGGCACCGGCAAGACCCTGCTCGCCAAGGCAATTGCCGGCGAAGCGAAGGTGCCGTTCTTCTCGATTTCCGGTTCCGATTTCGTCGAGATGTTCGTCGGCGTGGGAGCCGCCCGCGTGCGCGATATGTTCGAACAGGCGAAGAAACACGCCCCCTGCATCATCTTCATCGACGAGATCGATGCTGTTGGCCGCCAGCGTGGTGCCGGCCTGGGGGGTGGTAACGACGAGCGCGAACAGACGCTCAACCAGTTGCTGGTGGAAATGGACGGTTTCGAAGGCACCGCCGGTGTCATCGTCATCGCCGCCACCAACCGTCCCGACGTGCTCGATCCGGCGCTCCTGCGCCCGGGCCGCTTCGACCGCCAGGTGGTGGTGCCGCTGCCCGACATTCGCGGGCGCGAGCAGATTCTCACGGTGCATATGCGCAAGGTGCCGGCCGCACCGGACGTCAAGCCCGACATCATCGCCCGCGGCACGCCGGGCTTCTCGGGCGCCGATCTGGCCAACCTGGTGAACGAGGCGGCCCTCTTCGCCGCGCGCGGCAACAAGCGCCTCGTCGACATGGAGGATTTTGAGCGCGCCAAGGACAAGATCATGATGGGCGCCGAGCGTCGCTCGATGGTCATGCCCGAGGAAGAGCGCATGAACACCGCCTACCACGAATCTGGTCATGTGCTGGTGGCCAAGCTGCTGCCCAAGACAGATCCCGTGCACAAGGTGACGATCATCCCGCGCGGGCGCGCACTGGGCGTGACCATGCAGTTGCCCGAGCAGGACCGCTACAGCCAGGATCGTGAGCGCCTGCTCAACACCATCGCCGTTCTTTTTGGCGGGCGCATCGCCGAAGAAATTTTCATGAGCCAGATGACCACCGGCGCATCCAATGATTTCGAACGCGCCACGGACATTGCGCGCCGCATGGTGACGCAATGGGGCATGTCGGACGAGCTGGGTACCATGGTGTATGGCGAGAACGAGGGCGAGGTGTTCCTTGGCCGTTCCATCACCACGCACAAGAACGTGTCGGAGGCCACCATGCAGAAGGTGGACGCCGAGATCCGCCGCATCATCGACGGCCAGTACGGGCTGGCGCGCCGTCTCATCGAGGAAAACCGCGACAAGATCGAGGCGATGACCAAGGCGCTGCTCGAATGGGAGACACTCGATGCCGACCAGATTGATGACATCATGGCGGGCAAGCCGCCGCGCGAGCCCAAGCGCCCCGCGCCACCGCCGGCCTCGGCGAGCAATTCGGCCGGACCGCAGCCCAATGCTGCCGCGCCGGCCTGAACCAGCCTGAACTTTCCTGACCGACCGGATCGATCCCCGATCCGGTTTCGTTTTTGATGAGCACGACAGATCTGGCTTGCGGACCCTTCCGCCTCTCTCTCGAGCGCCCGCTCGTCATGGGTATCGTCAACGTCACGCCGGATTCCTTCTCCGATAGCGGCCGTTTTTTCGACCCGGCGCGCGCCATCGACCATGCGCGGATGCTCATCGAGGAAGGTGCCGACCTGCTCGACATCGGCGGCGAATCCTCGCGCCCCGGCGCGCAGTCCGTTTCCGAGGAAGAGGAACTGCGCCGCGTCCTGCCGCTGATCGAAGCGCTCGCCGGCGATGGCATTCCGCTTTCGGTCGATACGGTCAAGCCCGAGGTGATGCGTGCATCGATTGCTGCGGGTGCGGCCCTCATCAACGATATCGCCGCCCTGCAGGCGCCGGGCGCACTTGCCGCCCTGGCGGAGTCGGACGCAGCCGTGTGCCTGATGCACATGCAGGGCGAGCCACGCACCATGCAGGCCGATCCGCGCTATGAAGATGTGGTCGCCGAGGTGCATGCGTTCCTTGCGCAGCGGGTGCAGGCCGCGCAGGCGGCAGGCATTGCGGCGCAGCGCATTCTCGTCGACCCCGGCTTCGGCTTTGGCAAGCGGCTTGCGCACAATCTGGCACTGCTGCGTGCGCTCGATCGCTTTGCCGGCCTGGGTGCCGGCGTGCTCGCCGGGCTCTCGCGCAAATCCATGCTCGGCGAGCTGACCGGGCGAAAAGTCAGTGATCGTGGCACGGCGAGTGTCGCCGTGGCGCTGATTGCCGCGCAGAATGGCGCTAAAATCCTGCGCGTTCACGACGTGGCCGCCACGCGCGATGCGCTCGCCGTCTGGCAGGCCGTCAGCGGAAAGGAAACTTCATGACGCGAAAATACTTCGGCACCGATGGTGTGCGCGGGCGGGTGGGCGAGGTGCCCATCACGCCGGATTTTGTCATGCGCCTGGGCTATGCCGCCGGTACGACCCTGGTGACGCAGGAACATCTGCTCGGGCACGACCCGCATGGCGAGCATCCGGCGGTGCTCATCGGCAAGGACACGCGCATCTCCGGCTATCTCCTCGAAGCGGCGCTGATGGCCGGCTTTGCCGCTGCCGGCGTGGATGTCCTGCTCACGGGCCCGCTGCCCACACCGGCGGTGGCTTACCTTACGCGCGCATTGCGCCTGCAGGCCGGTGTGGTCATCTCCGCCTCGCACAACCCGTATGCCGACAACGGCATCAAGTTCTTTTCCGCTGCCGGCACCAAGCTGCCCGACGAAGTCGAAGCCGAAATCGAGGCGCACCTCGACGCGCCTCTCGGCTGCGCGGCGCCGCAGCGTCTGGGCAAGGCGCGCCGCATCGATGATGCAGCCGGACGCTATATCGAATTTTGCAAGAGCAGTTTCCCCAACGAGCTCGATCTGCGCGGTCTGAAGATTGTCGTCGACTGTGCCCATGGTGCCGCCTATCACATCGCACCGAAGGTATTTCACGAGCTGGGTGCCGAGGTGCAGTCCATCGGCGATGCGCCCAACGGCCTGAACATCAACGACGGCTTCGGCGCCACTGCGCCGCGCGCCCAGCAGCAGGCGGTGCGTGAGCAGGGCGCCGACCTGGGCATCGCCCTTGATGGCGACGGTGACCGGCTGATCATGGTCGATGGCGAAGGCCGGCTCTACGATGGTGACCAGCTGCTCTACATCATCGTGCGCAACCGCCAGGCGCAAGGCGGGGTTGCCGGTGTGGCCGGTACACTGATGACCAATCTGGGCATGGAACATGCGCTTGGTCGCCTCGGCGTGCCCTTCGCCCGAGCCAAGGTGGGCGACCGTTATGTGCTGGAATTGCTCAACGAACGCGGCTGGAGATACGGTGGCGAGAATTCCGGCCATATCCTCTGTCTCGATTGCCACACCACGGGCGACGGTATCGTCTCCGCCCTGCAGGTGCTGGCCGCCTTGCGCCGACAGGGGCAGACCCTGCCGCAGGCGTGCGCCGATCTCACGCTCTATCCGCAAACACTCGTCAATGTGCGCCTGCCCGACGGCTTTGACTGGAAAGCGCGGCCCGAGATCGACTCGGCGCGCGTTGCCGCCGAAAAAACGCTTGGAGCGAGCGGCCGCGTCCTGCTGCGTGCCTCCGGCACCGAGCCTTTGCTGCGCGTCATGGTCGAGGGCCGTGAGGAAAAACTCGTCGCCGATCTGGCACGTGATATCGCAGTGGTGATCGAGCGCACGGCAGCGTGATCGGTCTGCTCCAGCGCGTTGCTTCGGCGCGGGTCGATATTGCCGGAACAACCGTCGCCGCCATCGGCCGCGGCCTGCTGGTACTGGTGTGCGCCGAGCGCGGGGACGATGAGACAAGTGCCGAGCGCCTGCTCGAACGCTTCCTCGATTACCGCGTGTTTGCCGACGCGCAAGGCAGAATGAATCTGAGCCTGCGCGCTGTCGCCGGCGAACTCCTGCTGGTGCCGCAATTCACTCTCGCTGCCGATACCCGTAGTGGCACCCGGCCGGGCTTCACGCCGGCCGCGCCGGCTGCAGTCGGACAACGCCTGTTCGGGCACCTTGTCGCCTGTGCGCAGGTGCGTCATCCCGGCGTGCAGAGCGGACGCTTCGGCGCTGACATGCAGGTCAGTCTAACCAATGACGGACCGGTGACATTCTGGTTACGTGTGCCGCCTCCGGCGTGAGCGGCTGCGAGCAGGCGCGGGCGAGCGTCAGGATCACTGCCCCGGATACAGGGCGGCAAGGCAAAAGTCAGTGCTGGCAGGACGGCGCATCGTCGAAGGAGGTGCAAATGTGGCGGATGCTGCGAGACGGCAATCCGCGCCCGTGCCGCCGACATCCGCGTTGCCCCATGTTATAGTTTGTCGTCGATGGGCACGGGCGGTGCATCCGGCCGGCTTTGCATCGGATCGGCAGCACAGGCAGGAGAATTATTTTTGGCGAAGCGGCGATCAGCCCGCGCCGAAGCGGCCTTACCCGGGGTGAGGCACGGACAGCAGGGAGTGGCGGACAACGGTTGTCAGCCGGTCGACAGGGCCGCGCAGTCATGCCGACAGGATGCCGGATCTCGAAGACGATTTTGGAGGAAAATAGTGTTCCGGGTCCGTCCGCCAGGCTTGCGGTGATCCGGAGCGCGCATCCCGCTCATGCATATTCTGCTCGCAGAAGATGATCTTGTCATCGCTGACGGACTGGTGCGTACCTTGCGCAAATCCGGTTATGCGGTCGACCATGTCGCCAATGGCAGCGATGCGGATACCGCGCTGCTCGCACAACAGTTCGATTTGCTGATTCTTGATCTGGGTCTGCCACGCCTGAGCGGCATTGAAGTGCTCAAGCGTTTGCGGGCACGCAAGTCTCCGCTGCCCGTACTCATTCTGACGGCCGATGACCGTCTCGAAGACCGCGTCCTCGGACTCGATGCCGGCGCCGACGATTATCTGACCAAGCCTTTTGCGCTGCCGGAACTCGAAGCCCGGGTGCGCGCGCTGACGCGCCGCGGCACCGGCAATCCGACGAAGATCGAATTCGGGCCGCTCGTCTATGACCAGACGGAACGCAGCGTCCTGCTCGATGGTCGCCTGGCGGAATTCTCGGCACGCGAACTGGCCTTGCTCGAAATTCTCCTGTTGCGCGCCGGGCGTCTGGTCAGCAAGGACCAGCTCGTCGATCATCTGTGCGGCTGGGGTGAGGAGGTCAGCACCAATGCCATCGAAGTCTATGTCCATCGACTGAGGAAAAAACTCGAACAAAGCGGCGTACGCATCAGCACGGTGCGCGGACTGGGCTATACCCTGGAACGTCCCGATGCCGGCGCGCAAGCCTCCTGAGCATTCCCGGGCAGCCGTTCCGGAAAACGCCGGGAGGCTGGAGCAAAGTCTTGCCGCGTTGAGTGATGCGCTGCACGCACGTGCGCCGGACGACCTGTCAGCACTTTCTCCGGACGACCTGCCCGCAGAAATCCGCCCGCTGGCCGACTGCATCAATGACCTGATGCGAAGGCTTGCACACAGTCAGCAAATGCAGAAACATTTCATCAGCAATGCCGCCCATCGTCTGCGCGACCCGCTTACCGGACTGAAGATGCAGGCCGAGCTCGCCCTCACCGAAGATTCACCCGACACTCTGCGCAGCCTCCTCACGCAGTTGGTCGCTAGCACCGATGGTCTTGCCCGCCTGGTCCAGCAGCTTCTGACACTGGCGCGTATCGAAGAGGCTTCTGCTGCCAGCAAACGTTTCGGGAAGATCGATCTCGCGGCCCTGGCACGCAAGAGCAGCGCCGCACACTTGCCTGCCGCCCGGGAAAGACACATCGATCTCGGATTTGCGGACACTCGCCGCGCAGTGATGATTGACGGCGATGCGGTGCTGTTGCGCCAGATGCTGGACAACCTCATCGATAACGCCATCCGCCATGGCGCTCCCGGCGGATGCGTCACGGTCCGGCTTCGCGACGACAATTCGGTGCAACTGGAAGTCGAAGATAACGGTCCGGGTATCCCGGCCGAGGAGCACGAGCGGATCATGCAGCCTTTTGCAAGAATTCTCGGCAATCCCTCCTCCGGCAGTGGTCTGGGTCTTACCATCGCCTGCGAGATTGCCCGGCAGCACCGGGCAGAACTGCAGCTTCTGCCGGGAGCTTCAGGGCAGGGCGCCGTGGTGCGAATCGTCTTTGCGCAACCGGGGAAATGAACGCAAGGACAGAGGAGATTTTTGCAATGGACTTGCGCAAAACGCGCTGGATATTTTGCCAAGGACAGCGAACCCGGTATAATGCGCCCTCCTTGCAAGACACGCATCGGACAAGGCAAAGGCCAGGCAGCTCAGTTGGTAGAGCAGCGGACTGACAACATGGCGCGAAGCGGCTTGTTGCGGCGAAGGCTAACTTGCAGAGCAAGTTAAGGGTGTAACCCGGCCGTAGCCAAAATCCGCAGCCATAGTGGGAAGCAGGACAGACTTTAGGCCAGGTAGCTCAGTTGGTAGAGCAGCGGACTGAAAATCCGCGTGTCGGCGGTTCGATTCCGCCCCTGGCCACCAATTCCAAAAGCCCGAACTCGTTTCGGGCTTTTTCACGTTGCCCGCAGGGCCAGTTCTGGCGGGCCTTCGCCGATTTGCCTCGCGAGCGGCACCCCTCCCGTTCCCACAGTTATGGCCCTTCGCGGCCTCTCTGTTCTCCGGTTTTATCTGGTGGCCTCGCGAGCGTGCGCGAGGCCACTTCCTGTATTGATGCGGGTTTCAGGGCTGTCGGTTGTGGTTGGAGAGTGGTTGCCGCCGGCGACCGAAGGATGAAAACGCACCAAACCGAGCGTTCAGCTCGCTTGCATGGCCCCCTCTAGCTACTCACCAGATTTGGCGGGCATCAACAACATGAACTGGGTCAATTGGTCTGCGGAAGTTACATGGACGTCCCCTCCATGGGCACGGAGAATCGAGCGGGTAATCGCCAGACCTAATCCAGCCCCCTCCGTTGTCCTGTTCCGAGCGCTGTCTGCTCGGTAAAAACGGTTGAATAGACGCTCAAGGTGCTCAGGAGGAATGACTGGACCGGAATTTTCGACGGTGAGACCGACCAGCCCCTGATCACTGCCACGAATCCGGATGGCGATACTGCCATCCTCCGGGGTATGGCGGATAGCGTTGGAAAGGAGATTGCTGATTGCCCGCCGCAGCATCAAACGGTCGCCGTCGACAAGGCCATTGCCCGAGATGGAAAGGTGCAAGCGCTTTTCCTCGGCCAGGATTTCGTAATATTCCAGGAGGCCGCGAACCTCTTCGGCCAAGTCGACGGACTCAAGGTTCGGAATGACCTGATTGTTGTCGGCTTTTGCCAGGAAAAGCATGTCAGAAATCATGCGCGACAGGCGTTCGAACTCCTCGGCGTTGGAAGCCAGCACGTCGCGATACTCGTCGGCTGAACGTGCTTTCGAAAGGGTCACCTGGGTCTGCGTGAGGAGATTGCTGACCGGCGTTCGCAGTTCATGCGCGAGATCCGAGGAATAGTCCGAGAGTCGCTGAAACGACGCTTCCAGCCTTGAGAGCATGCCGTTCAGCGTGTCGGTTAGTTCGGCCAGTTCGCGGGGAATGGCCTCCGAGGGCAGGCGGGAGTGCAGGTTTTTTGCAGTGATCGCCGCTGCCCGCTGCTTGATTGCCTGCAGAGGGAACAGGCCACGGCGCGCAATGAACCATCCGAGCATGCCCATGACGAGGGCTGCCGTTGCTACGAATGACCACAAGGTGTGCCGAAACGATTCCATGAAATGTTCGTGGTGGCCGATTTCGGTGGCAATGCCAACGGTAAGCGTGGTACCTGCCTCGGCCGTCGCGGCAGAAGCCACGATGCCGCGCATCGGCAGACCGTTGCCGGCAACCCACTTGAGGGGTCGTCCGCTTTCGGCTGCTCCGGCCGACAACAGACCCGGCGAAAAAACATTCGTGTCATTCGTGAAGACGATTTGACCATCCGCCGCCAGAATGGAGACGGCCAGCCCGTGATGCCCGGTCAAGGCGTCATTCAGCTCTTGAGTCATCGCGCGGTTCGGCCATGGGCCCTTCGAGCGGTCGAGCATGTGCCGGACCAGTTCCATTTTGCCCGAGAGCAGTTCCATGTCCTGTTCCTCGAAATGCCTTTCCACGGCATTGCCGATGAGCAGCCCGAGCAGAAACAGCACCAGCGCCGAGGCCAGCGCGAACAACAGCGTCAGGCGCAGCGTGAGGGAGGGGCCTTGTCGTGCCGTCAATCCGCCATCTCCAGCACATAGCCCATGCCGCGCACAGTCCGGATCAGCTTGGGCTCGAAACCTTCGTCGATCTTGAGCCGCAGGCGTTTGATCGCCACCTCGATGACGTTAGTATCGCTGTCGAAGTTCATGTCCCAGACCTGGGAGGCGATCAGCGAGCGCGGCAGAACCTCACCCTGCCGGCGCAGCAGCAGTTCGAGCAGGGCGAATTCCTTGGCGGTCAGGTCGATGCGCTTGCCGGCACGGCTGACGCGCCGTCGCAAAAGGTCGAGTTCGAGATCGGCGGCACGCAGAAACTCGGATTCCTTTGTTTTGCCGCCGCGTCGCAGCAGGATGCGCACGCGGGCCAGCAGTTCGGAAAAGGCAAACGGCTTCACCAGATAGTCGTCCGCCCCCAATTCCAATCCCTTGACCCGATCGTCCACCTGATCACGCGCGGTCAGGAACAGCACAGGCATGTCCTTGCCCGCCCGCCGGATACCCTGCAACACCTGCCAGCCGTCGATGCCCGGCAGCATGACGTCGAGGATGGCCAGGTCGTAGGCTTCGCTCAGCGCTTGATGCAGTCCATCAAGGCCGTTGGCCGATAGATCAACGACGAAGCCGGCCTCGTCCAAGCCCTGCTTCAAATAGGTTCCCGTCTTGGGTTCGTCTTCCACGACCAAAATCTTCATCACTTTCTCCAGCAATAGCGAGCATCGATGGCACATTTTCCGCCGTATCCATGCGCAAGTATCCAGATTACAGAAATGTAATCCGCAGGTCAGGTTGTTGTTGGTAAGACCCCGGCAAGATGGCGGCCAATCCAACAATCTTGAGCAAGGATGGCGATCTTGAGATTCATGAATCTATCGCGGGTTTTCGCAGGAGGGCTTCTTCTGGCTATCCTGCCCCTCCATGCCTGGGCCGATCCCACCCTACGCGAGGCGCTGGATCGGGCTTGGGAGCGGGCCACGCAAGTCAGAGCAGCCGAAGCCCGGCGTGGCGAAGCCGAGGCCAGTCAGGCGATCGCCGACGCGTGGTTTCCCGAACCTCCCTCCCTCGGTCTTGCGGAAAAAAACGACCGACTCAACAAGAACAACGGGGTTCGCGAGCGCGAAGTTGAGCTGGCCCTGCCGCTTTGGCTTCCCGGACAGCGTGATGCACGCCAGGCGTTCGCGGCCAAGGATGCGGCCGATGCGGAGGCAGCGGTCGCTGCCGCGCGTCTTGCCATTGCCGGCGACCTGCGGACATCGATCTGGAACGTGGCGTCGGCCAGATCAGAACAGGAGATCGCACGCGAACGCCTAGCGACAGCGGAGAAGCTCGAAGCCGATATCGCCCGGCGCGAAAAAGCCGGCGATCTGGCGCGTACCGACTTGCTGCTAGCGAAAGAGGAGACTCTGGCCGCAAAGAGCGCCATGGCCGAGGCCGGCACACGCGAACGACAGGCATGGGAACGTTATCGGGTGCTGACCGGCCTCGACCGCCTGCCTACCCCGATTGAGGAGACGATCGCGTCGTCGCAAACGGTCGAACATCCGCGCCTGCGTCTGGCTCAGGCCACCGTGGAGCGTGCGCGTGCCGAGATGCAGGTGGCACGCGAGGACAGACGCAACCCGCCCGAACTCTCCTTTGGAGTGGTGCAGTCGCGTGACGCCTTCGACGCGTCCAACGTAAACACCGTACGCGTCGGCATCCGCATTCCTTTCGCCAGCGAGGCACGCAATGCGCCGAAGATCGCCGTCGCCAACTCGGGATTGATCCGCGCCGAAGCGGAATATCGCCAAGTTGCGGCCGAGCTGGATTCTGAACAACGCGAGGCGCAGGTGGCACTGGACAACGCTGAGGCGGTTCATCAGGCCGCGCAGGTCCGCGCCGGACTGGCGTCGGAGCGTCTGGCGTTGCAGGACAAGGCATTTGCGCTGGGCGAACTGGGTCTGGCTGAATTCATGCGCGTGCGCGCTGCCGCCAACGAGGCACGGCTTGACCTACTCCGGGCAACCAATGCCCTAGCCGCTGCCCGTGCTCGAATTAATCAAGCGAGAGGAATCCTGCCGTGAGTGTTCATATCAAGCGAATTGTCGTCCTGAGTTTTCTAGTTCTGGGGGCGCTGGGCAGTACCGGCGCCAGTGCGCACGGCGGCGAGGACCACGGCGATGAAGCCAAAGCGCCGGCACCGACCGTTGCTATTGCTCCTCGTGCCATCGCGCAAAGTGAGGATTTAGAACTGGTCGCCGTAGTGGAGGAGGCAAAGCCGGAAGGCAGACGACTGAGCCTGTTCCTCGACCGTTTCGCCACCAACGAACCGATCGTCGGGGCCAAGCTCGAAGTCGACGGGGGCGGACAGAACGTAGTCGCCAAGGAAATCAGTCCCGGTGTCTATGTGGCACCGTTTGGTGCGCTGGTCAATGCCGCAGCCGGAACCAAGCTGCCGCTGACGATTGCCATCGAAGCCGGCGACAGCGCCGACTTGCTGACGACGACGCTGGAAATCTCCGCGCCGCCGGGCGGCGCCACCGCTCATGTTCATGGCTGGGCCGAAATCGTCACCTGGCTTGCTGGCGGGGTCCTTGGGCTGGTAGCCATCGCGCTGCTGATCGTTCGTCGCCGTCGTCAGACAAAGGGAGTGAAGTAATGGTTTCGAATGGAAAGCGTTTGTTCGTTGTCCTGCTGGGAATGGCCGCAGCCAACGTTTATGCCCATGGTGGCGAGGATCATGGCAATGAGACTGCGAAGGCGCCTGCACCTGTAGCCGCCGGTGCCGCAGCGCCCCTCGCCCAGGAAGGGCCGCAACGGCTGGCCGACGGCAGTCTGTTCGTGCCCAAGTCCGTGCAACGACGCCTCGGCATCCGTACCGTCCAGGTGCGTACGGGTGAGCTGGCGGCCGGCATCGAGCTCAACGGCACCGTCATTGCCGATCCGGAAACCAGTGGTCGCGTGCAAGCGCCCTTTGCCGGCAGCGTCCAGCCCGGTCCCAAGGGCATGCCGGTCGGGGGCAGGAAGGTCGTCAAGGGCGAAGTGCTGGCCTATCTGAAGCCGGTGGCCAGCGCCATCGAGCAAGGCAACCAGAAGGCGCAACTAGCCGAACTGGAAGCACAGCTGGCGATCGCCGACCAGCGGGTGAAACGCTACGAGCAGCTCGAAGGCGCCGTGCCCCAAAAGGAAATCGAAGCGGCACGGATCGAGCGCGCCGCGCTCCAGCATCGGCGCGCCTTTGTCGCCGCCAGCGTGGATAGCGCGGAACCGCTGCGCGCGCCGGCAACCGGCGTGATCAGCGCCTCGCACCATCTGGTGGCCGGGCAGATCGTCGATGCCCGCGAGACCCTCTTCGAGATCGTCGATCCGGCGCGCCTTGCCGTCGAGGCGCTGGCCTACGATCCGGGAATCGTGGGCACCCTCAAGTCGGCCAGCGCTCTGGCCGGAAAAACCGCGCTGGAACTGAATTTCGTCGGCGGCGGGCGGCAGCTGCGCGAGCAGGCTCTGCCCCTGCTGTTTCGCATCGTCAAGCCGGATGCCTCCATCGCTGTGGGACAGCCGGTCAAGGTCGTGGTGCGTACCGCGCAGGGAATAAAGGGCGAGGCCGTACCGCTCCAGGCCATGGCAAAAGCCGGCGCTGGCGAGACGGCAGTCTGGGTGCATGCGGCACCGGAGCGCTTCATGGCAAAAAAAGTGCGCACCCAGCCGCTGGATGCCGCGAACGTGGCCGTGATCGACGGGTTGCATGACGGCGACCGCGTGGTCACCGAAGGCGCTGGTCTGCTGTCCCAGGTGCGCTGACCATGTTCGATTTCATCATTCACACCAGCCTCAAACAGCGGCTGCTGGTGCTGGGCGCCGCGCTGCTGCTGATGATCTACGGCGCGATCACGCTGCGCCAGATGCCGGTCGATGTCTTTCCCGACCTGAACAAGCCGACGGTGACCCTGATGACCGAAGCTGGCGGCATGGCGCCGGAAGAGGTCGAACAGCTCGTGACCTTCCCGATCGAGTCGGGAATGAACGGCATGCCGGGGGTCACCCGTGTGCGTTCGGTCTCCGGTATCGGCTTGTCGATTGTTTATGTCGAGTTCGAGTGGGGTTCCGACATCTACCGCAACCGCCAGCAGATCGCCGAACGACTCAACCTGGTGCGCGAGCAATTGCCTCCAGGCATCGTGCCGCAAATGGGGCCGATCTCGTCGATCATGGGCGAAATCCTGTTGATCGCCCTGCCTATCGACACTGCCGCCGGCCCGGACAAGGCCAGTCCGATGGCGGTGCGCGAGTATGCCGACTGGGTGATGCGGCCGCGGCTGTTGACGATCCCGGGTGTCGCCCAGGTGATTCCGATCGGCGGCGAGGTGCGCCAGTATCGCGTCGAGCCGAAGCCGGCCCAGTTGCAGGCGCTCGGCGTCGAACGCGAAAAACTCGACGCGGCGCTGCGCGACTTCGGCGCCAACACCAGCGGCGGCTTTCTCGAGGCGCAGGGACGCGAATTCCTCATCCGTGCCATCGGTCGCACCAGCCGCATCGAGGACCTGCAAAACTTGGTCGTGGCCGTCAAGAACGGTCAGCCGGTGCTGCTCAAGCAGCTGGCCGATGTCCGCCTGGCGCCCGCCATCAAGCGCGGCGACGGTAGCTACCAGGGCAAGCCGGCCGTGATCCTGTCGGTGCAGAAGCAACCGTCTGCCGACAGCGTGACGCTGACCCGCGAGGTCGAGAAGGCGGTGGATGATCTGGCGAAGAGCCGGCCGCCGGGCGTGGCCGCGCCGGCCTTCCTGTTCAAGCAGGCCGATTTCATTGAGCATTCGGTGACCAACGTCGAGGAGGCCTTGCGCGACGGCGCGCTGATGGTCGCTGTGATTCTCTTCCTGTTTCTGCTCAACGTGCGGACCACGGTGATTTCGCTGATGGCGATTCCCGTCTCCCTGCTGGTGACGGCCCTAGTGTTCCGTTACTTCGGCCTGTCGATCAACACGATGACGCTGGGCGGCCTGGCGATCGCCATCGGCGAACTGGTCGACGATGCGGTGGTTGGCGTCGAGAACGTGTTGCGCCGCCTCAAGATCAATCGAGCCGAATCTTCGCCACGGCCGGTAATAGAGGTGATCGCAGCGGCGACGCTGGAAGTGCGCTCCGCGATCGTCTATGCGACGGTGATCATCGTCCTGGTGTTCGTGCCGCTGTTCGTGCTGCCCGGCATCGAGGGCCGGCTGTTCACGCCGCTGGGCGTTGCCTACATCGTGTCGATCCTCGCCAGCATGATCGTCTCGGTGACGCTGACTCCAGTGATGGCCTATTACCTGCTGCCCCGGATGAAGCAGCTGCACGCAGGCGACAGCCCGCTGGTGATCTGGCTCAAGCGCCAGGACGCGCGTCTGCTGCACTGGTCGTTCGCCCATGCGCGCACCCTGCTGGCCGTCGCGCTGGTCGCGGTCGTGCTGGTCGGCGCCAGCGTGCCGTTCTTCCCGCGTTCCTTCCTGCCGCCGTTCAACGAAGGCACGCTCACAGTGAACGTGATGCTCAATCCCGGCACCTCGCTGGCCGAGTCGAACCGCATCGGCACCCTGGCCGAGGAACTCGTCCAGCAAGTGCCCGAGGTGACCCAGGTCGGTCGGCGCACCGGCCGCGCCGAACTGGACGAGCACGCCGAAGGCGTCCATTACACCGAGATGGAAGTCGATCTCAAGACGTCGGAGCGCAGCCGTGACGCCGTCATCGCCGACATCCGCAGCCGCCTTGCAACCCTGCCGGCCGTTTCCAGCGTCGGCCAGCCGATTTCGCACCGTCTCGACCATCTGCTCTCCGGCGTGCGCGCGCAGATCGCGCTGAAGATCTACGGCGATGACCTGGACACCCTGCGCGGTCTGGCGGGTGGCTTGCGGGAACGGCTGGCGAAGATTCCTGGCATCACCGATCTGCAAATCGAGAAGCAGGTGCTGATCCCGCAGGTCAAGATCCATCTCGACTATGCCGAGGCCGCACGTTACGGCGTCGCGCCGGGCAATCTGCTGCGTAGCCTCGAACAGATGATTGAGGGCGAACGCATCACGCAGGTCGTCGAGGGCAACCGCCGCTTCGACCTCTTGGTACGCCTGCCGGAGGATGCCCGCGGGCCGCAGGCACTTGCTAGCCTGTTGATCGAGACGCCCACCGGCTTCGTGCCGCTGTCGAAAATCGCCCGCGTCGAGGAAAGCGACGGTCCTAACCAGGTCAGCCGCGAAAACTCGCGCCGGCGTATCGTGCTTTCCGCCAATACCAACGGTCGGGACATGTCGCAGGTGATCGCCGACATCCGCACCGAACTGGCATCCAACCCACTGCCGGAAGGCTACTTCACGGCGCTCGAGGGCCAGTTCCAGGCGCAGGAGCAAGCCGCACGGTTGATCACCCTGCTGGCGCTGATCTCGCTGACGATGATCTTCATGGTGCTCTACAGCCGCTACCGCTCGGCGACGCTGACCTTCATCATCATGGGCAACATACCCCTGGCCCTGGTGGGCAGCGTGATCGCCTTGTGGATTTCCGGCCAGCCGCTGTCGGTCGCCGCGCTGGTGGGCTTCATTACCTTGACCGGCATCGCCACGCGCAACGGCATCCTCAAGATCAGCCACTACATCAACCTGTGCGCCTTCGAGAATGAAACCTTCGGCCAGCACATGATCGTGCGCGGCTCGCTCGA
>CAZSHO010000017.1:0-47694 GCA_964607005.1 uncultured Rhodocyclaceae bacterium
CGGGTAGCCCTTGCCGTCCATGCGCTCGTGGTGGCCGCCGGCGTATTCGGGCACGTTTTTCAAGTGCCTGGGCCAGGGCAGCTGCTCGAGCATCCTGATGGTGGCGACGATATGGTGGTTGATGGTCTCGCGCTCGGCCTGTGTCAGCGTGCCGGCGCGGATATTGAGGTTTTCCAGTTCATCGTCGCTGAGGAAATTGACCATCTGCCCCGCAACATTCGACCAGCGGTAGCCGGTGCCGATGTGGCGCACGCGCTCCTGGTCTTCTGCCGGCATCGCCTCGCAGCCCAGATTGGCGCGGCGCAGGAATTCACGGTCGGCGTCGAGCTGCGCGAGCTGGCCGGCGAGCGCTTCGTCGATGCGGGCGGCGGCAACGGCATCCTGCTCCCCGCTCGCCTCGCCCAGAGCAAGCCGGGCCTCGAGGGCGGCGATGCGGGCATCCCGCTTGAGCACTTCAAAACGCGTGTCGACGAGATGGATGCGGTCGAACAGGGTCTGCAGTTTGGTGGCCTTGTCGACGACATGCACGGGGGTGGTGACCTTGCCGCAATCGTGCAGCAGGCCGGCGATCTTCAGCTCGTAGCGATCGATGTCGCTCATGACAAAATCAGCCAGCGGACCTTGCCGGGTGTCGTTGACCGCCTCGGCCAGCATCATGGTGAGCACCGGCACGCGCTCGCAGTGGCCGCCCGTGTAGGGAGATTTTTCGTCAATGGCAAGGTTGATGAGCTGGATGAAGGATTCGAACAGGTGCTCGAGCTGGGAGATGAGCTGGCGGTTGGTGAGCGCGATGGCCGCCTGCGAGGCGAGCGATTCGGCGAGGCGCTGGTCGGCCGCCGAAAACGGCATCACCCGGCCCGAATCGGGATCGGTGGCGTTGATCAGCTGCAGCACGCCGATGACCGCGTTTTCGTGGTTCTTCATCGGCACCGTGAGGAAGGACTGCGAGCGGTAGCCGGTGCGCGCATCGAACATGCGTGTGCCGGAGAAATCGAAACCGGCCGCCTGATAGGCGTCGTCGATGTTGACGGTCTCCTGGTGCAAAGCGGCATAGGCGGCGACCATCGAGTTGTTGTCCTTACCGCTCTCGTCGCGCAGGGGCAGCGGCGGAAAGGGGATCGGGTTGCCGGAGGTGCCGCCCAGGGCGATCGCCAGGCTGTCGTTGTGCATGATCTCGAAGCGCAGGCTCGCCCCATCCTCGGTCACGCGATACAGCGTGCCGCCGTCGGCATGGGTGATGTTCTTCGCCGCGACGAGAATGTTCTCCAGCAGGCGGTCAATATTCCGCTCGTGCGAGAGGGCTGCACCAATCTCGTTGAGCCGCTCGAAACGCCGGAACAGATCGTCCAGGGTATCCATTGAAATTCCGGATTCCGGATTTCAGGTTATTTGATGCAAACCGCACGCACCTGCTTCATGTCGGTGATGCCCTGCAGGACTTTTTCGATGCCGTCCTGCTTGAGCGTGCGCATACCGTCCTCGAGGGCGCAGGCGACCAGATCGGCCACCCGGGCGTGTTCCTGGATCAGCTTCTTGACATTGTCGGTGCCGACCATCAACTCGTGCAGACCGACGCGGCCCTTGTAGCCGTTGCCACCGCATTTGTCGCACCCCTTGGCGCGATACAGGGTGAACTGCCCCTTGCCGTCGGCATACTGTTTCGTCCATTCCCTGTACACCGCTTCGTAGGCAGACTTGGCGTCTTTCTTGAAGGCGGCGGTGTTGAGCAGTTCTTCGCAGTATTCGGTGAGAAGGCTCTTCATTTCCTCCGGCGCGGGCGTGTAGGCCTGTTTGCATTCACCGCACAGCCGCTTGCCCAGGCGCTGGGCAAGAATGCCGAGCAGGGCGTCGGCGAAGTTGAAGGGGTCCATGCCCATGTCGAGCAGGCGCGTGATGGATTCAGGGGCGCTGTTGGTGTGCAGGGTGGCAAACACCAGATGGCCGGTGAGCGAGGCTTCGATGCCGATGGAGACGGTCTCCTTGTCGCGCATCTCGCCCACCATGATGATGTCCGGATCGGCGCGCAGGAAGGCACGCATGATGGTGGCGAAATCCAGCCCGGCCTTGCGGTTGATCTGTACCTGACGCAGCCCTTTTTGCGTGATCTCGACCGGGTCTTCGGCTGTCCAGATCTTGGTATCCGGGGTGTTGAGGTGCTTGAGCACCGAATGCAGCGTGGTGGTCTTGCCCGAACCGGTCGGCCCGCAGACGAAAAACAGGCCATAGGGTTTTTCGATGACGCTTTTCAGCTTCTCGAGGTTGCCCGGCAAAACCCCGAGCTTGTCGAGGGGAATCGGCTCGCCGGCAGCAAGGATGCGCATCACGATATCCTCGACGCCACCGGCCGAGGGAATCGTCGCCACGCGCAATTCGATGTCGATCGGGCCGAATTTCCTGAACTTGATCTTGCCATCCTGGGGCTTGCGCCGCTCGGAGATGTCCAGGTCACACATGATCTTGATGCGCGCAACCAGGGAATTGCGGTAACTGGCGGGCACCTCGATATAGTTGGCGAGCGTGCCGTCCTTGCGAAAACGGATGACGGTCTTGTCCTTGCCGGGGCTAGGCTCGATATGAATGTCGGAGGCCCCCTGGCTGTAAGCGTCGATGATGATCTTGTTGACCAGTTTGACGAGCTCGTTGTCGGCCGCCGCCGAAAGATCCTCGCCACTCAGCTCGGCGCCTCCCTCCTCGTCGTCATCGAGCCCGGAGAGCAGTTCGCCGACCGAACCGTAGTCCGCCGCCGCTCCGTAGAACTGGTCGAGCGTCTGGCGGAATTCGTGGAGGGTCGTCACCCGGAAGACGAGCCGGCTCTTGGGAAAAACATTATTGACGATGCGGGAGCTTTTGACCTGTTCGGGGTCCATGGTCAGGATGACCACGCCATCCTTGCCTTCCTCGATGGGCAGCCACTGGTTTTCCTCGACGTAGTCGCGCTTGAGATTCTTCAGCAGATCCATCGGCTTGATGCGGTCGGCCTTCCAGGATTCATAAGGAACATTGAAGAACTTCGAGAGTGCCGCGCCAATGGTCGCCTGCTTGACCTGAAACTCGCTTTGCAGGACGGTTTCGATGTCCTGTCCCTTGCGGCGCGCCGAACGGGTGGCCAGATCAAACTCGGCCGCCGAGAGGACGGCGTCGGCAATCAGATGGTCGTATTTGGTCTTGACGACGTGCGCCGCAGGTTTCTGCCGTTGCGTGAAGGCGATGGCCAGCGTCTCGCACAAGCCCCGCACGCCTTCTTCGGCAACCTGCGAGAAAGGAATGCCGGCCTTGTTGTTGATGAGCTGCACGACACCGAGCAGCTCGCTGCTATGCACATCAAGGATCGGTGCCGCCAGTACCTGCTTGGTACGATAGCCCGTGCGCTTGTCGACTTCCTGCAAAAAGCGCAGGGCGGCGCTATGGGACTTCAGCTCGGCGTCGTCGTAGACGTCGCGCAGGTTCACCAGTTTTTTCGCATGGGCGGCAAAGCCGGCAATGCTCTGGTCGGCGATCGGCAGGCGCAGGTCCTTGAAGGAATTGAGTCCGGTCTTGACCTTGGAGACAATCGCGGTGTTGTCTTCGCTGATCGAATAAATGGTCAGACGGTCGGCGTTGAAAAGATCGCAAATGTCCTTGGAGAGTTCCAGCATGATCTCGTCGATATTGGTCGTCGCATGGATCTTGTTGGTGACGGTTTGCAGGTTCTTGAAAAATGCCAGGCGGTCGGCAACATCCCCGGCGCCTCCTGCACTCGTCTCCTGCTTGATGCCTGATGCTGTATTCATGACGGTACTCCCGAGCCAAAGGTGCCACAAAGGCAGATATCAATAGCGGTTGCGCGGTTTTGATGTCACGCACGCAGTCCGCTCTCGAGCAGATAGGCTTTGAAGCCCCTCTGCGCAAGCAGGAAAGCAGCCGCCGAGCTGCGCCGGCCGCTCTGACAATACACGATGTACGTCTTGTCACGGTCGAGGGAGGCAAAGGCGTTGCGGATTTCATTGAGGGGAATATTGATCGCCCCTTCGATTTTGTCCGAGTTGTATTCGGCCGGGAAACGCACATCGATCAGCACCGCCCCTCCGGACAGCATTGTTTGCGTTTCGTCGATGGTCACCCGATGGAGCAGCGGCTCTTGCAGCAGCTCGATGAAATCCTGTTTGTCCAGTTGCAGCAGGGTGCCATCGGTTTTCATGCTGACCGTCGCATTGCGCTGCGTGTTGGCCACCAGTGCTTCTTCCCCGAAGGCATCGCTCGCCCTGAGCTCGGCAATCTCGACCCGGGCACCACCAATCAGCCGCGATACGGTGCACCTGCCACTCTCGATCAGGTAGTAGTAATCGCCTTCCTCTCCCTCACGGAGGATGACCTCGCCGCGCTTTTTCTTGACGCGACTGAAGCGGCGCAGCAATTCGTCGATGTGCGCAGGGGGAAAAGCAGCAAACGCCCCTTGTGCCAGCACCCTGGCGGCAAACATGCCGGACATCAGGCGCCAGTCGGTACGGTCTGCCACATCTTTCTTTGTCTGCGCATCGGAGGCGGACTCTGCAAGCTGGTCCCAGGTCAGCAGGATATCCAGCATCTCTTCGTCGATGCGGATCAGCTCGATGTCGGTAATCGCCTTGCTGCCGACAATGGTCTGCCGATGCCTGCCCAGCGGAACCAGCGCCGCACCGGCACCGCCTACCAGCACTTCCGTGCTGAAATCCGGATAGTCGATTTTCAGCTCTCCTTTGAGAAGGTACACCACCTGGCGTTCCGGCCCTCTCAGGCGAAAGGGGTCAAGGCTGCGGCTGACCGCTTCAACGTAGCATGTGCGGGAAATTTCATCGATCACGCTCGCCGAGGCAGCATTGAGCGGCTCGAGACGGGACAGCACTTCGGCCGGAACCACATGCCCGCTCATAGCTCAAACACCTGGTTGTTTTGCAGCATGCGCGGGTTATATTCGCCCACGAACTCCTCGATCTCCTGCATGGTCAGCTCGATCTGGCCAGGTTTGAGGTGGGTGATGAAAATATCCACCTCTTTTTGCAGTTTGAGCAACTCGCCCTTGAGCATGTCCGGGCACAGATGCTTGGAGGCAACGGCGAGCTGTCGCTCACGATTCGAGAAGGCCGTCTCGATGATGAGATAACGAAGATTGCGGATCTTGTTCACCGCCTGCCACAGCTCGTCGCACACCGTTGTGTCACCGGTAAAAACCAGACTGCCTTCGCCCGAATCGAGGCGGTAGCCGACCGCCGGAACCGTATGGTTGGCCGGCAGCGGCGTGATCTCCCGATTGTCGATTTTCCTGGTCTTGCCCAGCTTCAATTCGCTATAGCGCAAAAATGCCTGGTCGCGGTTGGGAATCTCGCTGAAATCGGGCCAGATCGCCCAGTTGAACAGATGCGTCTGGATGATCTCGAGCGTGGCGCGCGTGGCATGCACGGTCAGGGGCTTGTTGCGCATCTCGCCCACCGTGTCGACCAGGAAAGGCAGGCAGGCCACATGATCGAGATGGGAGTGGGTGAGAAACACGTGATCGATCAGTGCCAGCTCGGCCAGCGACAGGTCGCCAACACCCGTTCCGGCATCGACCAGGATATCGTGGTCGACAAGAAGCGAGGTGGTGCGCAGGTGTCGTCCCCCGATGCCGCCACTGCAACCAAGCACTTTGATCTTCATGGATGTGTTCTCGTTATTTGGTATCGAATTTCCAGACACCCTTCCAGTCGGATCCGGGCGCATTCTTGCGAAAATGGGCGACCCGTTCCATGTACCGATGGTAGAGCGCCTGATCCGGCGCCATGCGGGACAGGTTCAGCAAGGTGACTTCGGTCTGGTCCCAGTCCTGCGCACGATAGTAACGCAGCGCCAGGTTCCACAGCTTGAGCTCTTCCTGCCGCGTCTTGTCCAGTTCTCCATCGAGGCCAATCGGCTCATAAATGGCGACCGGTTCTTCCTTGCCCTTGACTTGAACACGGTCGACTTCGCGGCAAACGATATCCTTGAGCTCCCTGCGTGTGCCCTCGCCGATCAGGATACCGACGCCGTACTGCTTGGTGATGCCCTCAAGACGCGAGGCCAGATTGACCGCATCGCCCATCACCGTATAGGCCTTGCGCACTACCGAGCCCATGTCGCCCACCGTCATTTCACCACTGTTGATGCCTACACCGATTTTGACTTCCGGCCACCCCTTGGCCATCAGGCTCTCGTTCAGTCCGGGCAGGGCCGCCTGCATCTGCAGGGCAGCCAGCACCGCCTGTCGCGCATGCCCCGGACTGGGCACCGGAGCACCCCAGAAGGCCATGATGGCATCCCCGATGTATTTGTCGAGCGTGCCACGATTTTTGCGGATGACCTCGGTCATGGTCGACAGATATTCGTTCATCAGACGGGTCAGGTTTTCCGGCGTAAGCCCTTCGGAAATGGTGGTGAAGCCGCGCACATCGGAAAACAGCACGGTCAGCTCTTCCTTGCGACCCTCCATGCTGTAGGACTCCGGATCACGACTCATTTCTTCGACCAGCTCGGGTGGCACATACTGGCCGAACAGATCGGTGAATTGCCGCTTGGTCCTCGATTCGACAAAATAGCCCCAGGACATGTTGAGCGCAAACAGGACCACGACCAGCAGCAAGGATGAAGCCAGCGGCAAAACCAGGTTGGCGTATTGCCAGAAAGCAAAGTTGATGACGATGCTCACCAGAAGCACGAGGGCCGAAGCCAGCGAAGCCCGGATCGGCGTCAGCGAGGGCAGCAGAAACACCATGACCATGCCGCAAAGGAAAAGAAGCACCACTTCGGCGCCCAGCACATAAACGGGTTTTTGCTTGAGTGTGCCATCGAGGATGCCGGTAATCAGGTTGGCATGGATTTCCACTCCGGGATAGGCCTCGCCGACCGGTGTGGCGCGCAGGTCGAGCAGACCGGGGGCGGTCGTGCCGACCAGGGCAATCTTGCCCTTCAGTTCGTCGGGCGCTATACGGTCAGCCAGGATGTCGGCAATCGAAATGTAGCGGAAACTCCCCTGACGGCCGCGATAGGGAATCAGCGCTGCAACGTTTTCATCGACCGGAATGCGCAGTGTCCCCCGCTGCGTCGGCAGGTCGATCGCCTCCAGGCCCTGGCGGGATTTGCCCGACAACCAGGTGTCTTCGGGAAACCAGGGTACGACTTTGGGCCTGCCCAGCAGGGTGCGTACCATGGCGAGCGACAGGGCCTCGTAGTACGCCCCCCGGTATTCGGCAATCAGCGGCACGCGCCGCGACAGCCCGTCAGATTCAACGATCGGATTGAAGTGCCCGCCGGATTGGGCGGCTTGCTGGAACTGCGCGAGGTTTCCGCCAAACGAAGTCCAGGTCGTGAAAGGAATGTTATGGCCGGTGAAACTGCCCGCGGGCAGAACAGGCTCTGGCAGAGCGCCGCTGCTGACACCATCGTGCCGCCCCGAAAAATAATAGCCGAGGATGACCGGGCGCCCCTCGAGCGCGGCGGTAAAGCGCCCGTCATGATCGAGTTGCGGCCGCAAACCCTGTAAAGCCGTCCGGAAAGCCGCATCCCCTTTCAGTTCATTGCCGGCCAGACTGTCCAGCGCTTTCAGGCCGGAACTGTCATCCGGTTCGGCAAACACCACGTCAAAACCGAGGAGACGAATGCCGTATTTGTCGAACAGTTTGTCGAGCAGGTCGGACAGGCGGTCACGCCCCCAGGGCCAGCGACCGATTTCAGCAAGGGATTTTTCGTCAATGTCGAGAATGACCACCCGGTCGTCGACGCCTTGCGGCATGGTGAGTTGGATCTTGGCGTCGTAGAGAACGGCGTCAAGCCGATTGATGAAACCGAGTTGATACGCCTTGGTGGCATGCCCGAGCAAGGCCAGCAGAACCGCGAACCCCAGCGCATACCTGACGACATGCTGCCTCAAGAAAACCATCCCTTCATGAATGCCTTGGGAACTGGTGAGCATAGCCCCCATCGCCGGACCAAAGCGTGAAAAATGTCACGCTTTGGTCCGGATTCTGCCGACAGTCTTATCCCTTGAGGAAAAACTCCATCTTCACCCCGGCCAGTTCGATGACATCATGGTCTTTTAACTCTCGCGGATGGGCATCAAGGGTCGCGCCATTGACAACCGGGAAATGGGCTCCTTCGACGTGGGTGATGAAATATCCATGCGGCCGACGGGTGATGACCGCCACCTGGACACCCGGTTTACCCAGGGTCGTCAGGTTCTTCGTCAGTTCCAGTTCCTTGCCGGTATTGCCACCGGTCAATACCTGGATCGCACCGGTTTTCTGCGGTGGCGATGGCGCAGGTGCTGCTGCCGATGCGGGCGCAACAGCCGGGGGTGAGAGTCCGGCCTGGGTGTCGATGGCCTTCATGCCGACCTGGGTATCGCTTGCGGACACCGTTCTGGCCGACGCTTGCTCGACCGTCTTTTTCATCAGATCCGGCCGCAGCACCATGGTCTTTTCAAAATCCGCGGCCGTCGTCTGCGAAGGGGTCTCGTTCAGATATTTCAGCTTGTATTTCCCCAGCTCGATAATGTCGTTGTTTTGCAGGAAATGCTTCTTGATCGGCTGGCCGTTAACATACGTACCGTTGGTGCTGTTCAGGTCTTCCAGAAATGAGTCATTGAGAATCGTCACAATCACCGAGTGCTCGCCGCTGATGGCCAGATTGTCGATCTGGATGTCATTGTGCGGTTTTCTTCCGATGGTCGTCCGCTCCTTGGAGAGCGGGATTTCCTTGAGTACCAGGCCATCCATGCTCAGGATCAACTTAGCAGCCATGTCGTGTCCTTCCGTCTATCATTTGAACCATTGAAGCAGACGCGCCCACCAACCATGCGCCGCCTTGTAATCGCGCAGGACGCGCACCAGTATCACTGAAACATTGTCACGTCCGCCACTATCATTGGCAGTCTGGATCAATTGGGATGCTGCCAGATCGAGATTGGCAGACAGCGCCTGCAGTGTCAGGGCCATCTCCTCTTCCTCGACCATGTCGTTGAGCCCGTCCGAGCACAACAAATAGACATCTCCAGGCAGGGTATCGTAATCACGAATTTCCGGTTCGACCTGCGGATCCACCCCCAACGCCCGTGTCACCAAATTCTTGTTCTGGGAATTCCGGGCTTCTTCAGGCGTAATCATGCCGCTGTCAATTTGTTCTTGCAACAGGGAATGGTCACGTGTCAGCACCTGGAATTCGTCGCCGCGCAGGCGATAGAGCCTGGAATCGCCAATATGGGCAACGGTCATCATATTGTCGTAGAACAACGCCATGACCAGTGTCGTGCCCATGCCGGCATATTGCGGCTGACTTTGCGCCGCCTGAAAGATGGCAGTATTGGCCTGGGCGATTTTCCGCTCCAGAATCTCGTGTGCATGTGTTTTCCCGGACGCATCGCGCCGATGCGGCGGAACTTCCTGGAGGGCCTTGCCCAGTTCGCTGCCCAGCAAAGTGGTTGCCATGCCGCTGGCCACCTCACCGGCGTTATAACCTCCCATACCATCGGCCAGGATGGCCAATCCGTGCGCCGTATTGGCATAAACGGCGTCTTCGTTATGAGAACGCACCATACCGACATCGGAACGAGTGACGATTTTCAAGGCCTGGCTCAGGTCCATCATTGTGCTCAAAGAGTGAAATCCATTGGGGGCGCAGCACCGGTCGCGCCCGTACTCAACCCCGCACAAGTACGCAGATCGGCAGCCATTTCCGCACCGGTCTGATAGCGTTGTGTCACATCCTTGGCCAGCGCACGGTCTATGATGGAGGCAAGGCACTCGGGTACCTGCGGATTGAATTCACGAATGGATGGATGAGGCTCGTTGGCGATCTTGAACATCAGTTGCGTCATTGACTCGCCTTCGAACGGAAGCTTGCCGGCGGACATCTGAAAAAGCATGACGCCAAGAGAGAACAAGTCGGAGCGGCCATCGATCTTCCTCCCGGCCAACTGCTCGGGCGACATGTAACTGGGTGTGCCCAGCACCATTCCGGTCTTGGTTCGTGACGAGTCGGTGATGCGGGCAATGCCGAAATCCGTCACCTTGACGGAGTCCGAATCCGGTTCATACATGATATTGGCCGGTTTGATGTCGCGATGAACAACACTGTTCTGGTGTGCGTAGAAAAGCGCATCGGCCACACGCGCGGCAATGTCCATCACCTTCACCACCGGCATGAGATTGCCCGGCTTGGTAAAGGCGACCAGGTCCTTGCCTTTGAGAAATTCCATGGCAATGTAGGCAAGATCATGCTCCTCTCCGGCATCGAAGATCGTCACGATGTTCGGATGGTTCAGGCGTCCGGCCGTTTCCGCTTCACGGAAGAAGCGCTCCTTGACATCCTTGAGTTCGTCTTCCTCGAACTCCTGGGAGAGCGCCATGGTCTTGATGGCCACGACACGGTTGATCTTCGGATCACGCCCGAGATAAACCACACCCATGGCACCTTTGCCGAGCTCCTTTTCCACCTGATAACGGCCAAGCATGGGCTTTTCCACCTGACCACCTTCGAGAATCATGGTGCCCTGGGCTGTCGAGCGGCTGCCACCACCGAGCATGACCGTTTCGGACATGGCTTTTGCACGGTTCAGGCGGGATTCCAGATCACGAAATTTCGGATTGAAATCGGCCATATAGCGAAAAACCGATTCGGCCTTGTTGAACTGGCGCTTGCGTTCGAAATCAAGCGCCAGGTTGTAGAGATTTTCCATCACCGCATTATCGAGGGGGCACTTGCGGAATTTGTCGAAAGCCATGTCGAGCTGGCCTTGTCCCTGAAAGGCCAGACCAAGCATTCGATTCGACTCGGCGGATTCCGCTTCGGACTTTTCCTTGACACGCTCCGTCACCAGAAAGCGCTTGGTCGTCAGCAGCAAATGACCAATCAGGAGAAGCGCTGCCGGGACCATGAGTTGCAGCCACATCAGCCTGGTCGTCATGAGCACAAAGTGAGTGGTTACAAGGATGATCAGCAGGCCGCCGGTCACGCTGGCGGCCGCACCCGCCTTCAGGCGCGGCAGCAAGGCGATCAGATAAATCGCCACAAGCAGAAACGCGAGCCGTTCGACCGCCCAGCCCCAGGTCGGTACCGTGAAAAAATGCTCCTGCAGAATGCTGGAAACGGCATGGGCCTGCATCAGGACGGCCGGCATGGCCGGGGATACCGGCGTAACAAACACACTGCCCACTCCTGCCGCAGTCGGACCAATCAGGACAATCTTGTCCTTATATTTTTCGATGGGAATCTTTCCGCTGACCACATCAAAGAACGAGTCCACCTGGAAGGCAGGTTTTCCATCCATATCCTTGTAAAAAAATGTGTACATCTGCCCGAGCGGATCCGTACCGATATTCAGGCTGCCCAGACGGACCTGCTCCCCAAGCTTGACCTTGATGTCCGAGACGCCCAGATTGAGGCTGCGGGCTGCAATCAGCAGCGACAACGACGGATAGAACTCGTCAAAGTAGCCCAGTACGAGGGGTTCGGTGCGGATACCGCCATCCACGTCAGGATTCACATTGAGATGCCCGATGGCTGCTGCTGATTTGCCGAGTACCTCAACGACCGGGGCCTCGATGTCGGAGGTAAGCAGCGGCGGTTCCTCTCCCGTCTGAACCTTGGTGATCTGATACTTCTTGATGTAGTCCGGAAGCGGGCTGTCGGGCCGGCCACGCGGCTCGCCAAGCCGGAACAGCATTGGTAGCGCAATATTGCCGGCCTTGGCCACGGCCTCGCCCATACGTCGATCCGTATTGAGCTTGAGTTCGGCATCGGCCAGCACCGGGGCAAACTGTCCGAGAGGTGGAGGCTGGGCCGCAAGCATATCGGCCGAATCCGTCAGCGGTTGCCCGCCTGCCCGACCATAGAGATCGATCAACTTGTCGATATAGACAAGCCCCGGATCAATCTGTGGTTCGGAAAAGAATACTGTGTAGGCGACAACTTTCGCCCTGGCGGCCGCCAGGGCGTCGATCATCCTTGCATGAATATCACGAGACCATGGCCAGCGGCCCAGATTGTCGATGCTCTGCTTGTCGATCGCAATGACAGCGATCTTGTCACTCGGTGACCGGGAGACTGCGCTCACACCAAGGTCGTAGGCCTTGCGTTCGAGGCTTTGCAACAATTCGCCACCGCCGGCAACGAGCATGATCGCGCTGACAAGGACGCCAATGAACCAGTCGGTTTTCCAGAATGACTTTGACACGTCGTACCGCCCTCTCCTGCGCAGTTTTATATTTTCTTGGAGACGCTACCATCTCTGCCAGCCCGTTCGCATCCGCGTGATTGGCCTGAATCTTCTTTCGAACAAACTGCCAGAGCTGATATCACGTTATGCAAAAAAATCGATCCTGATCAGGCTCAATACAAATAGAAACAGTAATTTAATCGGTATTCTTGCAAACAAACATGAAGATAGTCAAATATTTCTTACCCAGAACCACGACAAGCATCACCCCCCAGTTAACGACGCCGCCCGGGGGCGGCGTCGTCATGCATCGAGCGGCAGCAGCGACTACAGCACGGACTTCAGTAATTTACCCATCTCTGCCGGATTCTTTGTCGTCCTGATCCCGCAGGCTTCCATCACCGCCAGTTTTTCTTGCGCCGTGCCCTTGCCACCGGAAATGATGGCACCGGCATGCCCCATGCGCTTGCCCGGAGGCGCCGTGACACCGGCAATGAACCCGACCACCGGTTTTTTGTTCCTGCACTCCTTGGCATACCACTCGGCGGCGGCCTCCTCGTCGGAACCGCCAATCTCGCCGATCATGATGACTGCATCGGTATCCGGATCATTCATGAACAGTTCCAGCACTTCCTTGTGCTTGAGCCCGTTTACCGGGTCACCGCCGATGCCCACCGCCGTCGACTGGCCCAGCTTGAGGTCGGAGAGCTGGCCGACCGCTTCATAGGTCAGCGTGCCCGAGCGCGACACCACGCCAATGCGGCCTTTCATATGAATGTGGCCCGGCATGATGCCGATCTTGATCTCGTCCGGCGTGATGATGCCAGGGCAGTTCGGGCCACAAAGCACGGTCTTCGAACCGGCCTTGCGCATCTTGTCCTTGACCTCGACCATGTCACGTACCGGAATGCCCTCGGTGATGCAGATGACGAGATCCAGTTCGGCTTCGACGGCTTCCCAGATGGCGGCAGCAGCGAAGGGGGGCGGCACATAGACGACAGACGTATTGCAGCCGGTCTGTTTCTTCGCCTCTTTGACCGAGCCGAAAATCGGAATCCCTTCGTAAGCTTCACCCGCTTTCCTGGGATTGACTCCGGCCACATAGCAATTCACGCCATTGGCGTATTCCTTGCTCATTTTGGTATGGAACTGCCCGGTCTTGCCGGTAATGCCCTGCGTGACGACACGGGTGTTCTTGTTGATCAGAATGCTCATGAACTACCTTCCCTTCCCTTCTCTCCCTCTTGCTGAAAGGGAGTGACGATTGTTCGCCGCTACGCGGCCTCGTTTTGCTGACTGCGTCGCCCTTGCAACGACCCGATGGACAACGCACACATCTCTTATTTGCCTGAGACTGCGGCAACGATTTTCTGCGCCGCATCCGCCATGTCACTGGCCGCAATGATGGGCAGGCCCGATTCCTTGAGAATCTGCTTGCCAATGTCTTCATTGGTACCGCGCATGCGCACCACCAACGGGACAGACAGCTGCACTTCCTTGGCTGCCGCCACGACGCCGGAAGCAATGGTGTCGCACTTCATGATGCCCCCGAAGATATTCACCAGAATACCTTTGACCTTTGGATTGGCAAGCATCAGCTTGAAGGCCGCAGTGACCTTCTCGGTAGTGGCACCCCCCCCCACATCAAGGAAGTTCGCTGGCTCGGCACCAAACAGCTTGATGGTGTCCATGGTGGCCATGGCCAGGCCGGCGCCATTCACCAGACAGCCGATGTTGCCATCGAGCGAGATATAGGAAAGGTCGTATTTCGAGGCCTCAATCTCGGATGGATCCTCTTCGTCGAGATCACGCATGGCAACAATGTCTTCGTGACGGAAAAGGGCGTTCGAATCAAAATTCATCTTGGCATCAAGTGCAACCACCCTGCCTTCGCCCGTCAGAATGAGCGGATTGATTTCAGCCAGACTGGCATCACTCTCCCAGAAAGCCTTGTAGAGCCCCTGCAGAATGCCACGCGCCTGGACAACGGACGCATCAGGCACGCCGATCTTCCGGGCAATATCGTCCGCATCGTCCGCCACGAGTCCACTGGCAGGATCGACATACACTTTGTGGATTTTTTCAGGGGTATGGGCGGCCACTTCTTCAATGTCCATGCCCCCTTCGCTCGAGGCCATCAGGCAAACCTTCTGTGTTACCCGATCAACGACCATACCGACATACAGTTCTTTTTTGATGTCAGCACCTTCCTCGACAAGCAGGCGGCGCACCTTTTGCCCCGCCGGGCCGGTCTGGTGCGTCACCAGTTGCATGCCGAGGATCTGATTGGCGAACTGACGGACTTCATCGATGGATTTGGCAACCTTGACTCCTCCCCCTTTGCCGCGACCGCCGGCATGGATTTGCGCCTTGACCACCCAGACCTTGCCGCCGAGTTCTTCCGCTGCCCTGACCGCTTCATCAACGGAAAAGCAGGCTTTCCCGCGTGGCGTGGCAACCCCGAATGTGCGCAGGATCTCCTTGCCTTGGTATTCATGGATTTTCATACTGGTTCCTTGGTATTGGATGCGAATGAATGCTTCCCGGGAAGGGAGTGAAAAAAGCGATTCATCAAGACGATCGGGTAATGCAAGACGATGGATCGGGATGCCACTTCCACTTTCGGTGAAATTCCATTGGTTTCATGGAGTTGGCAATGGTATCACAGGAACGCCCCCGGCCCGGGGCAGGCAGTGCCCTCCATTGCCGGAAAATCTACCCGGACGTTTCTTCGCCCGCGTCGGCCCAGTCAGCCTTGGCTTCCACAAGCGGTTTGATCGGCGCGATATTGATACGCTTGCGGTTTGCCTCGACTTCGGACAACGCTTCGGTTTCCACCATGGATGCCAGCGAACTGCGTGCCAACTGTTGATAGAGCACGGTCCCTTCGGTTTTCCAGGCCATTTCCTGCTCGGTGAGAGGCCGAACAACCCTGGCTGGAATACCGGCAACCAGCGAACGCGGAGGAACGATCATCCCCGCCTTGACAAAGGCCATGGCTGCCACGATGGCAAATTCGCCAACATCGGCATTGTCAATGACAACCGCATTCATGCCGACAAGGGCGTCATGGCCGATCCGGCAGCAGTGAAGGACGGCACCATGGCCGATATGGCCATTTTCCTCGACGATCGTATCCTTCTCGGGGAAGCCATGAATAATGCAGCAATCCTGCACATTGACGCCACGATCAATTCGGATGCGCCCGAAATCCCCGCGCAAACAGGCATTCGGCCCGATATAGCAATCCGCACCGATGATGACGTCGCCGATCAGGACTGCGGACGGATGAATAAAGGACGTCGGATGAACAACTGGAGTAACGCCATCAAGAGAATAGACTTTGACCATGAGAGTGGATCGCGCTGACTGCAAACGAAGAATTATGTAGCAAGGATGACGTGATGTAAAACGATACCGATGGAAATATATTAGAATCCGTTTCTGTATCGGTTCCGATTTATACCATTTCGATTTACTGCCGACGTCCCCGCTCCTGTGCTTGGCAATCCTGCCCTTCAGCCTGCGAGATTTACACCGACAATTTTCGTATGAGCCTGGTTACCCTCGATCTTCGCGATGCCATTGCACGGATAACGCTGAACCGTCCGGAAAAGCTCAATAGTCTCAATGCAGCCATGCACGAAGAACTGCGCGGGGCAATCGAAGAAGTTCGCTCCGGAACAGCCAGGACACTGATCCTGACGGGAGCCGGACGCGCGTTCTGCACCGGTCAGGATCTGGCCGAGCGTGTTGTGCCGCCCGGGGCGGCACCGGTTGATCTGGGGGAATCAATTGAAAGGAACTACAAACCGCTGGTGCTGGCCTTGCGCGCCCTGCCTTTCCCTGTCATTGCTGCCGTGAATGGCGCGGCGGCCGGCGCCGGAGCCAGTCTGGCACTTGCCTGCGACATCGTCCTGGCGGCCCGCACGGCTGTGTTCATCCAGGCATTCAGCAACATCGGTCTGGGGCCGGATGCAGGCGGAAGTTACTTTCTGCCGCGCTTGGTCGGTAGCGCTCGCGCCATGGGCCTTGCCCTGACAGCCGAGAAACTCGGCGCAGAACAGGCCGCACACTGGGGCTTGATCTGGAAATGCGTCGACGATGACCGGTTGATGAGCGAGGTCGACGCCCTGGCCACCCGTTTTGCCCTGGGGCCTCCGCTCGCCTATGCAGCCATCAAGCGTGCCCTGCTCGCCTCGCCGACCCACTCGGTCGAACAACAACTCGATCTGGAACGCGACAGCCAGAGGATGCTGGGCTACAGCGAAGACTACCGGGAAGGCATTACCGCCTTTCTGGGAAAACGTACCCCTCGATTCAAGGGAGAGTAATGACGACACTGACACCTGAGCAGGTTGCCGAACGCTGCGCCGCAGTGCTCTGGAAGGAAGATCTGGCCTCACAAGGCATGGGCATGGAACTCGTCGACATCAGACCCGGCATGGCCTGCGTACGCATGCACATCACCAGGGAAATGACCAATTGCCTGGGCGCCTGTCATGGCGGCTACGTCTTTGCCCTGGCGGACACGGCATTCGCCTATGCCAGCAACTCCTTCAATCAGCAAGCCGTGGCGGCCGGCGTCGACATCAATTACCTCGCACCTGCCCTGATCGGCGACATTCTCACCGCTACCGGCCAGGCACGTCACCAAGGCGGGCGCAACGGGCTGTACGATATAGAGGTCATCAACCAGGAAGGCAGGCCGGTTGCCCTTTTCCGGGGTCGCTCCAGCCGCCTCAAGAAGCAGATTTTCGACAACGAAAGTGATCCCACATGAACAATGCCTTTATCTGCGACGCTGTTCGCACACCCATCGGCCGTTATGGCGGCGCGCTCGCCCAGCTACGTGCCGACGATCTGGCGTCCCTGCCTCTCAAGGCGTTGATGCAGCGCCACCCATCGTTTGACTGGAACGCCATCGATGACGTCCTCTACGGCTGTGCCAACCAGGCCGGCGAGGACAACCGCAATGTCGCGCGTATGGCGCTTCTGCTCGCCGGTCTGCCACAGGAGGTCGGTGGCGCCACCTTCAACCGGCTGTGCGGTTCGGGCATGGATGCTGTGGGCAGCGCCGCACGAGCCATTCGCTGCGGGGATGCCGACCTGATGATTGCCGGCGGCGTCGAGAGCATGACGCGTGCGCCCTTCGTCATGGGCAAGGCCGATGCAGCCTTCTCGCGCAACAGCACGGTCTACGACACGACGATCGGCTGGCGCTTTGTCAATCCGCTCATGAAAAAGCGCTACGGTACGGATGCCATGCCGGATACGGCGGAGAATCTTGCCGACGAGCTGAAAATCTCCCGTGCCGATCAGGATGCGTTTGCCCTGCGCAGCCAGCAACGTGCCGTTGCGGCGCAGGCGGCAGGCCGTTTCAATGACGAGATGATCCCGGTCGAAATCCCGCAGCGTAAGGGCGATCCGAAGATCGTCGCGATCGACGAGCACCCGCGCGCCGATACGACATTGGAAGGTCTGGCCAGGCTCAAGCCGATCGTGCGCGAGAACGGCACGGTGACCGCCGGCAACGCCTCGGGCGTCAATGATGGCGCCTGTGCCTTGCTGATCGCCTCCGAAGCGGCAGCCGGCAAACACGGCCTGACGCCGCGCGCGCGCATTCTCGGCATGGCCACGGCCGGTGTGGCGCCGCGCATCATGGGCATCGGACCGGCTCCGGCCACACGCAAGCTGCTCGAACGACTCAAGCTGAAACTCTCGCAGATGGATCTCATCGAGTTGAACGAAGCCTTTTCGGCGCAGGCTTTGGCCGCGACACGCGATCTTGGCCTGCCTGACGATGCCGCGCACGTCAATCCGAATGGCGGCGCCATCGCTCTGGGTCATCCGCTCGGCATGAGCGGGGCGCGGCTCGCGGCCACGGCCACCTATCAACTGCAGCGCATGGGCGGCCGTTACGCCTTGTGCACCATGTGCATCGGTGTCGGTCAGGGTATCGCGCTAGTGCTCGAGCGCGTCTAAAATCATTCGGACAGATTATTACAAGGAGGAACTCACAATGCCTGTCAAAACCCCGAAACCCGGCGACCTGGAGCCCATCGAAAAGGCCAGCCGCGACGAGATTTCCGCACTGCAGCTGCAGCGTCTGAAATGGTCTCTCAAGCATGCTTACGACAACGTGCCGCATTACCGCAAGAAGTTCGATGCGGCGGGGGTCAGGCCCGAAGACCTGAAGCAGCTCTCCGATCTGTCGAAGTTCCCGTTCACCACCAAGCAGGATCTGCGCGAGAACTACCCCTTCAGCATGTTTGCCGTGCCGCGCGAAAAGGTGAACCGCATCCATGCCTCCAGTGGCACGACCGGCAAGCCGACGGTGGTCGGCTACACGAAGAAGGATATCGACGACTGGGCGGATCTGATGGCCCGTTCGATCCGCGCTTCAGGCGGGCGCGCCGGCGATCTGGTGCATGTCTCGTACGGCTACGGCTTGTTCACCGGCGGTCTGGGTGCGCACTATGGCGCCGAGCGGCTCGGCTGCACCGTCATCCCGATGTCGGGCGGACAGACCGAGAAGCAGGTGCAGCTGATTCAGGATTTCAAGCCGGACATCATCATGGTGACGCCGTCCTACAGTCTGGCGATTGCCGACGAATTCGAGCGCCAGGGGCTGGATCCGGCAAAAAGTTCACTCTCCATCGGCATCTTCGGCGCCGAACCGTGGACCAACCAGATGCGTCTGGAAATCGAGAAACGCCTGGGCATCGACGCCGTCGATGTTTATGGCCTGTCCGAAGTCATGGGCCCCGGCGTCGCCAATGAATGCATCGAAACCAAGGACGGTCTGGTGATCTGGGAAGATTTCTTCTACCCGGAAATCATCGATCCGGTGACCGGCGAGGTGCAGCCGGATGGCGCCAGCGGCGAACTGGTGTTTACCTCGCTGGCCAAGGAGGCCCTGCCGATCATTCGCTACCGCACGCGCGACCTGACCAAACTGCTGCCCCCGACGGCCCGTTCTTTCCGCCGCATGGACAAGATCACCGGACGCTCCGACGACATGATGATCATCCGCGGCGTGAACGTCTTCCCTTCGCAGATCGAGGAGCTGATTCTCAAGCTGCCGAAGCTGGCGCCGCACTATGTCCTCGAGATCACGCGCCCCGAGCACATGGACGAACTGGACGTGCTCGTCGAACTGAAACCGGAGTTCTCCGGCGCATCGGCAGAAGACCAGAAAGCCGCTTCCCGGGAACTGCAGCACCACATCAAGTCCTACATCGGCGTATCGACCCAGGTGCGCATCGTGGCCCACAACAGCATCGAGCGTTCCGTCGGCAAGGCGCGACGCGTCATCGACAAGCGGCCCAAGTAGCCCGATCCGGCATCCGCAGCACAAGCACGGAGGGCGACCCGCAAGCGTCGCCCTTTGTTTTGTAGGAGATATTCTTACAGAATAAAAAAGCTCTTGAGCGGCGGGAAGCTTCGTTGGAGAATTCAGGGCAACTGCGCCATGGTCTCCGAGCATGCCCCCCTCTTCTGACAATCCCCAGGCCGTGCAGGCCGTGCAGGCCGAACTGGCCGCATTGAGAAAGCGCGTGGCCGAGCTGGAGTCGAACGAGGCCGAGCTCGCCTGGGCCCACAACACGCTGCTCGAACAGATCAGCCACGAGCACCGCCTGACCGAGTCCGCGCTGCGCCTGTCGGAAGAAAAGCTCTCCCGCATCTACGCGGCCAGTCCGGACGCCATCGCCATCAGCTCGCTCGACAAAGACCTTTATGTGGATGCCAATCCGGCATCGGCGCGCGTCTTCGGCTATGCGCCCGACGAGATCATCGGGCGGAAGGTGGGCGAGGTCAGCCTCTGGCCGGATCTGGCATTGCGCCAGCATTTCATCGAGCAATTGCAGGGCGGCGATCCGGTCATCAACGAGGAAATCCGCCTGCGTCACAAGTCGGGGCGTTTGCTCGACTGCCTTTTTTCAGCCAGTCTGGTCGAGATCAACGCCGGGCCCTGCCTGCTCACCGTCGTTCGCGACATCAGCGACCGCAAGCTCATCCAGCGGCAAATCCTCGAAATGAATCGCATGCTGCACGCCATCAGCGAAGCGCAGGCCGATTTCATCGCGGATGCCGACCCGCATCCGGTCTTCAAACAACTGCTCCATCATCTGCTCGACATCACCGGCAGTGAATTCGGTGTCATCGGAGAAGTCTTGCGTGAAACCTCCGGCGAGCCCTATCTGAAATCCTACGCCAGCTCAGGCGGCCTGATGGAGGCGGCATCCAACGGGCTGCGTGCCGCCCCTCAAGGCGGCACGCCCGTCCCCGGCGATCCTGGCGCAGATCGGCTGGCGCGCCATCTTGCCGATGCCCTGTCGAGCGGCAAGCCGGTGCTGGCCCTCGATCCGCCACACGAGCCGTCTGCGCCGCCGCGTGCGTTCATGGGCTTGCCGCTGCATCGCGGCGACCGGCTGGTCGGACTTGCCGCCGTCGCCCGGCCATCCCCCGCCTATGAGGATGCGCTCATCGATCCGTTGCAGCCTTTCACCGCCACCTGCGCCGTACTGATCGAGGCTTATCGCCAAAGTCAGCAGCGCCAGCACGCCGAACAGATGCTGCGTCAGCTCAATCTGGAACTGGAAGATCACGTCAACCAGCGCACCGCCGAACTGCAGGCGTCGATCAAGGAGCTGGAGAGTTTCAGCTATTCGGTCTCGCACGACCTGCGCTCGCCGCTGCGCGGCATCAACGGCTTTTCCCGTCTGCTGCAGGAAGACTACGGCGAATTGCTCGACGAGCAGGGGCGGGAGTATTTACGTCGCATCTGCTCGGCGACCCTGCGCATGAGCGAGCTGATCGACGGCATGATCGATCTGGCGCAACTCACGCGCACCCCGCTCAAGCTGGGCGAGGTCAACCTCTCCGCCCTGGCCGAGTCGATCCTGCACGAACTGCGCGCCCAGGACCCGCAGCGCCGGGTCGACACGATCGTCGCGCCGAACCTGCGCGTGCGCGCCGACGCGCGCCTGATGCGTGTGGCACTTCACAATCTGCTCGCCAACGCCTGGAAATTCACCGCCCGCAAGCCCTCCGCACGCATCGAATTCGGCACGGGAATGACCGGCAACAGCCGGGTATTTTTCATCAAGGACGATGGCGCCGGTTTCCACATGAAATACGCAGACAAACTGTTCGGCGCCTTCCAGCGCCTGCATGGCGTCAAGGATTTTTCCGGCACCGGCATCGGCCTGGCCACCGTGCAGCGCATCATCCAGCGTCATGGCGGCCTGGTCTGGGCCGAAGGCGAAGTCGATCGCGGCGCGACCTTTCATTTCACCCTCCCATGACGACAATACCCTTCAAGGATCATTTTTCAAGCCAGGCACCCGACTACGCACGGTTCCGGCCGGATTATCCGCAGGCGTTGTTTGCCTGGCTGGCCGGGCTCGTCGAGGAACACGCCCTCGCCTGGGATTGCGGCACGGGCAGCGGACAGGCCGCCCTGGGCCTCGCCCATCATTTCGAGCGGATCATCGCCACCGATCCGAGCCGCAAACAGCTTGACCATGCCGCGCCCCATCCGCGCATCGACTACCGCGCGGCACCGGCCGAAGACAGCCGGATCGAGGCGGGCAGTGTCGATCTCGTCACCGTCGCGCAGGCCATCCACTGGTTCGATCTCGATCGTTTCTATGCCGAGGCCAGGCGCGTGCTCAAACCCGGTGGCGTCATTGCCTGCTGGACATACACCTTGCTCGATACCGACATGGGCATCGATGAACTGCTGACGGACTTCTACCGCAACGTGGTCGGCCCCTACTGGCCGCCGGAGCGGGGCATGGTCGACGACCGCTATCGTTCCCTGCCCTTTCCTTTCACGGACATTGCAGTGCCCGGATTTGAAATCCGCAGCGAATGGATTCGCGACGACCTGCTCGGCTATCTGGGCACCTGGTCAGCCACCCGGGGCTTCATGAAAGCGACCGGCGTCGATCCGCTGCAGGCCTTCTCGCAGCGCCTTGCGCCCTTGTGGCCCGATGCCCGCCAGCGCAAGACGCTGCGCTGGCCGCTGCACCTGCGCGTCGGCAGGATTTGACCGCCCGCGCGCACCACGGACGCCGTCCTGCGGGAACTGACTTTTGCAGGACGGCGCCCGACGACGCCGATCTCAATTCGGAATGGCGTGCACCAGATAGAGCGAAATCACCGGGAACGCCACCAGCAGGGCAATGCGCAGGAAATCGGAGAGCAGGAACGGCATCACCCCCTTGAAGGTTTCCACCAGCGGCACGTTGCCGGCCAGCCGGTTGATGATGTAGACGTTCATGCCCACCGGCGGATGCACCAGTCCAATCTCCACCACCATCAGCGCCAGGATGCCGAACCAGATCGACTTGTCGTCATGGCTCATGCCCCAGAAATCGAGGCCGATGATCATCGGATAGAAGATCGGGATGGTGAGCAGGATCATCGCCAGCGAATCCATGACGCAGCCGAGCAGGATGTAGATGACGAGAATCATCACCAGCACCAGCAGGGGCGGCATGCCGCTGCCCTTCACCCAGTCGGCCATCTCGACCGGCATCTGCGAGACGGCCAGCGCGGTGTTCAGCATGTCCGCGCCGAGCAGCACCAGATAGATCATTGCCGTCGCCTGTGCCGTGCCGAGCAGGCTCAGCTTCAGTTCCTTGAGCTTCAGGTTCCCGGAGAACAACGCCAGCAGACCGCAGGCCGCCGCGCCGATCGAGGCCGCTTCGGTCGGGTTGGCCCAGCCGCCATAGATGCCGACGATCACGACGACGAACACCAGCAGCACCGGCAGGACTTGCAACAGGCTCTTGAGGCGCTCCGGCCAGGACATGCGCGGACCGGCCGGGCCCGCCTCCGGCTTCAGATGCACATATATCTGCACGACGATCATGTAACCGATCATGGAGATCAGGCCGGGAATCACCGCCGCCATGAACAGCTTGCCGATCGATTCCTGGGTCAGGATGGCATAGATGATGAGCGGCACCGAGGGCGGAATCATGATGCCCAGCGTGCCGCCCGCCGCCAGGGCGCCGGTGGCCAGGGAGCCCGAATAGCCGTAGCGGCGCAACTCCGGCAGCGCCACCTGCCCCATGGTGGCCGCCGTTGCCAGCGAAGAGCCGCAAATCGCGCCGAAACCGGCACAGGCGCCGATCGATGCCATGGCGATGCCGCCCTTGCGATGGCCGAGGAAGGCGCTGACGAACTTGAACAGCTGCTTGCTCAGACCGCCATGGGTGGCAAACTGCCCCATCAGCAGGAACAGCGGGATCACCACGATGTCGTAGTTCGACAGGCGGGCATAGGCAAGGGTCTTCAGCGAATTGAGCAGCATGATCGTCTCGCCGCCCATCAGGTACAGATAACCGCCGGCGCCGCACATGAACATGGCGATGCCGATGGGCACGCGTACCGCGAGCAGGAAGAGCAGGATGCCGAAAATGATGAATCCGACCTGTGTGCCGCTCATGACCGGGCTCCGCGCTGAATCCAGGTATGCACGCACATGTAAAGCCCGACCGCCCCCATCAGGGCGAAACAGGGCACCATGAGCACCTGCGCGACCCAGACCGGCCAGCCGAGAATGGCGGTCGTCTCCCCCGCCTCCTTGATCGACATCGCACCGACCCAGCTGCGCCAGGCGATCAAAAACCCGAAGAGACCGAACAGCAGGGAACCGAGCGAATCCAGGAAGGCGCGCTTGCCCGGCGAGAGGCCGTTGGTGAAAAAATCCACCTTGACATCGCCATGCACCAAATGGGTGTAGGCAAAATAGGCGGCAGTGGCAAAACAGGCGCAGAACTGCAAGATCTCGACATCACCGGGCACCGGCGTGCTGAACAGCTTGCGCCCGACGATCGAGACGACGGACATCACCACCAGCCCCGCCAGCACGACGCCCCCCGCGATGGCCATCCACTTCGACAAAAACATCAACAGCTTTCCGACCGGACCAAAATCCGCTTCGTGATGGGACGTGCTTGTAGCTTCCTGCATTTAGACTCCTCCTCGAAAATTCTTTTTATCTCCCTGATCATCCTGCCGGTCAGCGCCGGACGCCTGTTCGGGAATGGGCACCCTACGCGGAATTTGGTTGGTTTTCAACATGTTTGGTTTTCAACAAATCCGGCGGGCATGCCCTCTTCAGAACACCAGCTTGCAGTTGTTGCTGACGATACTGATATCGACGAAGCGCGAACCGGTGTGCCGCACTGGCGAGAAGTCCACGCTGAAGCCACCCAGATCGTGATCCCGCAACCCGTCGAGCGCCTTGACCAGTTTTTCCCGCGTCGGCGATGCACCGGCACGACGCAGCCCCTCCAGCAATACTTGGGCCGTCAGGTAGGCTTCAAAGTGGTTCTGCGTCGGCACCACGTTGGGCGGGGCATACCGCTTGAAGTCCTCCAGGAAGCGGCGCGCAACAGGCGTGGTCGGACTGCTGGCATTGGGCACCACCTGGGCGACACTCACCCCGCGCACCTTTTCTGCACCGGCCACCGCACACAGGGTCTCGGCGGCCCCATAAGACAAGGTCATGATGGGGGTGGTATTGAGTCCCGCGTCGTGATGCTCGCGCACGAAGGCGCCGGCCGGTTCGGGCGGGCTGATCAACAGCACCACGTCAGGCGCGCTCTGACGCAGGCGCTCGATCACCGGGCGAAAATCGATGGCCGCACCCAGTGCGAACGGGATGCTCGCCACCGGCGCCAGCCCTCTGGGTTTCAAGAGCGACTCGATGGCGGCCATACCGGCCTTGCCGAAGGGAATGTCGGCATAAACCACAGCAGCCCGTTTCATGCCGACGGTCAGGATGTGCTCGACGATGCGCCGGTACTGATCGAGATCACCCGCCCGCACGTGGTAGAGGTAGGGATTGAGTGGTGCGCGCAGCGGCTCGGCACCGGGAATCACGCCGACGACCGGCAGCTTGGCGCTTTCGAGCACTTTTTCCTTGAGCACCTTGGTCATCGACGCCGAGCCGACCGGAAGCAGCAGCGCCAGCGTGTCGGTAGCGGCCTCCCGGCGGATCAGTTCGACCGTCCGGTCTGGCTTGTACTCGTCGTCGAGCGTCCTCAGCTTTATCTTCTGCCCGAGCACTCCGCCGCGCGCATTGACCGCGTCGAGGGCGACACGGATGGCCAGATTGGTCGACTGGCCGTCGGCCGCGGCCACGGGCCCGCTCATCGGGGCAATCTGCGTCACCACCAGATCGGCGCGCACCGGCATCGCCAGCATCAGGGCGGCACACAACAACCCGCACTCACTGCGTTTCAGAGCCATTTCCTCCTCCTCGGCATGCAAGGCCCTTTATTGTATTGTCCTGCTGTCCGTCTCGGGCCGGTCGGACGATCTCGTTACGATACAGAAAAATGCGGCGGTGCTGTCTCGTCGCCGTCTTCAGCAATGGCGCGCGACCTCATCCCTTTTAGCCGGCGCTCAGTCGCTTTTCTCCAAAAAGCGCGTGACGCGCCGCTGGGTTTCCGCTTCCGCCAGCAGCAGGGCACTGCCGGCCAGCTCGGCCTCGTAGCCCCCCGCGCCTCCCCGCGCGGCAATATCGATGCAGCGCTTGTTCTGCGCAATCGTTTGCGGCGGCAGTTCGGCCAGACGGGTGGCCAGGGCGCGTGCCTGCGCCTCGATCTGGTCGGCCGGTGCCGCCCATTGCGCCAGCCCCAGCGTGACCGCTTCCAGTCCGCCGACGAGCTCGGCGCCGAGAATCAACCGTCGGGCGACGGATTCTCCGCAAAGACGCGTCATGCGTTGCGTGCCGCCGGCGGCCGGCAGCAGGCCCAGCCGCGCCTCGGGCAGGCCGATGCGCGCCGTTGTCGAGACGATGCGCAAGTCGCAGGAGAGCGCCAGCTCGAAGCCGCCGCCCATGGCGGCGCCCCCCAGTTCGGCGAGCGTCAGTTTGGGCAGGAACTCCAGTCGCGCGAAGACGTCCTGCATGCGCCGCGTCAGCACGATCATGTGCCCGCGTCCCTCGACAGTCGAGAAGATGCTGCGCATCAGGGCCAGATCGGCACCCGCGCAAAACACCTTCTGGCTGCTGCGAATCCAGAGCACGCCCACCTGCGCATCGCCTGCCACCTCGTCGAGCACGGCATCGAGCCGATCCACCCAGGCATCATTGATGGCATTGACCGGCGGGCGGCACAGCGTGGCCACGGCGATACCTGCCTGGATATCCAGTGAAATCAGTTCATCCACGTTTCAGACTTCCTTTCTTGCTGGCGGGTGCCGTGTTTTTTGCCGATTTGGTGCGCCGGCCCTGAAACAGCGGCGAGCCGGCGCGCAGCGAGGCAAGCATGCGCCGTCCCTTGGCGGTCAAAAACGGCTCGACCAGCAGCTTGATGCCTTCCTCGAAATAACCTGTGAGCGAATAACGCTCGTCCAGCGCCCAGTGCTTGAGCGCCCACGAATGGGCAAACATGACGATCTGGTAGGACAGCAGATGGCGGTTGACCTCGCGCATGTACCCCGCCTCGATGCAGGCGCTCAGACAGGATTCGATGAGTTGGTTGGTTCTCGTTTCGGCATCCTTCACCAGAATGCGCCGATCCGCACGCAACGACTTGGAAGACCGATAGGCCAGCACCGTCGCATCGAGCAGGCCATCGACGATCTGGCAATAGGCCCGGATCGCCGTGCACAAGCGATCGAGCGGATGCTCGATGCCTTCCAGTTGCTGCGGAATCTCGTGCTCATAGGTGTCCAGCACCAGCTTCAAGGTCAGGAAAAGAATGTCGTCCTTGTCGCGGAAATACTGATAGATCAGGCCGGTGCTGACGCCGGCCGCGCGCGCGATCTGCTGGATCGTCGTGGTGTAGTAGCCTTCCTCGGAAAACAGCTTGACGGCAGCACGCACGACCTGCCCGCGCCGCTCCTCGACCAGTCTGGGATCGGTCACCAGCGCCACCACATCACCGGCTGAACTCATCTCCCCCCCCCATTTCCCTTGCGCAGCGGCGCGGGCGTCCGGCACCCGCGCCGTGCCTCATCAGTTACCCTCGAACTTCGGTTTTTCCTTGGCGACGAAGGCGTTGTAGGCGCGCGTGAAATCCTTCGTCTGCATGCAGATCGCCTGCGCTTCCGCCTCGGTTTCGAGGGCCTGTTCGATGGTCAGGTTCCACTCCTGGTGCAGGCATTTCTTCGTCATGAAGTGGGCGAAGGCCGGCCCTTGCGCCAGCGAAACGGCCATCTTGCGGGCTTTGTCCATGAGCTCCCCGGCCGGTACGATCTCGTTGTAATAGCCCCAGGCCAGCCCCTGCTCCGCCGTCATGGTGTTGCCCGTGTAGAGCAATTCGGAGGCGCGGCCCTGGCCGATGATGCGCGGCAGGATGGCGCAGGCCCCCATGTCGCAGCCGGCCAGGCCGACGCGCGTGAACAGGAAGGCCGTCTTGGTGGCCGGCGTGCCGTAGCGCAGATCGGCCGCCATCGAGATGATCGCACCGGCGCCGGCGCACACGCCATCGACAGCGGCGACGATCGGCTGCGGACAGGTGCGCATTTCCTTCACCAGATTGCCGGTCATGCGGGTGAATTCGAGCAAACCGTCCATGCTCATCCTGGTCAGGGGCCCGATGATTTCGTGCACGTCGCCACCGGAGCAGAAGTTGCCGCCAGCCCCCGTGACGATGATGGTGCGCACGTCCTCGGCATATTGGAAGCGATGGAAGGTGTCGCGCAGTTCGGCATAGCTCTCGAAGGTCAGCGGATTCTTGCGCTCGGGGCGATTCAGGGTGATGGTGGCCACCTGATCGGCGACTTCCAGCTTGAAGTGTTGCGGACGCCACTCGGCGGCTTTGAGCTTGTACATTCGAATTTCTCCTGAAAAAGATAAAACGGCTTCGGAAACGGCTGCTTCAACCCGCCAGGGTCAGACCGCCACTGACGCTGATGACCTGCCCGGTGATGAAACTGGCCCGGTTGCTGGCAAAGAACAACACGGCGTCGGCGATTTCGGAGGGCTTGGCAAGCCGGCGCATCGGCGTCGCCTTGACGAAGGCCTCCTGATGCTTCTCCGGCACGGCACGCAACAACGGTGTATCGGTCGGTCCGGGACAGACGCAATTCACATTGATGTTGTAGCGGGCCACTTCACGCGAGAGCGATTTGCAGAAGGCGATCGCACCGCCCTTGGCGCCCGAATACACCGTCTCCCCCAGGCTGCCGACGCGGCCGGCATCGCTCGAGACGACCACCACCTTGCCGCTGCCCCGCTCGATCATCTTGTCGAGGAAGGCGTGCGTCACCGCCACCGGGCCGAGCAAGTTCAGGTCGATCACCTTGCGCCAGAAATCCGGCGTGTTCTCCATGAAGGGCTGGATCTTGCCCCAGCCCGCCACGTTGGCGACGATATCGACATGCCCGCGCTTTTCGTACGCCGTCTTCTTGCATTGCGCGATCGACTCCAGATCGGTCACGTCGAGGCGGACGAACTCCGCGCCATGCCCCTGCTCGCGCAGGGCTGCCGCCGCCGCATTGCCCTTTTCCGCATCGATGTCGGCGAGAAAAACATACGCGCCCGCCACGGCCAGGGCTTGTGCCGTGGCGTTGCCGATGCCCGATGCCGCTCCGGTCACCAGCGCTGTCTTGTCCTTCAATTGCATGATATGAAACCTCCGGTTGGTCAAAATTCCTGGCGGACTTCGATTCGAATGCGCCGCATGGGCGAGCAAGACAGGGAAGCTGCCGGGAGCCACCGTGACACACTCCACCCCCCCTTCGGCCTGCACCCTGCATACCGCATTGCACCTGCGCGCCCGATCGACATCCAGCGCGCAGGAGCGCGTCGCACGGTCATGAATGATTGCTCATTCATTTTTATATGTCAACTTCCGCCTGATGTTGACAAATAAAATGAATGAGTGTTCAATCAGCCCGTTACCCGGGCGTTTCGCGCGGTGACGCAGGGCCCTGACACACAGCCGGTGGCGGGCCCTACGAATGAATGCAGATTCCGGCACAAACCCTGCTCACACGGCCGCATCCCGGCGGCTGCGCGGGCAGCATTCACGTCAATCGAGGAGGTCCCGACATCATGCTTCACACGTACAAGCTAGTTTTAGGCGCCATGCTTCTGGCCAGTGCTGCGCAGGCTGGCGCGCAGGACGCCGTCACGCTGCGGGTGCATCACTTCCTTCCACCGGGTTCGAACGCCCAAGTCAAGATGATCGAACCCTGGTGCGCAAAAATCAACAAGGAGTCCGCCGGGCGCCTGAAGTGCCAGATCTACCCGGCGATGCAACTGGGCGGTTCGCCCCCGCAACTGTTCGATCAGGCGAAGGACGGCGTGGCCGATATCGTCTGGGCGCTCCCGGGCTACCAGGCGGGGCGTTTCCTCGTCACCGAAGTCTTCGAGCTGCCCTTCATGGTGTCGAGTTCGGAGGAGGCTTCGCCGGCGCTGTGGAACTATGCCATGAAATTTGCGCAGGATGAATACAAGGGAGTCAAGCCTCTCATCTTCCACGTCATTCCCGGCACCCAGCTGCACACCACGCGAAAGCAGATCAAGACGATGGCGGATTTCAAGGGCCTGAAACTGCGCGCACCCAACCGCATGGCCACCCGTCTGGTGTCCGCACTGGGAGGCACACCCGTGTCGATGCCGGTGCCACAGGTGCCGGAGAGCCTGTCCAAAGGCGTGATCGACGGCACGGTACTGCCCTGGGAGGTCATTCCGTCGCTGAAAATCCAGGAGATCGCCAAGTTCCACACGGAAACCGAAGGCGCCTTCATCACCACCTCGGCATTCGTCTTTGCCATGAACCCGGCCAAGTATGAGAGCCTTCCACCCGACCTGAAAAAGGTCATAGATGCCAACAGCGGTGTCGAGGCTTCTGCCTGGGCCGGCAAGGTATGGGACGCGTGCACGGATCCCGCGCGGGATACCGCCGTGGCGCGTAAAAACACGTTCTACACCGTGCCTGCCGCCGAGGTGGCCAACTGGCAGAAGGCTTCGGAACCCGTCTTTGCCGATTGGATCAAGGAAGTTGCGGTACGCGGCCACGACGGCAACAAGCTCATCAGCGAAGCCAAGGCATTGATGAAATAACGAGGCGGATCCCGTCGCCGGCCACGGTTCCGGCGACGGGAGATCGGCTTACGGCAGGCAACATGACTTTCGGTGACAGAATGAAGACAGACAGCATGAATGCAGCAGACGAAATCATCGGCCGCCCCCTGGCCATGGGCCTGGGCGAGCAGGCCGCCATCCTCTGTGGTGAGCGCACCGTCACCTACAACGCCCTGAATGCCGAGGTGAACCGGCACGGCAACGCGCTCAAGGCCCGCGGCGTTCAGCGCGGGGCCCGCGTCCTGTTCCTGATGGACGATTCGCCCGAACTGGTTGCCGGCTACCTGGGCTGCCTGCGCATCGGCGCCGTCGCCGTCGCGCTCAACGTGCGCCTGGCGCCGCGCGACCTGCAATACGTCATCCAGGACAGCGAGTGCAGCGCCATCTTTGTCGATGGGCAATTCATCGAGCTCTATGAAAGCGCGGTCGAGACACTCTCCGAACTGCCGCTGGTCATCACGCTGGGGCGGCCGACCACCGCCACCTGCATCGGCCATGACGATTTTCTCGCCGGGCAAGCGGATCAGCTCGAATCGCTGGCCATGGACCCGGAGGAAGTCGGCTTCTGGCTGTACTCTTCCGGCACCACCGGCAAGCCCAAGGCCGTCATGCACCCGCACCGCTCGGCACGCGTGGCCGACTGCCTGGAACGCGAATACCTCGGTGTGCGGCCCGGCGACCGCGTCTTCACCACCTCCAAAATCTTTTTCGGCTTCGCGCTCGGCCACTCGCTCATGGGCGGCCTGCAGTGCGGTGCGACCATCATCCTCTCGCCGACCTGGCCGGATCCGAAGCTGATCCTGGCGACCACCGAACGCCATCGTCCGGACGTTTTTTTCAGCACGCCCGTGATGTACCGCAATCTGTTGCGTGAAGGCGCTCCCGTGCATGAGGCCTTCCGCAGGATTCGCCACTTCGTCTCCGCTGGTGAAAAGCTGCCTGAATCCCTCTACGACGAGTGGCTCGAACTGTGCGGCAACCCCATCCTCGATGGGGTCGGCGCCTCGGAAACCGTCTTCCTGTTCCTCGTCAACCGCCCGGGCGATTCGCGCGGCGGCTCCTCCGGCAAGCCGGTGCCCTGGGCCCAGGTGCGGCTGGTCGACGAGGCGGGCAAGGACATCACCGAAGCCGAGACCCCGGGCCAGATCGCCATCCGCACCGATTGCCAGTTCGTCGGCTACTGGAACCAGCCGCAACTGTCCGCGCGCGCCCTGCGCGAGGGCTGGTATTTTCCCGGAGACATGTTCCGCTTCGATGCCGAGGGGCGCTGGTACCACATGGGACGCGCCGATGACATGCTGAAGATTTCCGGCCAATGGGTCAGCCCGGCGGAGATCGAAGCGTGCGCGCTCACCGTCACGGGGGTGGGCGAAGCGGCCGTCGTCGGCTTCCCCAACGAAGATGGCCTGACGCGGATCGCCCTGTTCGTCGTCCCGCGCGATGCCGAAGCCGAGCCGGGCGCACTGGAAGAGACTCTGCTGCAGACGTTCAAATCGACGTTGTCGATCTACAAATGTCCGCGCACCATCCGCTTTCTGAAGCAGATGCCGCAGACGGCGACAGGCAAGATGCAGCGCTTCCGCCTGCGCGAACTGCTCAAGGAAAACACCTGACCCACCGGATCGCTCCGCATGACTCAAGACCCGACAACCCTCTCAGGCAGGCACGCCGTCGTCACCGGTGGCGGGCGCGGCATCGGCGCGGCCATCGCCGCGGCACTTGCCGCGCATGGCGCCCGCGTCACCTTGATGGGACGCACGCAAAAAACCCTCGAAGAGGCCGCCCGGCGTCTGCGCGGCCGCGCCGAAATCCAGTGCGTCAGCATCGACATCGGCGACCCGGCCTGCGTCGCCGCAGCCTTCGCCCGGGCGGCACAGGCCTTCGGCGCGACGGACATCCTCGTCAACAATGCCGGCCAGGCCGCCAGCGCGCCTTACGCCAGAACCGATCTGGCCTTGTGGCAACAGATGCTCACGGTCAATCTGACAGGCACCCATCTGTGCAGCCAGGCGGTGTTGCCGGACATGCTCCTGCGCGGCTGGGGCCGCATCATCAACATCGCCAGCACGGCTTCCCTGAAGGGCTATCCCTATATCGCCGCCTACTGCGCAGCCAAGCATGGCGTGCTGGGCCTGACGCGCGCGCTGGCCGCCGAACTGGCGCGCAAGCCGGTCACCGTGAATGCCGTCTGCCCGGGCTATACGGAAACCGACATCGTGCAGGAGACGCTGGCCAACATCCAGGCCAAGACGGGGCGCAGCCGCGAGGACGCCCTCGCCGAACTGGTCAGGCACAATCCGCAAGGCCGGCTCATACGGCCCGAGGAAGTGGCGGGCGCCGTGCTCTGGCTCTGCCAGCCAGGCTCCGACTCGGTCACGGGTCAGGCCTTGTCGATTTCCGGCGGCGAAACGACGTGACGACTGAAACAACGTGATGACTCATACCCAGGTGATTCCATGAGCGACAAAACCTATCTCGACTGGCCCTTCTTCGAAGCCAGCCACCGGCGACTGGCCGACGATCTTGAAAGCTGGATCGAGAAAAACATCGACGGCCATCCCCACGGCGACCTGGATGGCGTCTGCCGTGATCTGGTGGCGCGGCTCGGCAAGGCTGGCTGGCTCGGCTACGCCGTCGGCGGCACCGCCTTTGGCGGCAAGTTCGAGACGATCGACACGCGCTCGATCTGCCTGTTGCGGGAGACCCTGGCCCGTCATTCCGGGCTGGCCGACTTTGCCTTCGCCATGCAGGGACTCGGCTCGGGCGCCCTCACCCTGCACGGCTCGGCCGAACAGAAGCAGCGCCATCTCACCCGGGTGGCGAGCGGCGCAGCGATTCCGGCCTTTGCCTTGTCCGAACCGGGTTCCGGCTCGGATGTCGCCGCCATGGCCTGCACGGCACGCGCCGCAGGGGATCACTACATTCTCGATGGCGAGAAGACCTGGATCTCCAATGGCGGCATCGCCGATTTCTACGTGGTGTTCGCCCGCACCGGTGAAGCGCCCGGCTCGCGCGGCCTCTCCGCCTTCGTCGTCGAAGCGGACACGCCCGGCTTCGAAGTGGCCGAGCGCATCGAAGTGATCGCGCCCCATCCGCTCGCCCTGCTGCGCTTCGCCGGCTGCCGCATCCCGCGCGCGAACCTGATCGGCGCACCGGGCCAGGGTTTCAAGGTGGCGATGCAGACGCTCGACATCTTCCGCACCTCGGTCGCGGCGGCAGCGCTCGGCTATGCGCGCCGCGCACTCGACCAGGGATTGCTGCGCGCCACCACGCGCAAGATGTTCGACCAGACGCTGGCCGACTTCCAGATCACCCAGGCCAAACTCGCACAGATGGCCACCGGCATCGACACTTCGGCGCTGCTCACCTACCGCGCCGCCTGGCTGCGCGACCAGGGCGCGAACGTGACGCGCGAAGCGGCCATGGCGAAGTGGACCTCGACGGAAACGGCCCAGCAGGTGATCGACAGCGCCTTGCAGATGTGGGGCGGCCTGGGGGTCGTCAGCGGCCATCCGGTCGAAATGCTCTACCGCGAAATCCGCGCCTTGCGCATTTACGAAGGCGCCAGCGAAGTCCAGCAGCTCATCATCGCCCGGCAAACCCTGAAAGCTTATGAACAAGCGAACAAGCCGCAGGCATAAAGGCATAGAATCCGTTGTTCCGGCATCCGATCACGGAAAGTAATGAACAAACGCATCGAACAACTATTGGCTGAAACTCCGCAGGGAATCCTGCTCACCGGAGAAGACATTCCGCCGCGACACCTGCATGACTGGATGGAAGAAGCCCCCGCCGGCACGGCGTTGGCGCTGGCGCGCCCGCGCAGCACCGAGGACGTCGCGGCGCTGCTGAAAGCCTGCCAGCGCCTGCAATTGCCCGTCGTGCCGCAAGGTGGCCTGACCGGGCTGGCCGGCGGTGCGGTGCCCGTGCCCGGTTGCGTCCTCATCTCGCTCGAACGCATGAACGGCATCGAGGAGATCGACACCGCCGCCAATACCATGACGGTCCTTGCCGGCACACCGCTGGAGACGGTTCAGCAGGCGGCCTGGGAGGCGGGGCTGTTTTTCCCGCTCGACCTGGGCGCGCGCGGCTCATGCACCATCGGCGGCAACCTGTCGACCAACGCCGGCGGCAACCGCGTGCTGCGCTACGGCATGGCGCGCGATCTGGTGCTCGGCGTCGAAGCCGTCCTCGCCGACGGCAGCGTGATCAGCAGCCTGAGCAAGGCCCTCAAGAACAACACCGGCTACGACCTGAAGCAATTCTTCGTCGGCAGCGAAGGCACGCTGGGCATCATCACGCGCGCCGTCCTGCGCCTGCACCCGCAACCGCGCAGCACCTGCACGGCCTTGTGCGCCGTGGCGGATTACGACAGCGTCGTGAAATTGCTGAATCACGTGCGCACCCACCTGGGCGCCAGCCTGTCCGCCTTCGAGCTGATGTGGCCCGATTTCTACGATCTGGTGACGAGCAAGCTGCCCGGCCTCGATCCGCCGCTGCCCAGGGGGCATGGCGCCTACGTGCTGATCGAGGCGATGGGCACCGATCCGCTCAAGGATCACGAGCATTTCGAGGAGACGCTCGGCACGATCCTCGAATCGGGATTGCTCGCCGATGCCGTCATCGCCCAGTCGGGCAGCGAAACCCAGGCGCTCTGGCGCATCCGCGATGCCTCGGGCGAATTGCGGCAGATCTTCTGGCCGAACATCGGCTTCGACGTCAGCATCGAGGCGGGCCGCATCGGCGAGTTCATCGCCGCGTGCCGCGATCGCCTGCTGCGCCGCTGGCCGGATGCGCAGACGATCTTCTTCGGCCACGTCGGGGATGCCAACATCCACCTGGCGGTACGGGTGGGGGATCAGCCCCCCGTCATCGAGGTGGAAGACCTGGTCTATGAATGTGTCGGTGACTGGCGCGGCTCGATCTCGGCCGAGCATGGCATCGGCACCGTCAAACGTGCGTATCTGCATCATTCCCGCAGCGAGAGCGAACGGGCCATGATGCAGGTACTGAAACGTGCGCTCGACCCGCAAGGGATCCTCAACCCGGGCAAGGTGCTCGCCTGAACCCGTCCGGGTGTGGATGAGCTTTGTTTTTTCGACCGCAACAACCATAGGAGGAGAACCGGATGAAAATGGAAACCAGTCTGAAACTGACCGTGCTCGCGGCAACGCTGTTCGCCGGGACGCAGGCGATGGCACAGCAGATCACCCTCAAGGTGCATCACTTCCTGCCAGCGACATCGAGCGCCCAGGTCAAGTTCATCCAGCCCTGGTGTGACAAGATCAACAAGGAATCGAACGATCGGTTGAAGTGCCAGATCTATCCGTCGATGCAGCTCGGCGGCACGCCGGCGCAACTGTTCGACCAGGCGCGCGACGGGACGGCGGACATCATCTAGACGGTGCCCACCTACGCCGCCGGCCGCTTCACCAAGTCGGAAGTCTTCGAACTGCCGTGGATATCGGTGACGGCCAAGGCGGCCAGCATGGCCCTGTGGACCTATGTCGACAAATACGCACAGGACGAATTCAAGGGCGTCAAGCGTATCTTCATGCACGTCAATGACGGCGCCCTCTTCCACTTCCCGAAGGCACAGCCGAAGACCCTGGAAGACATGAAGGGGTTGAAAGTGCGCTCTCCGACGCGCATGAATTCGCGCATGCTCCAGGCCATCGGCGCCACGCCGGTGCAGATGCCGCTCGGCCAGGTGCCCGAGGCGCTGTCCAAAGGCGTGGTCGACGGCGCCTCGGTGCCCTGGGAAGGCACGCCGGCGATCAAACTCTCGGAGATCGCCAAATACCACCTCGACGTGCCGCTGGGCTCGCCGCGCATCTCGAACACCATCTTCCTGTTCGGCATGAACCAGGCCAAGTACGACAGCCTGCCGGCCGATCTGAAGAAGGTGATCGACAACAACAGCGGGCTGGAAACCTCGGGATGGGTCGGCGAGCACGGCTTCGACGACGTCGTCGAGCCGCTGAAAAAGGTTGCCAAGGATCTGGGCGGCACCTTCTTCTATCTGCCCGAAGCCGAATACCAGCGCTGGATCAAGGCCACCGAGTCGGTGGACGACGACTGGGTGAAGGAAGCCTCGGCGAAAGGTGCGGACGGCAGGAAGCTGCTCAACGAAGCACGCGCCCTGGTCAAGCAGTATGGCAAGTGAGCGGCAAATAAGCGGCAAATAGGCTGACGCCGGTTCGATCCGGCAACGCTCCGGTCGGGGCGGCACGGCGGCGCCGTGTCACCCCGACTGACTTTTGGGAAACGCTGTGAAGCCATGCCGGTAATGGCACAGCGGGTCATTCAGACGATCCGCACGGCAATCCCGTCCAGGCCGTCGATCCCTGCGTGCAGGATATCGCCGCGCTGCAGCGGCCCGACCCCTTCGGGCGTGCCGGTAAAGATCAGATCACCGGGCTCGAGCCTGAAATACCCGGAGAGATACGCAATCGTCTCGGCCACACTCCAGGTCATGTGCGCGAGCGTGCTGCGCTGGCGCTCCTCGCCATTCACCGTAAGCCAGATCGCCGCACTGCCGATCTGCGGTACGGCAGCCGCCGGCGTCAGCGCGCCGATCGGTGCCGAGGCATCGAATGCCTTGCCCAGTTCCCAGGGGCGGCCTTTGTCGCGCAGCGCGAATTGCAGGTCGCGCCGCGTCAGGTCGAGACCGGCCGCATAACCCCAGACATGGGCGGGCGCATCGGCCACGGCAATCCCGGAGCCGCCCAGGCCGATCGCCACCACCAGCTCGATTTCATGATGAAAGTTTTCTGTGCGCGGCGGGTAGGGTACCGGCGTCACTCCCCCGCTCGCCACCGGCAGCACGGCATCGGCCGGTTTGGCGAAGAAGAAAGGCGGATCACGCTGCGGGTCGCCTCCCATTTCGCGCGCATGCGCCGCATAGTTGCGCCCGACGCAATAGATGCGCCGCACGGGAAAAAGGTCGGTGGAACCGGCCACGGCGAGTGCCGGTTGCGCCGGTGGATCGATGACGTAGGCCATGCGGGATCTCCTGGAGAGCTGCCGCCAACATAACACGAGAACACGGGAAAACCGTGCCGGCGCCGTATGACCGGCACTGACTTTTCACGCCGGAACACCGGTGCGGATGCTGCCTTCGCTCACCCGCAGCACCAGCGCCATGGCCGAATCGCCCGCCGCACAGCCGGTGAACAGGCCGACGCCGCCACCGCGCAGCACCAGCTCCTCGATCAGTTCGATCGTCGCGCGCAGGCCGGTCGGCCCCTGCGGGTGGCCCCAGATCAGCGAGCAGCCGTAGTTATTCATCTTCTCCAGCGGGAAGCCGGTCGCGCGCGCGAAGGCGATGTCGTTGACGGCAAAGGGGTTGTGCGTCTTCACCGCGTCGACATCCTTCATGGCGAGGCCGGCCCGCGCGAGCGCCGCCTGCGCCGCGGGCACCGGCGCCAGCGGCATGAAGCCCTTCTCCACCCGCGCCTGGCCGAAGCCGAGCAGTTCGACCTCGATGGCCGGGTCGGACGCCAGCTCGCGCGCCTGCTCGCGCGTGGTGACGATCACACCGGCATTGCCGTCGGCCGGATGCGTCTGCGTGCCGAAGCTCACCGTGCCGTTCGGCTTGACCGGCTTGAGCTTGGCCAGCCCCTGCGCAGTGGTCGGGAAGATGCCCTCGTCGGCGGCGAGCGTGCCGCTCTGCTTGCGGAAGCCGGAATCGCTGAGTGGCGCCTCGACCATGTAGCGGCGCTGGAAGGCGTGCTCGTCGGCGAGCGCTGCCTGGTACTGGGCGTAGCGCGCCAGCGTGACCTCGGCCTGCTCGGCGGCGCTCACCTTGAAGCGCGCCGCGACATTCTCGGCCGTGTCGATCATGGCGTTCTTCGCATAGGGATCGTGGGCAAAGTTGTCGAGCACCCAGCGCTCGCTGTGACCGCTGCCGCCCGCTGCCGTGGCGTCCGGGTAATAGACGATGGGGCCGTTCGAGCAGCGGTCAGCGGTGACGACGAGGGCACAGCGCGCGCTGCCGGCGCCGATCTCCTGCGCCGCCATCTGCAGCACCCGCGCGCTGGTGGCGCAGGCCTGCTGCACCGTCGGCCCCGGCACGCTCTCCAGGCCGAGCAGGCCGGTGAGCCAGGGCAGGCCGTAAAAGCTGCCATGCTGGATGTTGGTGATGCCGAGGAGGCCGAGGTCGATGCGTTCCCGCAGCGCCGTTCGTGCCTCCAGCCAGGGCCGCCCCACCGCCGCGGCCAGACGGATGCTGTTCAGGTTGGCGAGCGATCCCTGCCACTTGGCGAAGGGCGTGGACCAGTAGCTGCCGTAGGGAATGAATGCATTGGTCATGATGCTTACACCTTCCTTTCGGCCTGCCATTGCGCGAAGCTGGCGCCGGCCTGCGCCAGTTTCTCCAGCAGCGGCGCCGGCTGCCAGTATTGCGGGTCGAGTTCCTTCTGGAAGGCGAGGATCCTGTCGTAGATGACCTTCAGCCCGACCGTGTCGGCGTAGAACATCGGGCCGCCGCGGTAGCGCGGGAAGCCATAGCCGGCGGTGTAGACGATGTCGATGTCGGAAGCGCGCACGACGATGCCTTCCTCGAGCAGTTGCGCACCTTCGTTGATCATCGCGTAGAGGCAGCGTTCCCGGATCTCCTCCTGCGAGGGTTTTCGCTGCGGCACGCCGAGGCGCTGCGCCTCCGCGGCGAAGAGCGCGATGGCCTCCGGGTCGGGCGTGCGTTTGCGCTCGGCACCGTCGTAGCGGTAGTAGCCGCGCCCGGCCTTCTGGCCGAGCCAGCCGCGCTCGGTGAGCAGCGCCGAGGGCCGGTAGAAGCTCGCGTCTTTGGGCAGCAGATGGGCGCGCGCCAGGCGCGTGAGGTGGCCGATGTCGATGCCGGCCATGTCATACACGGCGAGGATGCCCATCGCCATGCCGAAGTCCTCCAGCGCGGCATCGACCTGCGCCGGCGTCGCGCCTTCCAGCACGCAGCGCTCGGCCTCGCGCCCGTAGGGATCCATCATGCGGTTGCCGATGAAGCCGTAGCAGACCTTGGCGACGACACCGACCTTCCTGATTGTCTTCGCCATGTCGAGCGCGGCCATCACCACGTCCGGCGCGGTCTGCGCGCACTGCACGATTTCAAGCAGGCGCATGACGTTGGCCGGGCTGAAGAAGTGCAGGCCGATGACGTCCTGCGGCCGCTTCGTCACGGCGGCGATCTCGTCGATGTCCAGCGTGGAGGTGTTGGTGCCGAGGATGGCGCCGGGCTTGGCCACGGTGTCGAGCTTCGCGAAAATCTCCTTCTTCAGCGCCATGTTCTCGAACACCGCCTCGATGACGAGGTCGGCATCGCGCAGCGCATCGTAGTCGAGCGACGGCGCGATCAGCGCCAGGCGTTGTTCCCTCTGCTCGGGCTTGAGGCTGCCGCGCGTGACCGAGCGCTCGTAGTTCTTGCGCACGGTGGCCAGACCGCGCTCGAGCGCCTCCTGCTTCGTATCGACGATCGTCACCGGGATGCCGGCGTTGGCGAAGCACATGGCAATGCCGCCGCCCATGGTGCCGGCGCCAACGATGCCGACCTTGGCGATCTTGCGCGACGCGACGTTGGCCGGCAGACCCGGAATCCTGCGCAGTTCGCGCTCGGCGAAAAACAGATGGCGAAAAGCGCGGCCCTCGACGGCGCGCTCGACCTCGTTCGACAGCGCACGCTCGCGTGCGATGCCTTCGTCGAAGGGCAGCGCGACGGCCGCCTGCACGGCGTCGAGGAGGACGTTGTGGGAATTGCGGTTCCGGAAGGTCTTCGCTGCGGCAGCCCGGCGCGCGACGAGAATCCCGTCCGCCTGCTCCGCGCCGGCCACACTCATCTCGCACGTGCGGCGCGGGCCCTTGCCGGCGGCGACCAGCTCGCGCGCGTAGGCGACGGCCGCAGCGGTGACGTCGCCCTCGGTCGCCGTGTCGACGAGACTGACTTTTTGCGCCTCGGCCGCAGACAGCGGCTTGCCGGAGAGCATCATGTCGAGTGCGGCTTCCAGCCCCACCAGGCGCGGCATGCGCTGCGTGCCGCCGGCACCGGGGATGATGCCCAGCGTGATTTCCGGCAGGCCGAGCTTCGTGCCGGCCTGCGCGACGCGGTAATGGCAGGCGATGGCGGTCTCCAGGCCGCCGCCCATCACCGTGCCGAAGAGTGCGGCCACCACCGGCACGCGGCTCTCCTCGATCCGGCGCAGCACCTCGTGGTAGCCAGGCGCCTGCACGCCGGTCTCGAACTCGCGCATGTCGCCGCCGGAGAGGAAGGTCCTGCCGGCGCAGGCCAGCACGATGGCCTGCACTTCTGCCCGGCCGCGCAGCGATTCGAAGGCGGACAACAGGCCGGCGCGCACTTCGCGCGTGAGGGTATTCACGGGCGGATTGTCGACCGTGACGAGGGCGATTTCATTTTGCAGCGAAACATTGACGACTTCGTTCATTTCATGGCTCCTGAAAAATGCGGTCAAATAGTCTCCGTCCGCCGCGTCGCGGCAGTGTGGCGCCGTCTTGCGGGGACTGACTTTTTAGAGTGCGATCACGGCCGCATCGGCCGGCTGCGCATAGAGCTGCCCGACCAGCGCGGCACGGCGCGAGAGCACCGCACGCTGATTGATGTAGCCCTTGTCGGTGATCTCGTTGGCGTCGATCGAGGGCGGCTCCGCCATCAGCAACGCTCGGCTGGCGTAGGTCGAACTGCCGCCGCCTTCCTGCTTCAGCTTCGCCATGCCCGCACGCATGTGGGCGACGACGCGCGCATCGGCGAGCACCTGCTCGAGCGGCGCATCGGCCGGCAGATCGGGACACAGGCCGCGACAGCCAGGCGGGCTGGCGAAGACGAGAAACCCGACTTCCTCACGGTCATGGCCGGCAACGACGATGTCCTGCGCCACCGGGGCAAGCAGGGAGAGGGCCTTCACGCGCAGCTCGCCCACACGCACCCAGATGCCGCTCGAGAGCTTGAAGTCTTCGGCAATGCGTCCGTCAAATTCGATGCCTTTCTCGGGGTGATCCGGGTCGGCGAACCGTCCGGCATCGCCGATGCGGTAGAAGCCATCTTCGTCGAAAGCCTCGCGCGTCAGATCGGGGCGCTTCCAGTAACCAGGGGTGACATTGGGGCCGCGCACGCGCAGCTCAAGCTTGCCCTGATTGGGCACCATCTTGAGCTCCACTCCGGGGGCGGGCAGGCCGATGACGCCGGCGTGCTCGATGGTGTAGTGCACCGTGGTGACCATCGGCGAGGTTTCGGTCGCACCCCAGGCCGACACCATCACCGTGCGTTCGCCACGCGTGCGCAGCGAGAGCGCTTCGAGCTTCTCCCAGAGATTTTGCGGCAGGGCGGCCGCCGCATAGAAAATCATCTGCAGCCGGGCGAAGAAATTCCTGCAGAGCGCTTCGTCCTGTTCCAGGTAAGGAATCAGCGCATCGAAGCCGCGCGGGACGTCAAAATAAATCGTTGGCGAGATCTCGCGCAGGTTGGCTACCGTCTTCTCGATCAGACCCGGGACCGGCTTGCCGGCGTTGATGTAGAGCGAGCCGCCGTTGGCAAGCACCATATTGAAGTTGTGGTTGGCGCCGAAGGTGTGGTTCCACGGCAACCAGTCGACGATCACCGGCGGGGTCTGCGCGAGGAAGGGCCACACTTGCAGAATCATCTGCTGATTGGCGCAAAGCATGCCATGGGTGTTGATGACACCCTTGGGTTCACCGGTGGAGCCGGAGGTGAAAAGCAGTTTCGCCACCGTGTCGGGGCCGAGTGCGGCAAAGGCTTCGTCAACGCGTGCGTCCGCTGTCTGGCGCAGCCGGGCAAAGACACTTGCCTCTCGGCCGGCCGGCGGGTGTTTGCTGACGACGATGCGGGCGTCACCAAAGTCGACGTTCTTGAAGACGCCGGCGAATTTCTCGCCGTCCTCGGCATAGACGAGGCCGGGCTGGATCAGGGCGACGATCGCCTTGATGCGGGCGTGATCCTTCGACATCAGGGAGTAGGCCGGGGAGACCGGGGCGACGGGAATGCCCACGTGCAGGGCACCGAGCATGAGCAGGGCGTGATCGATGCTGTTGTCGCTGAGGATCATCACCGGGCGCCCGGCATCGAGCCCCTGCGCGAGCAGGGCTGCGCCAATGGCGCGTGCCTCGGCGAGCGCCTGGGCAAAAGTCAGTTCTCGCCAGACGGCGCCTTCCCGTTCGGCAAGGAAAATGCGTTCGGGTGCTTCGCGTGCCCAGCGCTCAAGGTATTCACCCAGGCAGCGCACGCAGGAATGCAAGGACTGCGGCGAGCGCAGGATCTGCGCTCCGTCCGCACAGCGTTCAACATTGACCGCCGCCGGAGAAAACATTGGTGACGAAATCAGCGGTTTTTTCATGGAAGACTCCATTAGGCTGAGGCTGAGGCTACGCTGCCTGGCAGGTTCTATTTGACCAGTTTCCAGTTCCCGTTGTCGACACGTACGATGAGGCGCGAGCGGGGTTTGCCGGAAACGCAGCACCAGAATAGCAATATCTGTCTAACCAGTCAAACGATCGTCCAATTAGTTCAAGAAGTCGTTCGATACTGGCTGGAGGGAATCGGTTGGCGGCTGGCAGTCCGGCGACGGCTTGCGGTATGCTCCCGAGGGCAAATTCCGGGGAAGACCACATTGAATCAACGCAGGAACCGGCAGGACGCCGGCAAGAAGGGGGGCGCAGCCGCCACGCTGGAGCAGGCGGTGCTGCGCTACGCACGCGAATTTCCGCAGCGCGGCCAGGCGCGAGCGGCGCAGGATCTGGCGCGGATGGGGCATGCCGTCTCCGCCTCGGGTGTCCGCAACATCTGGCTGCGCCATGGCCTGGAGACGGCCTACAAACGGCTCAAGACGATGGCGCGCGAATCCTCGGCGACGCTCACCGCGCGTCAGCGCGATCTGCTGCGCCGCGGTCACGCGAGCCGGCGCCTGGCGCGCGCAGCGCAGCAGGATGCAGCCGGCAACGAGAGCGCCGAGGGCGGCGGCGACCGGCGTGAGCACATCATGCTCGCCGCCGCCCAGCTCTTCGTCGAGCATGGCTATGCCGGCACTTCGATGCGCCAGATCGCCGCACGCGCCGGCATGCTGCCCGGCTCGGTCTATCACCACTTCCCGGCCAAGGAGGATCTTTTCGTCGCCATCCAGCGCGAGAGCTTTCGCCGCCTCACGCACAACATCCGGGAAGCCATCCGCGACTGCACCGATCCCTGGCTGCGCCTGGAACTGGCCTGCGCCGAGCACATCCACGATGTGGCAGCCGGCACCCCCATCGCGCAGGTCACCGCCACCGGACTTTTTGCCATCCACGAAGAGCGTCTGCAGCGCCGTCTGCACAGTGATCGCACCGAGTATGACCGCCTGTTCCGCCAGTTGGTCGACGCGCTCGATCTGCCCGCCGGCACCGACCGCTCGCTGCTGCGCCTGACCCTGCTTGGCGCACTCAACTGGAGCCACGTCTGGTACAAGCCGGGCAAGAAAACGCCGCGCCAGATTGCCGCGCAGATCATCGCCCTGCTCGATACCCGATGTGCTGCACCGGCCCCGCCTGCAGGCAGGCAGAAGCGGATCAGATCCTCCCGTTCAGGCTAGCGCGACGGGCCGGCGAGCGGCGGCAACGCCATCGACCGGAATGGGCTTGCAAGGCGGGCACAGCTCGCCGCTGCCGTGTCACGACACTGATTTTCTGCGCCGCGACGGCTCGATCAGAATTTCCGTCTGCCGTACGCCTTGGCCCGGCATCGAGCCTCTGCGCAAGCAGCACCCGTGCCGCCCCCATGACGCGTGCCCGGCACCTGGACAAAAGTCAGCTCTCGCCAGACGGCGCCTTCCTGCTCAACAGGAGAAACGGGGATGGGCATATCGCGTGCCCGGCATTCGGGATGTTCGCCCGGGCAGCGGGCGCAGGGATGCAAGGATTACGGTGCGCGCAGTATCGGCGCTTTGCCCGCACAACGTTCAACATTGACCGCTGCCGGAGAGAACAGCCTCCGGACAACGGTTACGTCATGACCGGCTCAACCTTGCTGCACGGCCGCCCATGCCGGAAGAGGAAAGGCAGGGGCGGCCGCCGGGATTACTTCAGCAACTTCCAGTCGCCGTTGGAGACGGTGACCATGATGGCAGCACGATGATCGAAGCCATTGTGATTGGTCGGCGACATGTTGAACACGCCATGGGTGGCCGGCAGTTCCTTGACGTTCTCCAGCGCATCGCGCAGGGCCGCACGGAATTCCGGTGTGCCCGGCTTCGCCTTCTTCAGCGCGACGGGCACCGCACGGTTGAGCAGCAGGTAGGCATCATAGGCGTGTGCGCCAAAGGTGCTGCGGCTGTTCGGTCCATAAGCGCCTTCATACAGCTTCACATAGTCGAGCGCCGGTTTTTTCGACGGATTCGAGTCGGGCAGGTGCTCGGCGAGCAGCATCGGTCCGACCGGGAAAATCGTACCCTCGACGTTCTTGCCACCCACCCGCAGGAAGTCGCGGTTGGCAATGCCGTGCGTCTGATAGATCTTGCCCTTGTAACCGCGCTCGACCAGGGTTGCCTGCGGCAGCACGGCCGGCGTGCCCGAACCGGCGACCAGCACGGCATCCGGATGGGCGGCGAGCAGTTTCAGCGCCTGACCGGCGACGCTGGTGTCGTTGCGCTGATAGCGCTCGACATCGACGATCTTGATGCCCTTCGGTTCGGTCGCACTCTGGAGCGCCTTGAGCCACAGCTCGCCATACCCGTCTGCGTAGCCGATGAATCCGACGGTCTTCACCCCGTTGGCGACCATGTGATTGACGATCGCCTCGGCCATCAGGCCGAAGTTCTGCGGTGTCTGGAAGAGCCAGGAAGCCTTCTCGGGCGGCGGGTTCGAAGGAGCCATGGCGATCTGCGGTGTCTTTGTCTCGAAGGCCACTTCCAGGACCGCCAGGGTCGTCGGTGTGGCCGAGGCGGAAATCAGCACGTCGGCCTTGTCCTCGGCAGTGAGCTTGCGTGCGTTCTTGACTGCCGTCGTGGTATCGGTGGCGTCATCGAGAACGATCCAGTTGATCTTCTCGCCGGCAATCTCCTTGGGCAGCAAGGTAACGGTATTTTTCTCGGGGATGCCGAGGGACGCGGCCGGACCGGTGGCCGAGAGACTGACGCCAACGGTGATGTCGGCCAGGGCGCTGCCGGTCAGGCACAGCGAAGACAACAACAGGGCAAGCTTGCGGATCTGCATGCATTTCTCCTCGAAAATATTGATTGGATTGCGCGCACGGTCTGTGACATTCGCAACGGTCACTACCATACGCCCCGATGACTGACTACATCAAACGCTTGTTCGGCAAGCAAGTCATTTTTCACTAGAATGCGGGCATGAATTCTCAAGCCCTCTCTCCTGCCCGACGACGCAAGGTGGTCGAGGACGCAGCGCTCCACCTGGCCCGCAAACACCCGGACTGGGGCCAGGCACGCGTTGCCCAGGCCATCGTCGAGAAGGGATTGAAGATTTCCGCCGGCGGCGTACGCTGGATCTGGCAGCGTCACGGACTGGAGACCGCCGTCAAACGCGCCGCCGCCTTGCGCAGGCTCGATGCGAAAAGCCTCGACGCACAGCAAGAATCGGCGCTGGCCCGCATCAGCGAACGCATGGGGGGGCGCACCGAAGGCAGGCCACCGGCCAAGGCGCGCGAACACCTGCTCGCCATTGCCGTACACGAATTCAACCGCAAGGGCTTCACCCGCGCTTCGATCCGCGAGATCGCCCGCGCCGCCGGCCTGCAACCCGGCTCGGTCTACCATCATTTCGCCTCCAAGGATGAGCTGTTCATCGCCGCCCACTCGGTCGGCATGCGCCAATCGGCGCAGATCCTCGAGAACGCACTGGCCGGACGCCATGACCCATGGGAACGACTGGAAATCGTCTGTGCCCTGCACATCGAACATCTCGTCTCCGGCCGCACCCTCACCGTATGGACGGCCGACAGCCTCTACCTGTTCGACTCTCCGGACATCCAGCTCCAGTTGCGCAGCGAACGCGACATCATCGATGCGCTCTATCGTCGCCTGATCGCCGCCCTGCCCCTGCCCGCCGACATCGACCGCAGCCTGCTGCGCCTGCAGTTGCTCGGTGCACTCAACTGGACACGCACCTGGTATCAGGCGGGCAAGCGCACACCGGGTGACATCGCCCGACATCTGGTGCGCCTGATCCGCCGCGGCGCATCAGGCAGCGAACGCAGGACAACGGCGCCGTCGCGCCGCAACTGACTTTTCCCCATAAAGCCGGGAAAACTTGGAAATCAAGACGATATGACACGTTCAGACAGAACTGCCGTTAAAATATGCTGTGTGTCCAACAGTTTTCCAGACCGACGATGAATGCACGCAAAAGGATCAGCAGCAAGACCTCCCCGAAGGACGCGCTCAGGCTCGATCTCCTGCCGGGGCTGATCGGCTATCAGCTACGCCTGGCGCAGTTGTCGATCTTCAACGACTTCGCCGCCGAGCTGAAAGACTTCGACATCTCGCCCGGACGCTTCGGCGTGCTGGTACTGATCTCGGCCAACCCCGGCATGACGCAAAGCCTGCTCGCCTCAGCCACCCAGCTCGACCGCTCGACGGTGGTCACCGTCATCGATCAGCTCGAAGCGCGCGGGCTCGTCGAACGACGCGCCTCGCCCACCGACCGGCGCTCGAACGCACTGGTGCTCACCGAAGAAGGCGAAAAACTTCTCAAACAGCTCAAGCGCCGCATCAAGCAGCACGAAACCCGCATCGCCAACACCATGACGGCGGAAGAGACGGCCACCCTGGTCGGGCTGCTCACGCGCATCCGCACACATCTGCAGGAAAGCCCTGTCGCCTGAACCCTGCCTGAGCGCGGTTTGCAAGCCTGGGGGCTGCTCTCAATGACGCCCGCCAGACGAAAGCACCTGCCAAATGAACGAACGACAGGAAGGACTGGGCGAGCGTGCCGTAGCGTGTGGCGATGCGGCGGAAGTGCCTGACACACACCCTCTGCCGTATTGGCTGCTCATCGTGATTTTCCCCTCGGGCCGGCTGATCAGCCCGGCCAGGGGCGTGCCGGTCGCCTGCCCGGGCCTTGTCCCGCTGCCCGCCGCCGCCCGATGCGTCAGGAACGCCTCCACATCGGCCGCCCCCGGCGCGCGCGGATGGCGCTTGCCGAAATGCAGAATAAATCGTTTAATCCAGTCCACATAAGTCTGCTCGGCGCGAAAGCTGTAATGCTTCAGGCGAATCTTGCCCCGCACCTGGTCGAGCAGCCTGGGCGTCTGTGACGAAGCAGCACTCATGGATTAGGCCCCACCATTTTTTGCTAGCATCATGATTTATAAGAATATTAACCAATTTTCAACCGGGATAGCCAGACGGAAGACGGTTTATTTTCCGTCATTTAGGCTGTCTACTTCTAGTTATACCGCTATGGAAGGGGTTTCGCATGTTGGATTTAGAGAGCCCGCGCTGGG
>CAZSHO010000018.1:0-47677 GCA_964607005.1 uncultured Rhodocyclaceae bacterium
GTCGGCAAGGACAAGAGCTTCTACTTCCTCGAGATGAACACCCGCCTGCAGGTCGAGCATCCCGTGACGGAGTGCATCACCGGCCTCGACCTCGTGGAATGGATGATCCGCGTCGCCGCCGGCGAGAAGCTGCCCTTCGCGCAGCAGGACGTGAAACTCGACGGCTGGGCGATGGAGTGCCGCATCAACGCCGAGGACCCGCTGCGCAACTTCCTGCCGTCGACCGGCCGGCTCATCCGCTACATTCCGCCGATGGAATCCGACGGCGTGCGTGTGGATACGGGCGTCTATGAGGGCGGCGAGATCTCGATGTACTACGACTCGATGATCGCCAAGCTGATCGTGCACGGCACCACGCGCGACCAGGCGATTTTGAAAATGCGCGACGCCCTCGACGCCTTTGTCATCCGCGGCGTTTCATCGAACATTACCTTCCAGTCGGCGCTGATGCAGCATCCGCGGTTTCTTTCCGGTGCGTTCCATACCGGCTTCATTGTCGAGGAATTCCCGCAGGGCTTTACCGGTGTCCCTGCCACTTCATCGAATGCCCTGTTGTTGGCGGCGGTGGCGGCTTTCATGCGCCGGCGCTACATCAAGCGGGCAGTGCACACCAGCGGGCAGTTGCGCGGCCATGAGCGCAAGGTCGGCACGCAATGGGTGGTGCTGGCGGGTGCGCAGCGCTTTTCGCTCACCCTCGCCCCCATCGAAGGTGGCTATGCCATCCGTCACGAAGATTGCACCCATGAATTACGGTCTGACTGGCGCCTGGGCCAGTCGTTGTTTCGCGGCAGCTGGAATGGCACACCCGTTTGCCTGCAGGTCGAGCGTCTCGGTTTGAAATATCGCGTCATGCAGGGCGGCCGGCAGGCCGATATGCTGGTGATGTCGAATCGTTCTGCCCAGCTGCTCGCCCTGATGCCGGAAAAACCGGAAGCGGATCTCTCGAAATTCCTGCTCTCGCCGATGCCGGGACTGCTCACCCATCTGCCGCTCGCCGTCGGACAGACAATCAGGGCAGGAGAAAAACTGGCGGTAATTGAGGCAATGAAAATGGAAAACATCCTCAAGGCGGATCAGGATTGCGTGGTGGCGGAGGTGCTGGCACAGCAGGGCGACAGCCTGAGCGTCGATCAGCCGATTCTGCGTTTCGCCTGATACGTTTCTTGTAAGCCGCACCAATAACCCTGCTCGCAGCCCGGCATAGGGCAGGCCATGCCCATGATAAGCTTGGTCTGCGAAAACAAGACAGACCCCAGTCGATCCCCCAATCATTTTCCGGAGTCCATCGTGGCAAGCAAGAAAGAAGAACCTCAGGATCCCCATGATCCTCAGCAAGGCCTGCTCGAGTACTCGGTCGTCTATACCGACCGCGCGCTCAATCACATGTCGCAGAATTTCCAGGCCGTCATGCGCGAGATGTCCTCCATCCTGAAGGAGGCGTATCACGCACAGGCGGCGATCGTCGTGCCGGGCGGCGGCACTTTTGCCATGGAAGCGGTGGCGCGCCAGTTCGCCACCGACCGCAAGTGTCTCGTCATCCGCAACGGTTTGTTCAGCTATCGCTGGAGCCAGATTTTCCAGATGGGCCATATCCCGTCCGAAGAGATCGTCCTCAAGGCGCGGGCCACCGGTGCCAACCTGATGTCACCGTTTATTCCCGCGCCGATCGGCGAGGTCGTCGATACGATCCGCAAGCAAAAACCCGACATGGTGTTCATGCCGCATGTCGAAACAGCCTCCGGCATGATTCTTCCGGACAGCTATATCGATGCGGTCGCCGGTGCGCTTCATGAACATGACGGACTGCTGGTGCTCGATTGCATCGCCTCGGGCGCGCTGTGGGTGGACATGGAGGCGCACGGTGTCGACATTCTGCTGAGTGCGCCGCAGAAGAGCTGGAGCGGCCCGGCCTGCGCCGGTCTGGTGATGCTCAACGCGCGTGCGCGCAAACTGATCGATGCCACCACCAGTACAAGCTTTGCCGCCGATCTGCGCAAATGGCTGCAGATCATGGAGACCTATGAAAACGGCGGCCACGCCTACCATGCCACGATGCCGACCAATGCCCTTGCCACGGTGGCCGCAATGATGCGCGAGACGCGTGAATGGGGCTTCGAGCAGGCGCGGACGGCGCAAGTGGATCTGGGCATGCGTGTGCGCGGACTGCTCGAGTCGCGCGGTTGCTGGAGTGTGGCCGCACCCGGTTATCAGGCGCCCGGCGTGGTCGTCAGCTTCACCAGCCATCCGGGCATCCAGTCAGGGGAAAACTTCATCGCCAAGGGCGTCCAGATCGCCGCCGGCGTGCCATTGATGTGTGACGAGCCGGAACACTTCCGCACCTTCCGCATCGGTCTCTTTGGCCTGGACAAGCTGCAAAATCTGGACCGCTCCGTGAAGCGTCTCGAAAAAGCCTTGCAGCGGATCATCTGAGCCGCTCAAACGCCCGGTCAGGGCGTCAATACCGCTTGAAGCGCTGGCCGAGCCGGTTATGGATGTCTTTCGGCCAGTCGCTCAGCGTCAGATCGATGCCCAGGGTTTTTTGCGGAATCACCTCGACGCGGCAATTACCCTGGGTGCCGATGCGTTCGACGAAAATCTCGCCGCTGTCACCCCAGCTGTAGCCACCACCGCCGGTGCTGATCGTCATGAGGCCGGCTTCGGCATTCTGTCCGGTGACGCGGATGCCCAGATCCTTGAGCAATTCCGGCAGCGCTGCCCAGACCTCTTCGAAGGGGGCCGCGTAACTGAAGATGAGGCCGGTGCCGCGCGCGGCGCCGACGTTGGATGTCGTCGAGCAGCCGCTCATCGCCAGCAGGGTCGCTGCGGCCATCCCTTGCAGAAGCTGTCTTCTTCTCAACCTAGTCTCCTTGCCGTTGTGAAAATGCCTGAATGACGTCCTCGGGCGCCTGCACCAGCTCGATCAGCACGCCTTCGCCCGCCAGCGGGAAGTCCTCGTTGCCCTTCGGGTGGATAAAGCAGATGTCATGACCGGCTGCCCCCTTGCGGATACCGCCCGGGGTGAAGCGCACACCCTGCTGCGTCAGCCATGCCATGGCCCGGGGCAGGTCATCCACCCACAGGCCGACATGATTGAGCGGCGTGGTGTGCACGGAGGGTTTCTTTTCCGGGTCGAGCGGCTGCATCAGATCGACTTCGACCCTGAACGGACCGCTGCCGATCGCACAGATGTCCTCGTCAACATTCTCGCGCTCGCTGACAAAATGCCCGCTCACCGTCAGACCGAGCTTGTCCACCCAGAGCGCCTTCAGCCGTTCCTTCGAGAGGCCGCCGATGGCGATCTGCTGGATACCGAGCACGCGAAAAGGCTTGTCAGACATTACTCCACCCCCGAAAACCGGAATTCTACTGTGCTTGTGGTGCAGCAAGCCGATTTACAATGCGCCCATGAACTTCATGACTTCCCTGCGCGCCGCCTGGACGCGCAATAATTCTTTGCTCTGTGTCGGCCTCGATCCCGATCCGGCAAAATTCCCCGCCGCCCTCAAGGGGCGCAGCGATGCCATTCATGAATTCTGCGCATCGATTGTGGATGCCACGGCCGATCTGGTCTGCTGCTTCAAGCCGCAGATCGCCTATTTCGCGTCGAACCGTGCCGAAGACCAGCTCGAAGCGCTGATCCGCCATATCCACGAAAAACATCCTGGCATCCCGGTCATCCTCGATGCCAAGCGCGGCGACATCGGCGCCACTGCCGAGCAGTACGCGCGCGAGGCTTTCGAGCGCTACGGCGCCGACGCGCTGACGGTGAATCCGTTCATGGGCTTCGACTCCATTGAACCTTATCTGGCCTGGAAGGATCGCGGCGTCATCATTCTGTGCCGCACATCGAATGCCGGCGGTTCCGACCTGCAATTTCTCGAATCGGGAGGACGCGAGCTCTATCTGCACGTCGCCGAGCAGGTGGCGACAAAATGGAATACCGGCGGCCAGTGCGCGCTGGTGGTCGGCGCCACCTTCCCGGCCGAGCTGGCCCGGGTGCGCCGCCTCGTGGGCGACATGCCGTTGCTGGTGCCGGGCATCGGTGCCCAGGGCGGCGACATCGAAGCCACCGTCAAGGCCGGGCGCACCCCGGGAGGAGAGGGGCTCATGATCAATTCCTCGCGCGCCATTCTCTACGCCGGGAAAGGCGAGGATTTTGCCGCAAGCGCCCGCCAGGCAGCGCTTGCCACGCGTGATGCGATCAACCGCTACCGCTCCTGAGCAGGCGGCGCCGTCCTGCCGCAACTGACTTTTCGAAACCGGAGGATCGGGCTGCTTCTGCAGCTTATTGCTTCGCGGCCCGGCGCGACCAGACCAGCATCGCCACTCCTGCCGCAATCATCGGCAGACTCAGCCACTGGCCCATGCTGATGACGTAACTGAAGCCGAAGATGCCGGTATCCGGCTCGCGGAAGTATTCGGCGATGAAGCGCACCACGCCATAGCCGATGAGGAACACCGCCGACACCGCGCCACGGGCACGTGGCTTCCTTGAAAACCACCACAGCACGGCAAACAACACGACGCCCTCGAGCAGCGCCTGATAGATCTGCGAGGGATGACGCGCGAGCTGGTCGACGTGCGGGAACACCATCGCCCAGGGCAGATCGGGATCGGCCACGCGCCCCCACAATTCGCCATTGATGAAATTGCCAAGGCGGCCAAAGCCGAGACCGGGCGGCACCAGTGGTGCGATGAAATCGGTGACGGCAAGCCAGGCGAGTTTCCTCTCCCGCGCAAAGATCGTCAGCGCCACCAGCACACCAAGAAAACCGCCGTGAAAACTCATGCCGCCTTTCCAGACGGCGAAGATCTCCAGCGGGTGGGAGAAGTAATAGCCCGGCTCGTAGAACAGCACCTGGCCGAGCCGCCCACCGATCACCACGCCGAGCACGCCATAGAAAAGCAGGTCGTCCAGATCCTTGCGGGTCCAGCCCAGATCGGGCCGTTGTGCGATGCGTCGCCGGCCGAGCAGGATGAAGGCGATGAAGCCGGCCAGATACATCAGCCCATACCAGCGCACGGCGAGCGGGCCCAGTGAAATGGCCACTGGGTCGATGTGGGGATAGATCAGCATGGGAGTCGTTGCGCTAAAATTTGCATTCTAACTGAGGAGCCGATCATGCCCGAATACCGTTCCCGTACTTCCACCCACGGCCGCAACATGGCGGGGGCACGCGCCCTGTGGCGTGCCACCGGTGTCAAGGAAGCCGATTTTGGCAAGAAGCCGATCATTGCGGTCGTGAATTCCTTTACCCAGTTCGTGCCCGGTCACGTGCACCTGAAGGACATGGGGCAACTCGTCATCCGCGAAATCCAGGCATGCGGCGGCATCGGCAAGGAGTTCAACACCATCGCCATCGATGACGGTATCGCCATGGGTCACGCCGGCATGCTCTATTCGCTGCCCTCGCGCGATCTCATCGCCGACTCGATCGAATACATGATCAACGCCCACACCGTCGATGCCATGGTGTGCATCTCCAACTGTGACAAGATCACGCCGGGCATGCTGATGGCTGCGCTGCGCCTGAACATCCCGGTGGTGTTCGTCTCGGGCGGACCGATGGAGGCCGGCAAGGTGCAATGGCATGGACAGACGCGCAACATCGACCTCATCGATGCCATCTATGAGTCGGCCGACGCCAAGAACACCGACGAGGAAGTGCATGCCATCGAGAGTTCCGCCTGCCCGACCTGCGGCTCCTGCTCGGGCATGTTTACCGCCAACTCGATGAACTGCCTGGCCGAGGCGCTCGGTCTCGCCCTGCCCGGCAACGGCTCGCTGCTGGCGACGCACGCCGACCGCGAAAAACTTTTCATCAAGGCCGGCCGCCTGATCGTCGAGCTGTGCGAGCGCTGGTACAAGCAGGACGATGCTTCGGTGCTGCCGCGCAGCATCGCCAGTTTCGAAGCGTTCGAGAACGCCATGACGCTCGACATCACGATGGGCGGCTCGACCAACACGGTGCTCCATCTGCTTGCCGCTGCCCAGGAAGCCGGTGTGAATTTCACCATGAGCGACATCGACCGCCTGTCACGCCGTGTGCCGTATCTGGCGAAGGTGGCGCCGGCGGTGGCCGAGTTCCACATGGAAGACGTGCATCGCGCCGGAGGCATCATGGCGATCCTGGGCGAGCTTGATCGCGCCGGACTCCTGCATCGCGAGTGTCCGACGATACTCTATCCGTCGCTGGGCGAGGCGCTCGACTGCTGTGATGTGCGCCGCACCGATGATCCGGCCGTCCATGAATTTTTCCGCGCGGCCCCGGGAGGCGTGCCGACGCAAACCGCCTTCTCGCAGCGGCGCCGTTTTCCGACGCTCGATCTGGACCGCACCAGCGGCTGCATCCGCGACAAGGATCATGCCTACATGAAGGATGGCGGACTGGCCGTGCTGTTTGGCAACATCGCCGAGAAAGGCTGCATCGTGAAGACCGGCAGTGTCGATCCTTCGATCTTCAAATTCACCGGCCGCGCCCGTGTCTGCGAGTCGCAGGAAGATGCCGTGAAGATGATCCTCGGCAAACAGATCGTTGCCGGCGACGTGATCGTCATTCGCTACGAAGGCCCGAAGGGCGGCCCCGGCATGCAGGAGATGCTCTATCCGACCTCCTATCTGAAATCGATGGGTCTCGACAAGGAATGCGCGCTGCTCACCGACGGGCGTTTCTCGGGTGGTACCTCCGGCCTGTGTATCGGTCACGCCTCGCCGGAGGCGGCGCAGGGCGGCGCCATCGCCCTCGTCGAGGAGGGTGACATCATCGAGATTGACATCCCCAACCGGCGCATCCATCTCGCCGTGGAAAAGTCAGTCCTCGCAACACGGCGTGCTGCCATGCAGGCGAAGGGGGCCGCCGCCTGGAAGCCGGCCAGCCGGCAACGCCCTGTCTCGCCGGCGCTGCGTGCCTATGCCGCACTGGTCACCAGTGCGGACACCGGCGCCGTGCGCGACGTGACGCAGCTCGAGCACTGACACTACGCCGGCAGGCCCCGCCATGTCCAATCGCCTCGCCGGGGAAACCTCGCCTTACTTGCAGCAGCACGCTGGCAATCCGGTCGACTGGTATCCGTGGGGCGAGGAAGCGCTCACCCTGGCGCGCAGCGAAAACAAACCCATTCTGTTGTCGATCGGTTATTCGGCCTGCCACTGGTGCCATGTCATGGCCCATGAATCCTTCGAGAATGCCGACACGGCGGCGGTGATGAATCGCCTCTTTGTGAACATCAAGGTCGACCGCGAAGAGCGCCCCGATCTGGACCAGATCTACCAGCTTGCGCACCAGATGCTCACCGGTCGTGCCGGCGGCTGGCCGCTGACGATGTTTCTCGCCCCCGACGGCGCGCCACTGTTTGGCGGCACCTATTTTCCCGTGACACCGCGTTACGGCCAGCCCGGTTTTGCCGACCTGTGCCAGCGTGTGGTGGCCGCCTGGCAGAGCCGCAAGGAGGATTTCCAGCGCCAGGGCGACGAGATCCGGCGCGCACTGGACAGCCTCGCCACGGTACGGCCGCTGAGCGACGCCCTCGACGATGCGCCACTGAAAGGCTTTGTCGATCAGGTCGGGAAAAATTACGATGTGTTCTATGGTGGCTATCGCGGTGCACCGAAATTCCCGCATCCGGCCGATCTGGAGCTGCTGCTGCACCGTTATGCCGCCACGGATAATGCGCGCTGCGCCGGGATGGCGCTCGATACCCTGCGTCACATGGCGCAGGGCGGCATCTACGACCAGCTTGGCGGCGGCTTCTGCCGCTACAGCGTCGACGAGGCGTGGAACATTCCGCATTTCGAAAAAATGCTCTACGACAACGGCCCCCTGCTGCGCCTGTACGCCGATGCCTGGCTGGTGACAAAAGATCCTCTGTTTCAGCGTGTCGTCGAGGAAACCGCTGCCTGGGTGATGCGCGAGATGCAGGCTCCGCAAGGCGGGTATTACTCCTCGCTGGACGCCGATTCCGAGCATGAGGAAGGCAAGTTCTACGTCTGGAGTCGCGAAGAAGTCAGTCATCACACAACGGCGTCCGAGTACGCCGTACTGGCCGCCCACTACGGCCTTGACCAGCCAGCGAACTTCGAAGGCCACCACTGGCATTTGTGCATCGCACACCCGCTCGACGAAGTTGCCGCCCTGACAGGCCAGCCGCTGGAAGAATGTGAGCGCCTGCTTCAATCAGCCCGGACAAAATTGTTTGCAGCACGTTCGCTGCGGGTCCGCCCCGGGCGTGACGAAAAAATCCTGACCAGCTGGAATGCGCTGATGATCGAGGGCATGGCCCATGCTGCCCGCGTGTTCGATCGCGCAGACTGGCTCGATTCGTCGAAGCGTGCGCTCACCTTTCTGCACAGGCATCTGTGGCAGGACGGACGCCTGCTCGCCACCTGCAAGGACGGGCAGGCGCATCTGAACGCCTATCTCGACGATCATGCATTTCTGTTGAAGGCCCTCCTCGAATGCCTGCAGGCCGAATTCGACCCGCAGCGGCTCGAATGGGCCGAACAGCTTGGCCGCACTTTGCTGACGGATTTTGCCGATGAGGCGGGCGGATTCTGGTTTACCCGCCATGATCACGAAAAACTGATCCATCGTCTCAAGACCGGGCAGGATAATGCCACTCCCTCCGGTAACGGCAGCGCAGCACTCGCCCTGCAGCGGCTCGGCCACCTCACCGGCGACGCTCGCTACCTGGAAGCCGCCGAACGCACCCTGAAACTGTATTTTGCCGACATGACACGCCAACCCGGCGCCTTTGCCACCCTGCTCATGGCGCTGGAGGAGTTCCTGACTCCTCCGGCAATCACGGTATTATCCGGCCCTGAGACCCAAGTTATTGATTGGGCAAAAAAACTGGCGATACGCTACCTGCCGTGCCACATGGTGCTGGCCCCTCTGTCCAGCACCGGATTGCCCGCCGTCCTGGTCAAACCTCCCACCCGCCATGTCAACGCATGGGTCTGTTGCGGCGTTAAGTGCCTGGAGCCCATCGACGATTTCTCTTGTCTGGAACGGGTTTGCAAGACCCCGGAATTGATTTAGAGTATCGGCGCTTTATTTAACCACGCTTGAGAGGACTCAAAAAAATGAAATTGCTGAAAACCCTGTTGCTCGCCAGCGCCGGCCTGCTCATCGCCGGTCAGGCTTCTGCCGACGAGGCCTTGGCCAAGGCCAAGAACTGCATGAGCTGCCACGCCGTTGACAAGAAAGTCGTCGGTCCTTCGTACAAGGATGTCGCCAAGAAATACGCCGGTCAGGCCGATGCGCCGGCCAAGCTGGAAGCCAAGGTCAAGAAGGGCGGCTCGGGGGTCTGGGGTCCGATACCGATGCCTCCCAATGCAACCGTTTCCGATGCCGACATCCATAAACTCGTCGCATGGATCCTCAGCATGAAGTGAGCGGGTTTCCCGCCCGACCCAAAAGCCAGCCTTCGGGCTGGCTTTTTTGTATGCTCTTTTCGATCCGGCTTTTCATTGACATCCCCCGCCCCGGCCAGCACAATCCCCGCGCACATTTGTTTGCCATAAAAAGACCGGAAGACCAGGCATCGGGATATTCAGTAGAAGGACACTTTTGAGGAGAGGTGAATCATGCAATTTTCGTTGAAAGCCTGTGGCGTTGCCTTCGCATCCACCGTCATGCTCGCGGCCTGCGGCAAGCAGGAAGCCCCACCCCCACCCCAGGCCGAACAGCAGCCCGCAGCCGTCGTGGAAAAATCCGCTACCGTGGTGAAGATCGGCCATGTCGCACCGCTCACCGGCCCGCAGGCGCATCTGGGCAAGGACAACGAAAATGGTGCGCGTCTGGCCATCGAGGAAGCGAATGCCGCCCAGCTGGAAATCGGCGGCAACAAGGTTACCTTCGAGCTGATGGGCGAAGATGATCAGGCCGATCCGAAGCAGGGCACGACGGTGGCGCAAAAACTCATCGACGCGAAGGTCAATGGCGTCATCGGCCACCTCAATTCCGGCACCACGATCCCCGCCTCCCGGCTGTATGCCGAAGCGGGCATTCCGCAGATTTCTCCTTCGGCAACCAATCCGAAATACACCCAGCAGGGTTTCAAGACAGCCTATCGCGTCATGGCCAATGACGAACAGCAAGGCAAGGTGCTCGGCGGCTATGCCACCCACCAGCTGGCAGCGAAAAAAATCGCCATCATCGACGACCGTACGGCATACGGGCAGGGCGTGGCCGACGAATTCGAGAAAGCCGCCAAAGCCGGCGGCGCCCAGATCGTTGCGCGCGAATTCACAACGGATAAAGCCACCGATTTCTCGGCCATTCTCACCAAGATCAAATCGAAAAAACCAGATCTCATCATGTATGGCGGCATGGATGCACAGGCCGGGCCGATGGCACAGCAACTGAAAAAGCTCGGCATCAAGCCGCGGATGATTTTTGCCGATGGCGGGTGCACGACGGAATTCAACAAGCTGGCGGGCGATGCCGCCGAAGGCCATTACTGCTCGCTGCCCGGTGTGCCGCTGGAGAAGATGCCCGGGGGCGCGGCCTTCAAGGAAAAATACGCAAAACGCTTCGATGTGCCGATCCAGCTCTATGCGCCGTATTCGTATGATGCCGTCAACGTCATGATCGATGCCATGAAGCGTGCCGGCTCGGTGAGCACGGCAAAGTATCTCGAGGAATTACCAAAAACCCGATTCGACGGAGTCACCGCCCGCATCACCTTTGACGAAAGAGGGGATGTCAAGGATGGCGCCATCACGCTCTACCAGTCGAAGGCCGGCAAGTGGGAGCCGCTGGAGACGATCGGCGGTACCGCACAAGCGGCAGCGGCGCCTGCCGCCACAGGGGGCGTTCAGGAAAATCCTGCCCCTGGCGCTCCGCAAGAAGACAAAAAGTAACAATTCTGTCACTTGCGCAAAGACGGCAGAAACCGTCTTTGCGCAGGCATTCGCCAAACGATGGACACCTTCATCCAGCAGATCATCAATGGCCTGGTGCTGGGCAGTATCTATGCGCTCGTCGCGCTCGGGTACACCATGGTGTATGGCATTCTCGGGCTGATCAATTTTGCCCACGGCGAAGTGGTGATGATTGGCGCGCTGACAGCGCTGAGCGTCATCAAGCTGCTGGCCGGCAGCGGCCTGCCCGGCATTGTCGTCGTACTGGCCGGCATACTCGTGGCGATCCCGGTGTGCATGACGCTCGGCTTCACCATCGAGCGCGTCGCCTACCGGCCGCTGCGCAGCGCGCCGCGCCTGGCACCGCTCATCACGGCCATTGGCGTATCCATCTTCCTGCAGCAAGTGGCGATGATTTTCTGGGGACGCAACTACCATTCCTTCCCGCCGATCCTGCCCGACAGTGCGCGCGAAATCGCTGGCGCCACGATCACCGATTTACAGATCGGTATCGTGTTGCTGGCCGCCTCGATCATGGCCGGCCTGATGTTGCTGGTGAACAAAACACGGCTTGGCCGGGCGATGCGCGCAACGGCGGAAAACCCGCAGATGGCCGGTCTGATGGGTGTCAATATCAACGCCATCATTTCGGCCACCTTTCTCATCGGTTCCGCCCTGGCCGCGGTCGCCGGCGTCATGGTCAGCGCCAACTATTCGATCGCCCACTATTACATGGGCTTCATCCTCGGGCTGAAGGCCTTTACGGCCGCCGTGCTGGGCGGCATTGGCAACCTGCCCGGCGCCATGCTCGGAGGGGTACTGCTCGGCCTGATCGAATCCCTCGGTGCGGGTTATATCGGAGATCTGACCGGAGGTTTTCTCGGCAGCAATTATCAGGATGTCTTTGCCTTCTTCGTCCTCATCCTTGTGCTGATCTTCCGCCCTTCAGGACTGATGGGCGAAAAGGTGGCCGAGCGGGCATGATGAGTCCATCTCCATTTCCCGCCCGCCGGACGGAGATGATCAGGGTTCGCAGGCTGCGCCTGCGCCATGTCGTCGGCTCGGTGTCTCCCCGGGGCGGTCCGGTGTCGTGAATACCGACAAGCGCACAGCCCTCGCGGGCATGGTCTTGATCGGGGCGGTGCTCGCCGTGTTGCCATTCATCGTCGGTCACGGCCTGGGTAATTCCTGGGTGCGCATCCTCGATTTCGCCCTGCTCTACATCATGCTGGCCCTGGGCCTGAACATCGTCGTCGGCTTTGCCGGCCTGCTTGATCTGGGCTATATCGCCTTTTACGCGGTGGGCGCCTATCTGTATGCCCTGCTTGCCTCGCCGCACTTTGGCATCCACTGGTCCGCCTGGGCCATCCTGCCGCTGGGCGCACTGGTCGCCGGCATTTTCGGCGCCGTGCTGGGCGCCCCGCTGCTGCGCTTGCGTGGTGACTATCTGGCCATCGTGACCCTTGGCTTTGGCGAGATCGTGCGTATTTTCATGAACAACCTGAACGCCCCCGTCAACATCACCAATGGCCCGCAGGGCATCAGCCAGATCGACCCGGTGTCCCTGGCCGGTTTTCCCCTTTCAAAAACGCTGAATGTTTTCGGTCTGGCGATCCCATCCACTTATCTTTATTACTACCTGTTCCTGATCTTTTCCCTGCTGATCGTTTTTGTCTCGATCCGGCTCGAGGATTCGCGTATCGGACGCGCCTGGGTGGCAATCCGCGAAGACGAAATCGCTGCCAAGGCCTGCGGCGTCAACACCCGCAACATCAAACTGCTCGCCTTTGCCATGGGGGCGACCTTTGGCGGCGTTGCCGGCGGACTGTTTGCCAGTTTCCAGGAATTCGTCAGTCCGGAGAGCTTCAGCCTGATGGAGTCGATCATCGTGTTGTGCATGGTGGTGCTGGGCGGCATGGGCAATATTCCCGGAGTGATCCTGGGCGCCCTGCTTCTGTCGATCCTGCCCGAGGCACTGCGTCATGGCGCCGTACCACTACAGCTGACTTTGTTCGGCCGGGTCGTCCTCGATCCTGAAACCCTGCGCATGCTGCTGTTTGGCCTGGCTTTGATCCTGGTCATGCTCTACCGACCCGCCGGCCTGTGGCCGGAGGCACGGCGCAAGCGGGAACTGGCGCGCACGCAACCCCTCGCCGAAGAGGGCGAATCATCGTGATCGGCCGTGCTGCCCCTCTGGTGTCCATGGCCTCCGCTTGTCTTGCATCAGGGCACCTTTCGTGAGTGATACGCTCCTCGAAGCCTGTGCGATCCGCAAGGATTTTGGTGGTGTGCGCGCCCTGCATGAGGTGTCACTCACCATTCGTCGCGGGGAAATTTACGGGCTGATCGGCCCCAATGGAGCAGGCAAGACCACTTTCTTCAATGTGCTGACCGGACTGTATCGGGCCGATCACGGCTTTTTCAATTTCAATGGCAAGCGTCTGAATGTTTCGGCACCGCATCAGGTGGCGCATGCCGGCATTGCCCGCACTTTTCAGAATATCCGGCTTTTTGCCAACATGACGGCCCTGGAAAACGTCATGCTCGGCCGCCATCTGCGCACGTCGGCAGGCGTTATGGGTGCCGTCCTGCGCGATCGCAGGACCCGCGCTGAAGAGGCAGCCATTGAAAGGCGGGCGCATGAATTGCTCGAGTATGTCGGCATTGCCCGGCACAGCAACCGTCTTGCCCGCCATCTGGCGTATGGCGACCAGCGCCGCCTGGAAATTGCCCGCGCCCTGGCAACCGATCCCTTGTTGCTGGCTCTGGATGAGCCGGCAGCCGGCATGAACGCCACAGAAACCAGCGGACTGCAAAAGCTGGTGGAGGCGTTGCGCAGCGACGGCCTGACCATTCTGCTCATCGAACACGATGTCCGTCTGGTGATGGGGCTATGTGACCGCATTGCGGTTCTCGACTACGGGAAATTGATTGTCGAAGGCGCACCGGCACAGGTAAAAACCGACGCCAGGGTCATCGAGGCTTATCTGGGCGGTGCAGTCGCCGGGTGAGGTACCGAACACGGGAGCGGCATATTGCCCCATTGTGCGCGGTTGACACAAAACCGCGCTTCCGCGCCGATCCCTCCGACCTGTCCCGGTCTCCATGCGTCATGCCTCTTGCACTGCCTCCGCCGCGCTCATTTCTTCAGCGTCTCCCCGTGGCATTCCGGCATTGTGCGGCAAGAACTGTGCCATAATCCACGCGACTATTCACGGAGTACTGGCAATGGACGACAACAAAGGCAAAGCGCTCGCTGCAGCCCTCGCACAAATCGAAAAACAGTTCGGCAAGGGCTCGATCATGCGCCTGGGCGACGGCGAAGTGGATCGCGATATCCAGGTCGTGTCGACCGGTTCGCTCGGCCTGGACATCGCACTGGGTATCGGTGGCCTGCCGCGCGGCCGCGTGGTGGAGATCTACGGCCCGGAATCCTCCGGCAAGACAACGCTGACCCTGCAGGTCATCGCCGAGATGCAGAAGCTCGGCGGTACGGCCGCCTTCATCGACGCGGAACACGCACTGGACCCGCAATACGCCGCGAAACTCGGCGTGAGCGTCGCCGATCTGCTCATCTCCCAGCCGGACACCGGCGAGCAGGCACTGGAGATCGCCGACATGCTGGTGCGCTCGGGTGGCATCGATGTCGTGGTGATCGACTCGGTCGCCGCGCTCACCCCGAAGGCCGAGATCGAGGGCGAGATGGGCGACCAGTTGCCTGGCTTGCAGGCGCGCCTCATGAGTCAGGCCCTGCGCAAGCTCACCGCCAACATCAAGCGCACCAATACCCTCGTCATCTTCATCAACCAGATCCGCATGAAGATCGGCGTCATGTTCGGCAATCCGGAAACCACCACCGGCGGCAACGCCCTGAAATTCTATTCCTCGGTGCGCCTGGACATCCGTCGCATCGGCAGCATCAAGAAAGGCGATGAGGTCGTCGGTTCCGAGACACGCGTCAAGGTGGTGAAGAACAAGGTGGCGCCGCCCTTTCGCCAGGCGGAATTCGACATTCTCTATGGCGAGGGGATTTCGCGCGAGGGGGAGATCATCGAGCTGGGGGTCCATCACAAGCTGATCGAGAAATCCGGTGCCTGGTATTCGTGCAATGGCGAGCGCATCGGTCAGGGCAAGGACAACGTGCGCGAATACCTCAAAGAGCATTCTGATCTGGCGCGCGAGATCGAGAACAAGATCCGCGCCGCGGTAGGTGTCGGCGAACAACAGGATGCCGTTGCGGGCGAGGCTTGAGCGCAGCACTGAAATCCGCGGCCTTGCGCTTGCTGGCACGCCGCGAACATACACGCGCCGAATTGATCCGCAAGCTCTCGGCGCGCGCTCTTCCCGAGGAAATCCTGACGGTGCTTGACCAGCTCGAACAGGCCGGCCTGCTCTGCGATGCGCGTTTCACCGAAGCCTATATCCATGCGCATGTGGCCCGCCACGGCAACACCCGTCTGCGCCATGATCTGCGTCGCCGGGGCGTCGATGAGGGAATCATCGACGCCGCCCTGACAGTAGAGGGCGACAGCGAACTCGAGCGTGCACGCACTCTCTGGCAGCGAAAATTTGCCGCGCCACCGGCTAATCGCAACGACTATGCGCGTCAGGCGCGTTTTCTGCAAGGCCGCGGCTTTGCCATCGATGTCATCCGCAAGCTGCTCAAGGATACGGAAGAATGAGTCTGCTGAAAGTCACCGACCTGCGCAAAAAATACAAGTCGCGCGCAGTCGTCAAGGGGGTTTCCTTCGAAGTGAAAAGCGGCGAAGTGGTCGGCCTGCTTGGCCCCAACGGCGCAGGCAAAACCACCTGTTTTTATATGATCGTCGGGCTGGTGGGCGCCGACAGCGGCGACATCGACATCGATGGCGAAAGGCTCACGCATCTGCCGATCCATCGCCGCGCCCATCTTGGCCTGTCCTATCTGCCGCAGGAAATATCGGTCTTTCGCAAGCTCAACGTTGCCGAGAACATCCGTGCCGTCCTCGAGCTGCAGTCGCTCGACGATGACGAGATCGAGCAGCGTCTCGACAATCTCCTTGCCGAACTGCACATCGCCCACCTGCGTGACAATACCGCCATTTCGCTCTCCGGCGGCGAGCGGCGACGCGTCGAGATCTGCCGGGCGCTTGCCACCCGGCCACGCTTCATCCTGCTTGACGAACCGTTTGCCGGCGTCGATCCGATTGCCGTACTCGACATCCAGAAAATCATCCGCTTCCTCAAGGAGCGCGGCATCGGCGTGCTGATCACCGACCATAACGTGCGTGAAACCCTGGGTATCTGTGATCACGCTTACATCATCAACGAGGGCGAGGTGCTGGCGCAAGGCAGGCCCGAGGAAATCGTCTACAATGAAAGCGTGCGCAAGGTGTACCTGGGCGAGCATTTCCGCCTTTGACGTTTCCGGTTCCTGGCGCTTTCCGGCTCTATCCGTCGGTCGATGAAACAGACTCTTCAGCTCAAGCTCTCGCAGCATCTCGCCCTGACGCCTCAGCTGCAGCAGTCGATCCGCCTGTTGCAACTCTCCACGCTCGAACTGGATCAGGAAATCGAGAATTTCCTGCAGGAGAACCCTCTGCTCGAACGGGCAGACGAACCGATGCAGGATGCAAACGCATACCCGGCCACGACCGACACCCTGCAACAGACGCAATCTTCGCAAAGTACCGAGACCCAGCCCGACTATCCCGAGCTGAACACCCCTGAATGGCCTGTTGAAACGGGCTCCGCTTCAACACGCGACCCCCATGATGATGACGAGCCTTCCTACGCCGAAATCCAGGCTGCGGCCACGAGCTTGCGCGATCACCTCGGCGATCAGCTGGCGATGATGCCTCTTTCCGAGCGCGACCGCAGTCTGGTCCTGTTCCTGGTCGAAGCGCTCGACGAAGACGGCTATCTGGCGCAGGACATGGAAGAGCTGGCCGAGTTGCTGCCGGCAGAGCTGGACGTCGAGCCCGAAGAGCTGCAAATCGCCCTGAAGCATTTACAGAACCTCGATCCTCCCGGCATCGGTGCGCGTAACGCGGCAGAATGCTTGAGCCTGCAGCTCGTTTCTCGGCCCGCTTCCCGGACGCGCGAGCTGGCGCTCGAGATTACCCGCAAGCATCTGGATCGGCTGGCCACGCGGGACTACGCGCGTTTGATGAAGGTCTTGCCTTGCAACGAAGACGAGCTGCGCAATGCACAGTCCATGATTCGTTCGCTCAATCCGCGGCCCGGTGCCCAATTTACAGCTGCCGAGACACGCTATGTCGTGCCTGACGTGATTGTGCGCAAGTCGCGCGGGCAGTGGGTGGCTGCACTCAACACCGATGCCATGCCGAAACTGCGCATCAACCGGCTGTATGCCGAAATACTGCAGAAAAACCGCGGCTCCGGGCTCGCCAGCCAGTTACAGGAGGCTCGCTGGCTGATCAAGAATGTGCAGCAGCGCTTCGAGACCATCCAGCGCGTCTCGCAGACCATTGTCGACCGTCAGCGCCAGTTCTTCGAGCACGGCGAAGTGGCCATGCGCCCGCTCATCCTGCGCGAAATCGCCACGCAGCTCGGCCTGCACGAGTCGACCATCTCCCGGGTAACCACCCAGAAGTACATGGCGACACCGCGCGGCGTTTTCGAGTTGAAATTCTTTTTCGGCAGCCATGTCGCCACCGAGACGGGTGGCGCGGCCTCCTCGACCGCCATCCGCGCCCTGATCAAACAATTCGTCAGTGCCGAAGACGGCAAGAAACCGCTCTCGGATTCCAAGCTCAGCGAGATCCTCGGCCAACAAGGCATTGTGGTGGCGCGGCGCACGGTCGCCAAATACCGTGAAGCGCTCAACATCCCGCCGGTCAGCCTCAGGAAAACAATCTGATTGCCGATCATCTTGACCCAATGGGCTGGAACGATCCTCTCCGGCCCCTACTCACCAAGGAGCCTTTATGAACATCAACATCACCGGCCATCACCTCGAAGTCACGCCTGCCATTCGCGACTATGTCCAGACCAAGATGGATCGGGTGCTGCGCCATTTCGATCACGTTACCTCGGCACATGTGATTCTGTCAGTGGAAAAGCTCAGACAAAAGGCGGAGGTCACCGTGCAGGTGCGCGGCAAGAGCATTTTTGTCGAAGCCCAGGACGAAAACCTGTATGCCAGCATCGACGCCCTGGCCGACAAGCTTGACCGACAGGTGGTCAAGCACAAGGAGAAACAATCCGACCATGCCCACGAAGGCCTGAAGCGGCAAATTTCTGACGAATAGTTCCCTGCCCGGGTGTCCGCGTTGCACTGGCCGCGTGTACACCCGGGCGCCATTCCCGGTATAATCCGCCCCCAGTCCAACGAAGTGCGGCTCTCCCACACGGCTCCCCGTCCCTATCCCGTCGCACAGCCAGATCACCCTTTTCCGTTTCATGTAAAGCTCATGAACCTGATCGCCAAGCTACTTCCCATTGCCAACGTCCTGGTCGATCTGGATGCGGGCAGCAAGAAGCGGGTCTTCGAGCAGGCAGGCATCCTTTTCGAGAACAATCAGGGGCTTGGCCGAGGGGTGGTGTTTGACAGCCTGTTTGCCCGCGAAAAACTCGGTTCGACCGGCCTGGGGCAAGGCATTGCCATTCCGCACGGACGTATCAAGGGACTGAAAGAAGCACTCGGAGCGTTCCTCCGTCTGTCTGCGCCGATCCAGTTTGATGCACCGGATGCCAAGCCGGTCCGTTTTCTTTTCATTCTGCTGGTGCCGGAACAGGCCAACGAGCAGCATCTGCAGATCCTCTCGGAACTGGCACAAATGTTTTCCGACCGGCTTTTCCGGGAACAGCTGGCTGCTGCAAGCGATGCGGCGGCCATCCATGCCCTGATGACGAATTGGGTGCCGCATGCGGCAGGCGAGCGTCGCACAGCTGTTTGAGACCCATCGGGAAGGGTTGCGGCTGCTCTGGGTCGGCGGCAATCTTGATGTTCCCATCAAGAACAATACCCAGTTTTCCTCCCCTTCCGATCTGGTCGGCCACCTCAACCTGATCCACCCCGAGCGTGTCCAGGTCATCGGTACACCCGAAGTCAATTGGGCCAACAAACAACCTGCCGCGCGTGTCTCCCGCCACATGCAGGAGATCGTCGCCGCACAACCGCCGGTCATCATCGTCGCCGACGGCTGTCCGATCCAGGGCGTTGTGCGCGAAGCCTGCGAGAAATCCGGCACGGCACTGTTTTCTACCCCCGTGGCGGCCGCCATTGTCATTGACATGCTGCATCGCTGGCTGGCACGCCAGATGGCGCAAACCGTGGAGCGGCATGCCGTCATGATGGATGTGCTCGGCATGGGCGTCCTCATCACGGGCGACTCGGGCGTTGGCAAAAGCGAGCTGGCGCTCGAACTCATCTCGCGTGGCCACGGCCTGGTTGCTGACGACATGGTTGAAATCGCCCGCGTCGGCCCGAATCTGCTCGAAACCTACTGCCCGCCCTTGCTGCGTGATTTTCTCGAAGTCCGGGGCCTGGGTGTGCTGAATATCCGCACGGTATTCGGCGAAACGGCCTGCCGGCGCAAGATGACACTCAAGCTGATCGTCCATTTGCTGCGCCCGCAAAAAGGTGTACCCGACATCGAGCGTCTGCCGCTGGGTGCCGAAAACGAAGAAATCCTCGGCGTTCCGGTGCGCAAGGTGAACATTCCGGTCGCTGCGGGCCGCAATCTCGCCGTCCTGCTCGAGGCGGCCGTGCGCTCGACCATCCTGCTGCTGCGCGGTATCGACAGCACGCTTGAATTCATCGAACGGCAAAAGCAGTCTATGCAGGACGATTGATGCCGCTGTCAACCCGCGGTCCCTGCGAAGCGTTTTCTCTGCGCGGCCTCTTGCCGCAAACCTACTGAACAAGGAGAAAAAGATGAAAGGATTGATTCTGGCCGCGGCCGTGTCCCTGTTTGCCGCAAATGTTGCGCTGGCACAGGCCCCCGCAGCGACCCCCGCCCCGGCACCTGCCGCCGCCCCGGCCGCCGCACCCGCAACCCCGGCCAAAGCCAAAAAAGCACCCTCTGCCAAGCAGGTCGCACAGCAAAATCGCATGAAAGAGTGCAACAAGGAGGCCAAGACGCAGAAACTCAAGGGTGACAAGCGCAAGCAATTCATGAGCGAGTGCCTCAAGGCGGACAAACCGGCTGCCGCAACCGAACCGGCCGCCCAGCCTGCCGCCAAGTAGCGCCGCTGCCTTCTGTCTTCATTCTCCGTTCAACCCTTACGGAAGGGTTGAACGGAGCCTTCTTTTTTGCCAAAATCACCCACTTTGCATCGGTTCGCACGCAATCCATGCCCATGCGCCACGCCCGTCTGCTGCTCACGCTCTCCTGTCTTGTCTCGCTGGCTCTGGTATGCGGCAGCGCCCGGGCCTTCAAGTTTTCCGAGGATGAAGCCCGTTCCCAGGCAGAAGAGCAGGAACGTGGTGCACGCATCGGCCAGCTGGTCTCGACACCCTGCAGGCAACAACTCAAGAACCAGAAAATCATGGTGGTGATTGCCGAGCGGACCTCGAACGGATACAACACCACACAAAGTCGCTATGGCCCGCACTTTCAGGCCATCAATCACCGCCTGCGCGCACTTGGCCTGAAAACTTACACCCAGGAAGAAATTCGCGCCCAGATCGCCCAGGCAGAAATCGATGCGCATTTCCGTAACGATCCGGATGCCGCCCTCAACGCATCAAAAAAACTCGGTGCCAATTTCATTCTGCGTGGCCTGATCACAACACAGACCGGCATCAATCCGGTATTGAAGATCAACGAAGTTGCCGTACACATGGGATTTACACTGGTTTCGGCTGGCGGCAAGACCATTTCCAGCGTTGCCGCACGGGATGAATCCTATTCCGGTACGGACACCCTCGGCATGGCACTGACGCTGGTCAATGAGCAGTCGGATGAAGTCGTTGCCCGGCTCTACAACGATTACTGCCGTATCGCCGGCAAGAACAAATAAATCGGGGGTTCACATGAATGTTGCACGTTTCGTCTCACGCCTGGCCCTGTGCGTCTCTGGCGTCTTTTGCCTCTCCACGGGCGCCGCTCTGGCACAACCGACTTTCGAGAGTCCTTCTCCGACGCAGGGCAGCAGCACTTCGCAGAAAGCCAACGAAATGGCTGACAAGGGCATGTACAAGCCGGTCGAGTACGTCAATGCCGGCAAGCCCGGTCCGGCCATCGTCGTCATCCCCGGGGAAGTCAAGAGCAACAATGCCAACTTCGCACAGAAATTCGGCCCGAACAATATCGCCGACTTTGCCGAGCTCGAACTCGGCAAGGCCAATTTCAAGGTTCTTGAACGCGCGAACCTCGGCAATCTTCTGCAGGAATTCCAGCTTGCCTACAACCTCGGCGATCCGCAGGCAGCACGCAAGTATCTGCAGAAGGGCAAGCTGAAAACCACCAAGTGGATCATGAAATTCGACATTCTCAAGGCCGAGCAGGTGGCGCAGGCACAAGAGGGCTTCAGCGGACGTCCGCTTGGAGCGCTCATCGGTATTTTTGGCGGTGGTCGCGGAGGAGCCGCCGGCGATGTGGTCGTGAGTTCCGTGGAAACCGGGGAATCGACGGGGGTCTGGATCATCGGCATGCGCTACAAGATCATCGACGCCAACACCACTGAACAGGTCGCAACCGGCTATACCGAAGAAAAAATGGAACTGGGCGCCAAATCGACATCGGTACTTGGCTTTTCAGGCGGAGAATCCGGTGGCCTGACCCTCGACGGCATGGTGCAGCGCCTGGTGCAGAAAAACGTCTGGGAAATCGATTCCAAATACAAGTGACCGCCCGCTGCGCACCGCAGCCCGGTTGTCCACCGTGCGTACCGCACGAGCGGATTGACAGCGCCACATTGAGACGGGGCCGGTGTGATGATGACACCCCGCCGCCCCACGCATGTTGAGGGAGCCACTGGCATGACTGAGCTGAAGAAACTCGGCAAGTACGAAATCCGCGGCGAACTTGGTCAGGGTGCCATGGGCATCGTCTATGACGGCTTCGATCCGATGATTGGCCGCCGTGTCGCTTTGAAAACCGTACGTGGCGATCAGCTCGACCGGGCTGAATCCGAAGAAATCCTGGCCCGCTTCAAACGCGAAGCGCAGGCGGCCGGTCGTCTCAACCATCCCAACATTGTTTCGATCTACGAATACGGCATGGATGGAGATACTGCCTTCATCGCCATGGAGTTTGTCGAAGGGCGCGAGCTGAAAGATTATTTTGATGCGGACGAGCGCTTTCCCATGACGGAAATCGTTCGCATCATGAGCCAGCTGCTCGATGCGCTCGACTTCTCCCACCGTAACGGCGTCGTGCATCGCGACATCAAGCCGGCCAACATCATCCTGCTGAAGGATGGCACGGTGAAGGTCGCCGACTTCGGCATTGCCCGTGTCGAATCCTCCAGTCTGACACAGGCCGGCTCGGTACTCGGCACGCCGAGCTACATGTCACCCGAACAGTTCATGGGCCAGACCGTCGACGGCCGCTCCGATCTTTTTTCGGCCGGCGTCATCCTCTACCAGTTCCTGACGGGTGAAAAACCCTTCACCGGCGCCCTCACCACCATCATGCACAAGGTGCTCAAGGAGGAGCCGCCCGCCCCTTCGGCACTGAATGTCCAGGTACCACGGCCGTTTGACGCCCTGATCCGCAAGGCACTGGCCAAACGTCCGGACGAGCGCTTCCAGAACGGCAGCGCATTCGCCGCCGCGCTGAAAATGGCGGCGGCCGGACAGGCCGTGCCGCTGGATGACGATGCAACGCTGGTGGACGACGCCGGGAATATGCTGGCCCAGGCAGCCGAAAAGACTCCCGCAACGGCGTCTCCCCGCCCTGCCGCACAAACCCCGGCCGCTGCCGCGACGCCTGCTGCCTTCCCTCAGAAAAAAAACGCCTCCTCGAACGGCCTCATCCTGGCCCTCATGGCCGGCATCGCCGTGCTCGGGCTCGGTGCCAGCCTGTATCTCTTCATGGGCAAACCTGCAGGACAACAGGGGGCGGTTCCCGTTCCTCCGGGCAGCGAGGCTCCGGTTGCCCAGACGCAAGCCGTGCCTTTGCCGGTCTCCACACCTTCCGGCGATCCGAACCTGATGACCATCAGCGCGCTCGGGCTCGCCGATCCATCCAATCCGCGGTACGAGGCAGACAAGAGTCTGCTCAATGCCGACCTGCGCGAGGATGCGCGGCGCCAGCTCGTCGAAAAAGCGCTGGCCTTGTATGTCGATCAGGGGTCGTTAAGCCGGAACTATGCGCTGGTGCGCGACAAACTGCTCTCGCGCAGCGGCAATTTCATCCAGGCCGTGATCGAGGAACAGCCTCCCCGACTTGGCAAGGACGGTCTGATGTCGATCACGACCCGTGCCGCCGTACGGGTACGCGAAGTACAAAAATCGCTCAACCAGATGTCTCAGGAAGAACGCATCGACTTCATTCGCAACAATGGCGATCCGAAGATCTCGGTCGCCATCATGACAAAGAGTGCGGACGCCGATCCGGCGGCTCCTGCCCAACGCTCCCCGATTGCCGAAAACCTGCTCAAGGAGCGCATCCTGTCCTTCGGCTTCCGGCTCTGGAACGACGATATGGCGAAGCAGAACCAGGGAGGTGCCGATTTCGCCGTCACCGGTGAAGCGAAATTCAAGAAACTATCGGCCAAGCTCGCGGCTTCGGGCATCACCATCGAGAAATTCGTTCTGACCTCCTGGACGGTCAAGGCAACCGACAAGAAGACCGGCGAAGAAATTTATTTCAATACCCAGATCCCGGAGAAAACCAGCTGGGCGTCGGAAGACGAAGCCTTGCGGGATATCGGGAAATTGATTGGCGAGGAATTTTCAAAGGAATTTTTCCTGTCGCATTTTCATTTCAATGGATTGAAGGTGCGCCTCAAGTTGCAGGGCCTGCCGGACCAGGACACCGCCCAACAAGTCTTTCGCGAGCTGACCGGACTTCTTGGCGTGCTGGCAGCCAATCCGCCCAGCGGCCGTGGCGGGGAAGCGAGCTACGACGTGGTTCTCTCCGGCGGGTTGAGCAATCCGGTCGATCTGGTCAGGGCCACGATCCTGCAACCCCTCAACCACAAGCTGGGCAGGCAATGTTTCAATGCAGTGTCAGGTGGTGTCGGTGCAGGGGCCGGCCTGGACGGCAGCAATGATATTGCCGTGGCGTTTGATGCGGGATGCAAGGATGCGCAGATCCTCGCGCGCCTGGACACTCTGCCACCGGCAGCTCTTCTTGACGCGCCTGCTGATCGACGTGAAGCGGTCGTCAAAAACCCGGAGACATTGAAGAAAATCTCGATGTAGCTGCTCAAGAGCGAAGAGGCTGAAGCACGAAAGGCTCCGAATGGAGCCTTTCGTGCTTCAGGATGTGCGCGGATCAGTTCGCCTGGAACTCGACCACCTCATCACCTGCGGCAAAAGGATGGCCAAAACAAATTTTCCCCTTGTTGCGCAGCAAGGCCTCTTCCCGCTTCAGGGTGAATTCCGCCTCGCCGTCAAGTGTCACATACGTGCCATTGGTGCTCTGGTCGATCAGCACAAACTTGTCACGCCGCCGCTCGATACGCGCATGGGTGCGCGACGCGCGACGGTCGCCAATGATGAAATCGCAACTGACATCGCGCCCGAGCAGAAAAACATCGTGGGTGGCGTTCAGCACCTTTTCCCGGCCGTCGTGACGAACGAGCAGCTTGCTGGTGATGGGTGCGGGGGCAATGCTGGCCGATTTCATGGTGAGATCGTCCGACTCCTGCCAGAGCACTTCGCACACGTGGATGCTTTCCGCCTTGCCCTTGACCGACAAGGCGTCGATCTCGCGCGTTGATTGCCGCAACAGATCGGGCAGGGTGGCCACTGTTTCGGCGGTTGTGATGATCTGACCGGCCTTGGCCAGCCCCGCCATGCGGGCGGCCGTATTGACGGTGTCGCCGAAAACATCTTGCGCGTCCTCGATGGCCGGGCCAAAGTGAAAACCGGCACGGATCGACAGCTTGATGCCCGAAACCGGCGGCAAGTCCTCCACGCGCTGCTGCATGTTGCAGGTGGCGCTCATGCAATCCTCGGCGTCGTCGAACACCGCCATGACTTCGTCGCCGATGGTCTTGATGACGCGCCCGCGAAACTGCTCGGTCGCCCGCGTCATGCGGTTGATGCACCGCTCGACCGCGTACAGGGCCTCCTTGTCGCCAAGCTTTTCATACAGCCGGGTGCTACCGGAAATATCGGCAAACAGGACACAGAGATTACGCTCGGCCTTATTCATCAGTTTTCAACGTACCCTTGAAGCAGGGCTCCGGCCCGGATGGCCGATAAGCACCGGAATGAATATAAATGGAATGTGATCATATCAAACTTCATCCCCCGGGGTTGCCACCCCCTCGGGCAGGTCGAACTCGTCCGGATCGAAGGCACGGTCTCCTTCAGGATCCGGTTGGCCGCTGGCCCTCAGGTTGCGAAAATCGTAGAGCCGCGGATCGGCCAGGTGCGACGGGGCGACGTTGCCCAGCGCAGCGAAGATTTTCTCGACACGGCCCGGGAAGCGTTTGTCCCAGTCGCGCAGCATGGCTTTGGCGAGCTTGCGCTTGAGCTGTTCCTGCGAGCCGCACAGATCGCACGGAATGATCGGAAACTGGCGCAGTTGCGCCCATTTCTCCAGATCCTGCTCGCGGCAATACGCCAGTGGACGGATGACGATATGCTGCCCGTTGTCGGAGACCAGCTTGGGGGGCATCGCCTTGAGCTTGCCACCATAGAACAGGTTGAGAAACAGTGTTTCCAGAATATCGTCACGATGGTGGCCCAGTGCGATCTTGGTGGCTTTCAACTCGCTGGCAACACGGTAGAGGATGCCGCGGCGCAGGCGCGAGCACAGCGAGCAGGTTGTCTTGCCCTCGGGGATCACGCGCTTGACGACTGAATAGGTGTCCTGTTCTTCGATGTGAAAGGGCACGCCCAGCCGCTTCAGATACTGCGGCAGAATCTCTTCAGGAAACCCGGGCTGCTTCTGGTCGAGATTGACGGCAACGAGATCGAAATGAATCGGTGCGATCTCGCGCATCTGCAACAGAATATCGAGCAGCGCATGGCTGTCCTTGCCGCCGGAGAGGCAGACCATGACGCGATCACCCTCTTCGATCATGTTGAAGTCGCCGATTGCCTGGCCGACATTGCGACGCAGGCGTTTGGCCAGCTTGTTCGCCTCGAAACGCTCCTTCCCGGAGAGGGCGGGATCGAAAAGGTCTTTTAAAAGGGTTGAACTCATAAGACGATGCTGCGCCCGCCATCGACGGCCAGAACCTGGCCGGTGATGAACGGAGCGTCTGTCAGTAGAAACAAAACCGTGCGGGCAATGTCTGCCGGGTCACCCATGTGCTTGAGCGCTGTGCGCGAGAGGACGCGTGCCTGCCTCTGTTCATCGAAAGAACCATCCTCCGGCCAGAGGATGGGGCCGGGCGCAACGGCGTTGACGCGCACCCGGGGAGCCAGTTCAAGCGCCAGCGCGCGCGTCAATCCGGTCAACCCGGCCTTGGCCGTGCAATAGAGCGGGTAGTTTTTCAAGGGGCGTTCGGCATGGATGTCGGTCAGATTGACGATGGCACCGTGTGCCTTGGCCAGATGCGGCGCGGCAGCCTGGGCAAGAAACAGCGGCGCCTTGAGATTTGTGCCGAGCAGATCATCCCAGTCCGTCTCGATGATCTTGCCGATGGGCGTGGCGTGAAAACTGGAGGCATTGTTCACCAAGGCATCGAGCCGGCCATGCTGGCGAATGGTCTCCTCGACGAGTTGCGGCAGGCACGATGCATCGCGCAAGTCCGCCCGGACAATGCTTGCCGAGCCGTCGCGCTGACGGTTCAATGTTTCGGCGAGCGCTGCCGCCTCCTCGCCGGAATGGTGGTAGTGCAGCATCACATTCGCGCCGGCCGTATGCAGCACACGCGCGATCTGCGCGCCCACCCGGCGGGCGGCGCCAGTAATCAAGACGGTCTTGTCCTGCAGGGAAGGGGGCATGGTTCGAAGGTGGCGACGAGTTTGCGGATTTTAACGGAATCAGGCACATTCGACGCCGCGACTGAACTCTGGCGGTCTCACCGCCTTTCTGCCTCTGAGACTTTTTTCATGTCCCTGCCTTCTCCCGATGCGCATGCGGCCGCGGCAAGCGCCCGACTGGTCGAGCTGATCCGTGACACCATCGGCCGCACCGGCGGCTGGATTTCTTTTGCCCGCTACATGGAGCTGGCGCTCTATGCACCCGGCCTGGGCTATTACAGCGGTGGTGCGCGCAAATTCGGTACAGCAGGGGACTTCGTCACCGCGCCGGAGCTCTCGCCGCTGTTTGCCGAAGCATTGGCCGTGCAGATCGAAGCCCTGCTCGCCGCCAGCCATCCTCATCTGCTCGAAGCCGGTGCCGGCAGCGGCAGACTGGCCCTCGGTCTGCTGCAAGCGCTGGAGCGGCGCGGCGCGCTGCCCGAGCGCTACGATATCCTCGAGCTTTCCGGCGAACTGCGCGCGCGCCAGCAGGAGACGCTGGCGGCCGCACCGCACCTGGCCGAGCGCGTGGCCTGGCTCGACACCCTGCCGGAGCAGTTCAGCGGTGTCGTGCTTGCCAACGAGCTTCTCGATGCGCTGCCCGTACATCTGGCCGCCTGGCGCGAAGAGGGCTTCTTCGAACGCGGCGTCACGCTCGACGGCGATTCCTTTGCCTGGCAAGAATGGCCGGCCAGCGGACCCCTGCTCGCCGTTCTGCCAGAGCTGACTTTTGTCGAAACGCCCTATGTTTCCGAAGTAGGCCTGACCGCTCGCGCCTGGGTTGCCGAGTGGGGCCGCATCCTGCAGCGCGGCGCGTTGCTGCTCATCGACTATGGTTTTCCGCAGCGCGAGTATTACCATCCGCAGCGCAGCGAAGGCACGCTGATGTGCCATTACCGCCATCATGCCCACACCGACCCGTTCTGGCTGCCCGGGTTGAACGATCTCACCGCGCACGTCGACTTCACCGCGCTGGCCGGCGCCGGCTTCGAGGCCGGCCTTGACGTGCTCGGCTATACCAGCCAGGCACAGTTCCTCCTCAACTGCGGCCTTGCGCACCTGCTCGAAGCGCGTCAGGACAGTGGCGCAGTCGCTTACGCCGCACTCGCCTCCGGCGTGCAAAAACTCATCAGCCCGGCCGAGATGGGCGAGCTGTTCAAGGTGCTGGCGCTGGGGAAGGGAGTCGGGACGCCTTTGGTCGGCTTTGTGCGTGGCGAGCGCAGCCATGCCCTGTGAACAACCGCCGCCGGATAGGGTGTACGTGCCGAAGACAGCCCGACAACCCGCTCGACGGATTTCTTCTCAAGGCAGATCGAACAGCAGGATTTCCGAGGCTTGTGTTGCAATGACTTCGAGACCGGATTCATCCGAAATCTTTGCGCCATCGCCGTGTTGCAGGGACTGACTTTTCAGTGATACCTCGCCACGCGCAACGTGCAGATAGCCACGCCGCTGCGAGGCCAGCGTGTAACGGACGGATTCCCCCGGAAAGAGCAGGGAGGTGAATACCCGCGCGTCCTGATGGATCGTTACGCTGCCTTCGCGGCCGTCGGGCGAGGCGATGAGACACAGGCGGGCGCGTCGTACGTCTTCTGGAAACATCATCTGCTCGTAGCCGGGCGCGATGTCGCGCGTGGCCGGTTCGATCCAGATCTGCAGCAGATGCGTGGCGGCGTCCGCTGCGGGATTGAATTCGCTGTGACGCACACCGCTGCCCGCACTCATGCGCTGCGCCTCACCCGGACAGATCTGCGTGCCGTTGCCCATGCTGTCCTTGTGTTCGAGCGTGCCCTCGAGGATCCAGGTGAGGATCTCCATGTCGCGATGGCCGTGCATGCCAAAGCCCTGGCCGGGTGCGACGATGTCCTCGTTGATGACGCGCAGCACGCTCCAGCCCATCTGCTGCGCATCGTGATAGCCGGCGAAGGAGAAGGTGTGCCAGGTCTGCAGCCAGCCGTGGTCGAAATGACCGCGCTCGCCGCTCCTGCGCACGGTGATCATGCCGCATCGACCCAGTCGATGATGCCCTGCCACTGCGGCAGGTCTTTTTCGGCACGCGCCGGCGAGAGATCGAAGAGCGTCATGCCGTGGGCGGCCACCTGCACATAGAGCTGGGTGTCGCGCAGGAAGCCCAGCACCGGCACGCCCAGCCCGTCGACGAAACGCGCCAGCTCGGCGGCCGCGCGCGTGCGCGCATCCACGCGCATGCCGACCACGGCGAGGGCGAGCTGTCCGGGCCGGCGCGCCTGCTCGGCGAGAAGCGTATCGATGAAGGTGCGCGTGGCGAGGATATCGAAAAGGGAGGGTTGCAAGGGGACGATGACCCGGTGGATGTGCCCGAGTGCGGCTTCGAGCGCCCGCCCGTGCAGTCCGGCCGGTGTATCGAGCACCGCCCGCTGCGTGCCGTGCGGCGCGCGTGCCGGCTGGCCCGGCCTGATATCCCAGCCGGTGATGGGCGGTAGCGCCGGCGAGCGCAAGGCCAGCCATTCGCGCGCCGACTGCTGACGATCAATGTCGCCCAGCATGACGCGCTCGCCGCGGCGGGCGAAATAGCCGGCGAGATGGGTGGCCAGCGTTGTCTTGCCGCAGCCGCCTTTCGGATTGGCGATGAGGTAGGACTTCAGCATGAAATCACTCTATCACAGCCGCCGATCATCCGCGAACGGAAGAAAAATACAGGAAGCCGTCGCACACACGGAAAGTCAGTGCCCATGACACGGCGCGGGTTTTTGCACAACGATTCAATCACCGGATTGGATGGTGCCCTTAAAACATTCTATGCGCCCGCACCGGCGAAACCGCATGTCGTCTCGCTATACTGAAAAAGCCGTTACAAAACCGCAGCACGCAAGACATCACGCCGCATCCTTCGCACCCACCCTGTCTGCCGTTGCGAAACATTCACCCCAACCGTGGAGAACATCATGAGTGAGCCTATCGATCATCATTCCGGTCGTCGTCATTTCCTGAAAGTCAGTGGTGCCGCGCTGGCCGGCAGTGCAGCCGGTCTGTCCGGCGTTTCTGCTGCTGCCGCGCCGGGCGCCAGGACGGCCACAGGCCGGCGCAAGGCCGAGCTGCCCCGCGCGAAGGGACCGCGTCTGGTCATCGTCGGTGGTGGCACCTCCGGGCTGACCATCGCCAAGTACGCCAAGCGCGAGCACCCGCAGTTCGATGTCGTCCTCGTCGAAAAACGCGACATGTATTCCTCGTGTTTTTCCAGCAATCTGTGGATCGGCGGCCTCGTCAATCTGGAATTCATCGCCGATCACAGTTTTCTCGATGCCGCACGCAACAACCAGTACATTTTTTTCAACGCCACGGTGACGGGGCTCGATCGCACTGCGCGCATCCTCACCACCAGCGAGGGCGACATTGCCTATGATTTTCTCGTGCTCGCTCCGGGCATCGCCTACGACTACGGACGCATCGGCGTCAAGGATATCGATACCATCACGGCGTTGCGCACCCGTTATCCGGGCGGTTTTGTCTCGCCGACCGAGCACGTCAGCATCCGCCGCAAGGTGCAGGAGCTGGAGAAGGGCATCTTCGTGCAGACCGTGCCCTCCGGCAACTATCGTTGCCTGCCCGCCCCCTACGAACGCGCCTGCATGATCGCCGCCCATATCAAGAAGAACAAGCTGCCGGCCAAGGTGCTGGTGCTCGACGCCAATCCGGACATCACCATCAAGAAAGACGGCTTTCATGCCGTCTTCAGCGAGCTCTACAAAGGCATCATCGACTACAAGCCGGGCAGCGAGATCACCGGTATCGATCTGGCCAGCCGCACGCTGAAGACCGAATTCGATTCCTACACCTTCGATGACGCGGCGATCTATCCGGGCGTGCGCGCCTCCACCCTGATCGAACAGTTCGGACTTGTCGATCCGAAGAGTCCGCAGAAGGAAGCGCGCGTGAGCCAGCTCACCAACGCAGTAATCGGCGATGAGCGCGTTTATGTCACCGGTGATTCACGCCCGCATCCCTATTCGAAGAGCGGCAACACGGCAAACACCGAAGGCAAGCACATTGCCCGGGTACTCGCTGCGCGTGCGCAGGGCAAGGCGCTGGCCTGGGAGAGCCCGCGTACGGTCTGCTTCTCGATGGTGAGCGCCAATCCGATGGAAGCCATCAGCGTTGATGCAGGTTACGTGCTCAACAAGGCGGGTACGGAAGTCGCTGGTTTCTCGCCGGACACCAAGCTTTTCGAAAAACGCGATGCGGCCAAGGGCCAGGGGGCACTCGAGTGGGCACGCGGTCTGTACCGCGACCTGTTCGAGGCCTGAGCGGCTTTCGGTAGCAAGGAGAGCGACCGTATGGACCGGCGCCGTTTCGTCACGTTGTGTGCGGGCAGCGCCGCCTGGCTTGCTGCCGGACTGCGCACGGCGCAGGCCCGGGATTTCACGTCATTCGCACCGGCGCGGCTGCTCGATGCCCGGGGCCAGCCGCTCCGCGCCGCAAGCGTGCCGGTGCAGGAAGCGCTGGTGTTCCACTACCCCTTCCGCTCGGTGCCGTGCTTTCTCATCAACCTCGGTCACGCAGCGCAGGCCGTGCACGAATTGCAGGCCGAGGACGGACGCTACGTCTGGCCCGGGGGCAGTGGTCCCGGACGTTCGCTCGTCGCGTACGTCGCGGTGTGCACGCATCAACTGAGCTACCCGGATGCGCAAGGTTCGGTGATCCGCTATGCCGCAGGCAAGAGCGAGATCGCCGGACGGGCCGGCATGATCGTCTGCTGTGCCCACCACAGCGTTTTCGATCCGGCGGCCGGCGCGACACGCCTGCACGGCGAGGCGCAGTTCCCGCTTGCCGCGGTGCGCCTCGATCATGACGCAGCGAGCGACACGCTGAGCGCCAGTGGTATCGCGGGCACCGGGATTCTCGAACGATTTATGCGCGTACACAAGCGCCGGCTCATCGAGACCTACGGCGCCGGCCTCTATCGGGAGGACATCGGCGCCACCACGCAGGCCGTTCCCCTCAGCCGCTACAGCGCCCTGGTCAGTCAGTGCTGAGTGCGCTTCCCTGAGAAAAGTCAGTCTTGGCAAGACGGCGGATGAGGCGGGAAGCAAAAGTCAGTCCGCGCAGGACGGCGCGAGGGGGTGCGGACGGGTTCATGCGGTGGGCGGTGGGGCGGGCTTCCGGTTACCGCCGCGCCGTGCTGAAGTGCTCCAGGTCGAACTGCCCGGTGTCCGGATCAAAATAGCGGCACTCACAGACATCGCAGTGAAGACCGTTGTTGGCGTTGCGCCACCTTCAGCGTACATCCGCAGCGCAGCCGCTGAAGCGTGTCGCCATCAGTAGCCCACCTCTTTCTGGTGCCGCATGGCAAGGATCGTGACGGCGCCCGAATCGATACGGTAGCGGACCACGTAGCCACTCTCGCCGAAGTCGATGATCCACTCGCGGAACTCGTCGGGCATATCCTCGATGGGGCGGCCGACGCCGGGCTGCTGTCCCAGCACCTTGACGTCCTGGCGAATGGCCTTCACCGCCCGTTTGGCGGCGTCGGGGTTTTGGGACGCGAGGAGGCGAAAGAGGCGCTGCACATCGAGCAGCGCCGGTTGTGACCAGATCAGTCGTGGCATGCGGGAGGCGCGATGTCGTTACCCTGTTCAAGCTGGGCAAGCCAGGCATCGGCCTCATCGGCGGTCACATGCAGTCCGGTAGTGCGATACTCTTCCCAGGCCTTGAGGGCGTCCTGGCGGAAGGCCTCGCGCTTTTCCTCACGATCAACGTACTGGGTGATCGCTTCACGCAACAGCCAGTGCGGCGTGCGACGACGCGCGTCAGCCAGGCGCTTCACACGAGCCTTGGTGTTCTCGTCAATCTTGATCGACACGGGGCGAACAGCAGTCGAGGTCATGGTGGCCTCCATCAAGGTATATCGAGGTATTACCCTACCTTACTGCGCTTGGCCATCGTCAATATACGGTAGAAGGGTGCCCAGGCTTCGCCAGCGAGCGTGAGGGGGCGGCACACAACATTCCGGACAGGCTCAGCCTGATTAGAACCGTTAAATTATGTCATAATACAATACGTATTCAGTATTAAGGAATGGATATGCACCGAAAAATGACGATCACGCTCGATGAGGAGGTTTATGAGGGCCTTTACCGGACGGTTGGGCGGCGGAAGATGAGCCAGTTCATTGAGGACTTGCTGCGCCCGCATGTGGTGGATACGTCACTCGATGATGGATATCGGGCAATGGCTGCAGACAGGGAGCGGGAGTTCGAAGCGACGGAATGGTGCAACGCTCTTGCCGGTGACATGGTCGATGCAGCGCGGTGAAGTGTGGTGGGTTGAATTCGATCCGGCTGTCGGCAGCGAGATCCGCAAGACGCGTCCGGCTGTGATCGTAAGCAACGATGCGGCCAACCGGAATCTGTCGCGGGTGGTGGTCGTGCCTGTCACCAGCAACACCGGGAGGCAGTACCCCGGCGAGGCCGTTGTGACCGTGGGCGGGCAGAGCAGCAAAGCGATGGCCGACCAGATCATGGCCGCTGACAAGTCGCGGCTCAAGAGCCAACTCGGTACGCTATCCAAAGCGGATATGTTGGCTGTCGAGGATGCAATCAAAGTGCATTTGGCGCTACCCAGGTAGCTCGATTTCGGAGCCTCATCCGCTCACGTTGTTGAATTCCATCTGTGACTGACCCATTTTTCATCTTTCCCTGACTCGCCATCTTCGGCCTGCAGGCGCCGCTATGCTTCGTTCTACGTTTTTGATGGCGGGTCAGTCGTAAATGCAAATACGGGTCAAACGAGGGTGAAAATTAACAAGCACACCATTTATTTCCGCTAAGGGATCATTCGAACCCTGGCGGAACGTGGCAGAGTTGTTCAGCAAGGCTCCACCCCTCCGGCTTGGCATCCGGTACTTCCCACTTCGCGCCTGCTGCAACCCACTCGGCTCTGTAGTTGCGCGCACCTGTCGGCGACGAATCTTGGTATCCATGCTCGACTCCGCAACAGGGACAGAGGTCATAGAGCGGGCTTTGGCCGTCATCACCCCACGGTGGATCCTCCGATCTGAAGCCACATATGCGGCACCGCATGTGTTTGTCACTGTGCATGGAAATATTCCAGATTCGTCGGATAGCCGTGCTTCGCTGGTTCAGGTTTGAAGAACGTACGAGGTGCCCCAGTCTTGTCCATCACACCGAAGGCATCAGTTGCAGGGTCGAACCGCACTACGTCGCCGTTTGCACGGGTCTTCGATAGCACTCCTGCTCCTGGGTTATGCAGGAAATCCTTTGCTTTGCGAACATAATCAACTGCATTCTTGGCACCAAAGTCGGCCCCGTGATCTTTGAAGTGCCTGAAGGCGTTCTCAGCGATGGACTGGGACTTGGTTGACGTCCACATTACCCCCCTTGCCGCAACAATCCTTTGCGCCCCCTGAACAATATCATCTCCCCGCTTGCCAAGCACCTGCCTGATCTTTTGCAGGATCTTGTTGCCCGGCACGGCCTCGGTCGCCAGGCCGATGGCGATGCCCGCGGCGATCTCCTTGGCATCGTCGCTACGGCCTTCCTCGACGGCCTTGTGCAGTTGCCAGGCGTCGTAGGCGGTGATGGCCTTGTCGGTGATCTCCAGCAGACCCAGCACGATCGGCACAAAGATCAGTGCGTTGTTCTCCGTCTCGATCCGCGCCGCCGTATTGGCGAGGGCGGCATCGCCACCGACGGCGGCCGTGGTGCCGGTAACCAGTGTGGTGATGAGGTGGGCGCGCGCGTTACGCTCTGCCTGCGTGAGGGTTTGTGCGTCCTTGCCTTCGATGCCGTCGAGCAGGGTGTTGAGGACGGTGCCGGCGCTGGCGGCCAGGGCCGCCCTGGCGCAGCCATTGTCGGTCGCCGCAGCGCCAGCGCAGGCGAGTACGGCGTGCAAGGCGATATGGGCGGGGCTACCTTCGCCGCCCAGCGGGCCGGCCAGTTTCTTCACTTCCTGCGCGCCCAGCGCTTGCAGGGCGCTTACGCCGGCGGCCTGCATCAGTTCCGCGCCGCCGCCGGTGACGTTGCCGCTGAAGGCGGCGGTGAGAGCGGTGAGGGCGATTCTTCCACTGCCGCCGGCATTCCAGAGGGCGTTGTCTTGCAGTGTCCGGGTGGCCTGTTCGATCACCGCCCGGTTGCGTTCGCCCTCCGGCTTGGCGAGTTCGGCGTCGATGGTTGTCCGGGCCGCGTCGGTTTCCACCGCCCGGTTTTCCAGAAACATCCCTACCTGCCGGACGAAGGTGCCAACGATGGCAAAGCCGGCGCGGATTTCCTTTTCGTCGAAGATCGGGGCGATGGCGCCTCCGGCGCGGGCGCTGTCACGGTTCAGGCTGGCAACGGCGGCTTCCCCGCTCCGGCCGGTGAGGGCTTGTTGGGCGGCCTCATCGGTGATGAGGACGGTGCCACCGCTGACGGCGCTTCGCGTCGTGCCGCTGGCCTTGCCCGCGGCGTTCAGGGCGATGGGTGGTGTGGCCGAGAAGCCGTTCAGGCTGGGCAGGAGGCCGCTCGGGGCGCCGGCGCGGGCATTGCCGGCGGCGTCCCGGCCCACACCCTTGCCGTCGGCGCTGTAGCCCGCGCCGAGGCTGACGGTGGAGGCGTCATAGGCGGCGCGGTTTTCAATGGCGCGGGTCGTCAGCGTGCCGGTGACGAGCCGGTTCCTGCCCTCCTGCACAGCCTTGTCGGTGCTGGCGATGAGGGCACCCACAAGGGTGGTGTGGCCTTCGACCTTGACGTCAAAGCCGCCGTCGCCGGCGCGCAGGGCGGTTTGTTGATTGACGCTGCGGTAGTCGCTGTCGATCTTCGTCTTGCCGGCACTGAGGCTGCCACCGATGCCGGTCAGGTCGGGCAGGCCGCCGCTGATGGGCACGCTCACGCTGACGCCGGCACTTTTCTCGCGAATGTGGTCGCTGCGGGTGTCTTGCAGGCTTTCGATCCCGAGATCGCCGCCAATGGCGGCGGCGATGCGGGGGGCTTCGACGGTGGCGCCTCTGAGCGTGGTATCCCCCCCGGAGGCGAGGTGCGCCGTGTCACCGGCACTGACTTTGCTGTGGCTCCAGGTGGTGGCGGTGCCTGTGGCCTTGCCTTCAGCGCGGCTGGCGGCGGCATTCACGCTCATGCCGGCGCCCGCGCCCAGGCCGAAGCCTACGCCTACACTGGCGCTCTTGCTCTGGCTGCTGCTGTGCTCTGTGGTGGTGTGGGCGGCGGCGAGGAGGCGGATTTCGTCGTCGGCGATCAGATTGACGGTGCGCCCGGCGGCGACGGTGCTGGCGCGGATCGTCAGGTCGCTCGCTGCGCCGGCGCCGACCTGATGTACCCGCACGGGGGATGGCTGGGGTGGCGTAGGTGTGGTAGAAAGGAAAACGAACGATTGACGATCCGAATAGGGGTTTAATGCGAGGACTGCCGACGGCCGAGAGATCAGGAGCGGCGGAGAAACGCCAGATCATGCAGATCATCGACACGTTCATCGAGCGCAGCAAGCTCAAGCAACGCATTTACGAGAAGGAGGCATCATGACCACGGTTCAGATCACTTTGCCCGATCAATTGGCTCAGGAAGCGCAGCGCGCCGGATTGCTCAGTTCGGACAGGTTGGAGCGCATGCTGCGTGAGTTGTTGAAGGCGCAGGCCGTTGATGAGTTGTTCGAGGCGATGGATTGGATGGCGGCGACGGAACCGACCGAGGCCATGTCGGCAGAAGAGATCGCCGATGAGATTCGTCAGATGCGTGCCGAGCGGCGCGCACAGCAGCCCACTTGAGCGGGCAATCGATACGAGTGGTGCTCGATACCAATGTGGTGGCCTCGGGCCTGTTGTGGGGCAGCTCGCCCCGTGCGCTGTTGCAGGCGGCACGCGACAAGCGCATCACGCTCTTTACCAGCCTGCCGCTGCTCTCGGAGCTGACGGATATTCTGGTGCGTCGCAAGTTCGCCAAGAAGATCGCGGCTTCCGGATTATCGGTCGATCAGTTGGTGGATCGTTATGCGTTGCTGACGTCTGTCGTTCGCCCCTTGCCCATCCCGCGTACTTCACCCGATCCCGACGATGATGTGCTGCTGGCCACCGCCTTGGCCGCGCGCGTCGATCTGATCGTGTCAGGCGATCATCCGCATCTGGTAAGCCTCGGGCAGTTCGAGGGGATGCCGATTCTGACGCCGGCCCAGGCCATCGCAAAGGTGGAGACAGCGTAGCTGTTGAATTCCATCTGTGACTGACCCATTTGTTCGTCTTCCCATGACCCGCCATCTTCGGCCTGCAGGCGCCGCTACGCTTCGTTCTACGTTTTTGGTGGCGGGTCAGTCGTAAATGCAAATACGGGTCAAACGAGGGTGAAAATTAACACCGCCAGGGCGATGCTGGCGGCGGCCAGGGCTTTCATGCGCGTATCGCTCGTGTCCCGGGCGGCCCGGTTCATCTGGCCGGCCGTCTGCAGCGCCGTGATCACCGGGCTGGAGACGGAGACCGTGAGGCCGGATTGCTTGAACTTCTGTTCGATGTGTTCGCGGCTCGTCTGGCGCGCTTCTTCGATGTCGATCTGCCTGGCGGCGAGGGTGATGTTGCCGCCACTGCCGGTGAGCGATCGTCCCGGGGCAAGCACGTCCGAGCCCACCTGCCGGTAGTGCTCGCCGGCCAGAAGCGTGACGTCGCCGGCGAGGCTGCCCAGGGTGCTCCCGGCGGCCGTGGTGGCGCTGCCCTGCTGATCGGTGCTGTTCATGCGGCTGCCGATCGTGAAGCCGGCCCCGCCCGTGCCGAAGAGGCCGCTCTGCGTGGTCTTGCTGGTCAGGGAAAGATGAACAAATGGGTCAGTCACAGATGGAATTCAACAGGTTTATCAATAAATACCAAGCACTTTGGAAACAATACCAACGTCGTTTAAGAACTCTCTTTTTTGCAGCAAATCAAGTCCATCGGCAATTGCCATATGCTCACCATTGGCATAAGCCTGTACAAGCTCTTCGTAAAGCTCATCACCATCTGCATACGAAGAAAGAGTTCCTCGCTGATTGGCAGCAATGGCAAGCGCAGTAAGAGCCATCACATTTTCGGCAGGAAATTCGTCAAGCCTGAGCAAGAGTTCATTATTGGCATAGCCAATCGACTGATCTACGTTGAACCCAAGCTGATCTATACCTTGAGTAACATCATGCTCCACAGATTTCCTGTAATCAGCGTAACTCCAAGGATTCATCACTGTTTCCCCGTGAATACATTTAGCTGAATTCCAGGATAGCGCTGTCGGAACTGCATTACCGTTCCTGCGCAGCTTGTGCAAGATTGCAGTTCCGTGAATAGATTTATCCGGCCTGTCGCAGAGGGGTTATTGCCAAGGGCTCGCGCAAGATTTTCGAGAATTTTGAACTCGCCATCCACGTCGCGCAGAAACGCGTTCTTCCCATTTACCACACCACCTTTACCGATTTCCATCGGTTCAAAAATGGTCGGGCCGGTAGGCCGCGGAGCAAAGCCGAGTTCGCCATTTTGAAACTGGCTGAAGGCACGCACATCCTGTGGCAAACCTGGCACATCGATTTCCGCTATTGCAAGATTGCCTTTGGATTGAAACTCTAACGGTAACGCCCTCCGTATTTCAGCCGTCTGCGAAACCAGTGCCTGGCGAATTTCCGGAGCCGTGCTGTTTGAGAGGTAACCGGGGAATCCCCCCTTTGCCGCCCCAACCAGCGCCTCTGTTCCTGCCGCCCCCGGCCGCCCGCGCGCCAGCGCGGTTGCCCCGGCGACCCCGCCACCGGTCATCAGCGCGGCACGGAGCATTCTCTCACTTTCCTGCGGGGTAAAGTTTAACGGACCAACCACCGACGCCAGCTGTTGTAGCAGACGCTCCTCGGTGCCGGCGATCGTGACACTCCCACCCAGAGCGTTATCGATGTTGTCATTCAGCAACTGGTACTCGCGGCGCTCGGCGGGACTGAGCTGGTTTGCGTAGAGGCGACGCTCCAGTTCCTCGCGGCGTGATTGCATCTGCACCTTGTCGACATCGAACTCGGCCAGCGCGGCCCGGCACTCATCCGGGGTCTTGCAGCTGATCAGACGGGACGAATTCTGGCGGCTGATGGCGTTGTAGCGTCGTTCGACTTCGCCTGAGCATGCGCCTGGACTGGCCGCACTTTTGCACTCGTCGAGCTCTTTCAGTTTGGTGCTGATTTCGCGGTGTTTGAGGTAGTTATTCAACACCTCATTCCCTGCCGCATTCCCGGCAGCAATCACATCCTTGCCGAGCGCCCCGGCAATCGCCATTGATCCGACAACACCACCGCTGGCGATGAGCGTGTTCTTTGCCGTTTCACTGAGTGCGATGTCAGCAAGCGCACCATCGATCAGCCGGGCCACCGTTGCGCTGCCGGCCCCGCCAATCGCTCCCGCCGCACAGTCCTTGCCACCGGCGGCGGCACTGGCGCAGCCCAGTACGGCATGCGCGGCGATATTGGCAAGCGGCATGCCGGCCGTGCTCTCACCAATAATCCCGGCACCACTCGCTGAGAGGCTGCCGACCACGCTGCCGGCAAAGCCTTCCTTGAAGCGGCCGCCTTGCAGGGACGTCAAAGTCCCTTGCACTGTCGCGTTGAGTGCGCTCTGTTGCCAATAGGCGGTCGTACCGAGTCTGTCGAGATTGGAGAGACCGCTGGCGGCGGCATGGGTGCCGCTCTGAATGGATTGTGTGCCCGATTGAATCGTTGTTGGCGTGGCGCTGCCGGAAACACCGCTCACATATTGATCGATACCGCTGGCGATGCCCGCCGAGATCGCACTCGATACCCCGGCCTTCAGCCCCGCCTCAAACGCCTCCTCGAAGCTCGCCCCGCCGGCCAGCTGCCCGCTCATCGTGCTGGTCATGGCGATGAAGGCGGCATTGGCAGCCGCGGCACTCGCCGTGCCGGTGGCCGCACCGATCAGGGCGGCCCCCGCGCCTGCGCTGAAGGTGGTGAGTGCAACGGCCGCCACCAGCGTCACCACCTGTGCCGTACCCTGGTCGGCGAAGTGTTTGACGTCGAAGGTCTCGGTGAGCCGCAGCTGGTTGTAGACGGCCTGCACCCGGGCTTGGCCGGCGAGCGTGAGGCTGATTTTGCCGCTGTCGTCCTGGTAGGTGAGCGCACTGCCGTTTTGTGTCGGGGCGCCGAGCGCCGCCTGCACGCCGGGCTGGTTGCGTATGGTGATGAGCCTGCCTTGCAGGAGTGCCGCCAGGGCGGCTTCGCCCTGGCGCACGGGTGCGGGGGCAAAGCTGTCCTGGGCGCCGCTGCGCAGGCCCCGCGCGGCAAGGTTGCCGAGCACCTTGCTGGTCGGCCCGTCAGTGATGGTGTCTTTCTTGTTGTCGGTGTGGGTGAGGTGGATCTGTTGGCGTTGGCCGCCTTCGATGACGCCTGATGCGCTCATGCGGTCGGCCTGCAGGTTGCCTGCCGCGTCCGTGCCGCCGGTCTGCGCGGCGAGGTCGCCGCCTACCCTCACGTCGAGGTGGTGGCCAGCGGAAAGCGTCGGGAGCAGGAGCCGGGTTTGCTCTATCTCGAAGTCGAGTGTTTCGAGCTTGCGGCGCGTCTGTTTGGTGCGCTGCTCCGTCTCGCGACTCTGGCTGTAGGCGGCAAGGAGCTGCAGGTCGCCGCTGCTCTGGATGGCCAGGTCGCCTCCGGCATCAAGGGCGCTGCCGTGGAGGGTGAGGGTACCTTCGCCGGGGGCGGCTTCGCCCTGGGCGGCCCCGGCAATCAGCGTGAGATCGCCCCCAGCACGCACGATGCTGCCCTGGGCGATACTCTCGGCACGGGTCTTGTTCCGCACATCGAGTGCGGTGGAGAGAACGCCGGATTTTGTGTGGCGCTTCTCATGGGTCGCGCCGTGCGTCTCGGTGGCGGCTTCGATGGTGAGGTCGCGCCCGGCGGCGGCAATCAGGTCTTGCGTCGCGACGACCTGGCTGCCGCGCAGGGTGAGGTCGTGATCAGCGGCAAGGGTGACCGTCTCCGCCGAGACGGTGCTGGCGAGCGCCCGGGTGTCGGCAACGGTGTCGCGCGTGCTGGTGCGCGTGCTGGAGAGAAAGCCCCTGGACTTGTACTTGTGCTGTTCGGCGGCCCTGGCCGTGGCCTGCCCGGCTTCGATCAGGAGGTCACCCCCGGCCCGGATGCCGATGGCGCCTTGCTCGCTGCTCACGCGGGCGGCGCGCATGCTGAGGTCGGCGCCAGCCGCGAGGGTGAGATCACCGTTGGTGTGGATCGTCGTGCCGACTTCGCCCTGGCGCGCTTCCTGGCGGGTGTGGCGGCCGGCGCCAATGGCGAGAGTGTCGGCTTCGTCGAGGGTGGCGAGCGTGAGGTTTCTGCCCGCCTGCACGGTGGTGCGCGCCGTCTCGCCAGCACTGACTTTGTCGGAGCGGACTTTGGTAGGCGAGGGGTTGACGCCGGGGCGGGTGGAGGCGGCAGTAGTGTTGGCGCCGGTGTTGGCAATGACGGCGGCGGTGAGTTCAAGGTCGCGCCCGGCAGCGGCCACCAGGGTGGCGCCGGGGTGGGTCACATAGAGGCCGGCCAGACGGTCCAGATTCGTGCGTGTGTTGCCGGCCTGTCCGGCGCCGGTGCTGCTGCGGGTGGTGCTCGCGATGTTGAGGTCGCGCCCGGCCAGCACGGTGAGGGTGTCGGCGCCGCTGAAGCTCCCGCCCAGGTTGTCGATGTCCTGGCGGGCAAACAGGGCCGTGCTGGCCGCTTCGATGCGCCCGCCCAGGTTCTTGATGTTCTCGGCGGAGAGGGAGACGAGTTCGCGCCCGGCTATCGTGCCACCGTTGGCGAGATCGCCGGCGACATCAAGCCGCACGGTGTTGGCGGCGATCAGGGCACCGCCGGGGGCAAGGTCGCCCGCGTAGGTGGGCCCGGCCCCGAAAAGGGCGCAGCAGGCCAGAAAGGCAATACGACGGATGAGACGGGGAGCGAAAGTCAGTCCTGGTGATACGGCGCGAGGGTGCGAGGACGGCTTCATGCGGTGGGTGGGGCGGGCTTCCGGTCCGGGTCTGGCCAGGTGCTGGGTGCGCGCGCCGTCAATCTTCGAACTCGACCCACTCGTAGCGTTCGCCGTCTTTTTCTACGATGTCGGGAACGTAGTCCATGATGTTGCCCGTCTTCAGGTAAGAGGGGGCAGAAATATGGGCAGTGCCAGCGATACGGATCATGAACCCGAAATACAGCTCACTAATCCCTTCCGGCAGCCAAGGTTCGAGTCCTTCCATCATCATGCGACTGTTGTATGGCTTGTCGCCTTTGAATGGAATCTGCAATGCCCCACTCAAAGCCGCCTCAACGAGCGGCAGCAGTCGCTCACGATAGCGAAACTGCTTTTCTTCCTTTCTCGACGCAGCCTCGATATATGCCTTGAGAGCTAATGCTTCTCGACGCAACGCCTTCGGGTCAACTTCGGTCAGCCATCCATCTTTGTTCTTACGCACTAGCTTTCTCATGGCTGGCCTCCGATACGAAGATTGCCCACGCGCTGCACGTCTGTGAACAAACCACGGTTCGGTACCAAGGTTTGAATTGCTCCACCGCTTTGCCGAATCCCTGTCAAAGTATCGACTGTGGGCGCCACCGTGCTCTGAAACACCGTCGCTGGTTGCTTTGCCTGAATCACATAGAGGTCATAGCTTACCGATTGACTGCCCGGCGGCAAGCCAAGCTTTTCGGCAAGCTTGGCGGGTTCTTTAACCAAGGTAGCAAACTCAGCCTGAGTAATCCAGTAAGGGGTCGTAGGGGTTACGCCACTCAAGGTCGGCACCAACTTCACCGGGAGTGTCAGATTTTTTGTGTGTGAGGCGCTCGGAGACTTTTCCACGGCGCCGCCGCCGGCCCCTTTATGGCCGGGGGCGAGCGGCGCGGTGGGAAAGTCGGTGCTCATTCTAACCCCGGGCCTCGGTGAAGCGCTCGGCATAGAGGATGGCGAATTGATTCATCGCTTCTTTCCAATCCTTGGCGGCGCGGCCCCAGTCGGCCGTGATGTTGCGCAGCGCCAGCCAGATCAGCTTGGTGGCCGCATCGTCGCTCGGGAAGTGCCCCCGGGTCTTGATGATCTTGCGCAGGCGGGCGTTGATGCTTTCGATGGCGTTGGTGGTGTAGATCACCTTGCGGATCGGCGGCGGGAAGGCAAAGAAGGGGATGACCTGATCCCAGGCCCGTCGCCAGGCGGCCGTGACGGTCGGGAATTTGCGGCCCCAGGGGCCGTCGGCAAAGGCATCGAGCTCGGCCTGGGCGGCTTCCGCGCTTACCGCCGTGTAGATCGGCTTGATCGCCCCCGCCAGCGCCTTGCGGTCTTTCCAGCTGGCGTAGTCCAGGCTGTTCCGGATCAGATGCACGATGCAGGTTTGCAGGGTGGTCGCGGGAAACACCGCCGCCAGCGCCTCCGGCATGCCCTTCAGGCCATCGGTGACCGCGACCAGGATGTCGGCTACACCCCGGGTCTTCAGGTCGTTGAAGACCTTCATCCAGAACTTGGCCCCTTCGGCTCCCTCAATCCACAGCCCGAGAATGTCGCGCGTGCCGTCGGGCAGGATGCCCAGGGCCAGATAGATGGCCTTGTTGCGCACCACCGCGTCCTCGCGAATCTTGACCCGCAGCGCATCGAAGAAGACCACCGGATACATGGCTTCCAGCGGCCGCGATTGCCAGGCCATCACTTCGGCCATCACGGCGTCGGTGACCGAGCTGATGAACTCGGCCGACACCTCGGTGCCGTACTGCTCGGCCAGGAAGCCCTGGATCTCGCGCATCGTCATGCCGCGCGCGTACATGGCGACGATCTTGTCGTCAAAGCCGGTGAAGCGTCGTTCGTGCTTGGGGATCAGGAGCGGGGCGAAGCGCCCGTGCCGGTCGCGCGACACATCGATCCTCAGCGGCCCTTCCTCGGTCAGGACGGTCTTGCCGCTCACCCCGTTGCGGTGGTTGTCGGCATTCGGGGGCTTGTCCGCGCCCGGCGGGTAGCCCAGGTGGTGGCTCAGTTCCGCCCCCAGGGCGCGTTCGATCAGCGCCTTCTTGAAGGCCATCGAGGCGGCATTGACCGCCTGCGCCGTCATCGGTCCGCTCACCAGCTGGTCAATGACCTCTTTCGGGATACGCGGCAGTTCCACCGCCACTTTCTTCTTGCTCGTCTTGCTTGGCATACATGCTCCTTTCAGGCTTCATGATATGCCTCGCACACAAAATTCCGGACAGGCTCTACGTTTTTGATGGCGGGTCAGTCGTAAATGTAAATACGGGTCAAACGCGGGTGAAAATCAACACAACCACTTACCGCGTTAACGCCACCACCAAGTAAACGCCCATTCAAGTGCATCAAGAGCCTCTTGGTCTAGCTCTGGATGACCACGACGCATTTTCTCTTTTGCCCAGGCACCAGCAGTCACCAACGAATGCGCAGACCAGTCTGGTTTGAGATTGTTGAGATCATCGAGCAACCGTCTAACGTCAGGCTCAAGTTTAGATGCTGTTTCTGCTCCAAATTCGTCGACCAGACGCATCGAATCTTCATCGGGATGTGTTGTCCTTCCGTAGCCAAGAAACCGTACCACCGCAAGACTGATCACGCTCGGAGTAATCATAGGCCACCCTTACTAAAAATCACGGTCTCAGCACCCGTACTAGGATTGACTCGAATAATCTGTGTGACATTCGGGTTCGCTTTTAGCGCCGGAAGCTCAATTGTTTCCCAGATACTCCCAGGTCTGAGCGATTCTCCGATAACGGCACGAACAGTTCCGCTAGCGCCCTCAGCATAGGCACGAGATGCATTTTGCCAAGCCTGTACAGATGCAGGATTCGCCGCATCCCAAGTAGGCATGTCTATGCCACGGGCACTTATGGTTTGCTCAAGCGTCGTGCCGCCACGATTAGCGGCTATCTCAGCAGCAGCTTTATCACCGCCTCGCCCTAAGCCGGACCAGAAAAATGCCTGATTGGATTCGGTAGCAAACCCCACTCCCCCCTTTACCCCGCCCAACCCCCGACTTGCTTCGGCCAGCTTCTCTGCCGCCTTGGCGGTATTTCCCGCATCGTACAGCACCTTCGCTTCCTTGATGAGCGCTTTGGCCACATCGCCTGCCGGGCCGAGCGCCCCGATCACGGCCAGGGCGTACTCGAACTTCGTGTTCGCCTCGGCAAACGCCTTGACGTCCCCCACACCCGGCGTCATGTCGATGGCGAGATTGCTCACGAAGCGAATGGCTCCGGCCGCCCTGGCGATGGCCTGCGCATCGTAGTGCGGCACGTTGATCAGGGAGCCAAACTCGTCGCGTTCGGCCAGGGCCGTATAGCGGTAGAGTCCGGCGGCAACGTCCCGCGCGAACTGCGCCCCATCCTGCGTCTTGCCGATGTAGCTTTCCTGCGCCACCTGGAGATCGGCATAGCGTGCCGAACATTCGGCGCTGGCACCATCTCCAAAGCAGGCGGCACGCAGCCTGGCATCGCGCTCGCGATCGAGCGCATCCCATTTGTCGCGGGTGTCACACGCTTTGGCATCGCCTTGGACGCATGCGCGCGCCGCCTTCAGCCGCACTTCGTTTTCCGAATGTGTGAGGTGGTTGTTCGCCACCTCATTGAGAGCGGTGGCGGCTCCCGCCGTACCCCCCAGCGCCGCCCCGGCGGCCGTGCTCGCCGCTGCCGTGATCGCCGTCGCCAGCGGCCCGTCGATGCCGGCGTTGCCGAGGGCTTCGGCCACCGCCGGGGCGGTGAGGGTGCCCAGGGCCGCTCCGGCGGCGCCATTCACGCCACCGGTCAGCCCGCCAATCAGGGTGTGGGCGGCCAGGCGCAGGGTGCCGGTCGCGCCCCATTGGCCGTCGAGTTCGTCGGCCATCGCCCTGAGCTGCGCCGCACGGGATGCGTCGGGCGCCTTGTCCGCCTGCTCGCGTAGCGCGAGGGCTTCCCTGAGCTTCGTCTCGGCGTAGTCGCCGACGGCCCTCGAGGCCATCTGCCCGAACAGCTGCGTGATCGCCACCTGGGCGGCGATCTCCTTTTGCACCTTCTGCCGGTCGAAGATGGGGGTGAGGCCGGTCTCGGCATCGCCGGTTCTGGCTCCCTGGTTCCCGGCCATCCCGGAGAGGGCGGCAAGCGTCAGGCTTTGGGCCTGGCCGCGGTCCTCACCTACGCCGGCACCGGTGCCTTGCGGGACGAGCTTGCCCGCGGGACTGATGCCCGCACCGAGATTGACGCTGACGGCTTTACCTTTGTATTCGGCTTCGTTGTGGAGGTCGCTGAGGGTGAGGCTGGCGCCGGTAGTGAAGCGGTTGCGTCCTTCGTCGATGGCCTGTTGTGTGCTGGTGATGGCGCCGCCCGTGAGGGTGGTGTGGCCTTCGACCTTGACGTCAAAGCCGCCGTCGCCGGCGAGGAGGGCGGTTTGTTGATTGACGCTGCGGTAGGCGCTGTCGATCTTCGTCTTGCCGGCACCGAGGCTGCCACCGATGCCGGTCAGGTCGGGCAGGCCGCCGCTGATGGGGACACTCACGCTGACGCCGGCACTTTTCTCGCGAATGTGGTCGCTGCGGGTGTCTTGCAGGCTTTCGATCCCGAGATCGCCGCCAATGGCGGCGGCGATGCGGGGGGCTTCGACGGTGGCGCCTCTGAGCGTGGTATCCCCCCCGGAGGCGAGGTGCGCCGTGTCACCGGCACTGACTTTGCTGTGGCTCCAGGTGGTGGCGGTGCCTGTGGCCTTGCCTTCAGCGCGGCTGGCGGCGGCATTCACGCTGAGGCCTGCGCCCGCGCCCAGGCCGAAGCCCACGCCCACACTGGCGCTCTTGCTCTGGCTGCTGCTCTGTTCGGTGGTGGTGTGGGCGGCGGCGAGGAGGCGGATCTCGTCGTCGGCGATCAGATTGACGGTGCGCCCGGCAGAGACGGTGCTGGCGCGGATCGTCAGGTCGCTCGCTGCGCCGGCGCCGCTGGCCTGGAGGGTGAGGTCGCCCCCGGCGGCCAGCGTGCTGGCGCGGGCGCTGTCGCTCGTGCGGGTGCTCTGGCTCTGGCTCTTCGATGAGCCGAGGCTGACGTTCACGCTGAGGCCGCCTACCTGGTCGGCGAGATTGGCGTCGCGCGATTCGAGGACGTTGCCGGCGCCATCGGTCTTGGTCACGATCTGATGGTCCTTGACCGTGCCGTCGGGAAATTCGACGCTCCTGCCCTGGCCGGCGCTCACCGCGTCATATGCGTTCTTGCCTGCCAGGGCGATATTGGCGGCGGCCAGGGCTTTCATGCGCGTATCGCTCGTGTCCCGGGCGGCCCGGTTCATCTGGCCGGCCGTCTGCAGCGCCGTGATCACCGGGCTGGAGACGGAGACCGTGAGGCCGGATTGCTTGAACTTCTGTTCGATGTGTTCGCGGCTCGTCTGGCGCGCTTCTTCGATGTCGATCTGCCTGGCGGCGAGGGTGATGTTGCCCCCGCTAGCGGAGGGCGATTGTCCCGGGGCAAGCACGTCCGAGCCCACCTGCCGGTAGTGCTCACCGGCCAGGAGCGTGACGTCGCCGGCGAGGCTGCCCAGGGTGCTCCCGGCGGCGCTGGTGGCGCTGCCCTGCTGATCGGTGCTGTTCATGCGGCGGCCGATCGTGAAGCCGGCGCCGCCCGTACCGAAGAGGCCGCTTTGCGTGGTCTTGCTGTAGTGGGTCTCGTCGTGCGTCTCGGTGGCGGCTTCGATGGTGAGGTTGCGCCCGGCCGCCGCGATCAGGTCTTGCGTCGCGACGACCTGGCTGCCGCGCAGGGTGAGGTCCTGGTCAGCGGTAAGGGTGACCGTCTCCGCCGAGACGGTGCTGGCGAGCGCCCGGGTGTCGGCAACG
>CAZSHO010000019.1:0-43747 GCA_964607005.1 uncultured Rhodocyclaceae bacterium
ACTCCCGACCTCAACCTTGGCAAGGTTGCGCTCTACCAACTGAGCTATTCCCGCGAAGCAGGCCAGCATTATAACGATGCATCGTTTGCTGTCAAGATTGTGTTGCGCATGAAGTGCCATGAGCGGCAACCACAAAAGACGCTATCAGTCCCTCGCCTTTTTTTCAGTCATGTAGGGCCAGGCCATGCGCAGATAGTAGGCCATTGACCAGAGCGTCAAAACTGCAGCGAGATAGATGAGCCAGGTTCCCAGGTGCTGTGGATCGAAGTAGGACAAAGTATCGTGGTAGAGAAGCATCGGGATCGCCACCATCTGGCTGGCGGTTTTGATCTTGCCGATGAATGACACGGCGACGCTGCGTGCCGCGCCGATTTTGGCCATCCATTCGCGCAAGGCGGAGATGGTGATCTCGCGCCCAATGATGATGAACGCGACAATGGTGTCGATACGGTCGAGTTGTACGAGCATGATTAATGCCGCGGCAACCATCAGTTTGTCGGCCACCGGATCGAGGAAGGCACCAAAGGCGGATGTCTGCTTCAGCGTGCGCGCCAGATAGCCGTCCAGCCAGTCGGTCAGGGCGGCCACGATGAAAATGATGGTTGCCGCCAGATTCTGTCCGTGCGGTGCCAGCCAGTCGTGATGGAGATAAAACACCCCAACGAAGAGCGGGATGAGGAGGATGCGTCCCCAGGTCAGGAGGTTGGGAATGTTCAGTGGCATGGCAGGTATCCGGGGTGAAGCTATTCGTGCAACTGATTGTAAATCGCTTCGGCCATTTTGCGACTGATACCGCGTACGCGGTGAAGGTCTTCGATGGTTGCCGCGCGCACGCCTTGCAAACCGCCGAACTGCGTCAACAAACGTTTGCGCCGTGCCGGGCCGATACCGGGAATGTCTTCAAGTCTCGAGTGCCCGCGTGTTTTGGCGCGGCGGGCGCGGTGTCCGGCGATGGCAAAACGGTGGGCTTCATCCCGGATCTGCTGGATGAGATGCAGCGCCGGATCGTTGTCGGGCAAATTGAGCGGCTCATCGAGGTCTGGAAGAAGCAAGGATTCGAGTCCGGGCTTGCGCCCCTCCCCTTTGGCCACACCGATGGCTGGCAGATCGGTGAGTCCGAATTCGGCAAGCACCTCGCGGGCGGCCCGCACCTGCCCTTTGCCACCGTCAATGAGGATCAGATCCGGGCGCAGCCCCTCCCCCGCTGCGACTTTTTCATAGCGCCGTTCGAGTGCCTGCCGCATGGCGGCATAGTCGTCGCCGGGAGTGATGCCGGTGATGTTATAGCGCCGGTATTCGCCATTTTTCATGGCGCCGTTGATACAGACCACGCAGGAGGCCACCGTGGCTTCTCCCAGTGTGTGGCTGATATCGAAGCATTCGATGCGATGCAGTGGCTCGCTGAGGCCAAGCGCTTCGCTCAGGCGGTTCAGGCGCCCCTCGGCATTGGTTGCTTGCTGGGTACGGGCAGCGATGGCCAGACGTGCATTTTTCTCGGCCATGGCCAGCCAGGCCCGTTCCATTTCATTACGGGCTTGCTGAATGACTACGGAGTGATGGGTGAGACCCTCCACGATATGCTCGCAATCCGGATCGACGGGCAGATTGACGAGTACGCGCATCGGAGCCGGATGATCGGCATAGTGTTGTTCGAGAAATGCCTGGAGCGTCTCCTCCGCTGTCCAGTTCTGGGCGTTCTGTGGAAAATGCGTGCGATCGCCCAGATGTCGCCCCGAGCGGATCATGGCGTGATTGATGACAAGGAAACCGCCCTCCGCCATCGCTGCGACGATGTCCACGTCTTCCCCTCGCCCACTTTCGACGTATTGACGATGCAGGACTTTCTGCAGTGAGCGGATCTGGTCGCGCAATACCCTGGCCTTTTCGAAGTTCAGCCCATCGGAAGCGGCCTGCATGGCGCGGGTGAGCCGTTCGATGACTTCTCCATGCCGCCCTTTCAAAAACAATTCGGCCAGGCGGACATCTGCCGCATAGTCGGCGGCCTGGATCAAGTCAACGCAGGGTGCGCTGCAGCGGCCGATCTGATGCAGCAGGCAGGGGCGTGAGCGGTTCTGGAACACGCTGTTCTCGCAGGTGCGCAAGAGAAAGACACGCTGCAGCAACTGGATACTCTCGCGCACGGCCTGAACGTTGGGAAATGGCCCAAAGTAGCGTGCACCTTTCTTGAAGGCGCCACGATGAAAGGCGATGCGCGGGCTGGCATCGGCCGAGAGTTCGATGTAGGGATAGGATTTGTCGTCACGGAAAAGGATGTTGTACTTTGGCGTGAGACTTTTGATGAGATTGTTTTCGAGGATCAGCGCCTCGGCCTCCGAGCGGGTGGCCGTCACCTCGACATTCATCACCTGACTGACCATGAGGCGAATGCGCGGGCTTAGATCGGATTTCTGGAAATAGGATGCCACGCGTTTTTTCAGAGCCTTGGCTTTTCCGACGTAGAGCACCCTGCCCTGTGCATCGAGCATGCGATAGACGCCCGGCTCTTCGGGCAGGGAACGGATCAGTGCCTTGCTGTCGAACATGCCCGGTCAGCCAGATCGACCCGACAAGCGTGATGGATGGGGGTGCATCGGAAAGTCAGTTGTGGTGGCACGGCGCTTGATGCGGGTCAGTGCGGGATGCCGGCCAGCAGGTCACGGGCCTGTTGATAGACGGGGTCTTTCAGCAGCTCCTCGATCGAGAATGCGGGCGTTGCCGGCATCAGGCGTTCGAGGCGCTGTACGGATGCGGGACTATGGCGCGGTCGCCATTCGCGCAGCAACTGCCGGGCAGCGACCGGATTGTTGCAGATCAGCACCATGTCGCAACCGGCACTCAGGGCAGCCTGGGCACGCTCGACATGATCGCCGGCGACACTTGCCCCTTCCATCGACAGGTCGTCACTGAAAATGACGCCCTCGAACCCCAGTTCGCCACGCAGGACGTAGCGCAACCAGTAGGACGAAAAACCGGCCGGATCGGGATCGAGATTCTCATAGATGACGTGTGCCGGCATGACGGCGGCAAGCCCCATATGCCGATGGGCCCGGTAAGGGGCGAGGTCCGGATAAAGTTGAGAAGCCGGGCGTGTATCAACAGGAATTGCAACGTGGGAGTCGGCCACCACATGGCCGTGTCCGGGAAAATGCTTGCCGACGTTCGCCATGCCGGTGCGGGCAAGTCCGCGGTTGAGCGCGGCAGCGAGCCAGATGACGGCTTCGGGATCAGCATGGAAAGCCCGGTTGCCGATCACTTCACTCAGTCCGTAATCGAGATCGAGTACCGGTGTGAAGCTCAGATCGACATCATGAGCGCGCAGTTCGGCAGCCAGGACATAGCCGGCCGCTTCGGCCGCCTTCACGCCATGATCTGCATTTTTGTCCCACAGCGTGCCAAGCGCACGCATCGGTGGCAGGTGGGTGAAGCCTTCACGAAAGCGTTGCACACGCCCGCCTTCATGATCGACGGCAATCAGCAATGACTGACGCAGGGCGCGGATCTGAAAAGTCAGCTCTCGCAAGACGGCGCCGGATTCGAAATTGCGCTTGAAGAGGATGACGCCACCGACCAGCGGATGCTGCAGCACTTCACGTTCTTCGCCGGTCAGGCGTGGCCCTTCCAGATCAAGCATGAGCGGGCCGGGTGGCAGCGGGAGGGTCATGATGGTTCTGCGCTCTCGACGATGACAAAGGCCAGGGCGGTATCGGTCTCGTCGCTCAGGCTCAGATGCGCGTGAAGGCGCCGCGCCTGCATCCAGTCGACCAGCGCCGGCGCAAATTCAAAATGGGGACGACCGATGTCGTCGTTGGTGACCGCCATGTTGTGCAAGGTGGCCGGATCACGCAGGCCAAGGCCAAGGGCCTTGCCCAAGGCTTCTTTTGCGGCAAAGCGCTTGGCAAGATAGGCCGCCGGTTTCGCGGATGAGCGGAAATGCACCATTTCGGCGGCCGCCAGTATTTTCTGTGCCGCCCGCTCCCCATGTTCGCGCAACATCTGCTCGATGCGGGGAATGGCGACAACATCGGTTCCGATGCCGTGGATCAAGCGCGCGCCTCCTGCATCAGCCGCTTCATGCGCTGCACCGCTTCCTGCCAGCCGCTGAAAATGGCTTCGGCGACGATGGCATGACCGATGTTGAGTTCGGCAATCTCGGGGATGGCGGCAATCGGCCGGACGTTTTCGTAATGCAGGCCGTGACCGGCGTTCACCTTGAATCCAGACTGATGTGCATAGCGTGCGGCACGTACAACACGTTGCAGTTCTTCATCGATTTCATCCTGGTCGCGTGCCTCGGCATAACGGCCAGTGTGGATTTCGATGGCTGGAGCGCCGCACTCGCGCGCCGCATCGATCTGCCGCTCGTCTGCATCGATGAACAGTGACACTCGTATGCCGCATTTTGCAGCCTCCCGACAGGCGGCACTCACCCGTTCGAAACCACTGATGACATCGAGTCCGCCTTCGGTTGTGAGCTCCTGCCGTCGTTCCGGTACAAAGCAGACATCGTGCGGGCGGATATGCAGGGCAAAAGCCAGCATCTCGTCCGTGACAGCCGCTTCGAGGTTCATGCGCGACGTGAGTTGTCCGCGCAGAAGTTCGACATCGTGGTCCTGGATATGGCGGCGGTCTTCGCGTAAATGCAAGGTGATGACATCCGCCCCGTACTGCTCGGCCAGCAAGGCCGCGCGGACCGGATCGGGATAACGGGTGCCGCGTGCCTGACGCAACGTGGCCACATGATCAATGTTGACGCCCAGTTCAATCACAATTCATGCAACTCCATAAAAACACGACGTGAATTCAGCACCTGACCGGCGAGATAGTGCTGGATCAGGGTGCGCATTAGCCGCTTGCATTCCGTCAGCGTCCCCGTATCGGAGAAATCCTCCCGCGCAATGGCCAGTAACGTCTGTCCGGAAAAAGAGTCCAGACTGTCCGATGTGTCCTTGAGCGGTACCGCCCCACGCTCCAGGGTATAAGCGTAACGCTTTTGCGGGTCGATGGGATGATCGCTGTCTGCTTCGTGGCTCAGTGTCAGGCCATAGCCAAGTTCCCGAAGCAGAATGATTTCGAATCGCCGTAGGGAGATCTGGTTCGACTCGCCCAGGGCCAGCGCACGGATCGCTTCGGCGTAGGCATCGTACAGGACGACATGGGCATCTTCGCGCGGCAACAGCTTGAGCAACAATTCGTTCATGTAATAGCCAAGCAACAAGGACTGCCCCTGCAGGAGAGGATGACCGCCCAGCCATTCGATCTTCGAGAGGGTACGCACTTCGGATTGACCAAACCACCCCATTTCAAGAGGCTGGAAGGCCATCAGCAAGCCGCGCATGGCCGAGCGTGGGCGACGGGCACCGCGGGCCACCAGAGCGATCCGGCCGTACGCGCGGCTGAATGCTTCTACAATCAGGCTGGTTTCCTTGAAGGGCCGCAGATGCAGGACAAAAGCCAGCTGATTCTCTACCCTGCCCTTGCCCGTCAGCGTCATTCGTAACCCAGGCTTTTCAGGGCGCGCTCGTCATCCGCCCATCCCCCTTTGACCTTGACCCAAACCTCGAGGAATACCTTGGCGTTGAACAGCGCTTCCATGTCATGTCGGGCATCGCTGGCAATGGCTTTCAACTGGCCCCCGCCCTTACCGATGACCATGGCTTTATGCGCCGGCCGGTCCACGATGATGGCCGCATGGATTTTCCTTTGTGCTCCATCCTGTTCGAAGCGCTCGATTTCGACGGTCATTCCATACGGTAATTCCTCACCGAGACGGCGAAAGAGTTTTTCCCGGAGAAACTCCGAGGCGAGGAAACGTTCGCTGCGGTCTGTCAGATCGTCTTCATCAAACAGTGCGGGTGATTCAGGCAAGTACCGGGCCGCTGCGTCGAGAAGCTCGCTCATTCCGCTGCCACGGGCCGCCGATACAGGAATGATCTCTGAGAAGGAATGAAATGCGGCAACTTTGGCCATGAATGGCAGAAGTTGCTGCTTGTCGGCCAATCGATCGATCTTGTTGATAACCAGCAGAACCGCCTTGTCTTCGGGAATCATTGCCAGAATGCGCCGATCGTCCTCTATGAAACGCCCCGCCTCGATAAGCAAGAGCACGACGTCGACATCGTGAAGCGCCTGCGAGACGCCACGATTCATCATTCGGTTCAGGGCGTTTTTATGCTGGATCTGGAATCCAGGGGTATCGACAAAAACAAACTGTTCTCGAGGGCGGGTCACCACACCCGTGATGCGATGGCGCGTTGTTTGCGCCTTGCGTGAAACAATACTGATTTTTTGTCCGACAAGATGGTTAAGCAGGGTCGACTTGCCGACATTCGGACGACCGACAATTGCCAGATGGCCGCAACGAAAATTCTCTTGAGGATTCATTTACGATCGATCTGCTCGAAAGCCTGCCTGGCTGCTTCCTGCTCCGCAGCCCGGCGGCTCGACCCGCGCCCCAGGGTGGTGATGCCAAGTTGGGGAATCGCACACTCGACTTCGAATTCCTGGGCATGAGCCTCGCCACGGGCAGCATGCAGGCGGTATTGCGGTAAGGAAAAATGTTTTCCCTGCAAGTATTCCTGTAAAGTAGTTTTGGCATCCTTGCCGGTATGTGCCGGATCCAGACTGCCAAGGCAAGGCTGAAAAAGTTTAATGATTGTCTGCTGTGCAGCATCGAACCCGCCGTCGAGGAACACTGCTCCAAAAACGGCTTCAAGCGCATCGGCAAGAATCGACGGTCGCTGGGATCCACCGCTTTTGCGCTCTCCCTCGCCAAAACGCAGATGTCTGCCAAGATCAATGGTCAAGGCAATGTCAGCAAGGGTTTCCTGTCTGACCAGGTTGGCGCGAAGACGGGATAGATCTCCTTCACGGATCGAGGAGAATTGCTCGAATAATATGTGGGCGATGACGCAGTTGAGGATGCTGTCGCCGAGAAACTCCAATCGTTCGTTGTGTGATGCGCTGAAACTTCGATGCGTCAGCGCCTGATTCAGAAGATCCCGATTCTTGAAAGAATAGGCAATTCCTCGTTCGATGGAGACAGTGTCCATTCACCGGAAAATCATTCGATCATCGGCTTGCCGCCTGAACTGCTGCCGGAGTAATCGATGAGAAGGCTGACATTACCGAAAATCGGGATTTTTTTTGCGTACTCGAAGGAAATGACGACCTGATTACCTTGCTTGGCAACCCCGAGATCAGCACCTGAAATACTTGGCGTGGCTTCAATGGATGCCTTCAGATCATAGGCCTTACGCACTTCAGTAACGGTTGCTGCGCCGCTACTTGCGACCGATTTGATGTGTTTCATGATTGTGTAATATTCAATGACCGAAGGGATTGTTCTCATGCCGATCACGGCAGCCCCGATCACTATGATGCTGACAAAAAGCAAGCTGATGAGCGTTAATCCATTTTGCCTGTTTTTCATTTCCTCCCCCTAATGAAAGCTGCCGATTCTTTTAAGGTCACTGAAATTGAACCAGATCAGGAACGCCTTGCCAACTATGTTTTCATCAGGCACAAAACCCCAGACCCGGCTGTCGCTGCTGGCATCCCGATTATCGCCCATGACAAAATAGTGATTTTCGGGCACTTCGCAGATCACACCGGCCGTATTGTAGATGCATTTTTCGCGGTCTGGAAACTGCATGACCTGCGTAACGTAGGCAGGTGCATCCTTGTCCAGAAGAATCCTGTGATCAACCCGGCCCAGTTTTTCTTCATACTGGGATGAATCATACAGACGATCTTCATGATGGTAATCAGGGAGCCTGGCTACGGGCATTTCAACGCCGTTGATGAAAAGCCGTTTGTCCTGCCAGGCAATCTTGTCACCTGGTAAGCCGATCACTCTTTTAATGTAGTCAAGCGAAGGGTCTCCGGGCCAGCGAAAGACCATGACGTCTCCCCTTTGCGGTCTGTTCAATTCCACTATTTTTTTGTTGATGACAGGCAGACGAATGCCGTAGGTGAATTTATTGACCAGAATAAAGTCTCCGATCAATAGTGTCGGGATCATGGATCCTGAAGGAATCTTGAATGGTTCAACCAGGAACGAACGCAGAAAGAACACAACCAAAATAACCGGGAAGAAACTTGCACCGTATTCAACCCACCAGGGTTCCTGACCATTCTGGCTGCGACGTTTTTTCATCACAAGCACGTCAAATAACCAGATACTCCCGGTAACCACGGTTAACAAGAAAAGGATCAGAGCGAAGTTCAAGAGAATTCCTTATTTTGAGTCGACACGCAGAACAGCGAGGAATGCCTCTTGCGGTATCTCGACGCTGCCAACCTGTTTCATGCGTTTCTTGCCTGCTTTCTGTTTCTCCAGCAATTTCCTCTTTCTGGTGATGTCCCCACCGTAACATTTTGCCAGAACGTTTTTACGCAATGCCTTGATGTTTTCTCTGGCAATGATCGTTGAACCAATGGCAGCCTGAATGGCCACGTCGTACATTTGACGCGGAATGAGCTCGCGCATTTTCGCCGCCAGCTCCCGCCCACGATATTGGGCATTGGCACGATGGGCAATGATGGATAGCGCATCGACACGATCACCGTTGATCAGGATATCAAGCTTGACAGCATCGGCAGGACGATACTCCTTGAATTCATAATCCAACGAAGCATAACCACGCGAAACGGATTTTAGCTTGTCAAAGAAATCCATGACGACTTCAGCCATGGGCATGTCGTAAGTCAACATGACCTGGCGGCCGTGATACTGCAAATTGACTTGTGATCCGCGCTTTTGCTCACAAAGCGTGATCACTGCTCCCAAATATTCCTGAGGAAGAAAAACCGTTGCGGTAATGATGGGTTCGCGAATTTCCTCGATCTTGGACGGATCGGGCAGGCGTGAAGGGTTCTCGACCGTAAGCATGGTTCCGTCACGCAGGAGTACCTCGTAGACCACTGTCGGTGCCGTGGTAATGAGATCCATATCGAATTCACGCTCAAGCCGCTCCTGTACAATCTCCATGTGCAGGAGCCCGAGAAAACCGCAACGGAATCCGAAACCCAGCGCCTGCGACACTTCCGGCTCGTAATTGAGCGAGGCATCATTCAATTTCAGTTTCTCAAGCGCCTCGCGCAAAGCGTCGTACTGATTGGCTTCGACCGGATAGAGTCCGGCAAATACCTGGGACTTGATTTCCTTGAAACCGGAAAGGGGCGATGCAGCCCGGCGGTCAGCCAGCGTAACAGTATCGCCGACCTTCGCTGCCTTGAGTTCCTTGATTCCCGCGATGATAAAGCCGACTTCGCCTGAACTTAAAAGATTCCGTATTTCAGACTTGGGTGTAAAGACACCCACTTGTTCACATTGATGCTGCGTTTGTGTCGACATCAAGAGGATTTTGTCTTTCGGTTTCAAAACCCCATCGATAACCCGAACCAGCATGACAACGCCCACATAATTATCGAACCAGGAGTCGATGATTAACGCTTTCAGGGGAGCTGCCGGGTCCCCTTTGGGCGCAGGGACCTTGGCAATGATCGCCTCCAGGATATCTTCTACTCCCACCCCGGTTTTGGCGCTTGCAAGGATGGCATCCGTCGCATCGATACCGATCACGTCTTCGATTTCCTCCCGCGCATGATCTGGATCGGCAGCAGGAAGGTCGATTTTGTTTAAGACTGGAATAACCTCTACACCAAGCTCGATGGCGGTATAGCAATTGGCGACAGTCTGAGCCTCTACCCCCTGGGAAGCATCGACCACCAGCAATGCCCCCTCGCAGGCAGACAGGGAACGGGAAACTTCATATGAAAAATCCACATGCCCAGGGGTATCGATCAGGTTGAGATTGTAGAGGCGGTTATCACGTGCCCGATATTCCAGTGCCGCAGTTTGTGCCTTGATGGTAATCCCCCGCTCCCGCTCGATATCCATCGAATCAAGAACCTGAGCTTCCATCTCGCGCGCAGACAGCCCGCCACAAAGATGAATGATGCGGTCTGCCAAAGTCGATTTCCCATGGTCAATATGGGCAATGATTGAAAAATTACGGATGTGCTCCATATGAGCGAAAGGGTGCCGCCAAGCACCCTTTTGAGGCGAACGAAAACCGGAAATTTTACCGGAAATTCAATAAATAAGCACGTACCGCCTCGATGTCGAGGAAATGACGACAAAGCTCATCTTCGGCACCGAAAACAACTGGAACGTGCTCGCCATATCTGTCCTCCAGTTCCGGGCGCGTATCGATATCGATGATCTCGATAGCGGCATCCAGTTCTGCACAAATAGGCTTTAGTGCATCCATAAGATCGTCACAGAGATGGCACCAGCTCCGGCTCAGGACAGTCAGTCTTGCACGATGATTATCTGCCACTGCCAGAATCATTGATTTTCAGTGAAATGTAGGTTTGCTGTTCACCACGTTTGACGAGGAGTGTCAGTGTCGATGCCTTGTCGAGTTGGGTCAGCATCCTGTTGAATTGCTCGACTGATTTCACGTCAGTTGCCATTCCCTTTTGCACAACGGACAGGATAATGTCTCCGGGGCGCAGATCCGATCTGTTTGTGCCTGCACGTACTTCTTCAATCAAAAGGCCATGAGTCATTTTCATTTCGTGCTTCTGATCAGCAGATAATTCGCTCAGCACGAGCCCCAGCCGGTTTGCAGCTGCCATCGCCGGACTGGCACGATTCTGCATGCGTTGCGCCAGCTTTTCTTCGGGCATCTCGCCTACGACAACTTGAAATTCCTTGTTTGTACCTTTTCTCCATATCTGCAGTGACGTCTTGCTGCCTGGCCGGGTTGTGGCAACCAGTCTCGGCAGGTCAATGAATGCATTGACCGTCTTACCATCGAACTTGAGAATGATGTCTCCCGGTTCGACTCCGGCTTTATCGGCGGGCCCACCCTTTTCAACAGAATTGACCAGAGCGCCTGTCGGTCTGGTCAATCCGAATGAATCTGCCAGCTCTTTTGACACTTCCTGAATCACCACGCCGATCCGTCCGCGACTGACACGTCCCGACGTGCGTAATTGATTTTGCACATCCATCGCCACATCGATAGGGATGGCAAACGAGACGCCCATGTACCCTCCCGTCCGGCTATAAATCTGGGAATTCATTCCAACGACCTCCCCCCTCATATTGAACAGGGGACCACCAGAATTTCCAGGATTGATCGCTACGTCGGTTTGAATGAACGGAACGTAGTTTTCCTGAGGTAGAGAACGACCTTTTGCACTGACGATACCTGCGGTGACGGAGTTTTCGAATCCGAAAGGCGAGCCTATCGCCACTACCCATTCGCCTACACGCAATTTCCCCGGCTCACCAAGGCGAACCACCGGAAGGCCACTGGCTTGAATCTTGATCAATGCCACATCGGTTCGTTTGTCGGTGCCAATCACTTTGGCTTTGTATTCACGCTTATCCGTGAGTCTGACCATCACTTCATCAGCCGAGTCGATCACATGCGCATTGGTCAGGATGTAACCGTCCGTGCTGATGATAAATCCGGAGCCCAGAGACTTGCTCTGGAAGTCGTGCGGCATATTCGGTTGCCGGGGAATAAAACGCCTGAAGAAATCAAACATCGGATCATCTTCATCGAGATCAGGAATCTGTGGGAAGACCCGACCTCCACGAACGGTTTGCGTCGTGCTGACATTCACTACCGCGGTACCTTGTTTTTCGACCAGATCGGTAAAATCAGGTAATTCGCGGACTGAAGGCGTCTGTGCAGCCAGATGAAATGATAGACATGATAAAAAAATGCAGAGGATCAGTCTGATACTCGTAATTCTCATTGACAGGACTCCTTCGATGGGCTGTATGTAGCATCAATTCTGACAAGAACAGGGGCGGCAACTGGCGCAAGGCGTGTTCGGCGTAAAGTCAGTCCTGCCAGGACGCCGAGTGCGAATCCGCCAAGAGCGCCAAGGGCGGTTGCTCCATCGCCCCCCCCCATCACGGCCTTGCCGAGGGCTGCACCAAAGAGGAGGAACAACACAGGAACAAGGTAGGTGAGCAAAGCAGCACGCAGCGTGGCTCCCTCGGCGATACGGACAATGACACGCTCTCCCTGTCTGGCACCGATACGATTGATGATTCTGAATCGCCTTGGCTTGTCGTTGAATAACTGGACAAGGATCCCGCTCTTGCAGCCGCCCATCTCATGGCAGTGTCCGCAACCACCATCTTCACAAACCTCCACGTAGGCGTGGCTCCCCTCGATGCGCGAAACGATTGCCTCTTGCTCCATCATTTTTTCCCCAGCTCCATCCCGTTTCCCAGACGAATCAAGGTTGTCATGGGCACCTCACCCAGTATGGTAAGTTGATGATTTCCGACGACTCTCTTGTAGATGTTTGTCGCGCCGGCCGAATAAGTTTCCTTATTGCCATCATGACCAGCCCCGGGTTCAATGAACACGGATATTGAGGCCAGACCGTCCGTCAGCATGAAGTGGATGGCTTCCGTCCGTCTATCGCCCCTGATTTGTCGCTTCATCCCTGAACTTTTTTTGAAACCGGGAAGAACTGTTTTGAATATCCAGTCATTCCCGGCAGCAAGGCTCCGAATCGGACGGGCGTTGGATATTCGCCACGAACCGTCATTTTCGCTGAAGTGTGATTTCAGAGCTTCTCTGTCGAGGGGGGCATTTATCTGAATCTGATTGAATGCAAATTGTTCGACAGTCTGGCCACGATCATTAACGGTGCGTGACTTCAAAATCAAGTCTGAACCAATTTCGGCCCAAAGCTCACGCCCGTAGCGCAAAGAATCTTTCGGAACGAGTATAAGAAGCTGACTCTCCAGGCCGGCAATGCGGGAGATACCTCCGAGCCGGAGAACATAATGCTCGGCAAGCTCACTGACGGTTGCGGGCAGGACTGCAGGGAAAGATTTGTTTAACCCTCTTTGCTCAATAATCACCAGCTTTTCGTCGGGCAGGAAGCACTTGACCTCCTCATTGTTACGAACAACTTCCCGCGGACTACCATCCAAAACTTCCAGCTTTTCCTGCTCACCCGTTGCATCAACCATATGGATGACGCGTGAAGTCTCCATTTTATTGCCACTCTGATAGGTGAATGTCCCTGTATAGTTCAATTTTTTTGCAGCAACGGCCATCTTTTGCAGCAAAGTAAAAGCATCATCTTGCTGGTCTGCATAAGCCTGAGTGGTACAAATCACTCCAACCAAAAGCAGACTGAGCACCTCCTTCATGGTCTCTCGCTTTGTCGAATCTCCGACACAGAGCGGACGTAAGGAGCAATTCCCTGGATTCCATATCCATAAGAGTGGGTCTGATGTGCGAGAACGTATTCCTGCAAGGAATTTTGATATCCGGGCTTGCCGAAATTCATCGCAACTTCATCAGAGGGCAATCCCTGCTGCGCCTGGTGTATGGGAGACGATCCGTTCAATGACAGGGCAACCCAGCCCACGGCGGCCGCTCCCATAACAGCTGCTGCGAGCGGTTTGGCGATTTTCACCAATCTGGGTCGTTGTCTGATTCGTGCGGGCAACAATACGATGGGTTCCTCCTTCAGTCCCTCCATGACTCTTACGGAGAGATCGCATGAACATACCTGAGTGCGGCGAAGCGAATCGCCAATCATGTGATAGACAAGCCAGGCTTGCTGCAGCCCTTCATTACGCCGTAACTCATCAATGGCGTGATCGGTTTCGGTCTGTTCAAGCTCATTATCCAGCAGTGCAGAAATAACGGATTTCATTCTCACCACCTTTTTTCTTGCGATGTCTCCAGTAGGGGCCGCAGTTTTTCGGCAATGGCCTCCCTCGCACGGAAAATCCGTGACCTGACCGTGCCTATCGGGCAATCCATTATTTTTGAGATATCCTCGTAACTCATCCCCTCGATCTCTCGCAATGTAATGGCTGTTCTTAATTCTGCAGGTAATGATTCCATCGCCGCGTTGACTGTTTCTCCGATTTCTTTTGAAAAAAACATGTGCTCCGGCGTGTTGATATCCCGCAGCATATCGCCTTCTTCAAAACCCTCCGCCTCCTCATTGTTGAAATCAGTATGGGTCGGTACTCGCCGGCCTTGTGTAACCAAATGATTTTTTGCAGTATTGATTCCGATTCTGTAAAGCCATGTATAAAAAGCACTATCGCCTCGAAAATTTTTCAATGCGCGGTAGGCTTTAATAAATGCTTCTTGGGCAACATCCTCGACTTCAGCCGGATCACGAATCAGCCGCGATAGTAGCCGGACCAATTTACGCTGATATTTCGAAACAAGCAGCCCGAATGCCTGTTTGTCACCCAATTGCGCACGGACGACAAGCTGCTGATCAACTTCACGATCTCCCATTCGAGTGGCTGATTTACAAGAAGTTCATTCTGACGTAGATGCGAAGAGTTCCCAGTATATCCGACTATCTAGCATTACTTTACTGCGTAGCAACAGACACGGGAACAGGCAGCTTGCCTGATTCGGTGCGAAACCGGTGATTTCCGCTCTATCCCCTGCAGTGGTATAGTTTTGCGAAACAATCAGTCTTAAAAATTGTGCAGGTATTTGACGTTTTGATCATTGGCAGCGGGCTTGCAGGACAATCTCTTGCACTGCAACTGGCTCCGTACAAAAAAAAGATTGCAATCATTACCAAGCGATCGCTTGAAGATAGTGCGAGCAGTCGGGCCCAGGGTGGAATTGCAGCGGCTCTCGACGATGCCGACTCGATTGAAGCTCATATCAAGGACACTCTTGTTGCCGGGGCCGGTCTTTGCAACCGCCAGGCAACCCGCTTTGTTGTGGAAAGAGGTAAATCTGCAATCGATTGGCTCATTCAACAGGGTGTACCGTTCACAAAGGATTCTTCCGGCGCGGGATACCACCTGACGCGGGAAGGTGGCCATAGCCATCGTCGCGTCATTCATGTTGCAGATGCAACCGGACTCGCCGTTCAGGATGCATTAACGCATCGGCTTCTAAGCCATCAGAATATTTCAATTTTTGAAGATCACATTGCGATCGATCTGATCACAAGTGCAAAATTTTCCCTGGCAGACAGTGGCTGCCAGGGTGCTTATGTTCTTAACAAGCGTACTGATGAAGTGGAAATTTTTGCAGCACCCTATACGGTTCTGGCTACGGGTGGAACAGGGAAGGTGTACCTCTATACAACCAATCCGGATACGGCGACAGGCGATGGAATTGCCATGGCATGGAGGGCTGGTTGCAATGTCGCCAATATGGAATTCATTCAGTTTCATCCGACCTGTCTTTACCATCCACACGCCAAGTCCTTCCTCATTACCGAAGCCATGCGTGGCGAAGGCGGGCTATTGAAGCTTCCGAATGGCGAGCGATTCATGCCTGCTCATGATCCTCGCGCAGAACTGGCCCCGCGCGATATCGTTGCTCGAGCCATTGATTTCGAGATGAAAAAACGCGGTCTTGACTGTGTTTATCTTGATGTGTCACACAAACCAAAGAATTTCCTTATCGAACATTTTCCAAATATTCATGCTCAATGTCTTGAACTAGGCATCGATATCACGCGTGATCCCATTCCGGTAGTTCCATCCGCCCACTATTCCTGCGGAGGTGTAGTGACCGACTCCTCTGCAAGAACAAATATCCCAGGCCTTTATGCCGTGGGAGAAACAGCATTTACCGGGCTTCACGGCGCCAATCGCCTTGCCAGCAACTCATTACTTGAATGTCTTGTGTATTCTGCTGCGGCTGCGGGTGACATACAAAAATCAGGCAGACCCCTCCCGTCTTACCTCCCACCATGGGATGAAAGCCGTGTTTCTGATGCCGACGAAGAGATTGTGATATCCCATAATTGGGATGAACTGCGACGTTTCATGTGGGACTATGTAGGTATCGTGCGAACGAATAAACGTCTTGAACGTGCCCGTCATCGTATCCGCCTGCTCGAGCGTGAAATCGACGAGTTCTATGCCAACTTTCGAGTAACAAATGACTTAATTGAATTACGGAATCTTGTCCAAACGGCTGATTTGATTATCCGATGCGCACAACGGCGTCGTGAAAGTCGTGGATTGCATTTCAGTAAGGATTATCCGATGGCACTAGCTTCTGCACGGAATACCGTTCTGCAGAATCGGATTTCAACTTGAAGAGGCCTTCCAGCGCAACCATACTCTCAATAGTCTTCCGTCTTCAGGCGAAAGCGCGTCTGGCAACAAGACTTGTACCAACATACTCTTTGCCCCATCAGGGACTAGCCTGAGCACTATGAGCCATGGTAATACGGTCGTCTGCCTGGCTATTCTTGCTTCAATGAGCTTTCCGTTTGCCGTCAAGCAGTCGATTTGGCCATCGGCCTTTAAATTCAACTCAAGCAATGAATTTTTTGCATGCAGGAATACGTGATGACGAACCGAGTAAATCAAAGAAGCGGAGATACAAGCGATCAGCGCCGCGCTCAACAGAGTATCTTCCAAGAAGAGCCCAACACACCCCAATGCGCCGAAATGAATTGAGGAGACTATCAGTAAAAGAGACCTTGATCGGCGAATGAGTAGCCGATGTGGCAATAACATCGGCCAGGCTCAATTCTGTTTAGATCCGCTTGAATACGAGTGTGCCATTTGTTCCACCAAAACCGAAATTATTCTTCAGGGCAACATCAATTTTTAATTGGCGGGCTGTGTTTGCGCAGTAATCAAGATCACACTCAGGATCTTGCTCAAAAATATTGATGGTTGGTGGAGATATTTGGTGGAAAACTGCCAATACGGTCAGCGCCGACTCAAGGCCTCCCGCACCACCGAGCAGGTGTCCTGTCATCGATTTTGTCGAGTTAACTATCAATTTATGCGCATGGTCGCCAAAGGACTGCTTGATGGCATCAGTCTCATTTTTATCTCCCAATGGTGTGGAGGTGCCATGAGCATTCACGTATTGAACCTGATCAGGATTTATTTGCGCATCTTTCAGCGCATTTGACATGCTGCGCATCGGGCCATCTGTATTGGGCGCAGTCATGTGAAACGCATCTCCGCTCATACCAAAGCCAGCTACTTCTGCATAAATTCTTGCTCCACGCCTCTTGGCATGCTCGTACTCTTCAAGAACGACAACGCCGGATCCCTCTCCAAGGACAAAGCCGTCACGCCCCCTGTCCCAAGGGCGACTCGCCGTTACAGGATCATCATTCCTGGTCGAAAGAGCCTGAGCCGAAGAAAAGCCCCCAATTGCCAAAGGAGTGACAGTGGATTCCGCTCCACCACAAACCATTGCATCAGCGTCACCATACTGAATCATGCGGAAGCTATTGCCGATAGCATGCAATCCTGTAGTGCATGCTGTCACAGTCGCCAGGTTTGGGCCCTTTAAGCCAAACAGAATGGACAGGTTCCCGGAAATCATGTTGATGATTGTGCCCGGGATAAAAAATGGTGAAATTTTTCGCGGTCCGCCACCCAGGTAATCATTATGGGTTTCTTCAATCATCGGCAATCCGCCAATTCCGGAACCGATGTTGACGCCGATTCGTTCGGCATTATCAGGCGTTATTTCCAAGCCTGAATCCTGTATTGCCTGAACCCCCGCTGCCATGCCGTAATGGATAAAGATATCCATGCGGCGCGCTTCTTTTGGCGTGATGTAAGTCGTGACATCAAACCCTTTTACTTCACCGGCCAGACGAGATTTGAATGCTGATGCATCAAAACGTGAAATCGTTCCGATACCGCTCTTGCCCGAGACAATATTTTCCCATGTCTCCTGAACGGTATTTCCGACTGGAGACACAATACCCAAACCGGTGACGACTACCTTGCGGTGTGCCACTATGTCAAGCTCCTGCTCGCAAAGACGGGATAGAGAAGAAAATTACTTCTACTTCTACTTCTTGAGATGGGTGTTGATGTAATCAATTGCTTGCTGAACTGTTGTGATTTTCTCTGCGTCCTCATCAGGGATTTCACACTCGAATTCTTCTTCCAGAGCCATAACCAGTTCTACTGTATCCAGAGAATCTGCGCCGAGATCCTCCTCGAACGAAGATTCAAGTTTAATCTCGGATTCATTGACACCGAGTTGTTCGGCTACAATTTTTTTGACGCGTTGTTCAATATTATCCATATAGAACTACTCCTTCCCTTTTCCGGCATCAGCCTTGATATTGAGAAAAACCGGTGCATTCTAGCAGAAAGGCCTGTGCTAGACAAAGCTCACTCAGCACATATACATCCCGCCACTGACATGCAATGTTGTTCCAGTAATATAGGCTGCCTTGTCTGATGCAAGGAATGCAACTGCCGCGGCAATTTCTTCAGTCTTCCCCAGACGCCCAAGCGGAATCTGTCCGAGCAATGCTTCGCGTTGCTTATCGGGAAGCGCCTGGGTCATGTCTGTCTCAATAAAGCCCGGGGCAACGCAATTTACAGTAATGTTCCGACTACCCAATTCACGTGCCAAGGCCCGACTCATACCGGCTACGCCTGCCTTGGCTGCTGCATAGTTAGCCTGACCAGGATTACCTGAACTTGCTACCACAGAGGTGATATTGATAATGCGTCCCGATCGAGCCTTCATCATGCCGCGCATAACCGCCCTGGAAAGGCGGAATACTGCCTTGAGATTGGTTTCGATAACAATATCCCATTCGTCATCTTTCATTCGCATGGTCAGATTATCGCGAGTAATGCCTGCGTTATTTACAAGAATGGAGATTACTCCACACTTTTTTTCGATTTCGCCTAAAACCATTTCGCAAGCGTGTGGATCCGTGACATCCAGAAGCATTCCACAGCCTGAGATATTTTCCGTATTCAGCTGTGCCTGAATGTCTGCCACTCCCTTTTCGGTAGTGGCAGTCCCAACGACAGTAGCACCACATCTACCCAACTCCAGAAAAATGGCACGCCCAATCCCGCGCGATGCCCCTGTGACCAGGGCGATCTGTCCCTTCAGCATGAAACTTCTCCTGTATTCGTCTCAGCCAACGCTGCTTCAAGGCCAGGCAGGTTGGCGATCGGACGACCAGTCAGCCTGTCCGCGCAGCGCTTGACGAGCCCGGATAGTACTTTGCCAGGACCGCATTCATAGACGTAACTGATGTCGTGGGTTGCCATGGCTTGCATGATTTCAACCCAGCGGACAGGAGATGCTGCCTGTCGGACCAGTGCATCCTTGATCATCAGGGGATCCGTCAGACAGGCAACATCAACATTGTTTATCACTGGAATCTGTGGGTTGCAAAAGGTCAATTCTTCCAGCCTTTGTTTTAATAGCACTGCGGCAGGCTTCATGAGCGAGCAGTGGAATGGTGCCGATACCGGTAGCATGACTGCGCGTTTAGCACCCTTGGCTTTTGCGGCGTCGGCAGCACGCTGAACTGCTGCTACATGTCCGGCGATCACGGTTTGCTCTGGTGTGTTGAAATTGACTGGTTCGACAATCTGCCCCTGGGCACTATCTGAGCAGACCTCCTTCACCGTGGCCGTGTCCAGTCCAAGAATGGCCGCCATTGCGCCATCTCCATCATGGACGGCTCCTTGCATCGCTTTGGCACGAAATTCCACGAGCGAAACGGCATCCGAGAAGCGTAAAACACCTGCAGCAACGAGTGCGGAATACTCACCCAGACTGTGACCTGCAACCACGTCTGGCTGTTTGCCCCCCTTGTCTAGCCAGAGGCGATAGACCGCCACTCCGGCAGTCAGCATCAAGGGCTGAGTGTTAACTGTCTGATTCAAGGCTTCGGCCGGACCTTCCGCTACCAGCCTCCAAAGATCGCGGCCAAGGACTGATGATGCTTCATCGAAGGTCTCGCTGATAATGGAACTTTCACCATAAGCAGCCATCATGTCGATAGATTGGGAGCCCTGGCCCGGGAAAACAAGGGCGAATTTCATGAATTTGCTTCCTGAGTTAGTGGTTGAAAGTTACATGATCAGAAGCGAGTGCAGAGCGCGAATCAGATGTGATCCAGAACTTGATAAGTTAATGGTTTTCAGAACTTCAGAATCATTGCACCCCATGTGAAACCGCCACCGACACCTTCCAGCATCACGGTATCTCCCTTTTTTATTTTCCCATCTCCGACTGCGCTATCGAGTGCAAGGGGGATCGATGCTGCCGAAGTATTTCCATGATGGCTGACCGTTGTTATCACTTTGCTCATCGGTATTCCGAGTTTTTTTGCAGTCGACTGAATAATGCGAATATTCGCCTGATGTGGTACCAACCAGTCAATCTCTGTCGAGTTCAGTCCTGCCATATCCAGAACTTCGTTTGCAACATCAGCCAATACTTTCACGGCAAATTTGAATACGGCCGGACCGTCCATTCTGACATAAGGTTCGCCAACAATTCTGCCGCCGCAGACGTTCCCCGGAACTTCAAGGATGCCGTGCTGGGAGCCATCTGCATGAAGAGCGCTGGCGAGGATTCCAGGTGATTCACTGGCCTGAAGAATGACTGCTCCGGCTCCGTCTCCAAAAAGGACACAGGTTCCACGATCATTCCAGTCCAGAATACGGGAAAACACTTCTGCACCAACAACCAAGGCGCAACGATGGCTTCCTGACCTGATGAATTTCTCTGCTATGGTCAGAGCATACACAAACCCGCTACAGACTGCCTGGACATCAAAAGTTGCAGCACCTTTGATACCGAGACGTGATTGAAGCAGGCACGCAGTACTTGGAAAAACATAATCCGGCGTTGAAGTGGCAAGAATAATAAGGTCGATTTCAGAAGTTACTATGTTGGCAGAAGAAATGGCCCGGAGACTGGCCTCCAATGCCATGTCACTTGTCTTCTGCCCTTCTTCTGCAAGATGCCTGAAACGAATCCCTGTCCGTTCGACGATCCATTCGTCTGAAGTGTCAATCCCACGCTTGACCAGATCGTCATTACTAACGGCCAACTCAGGTAGATAACTTCCTGTTCCGACTATCCGTGCGTACATTTACAGAGCCATTTTTCCCGGATGTTGCGCCATACGTTCGCTGATTCGATCAACCAATTTGTTCCGGGCAGCTTCAGCCGCCCTTTCAAGAGCATTCAAGAATGCCATTTGATCAGCAGCCCCATGGCTTTTAAAGACAATTCCGCGCAGCCCCAACAGACTTGCCCCATTGTAGCGGCGCGGATCCGCGCGTTGCTTGAATGCATTCAATGCTGGCAAAGCAAGTAAGCCAGCAATTTTTCTGAATACGCTACGTCCGAATTCCTCGCGCAAGAAGGTACTCAACATCAGCGCCAAACCTTCAGATGTTTTCAGTAATACATTACCAACAAATCCGTCACAAACAACAACGTCGGACGTCCCCTTGAAGATATCGTCGCCTTCGACATTACCAATAAAGTTCAAGCCACTGTTCTTCAGTAACTCCCCGGCCTGCTTGACGACTTCATTGCCCTTGATGTCTTCTTCACCGATATTTAGCAAGCCAATCGAAGGGCGCTCCTTGTGCTCGATTGCTGACACCAGCATTGCTCCCATGATTCCGAATTGAAGCAGATGTTCCGGTTCGCAATCAACATTGGCCCCCAGATCAAGAACATGGGTGTGCCCTTGCAAGGTTGGCAAGGCAAACGCAATTGCTGGTCTATCAATTCCATGCAAGGTTTTTAGTACAAAGCGTGAAATGGCCATCAGTGCGCCGGTGTTACCTGCCGAGACGGCCGCCTGCGCCTCCCCGGCTTTAACAAGATCAACGGTAACGCGCATTGACGATTGTTTTTTGATGCGAAGGGCAGTAGCGACAGGATCGTGCATGCCAACTACTTCACTGGCAGTTTGGAAACGCACGCGTTCCCCATATTTTTCTTGTGCTTTTGTAACAGCAGTTTCAAGTTTTCCCGGCAAGCCAACCACGATGGCTTTTGCGTGCACATCCCGTTTCAGGAAATACAGCACGGCAGGCATTGTGATTGCCGGGCCGTGGTCTCCACCCATGCAGTCCACTGCAACGGTTATTTCCATTGACTAACTCGGGTAAATACCAACATGCAAAAAGTCACACTGCTACACCAACCTGAACCTTTATGGCACAAACGGGGCTCAGAGGTTACAAGAATACTTTTGTCAGCGAATGTCTAGGGTCTGTTCTTCATTGTTTTGCTGGACAAAACAATGAAGAACAGACCCTGAGTCCAGAACACCTGCCCGGTGATTGATGGCTACGCTTTTTTAGCGCAATCCGGTAACCACTCACTCCCCTTTGGCTTTAATCACTTTTTTTCCGCGGTAATACCCGCTTGGGCTGATATGGTGCCTCAAATGTGTTTCACCGGTGATTGGCTCAACAGCCATGGGGGGGGGATTGAGAAAATCATGTGCCCGACGCATACCACGCTTCGAGGGTGATTTTTTATTTTGTTGAACAGCCATTATGTTGTACTCCTAAATTTTCAGAATTCAATTGATCACACTAAGATAATTTTGAGAATACAGAAGGAGATGAAGAAAGTGCTCTTGCAGTAGCAAGCGATTCGCAAAATTCGTGCCGTGGCGATATCGGCAGCGCAAGCAAAATTTCTTCTTCAAGGATCGTCTTTAAATCAAGTTCTCCCTCTACCTCGATTACATCGCAAGACTCATCTTCCAATCCGCCCAGACTGTTGTCGTCAGGCCAGACGCCATTTTTTCCAATCAACAAGAGCCTGTTGTGCAAATCCATATCGAACGACAATGCACCCAAGCATCTTTGGCATATCAGACTCAAATTACCTTGAGCTCTGATTACTAACAAAGTTCGACCGTCTTCAACTGAAGCGGCTGCCACATAATGAATGCGACCGGAAGGATCGCTTACAATTCCGGCTAGCCTTGGCAAGGATTCCTCGATGACAAGTGTGCCGGCCAGTACATTGTGGCACCGAATCGGATCAAAACCATCAGCGAGCATACCGGTGGCTTGTCATTTGCAATATAAGACTGGAATGATAGCATTTCGAAACTTTTTCTGTCAAAAGAATAACATCCGGATACTCAATTACTCTGATGCACCGCCTTGTTCTTGCTTCCACCTCGGTTTTTCGTCGCGAATTGCTGGCTCGACTGCAAATTCCATTCGAAATTGTTAATCCGGAAACGGATGAATCAGCCCTTCCTGGAGAATCTCCTGCAGATACTGCCCAGCGGCTTTCAATGGCCAAAGCCAAAGCCGTGGCAGATCGTTATCCGGATTGCCTGATCATAGGAAGCGATCAGGTTGCCTATTTGGGAAAGCAACGCTTTGGTAAGCCACTTGTGTACGATCGTGCTGTTGAGCAATTACGCACAATGAGAGGTCAGACGGTGGTTTTCCATACGGGTCTTTGTCTTCTTAACAGCACAAATGGAAAAACCCAGTTGCGTGGCGTTCTCACGGAGGCCACCTTCAGGAATTTTACCGACGAGGAAATTGATCGTTACCTGAAAAAGGAACACCCTTACCATTGTGCGGGAAGCGCCAAATCCGAGGGACTTGGAATCAGTTTGCTGTCCAGTTTGCGTGGTGAAGACCCCAATGCGCTGATCGGACTTCCTTTGATCGCGTTATGCGAAATGTTACGAAACGAGGGGGTTGAGGTTCCGTGATAGTGCCGGGATCCCTTTTCCTCATCCCTGTATCGATTGGCGCAGAAAGACCTTCATCGAATTTACCCGATGACGTACTGAATGCGATACGGGACATAGAGTACTTCGTTGTAGAAAATGCAAAATCGGCACGTGCCGAACTTAAGCGCATCAAGACAACTCGCTCAATTCAAAGTCTGGATATTCGAGAATTCCGGCAGAACCTTAGTCAGGCTGATCTGGATGATCTGCTTGCACCAATTGATCGTGGATATTCTATAGGGGTCATGTCCGAAGCAGGGGTTCCTTGTGTGGCAGATCCGGGCTCATTGCTGATTCAAGCGGCCCATTTACGAAAAATTAAGGTTGTGCCTTTGATTGGGCCATCAAGTATTTTATTGGCATTAATGGCTTCTGGACTGAATGGTCAGAATTTTGCCTTCAACGGATATCTGCCTATTCGGGAGCCAGAGCGAAGCGGAAAAATTCAGGCACTGGAAAAGGAATCCAAACTACAAAACCGTACCCAGATATTTATTGAGACGCCCTACCGCAATGGCGCACTGTTCAACGTATTACTCAAAACATGTCGGCCAGATACCCGTCTATGCATCGCATCGGATATCACCACATCTGAAGAACGCATTTTGTCCAATTCTATTGAAATATGGCGATCGGAACCGCCCCCTGCGCTGGACAAAAAACCAACAATCTTTCTTATTCAAGCCGGCTAAAGCAGCGCCTTCAGGCGCGCTTCGACTTCGTCGAGCTTCAGTCCAAGCTTAAGCTCTGTATCGATCAGTTTCAGTAGAGGCAACAAGCGTACGGCAAGAAGGGCCACGTAAGGCTTGACTTGCTCATTTTCTCCAGATTGCAGCATGACAATCGCTTCTTCAACGCCAATTTGCGGCAATGGGGTTGTCGCCTCATCCTCCTGAACAAGCGATTTGTCTTCAATCGCGTCCACTTCAGGCCCTGCCCTATCCTGCGCCAACTGAAGCAGGTGCGTCATCGTCTGCCAGTCATCATCCCGACTGTTGGCTATACCAAATTTCAAGCCAATTTCAACACGCTCACCGCGATAGCTGATTGTTGCCCGACGGATTGTCTGATCCAGACGTTGCGTAAAAGCCAGTGCGTCAGCGGGATCAATTCCAGGACAAACAACGGAAAATTGTGCGTTACCGGTTTGTGAAACAGTATCCTCAAGCCGGATGCGTTTGGAGAGAACCGTTCTGAATTGCCGGATCAATTGATCACCGACCGCTTGTCCATATTTGGTAACAAGATCGTCAAATGCGAGGATTTCCACAGCAATGACGCTGACTTCATCACCTCTTCTCTGGGCCAAGGCCAAAGCCTGCCGCCCCTGCTGCTTCAGATATTCGCCGGTAGGGAGGCCAGATTCCGGATCAATCATGACCTGCCTGGACATGTTTTCCAAATCATTACGCGTCTGGGCAAGTTTTATCAATGCTTCCAAACGCGCTAGAAGCTCTGCTGTTCCGATCCCCTTGGTAATGAAATCGGTTGCACCGCATTCTTTTGCCCGACTTCTTGCTGACTCATCCTCATCGCCAGAAATCATGATGACAGGCAGATCACGGATACGGGGAATCGACGAGTCTCTTATTCTTTGCAGCAGACCGTATCCGTCCAGCTTGGGCATGGTCAAATCGGAAATCAGCACTTGGATGTCTGCATCAAGCAGCAAGGTCTGCCAACCCGCCTCGCCATCGCCCTCCTCCCGAATATCGAACCGCCCCTTGATATTCTTGATGATGGAAGCGCGCACCATACGCGAATCATCAACGATCATGATTTTTGGCAATGCGGGTGTCTCAGTCACGCTGGAATCCTCAGGACAGACAATCAACCACAACACGACCGTGCGCACGGCCATTGATGAATTCATTAAATACAGGGGGCAGGTCGTCAAGCTTGATCGTGCGCGACATCTCGCAAAGATGGGGCGGTCTCATATCAGACGCCAACCGCTCCCAGACCTTGCGGCGCAAGGGCATTGGTGTATAGCCTGAATCTATCCCAAGCAGGCTGGCGCCGCGCAATATGAAAGGCGCAACGGTCGTATTCAACGTCATGCTGGCAGCCAGGCCGATGCTGGCAATAACACCATGTTGCTGCATCGTGCTGGCTACCCAGGCCAGAACATCACCGCCCAGATTATCAACAGCGCCGGCCCATAAAGCCTTGTCAAGCGGCTTGATCTTTCCCAAATCAAGGCTTGAGCGCAGCATCACTTCCTTGGCACCAAGTCCTTTCAAATAATCAATCTGGCCTTCTTTGCCGGTCAGCGCTACAACGTAATAGCCAAGCTGCGACAGAATATCGATCGCAATGCTTCCGACACCGCCGGTTGCTCCGCTGACAATGACCTTGCCGCTCGATGGAGTCAGTCCATTAATCTCCATCCGAACGATACCGAGTGCGGCGGTATACCCCGCAGTTCCCAAAGCCATTGCATTGAACAGCCCCAATCCTTTTGGCAACGGAACGATCCAGTCGGCAGGGACACGGCCATATTCGGCAAAGCCACCATGATGAGCGACTCCGATGTCGTAGCTGGTTGCAATGACTTCATCCCCCTCCTTGAAACGGGTATCGGAACTTGAAACAACTGTTCCAGCCATATCAATACCGCCAATGCAGGGAAAGCGACGGATGATGCGTCCCGTTCCTGTCGCAGCCAGTGCATCCTTGTAATTCACACTGGAGTAGGCGATTCTGATCGTGACTTCGCCTCGATCAAGCTGATTTTCTTCAAGCTTTACAAACCCAGCGATGGTTTTGCCTTCTTTTTGATCAATCAGGTAAGCATTGAAAGGTTTCATCGGAATACTCCGGCAAAGGACTTTTTGACGTGCATTGTCGAGAGGTCTTGGCGATTTTCAGGCCATCTCTACATGGTTTTTAAAATATCATTATCTGTCAGGTTGATGCGAAATATTCTTCAAGTCAATACATAGAAATTGGAGTTTACAAACTCACTTAACTAAATTATAGTCAAGCCCATGAATTATCAACGCATTATTATTTTCTTGAGCTTCTGGGCGATTACCCTGCCTTCTTTTGCCTCTGACGAGCCCTCCAGCCTCCCCGGAATATCTCCGGGAGCATCACGCACTTTGCTGCAAAGCTACACTTTGAGTGCGCAGGAATTGGCTGTGCGAGCTCTGTCCCTTATCGGAATCCATTATCGACGAGGCGGTGAGTCGCCCGAATCCGGATTCGATTGCAGTGGTTTTGTCCGCTATATATTTCGTGAAAGCCTTGGCCTGCGCCTGCCCAGGACTTCACGGGACATCAGCCAATACGGAAAAACGATTCCTCGTGAAGACCTTCAACCGGGAGATCTGGTCTTCTTCAATACGCTGCGCAGAGGGTTCTCGCACGTCGGTATTTATCTTGGAGACTACCGGTTCGTACACGCACCCGCATCAGGCGGCGAAGTTCGTGTCGAAGACATGAGGCAGGCGTATTGGACAAAGCGCTTTGATGGCGCACGGCGGTTGGTATCCGAAAAGCTGGGGATGGAAGCAGGTGCTGATTCATCCTATTGATATTTATTCTAAAAATACTGGCCTATCTTGAGCAGGCAGGGTACTACCTTACGGTAACCTCGACCTGATGGCCGTACAGCGTTCTTGACATGGGGCAGATCAGCGGCAATATCACATGATCCCCTGGCTACATAAAGACACGCCTTTCCCTCCGCCACACACGGCCCTGCGCCGCCCCAACGGGCTTCTATGTGCGGGTGGAGATCTGTCCCCCGAGCGAATTCTGGAAGCATACCGGCATGGGATTTTCCCCTGGTTTTCAGAAGGTGAACCCATTCTCTGGTGGAGTCCGGATCCACGAATGGTCTTGTTTCCGCAGGAAATCAAGATATCTCGCTCCCTTGCGCGTACTTTGCGCCGCAATCAATATGAAATTCGACTGGATACAGCCTTTGCTGAAGTGATACGGGGATGCAGTCTGCCACGAACCGATCAGGATGGAACCTGGATCACGCAGTCGATGCAGGAGGCGTATTGCCGACTGCATGCACTCGGTTATGCTCATAGTGTCGAGACTTGGATCGACGGCCAGTTATCCGGAGGGCTCTATGGGCTCGCGCTGGGTCGCTGTTTTTTTGGCGAATCCATGTTCTCATACAAGACCGATGCCTCAAAAATTGCCTTGGTCCATCTCGCCCGTTACCTTGAATACGGCAAGTATGCCGTGATAGATTGCCAAATGAAGACGGCGCATCTGGCTTCGCTTGGCGCCCGGGAAATTCCCCGCGATACGCTGACGAGCATCATTGAAGCCAATGCACACCAAGATACCTTGCCCGGCCTCTGGCCGAGTCATGGTGTATCCGGTTTGCTTGCAGCAACCTCCCAATGAGCCTGCTCAAGGATTTGCCCTTTCCACTTTTGCAGTTTTATGCAACGGCCCCTTATGCCTGTTCTTATCTGCCGGGCAGGATTGCCCGTTCGCAGGTCGCCACTCCAAGCCACCTCATTGATACCGGCGTTTATAGCGATCTGGTGCAATCCGGATTCCGGCGCAGCGGGATCTTTACTTATCGCCCCTATTGTGATGCCTGCCGTGCCTGCGTTCCGGTACGTCTTCCCGTCAAGGATTTCGCACCCAACCGGGTTCAGCGGCGCATCGGAGCAAGGCATGCGAACCTTGAACCGCGCGAATTGCCGTTGTCTTTCCGTGAGGAGCATTACGACCTCTATCAGCGCTATCAATCCGCGCGCCACACCGGCGGCGGCATGGACCAGGACAGTCGCGAACAATACGCTCACTTCCTCCTGCAAAGTCACATTGATAGCCGCCTGATCGAATTCCGCGAATGCGGTCAATTACGCATGATCTGCATCATTGACGTGCTGACAGACGGCCTTTCCTCCGTCTATACCTTTTTCGATCCGGATGTCGTCAGTGCCAGTTTTGGTACATGGTGCATTCTTTGGCAGATTGCCCAGTGCCAATTACATGGTCTGCCCTATCTTTACCTTGGCTACTGGATCCGGGAAAGCAGCAAGATGTCCTACAAGGTCAAATTCCGCCCTATCGAAGGCCGTGTAGAGGGCATCTGGCGAGAACTGGGCGAACAGGATTTACGCCTGCTCTGAGGCGCCCATCTCTGTAGAATCTCCGCATGCTCTTCAGCGCCATCCGCCCCCTCCTTTTTGCTCTTGATGCTGAAACCGCTCACGATCTGACCCTTGTCGGCTTGCGCGCAGCGAAAGCATTGCACATTCCTCTTGCCTGTCCACCACCCCGGGCAGCCTGCGTCGAGCTCATGGGCCTGCTTTTTCCCAACCGGATCGGGCTTGCTGCCGGACTCGACAAAAACGGTGAGTGTATCGATGCGCTGGCCGCACTGGGTTTCGGTCACATTGAAATCGGCACGGTGACCCCCCGGCCACAGCCCGGGAATCCCAGACCCAGACTCTTTCGTCTGCCTGAGCAGCAAGCCGTCATCAACCGCATGGGCTTCAATAACTACGGGGTCGATGCATTGGTCGCCAACGTCACCCGTTCACGCTACAAAGGGATTCTCGGCATCAATATCGGCAAGAATTTCGACACTCCGATTGAAAATGCCGTTGATGATTATCTGGCCTGCCTGCGCAAGGTCTATGCCCACGCCGGTTATGTGACGATCAACATTTCCTCGCCGAATACGAAAAACCTGCGCCAACTGCAGGAAGGCAACGAGCTGGACAATCTGCTCATGCATCTCGAGCGCGAGCAGGAAACGCTCTCCCAGAGACATGGACGTCGTGTTCCCATCGCTTTGAAAATCGCACCGGATCTCGATGAAATGCAGATTCGTCTCATGGCTGATTCACTCAGACGCCATCGTATCGACGCCGTCATTGCCACCAACACGACCCTCGCACGCCAGGGAGTCGAGCATCTGCCTCACGCCCGTGAGAGCGGTGGTCTGTCTGGTGCCCCCCTCCTTGCCCGGGCCACCGATGTATTGCGCTCGTTTTCCCGTCATCTTCAAGGTGAAATTCCCCTGATCGGCGTTGGCGGCATCCTCAACGGAAAAGATGCACGTGCAAAACTGGAGGCTGGTGCTCAACTCGTCCAGCTCTACACCGGGCTCATCTATCGCGGCCCATCCCTCATCCGCGAAGCCATCAAAGAGACACGCGAAATCTGATTTTTCGGGTTTTTTTGAATCAGTTATAATGTTCCAATTCAAACTATTTGGCTTCAAATAGTAGAATAAATTTTACTTATTAAAGTCATAAGACTATCTGTGAACCTGAGCGTTGAATTTGCTGTATTGTTTGTTGCATTCCATGGTTCAGAACGATAACAAGGGGAAGTGCCGAAGAGATGAGCGAGGCGGAATGTCGGCAGCAACCGGGAGCTGTCAAACGGATAGGCGATGGGGCGCATTTTTATCACGCAAACCACGCTCGACGCCGCGCTGCACCGCCACAACCACTTATTTGACGCTTTCAAAACGTAGCGAATTGACCAGCCTTTCCTGCCCATGACCGGATACCTCTTCATCGTCATTAGCGCCGTGCTGGTCAATAACGTCATCTTTGGCCGCATTCTTGGCCTGTGCCCTTTCATGGGGGTATCGAAGAAACTCGAAACGGCCATCGGCATGAGCGCGGCGACCACTTTTGTGCTGACAGCAGCCACGGGGACCTCCTATCTCATCGACCACTATCTGCTGGTACCGAATGGACTCGATTACCTGCGGACACTTTCTTTCATCATTGTCATCGCCGGCCTGGTGCAACTGACGGAAATGGTGATTCAGAAAACCAGCCCGCTCCTGCACCAGGTGCTCGGCATCTACCTGCCGCTGATTACCACCAACTGCGCCGTTCTCGGGATTCCGCTTCTCACCATCGCCTATAAGTACGATCTGCTCGAGTCGTTACTGTTCGGTTTCGGCAGTGCGGTCGGCTTCTCGCTGGCGCTGGTGTTATTCGGTGGCCTGCGCGAACGGCTGGAAGGTGCGGACATTCCGGTTCCCTTCCGCGGCTCGGCCATCGCCATGATTACCGCCGGACTGATGAGCATCGCCTTCATGGGTTTTGCTGGCCTGGACAAATTTCACTGATGATTTCCGCATTGCTTGTCATGGCAGGAATCGCCTTGGTGCTCGGAGCGATCCTCGGCTTTGCATCGATTACATTCAAGGTCAAGGGTGATCCGCTGGTTGACAAGATTGACGCTATCCTGCCGCAAACACAGTGCGGGCAATGCGGCTTCCCGGGATGCAAGCCTTATGCGCAGGCCATTGCCAAGGGCGAGGCAGAAATCAACCGCTGCCCACCTGGTGGCGAAGAGGGCATTCGCAAGTTGGCGGATCTGCTCGGCAAGGAGTTCAAACCGCTCTCGGCCGAACACGGTATCGAGAAACCAAAGCGAGTCGCCTTCATCGAAGAATCATTGTGCATCGGCTGCACCCTGTGCACGCAGGCCTGCCCGGTCGATGCCATCGTCGGCGCTGCCAAGCAGATGCACACCATCGTCGCACCGCTCTGCACGGGCTGCGAACTGTGCGTTTCTCCTTGCCCGGTCAACTGCATCAGCATGATCGACGTGCAGGAGACGGTCGAAACATGGAAGTGGCATTTCCCGCAAGCCATGCCGAAGATCAGGGTGCCGGCCTGATGCTGGCCTCCCTTTTCAAATTCAAAGGAGGCGTCAAACCCGTCTCGCACAAGGACGAATCCTCGCGCGCGCCCATCGCCCTGGCTCCATTGCCCGGGCAACTGATCGTCCCCTTGCGCCAGAGTGCGGGGGGTGCCCCCTTGCCGCTGGTCAGCACCGGACAAAAAGTTCTCAAGGGGGAGCGCATCGGCGCACCGGATGGTAATTTCTCATCGGCCATTCATGCGCCGACATCCGGTCGTGTCATGGCGGTCGAAGCGCGCACGCTGCCCCATCCTTCCGGGCTTTCGGCGCTGTGCGTGGTCATTGAGCCGGACGGTGAGGAACGATGGGTCGAGCGTACCCCGATCAACTGGATGGCCGAACCTGCCGATGTCTTGCGTGACGTCCTGCGCGATGCCGGTATTGTCGGCCTGGGGGGAGCAACCTTTCCGAGCCATATCAAGCTGCGCCCGGGCACATCCGGCCAGATCGCCACGCTGGTCATCAACGGTGCCGAATGCGAGCCGTGGATTACCTGTGACGATCTGCTCATGCGTGAGCGTGCCGAAGGCATTGCCCGCGGCATCGCCGCACTGCGCCACATCATTGGCGCCCAGCGTGTGTTGCTGGGTATCGAGGACAACAAGCCGCACGCGATTACCGCCATGCGCAACGCATTTGGCGCAAACGAGGGCGTCGAAGTGGTGCCCGTACCGACCCGCTACCCGGCCGGCGGGGAAAAACAGCTGATCCGTGTCCTGACCGGCATCGAGATCCCCTATGGCCGCCTCGGTACCGAACTGGGTGTGCAATGTTTCAATGTCGGCACGGCTTACAGCGTGCACCGCGCCCTCGATCTGGGCGAGCCGATGATCTCGCGCATCGTCACCCTGACCGGCAATGTCGAGCAACCGCGCAATTATGAAGTCCTGATCGGCACGCCGATCGATGAACTGCTGGCGCTGGTCACGCCCCGCGCCGATACCGATCATTACATCGTCGGTGGGCCGATGATGGGTTTTACTCTCTCACGTACCGACCTGCCGATCACCAAGGCCGCCAACTGTATCCTGAGTGCGAGCCCGGCATTGTTTCCGCCGCCTGGCGAGGAAATGCCCTGTATCCGCTGCGGCGCCTGCGCCCAGGTATGCCCGGTCGAACTGCAGCCGCATGAGCTGTACTGGTTCTCGCGCTCGAAAAATTTCGGCAAGGCGCAGGAGTACAACATTTTCGATTGCATCGAATGCGGCTGCTGCGCCTATGTCTGTCCGTCGAACATCCGGCTGGTGGACTATTACCGTTTTTCGAAGACATCGATCCGCGCCCGCGAACGTGAAAAGAATGCTTCGGATATCGCACGGCAGCGCTACGAGTTCCGCAACCTGCGCAGCGAGCGCGAACTGAAGGAAAAAGCAGATCGCCTGGCCGCCAAGACGGCCGCGGCGCGCAAGGCCGCACCTGCTGAAAAAACCGTCGCACCCGTCGCGCTACAGTCCGTGCCGCCCTCTGCCGAACCGGCTGCATTGAAGGCTACCGCTCCGGTCGAAAAAGCGATATCGCTCCCTGCCCTCGATGAAGCCAATAAGGCGCTCATCGCAGCAGCGATGCTGCGTGTCCATGCCCAGAGAACCGGTAGCGAACCCAAAAATACAGATCACCTGACCGCAGAGAAAATCGCCGAAATCCGCGAAATAGAAGTACGCCGGACCCGGATTCGCGAACTCGCCAAGACGCCGCCTGAAGAGCCGGTCTGAAGCCATGTATACCTCTCCGCATCTGCACCACCCCGTCAGTGTCCGCCTGGTCATGCACAAGGTGCTCGCCGCCCTTGTGCCGGGTATCGCCGTCTATGTCTGGTTTTTCGGTGCCGTGATCCTCGTGCAGATCGCCCTCGCCTCGGTGTCCGCGCTGATCGGTGAAGCCCTGATGCTCAAGCTGCGCGGTAAACCGCTGCAGCTCTTTCTTGGCGATGGCAGTGCCCTCGTCACGGCCTGGCTGATCGCACTGAGCTTCACACCATTGGCACCCTGGTGGCTCACCGTCAGCGCGACGTTGTTCGCCATCGTCATCGCCAAACATCTTTATGGTGGTCTTGGACAAAACCCGTTCAATCCGGCGATGGTCGCCTTCTGTGTTTCGATCATCGCCTTTCCCGCTGCGATGTCGCAATGGCCGGCAGCCGGACAGACGGATTTCACCGAACAAATGCGGATCGTCCTGAAAAGTCAGTCCCCGCAGGACGGCGTCACCATGGCCACTCCGCTCGATGACCTGCGCACCCGGCTTCACGCGGCCGAAGCGCACACCACGGTATCCCGCATCGTCGCCTCGGGCCCGGCGTATGGGCAGTTCGGTGGCAAAGGCTGGGAATGGATCGCCTTCGCCTATCTGCTCGGCGGCCTGTGGCTGCTGCAACAGCGCGTGTTTACCTGGCACGTCCCGGTCGCCTTCATCGGCACCCTCGCAGCAACGGCAGGCATCTTCAACCTCTTCAATCCAAACGACTATGCCGGCACACTGTTCCATCTGTTCAGCGGTGGCGCCATGCTCGCCGCTTTCTTCATCCTGACGGACCCTGTTTCAGGTTCGACGACACCGCGCGGAAAACTGATCTTCGCAGCAGGCGTCGCCCTGCTCGCCTGGATCATCCGCACTTTCGGCGGCTATCCGGACGGCCTGGCTTTTGGCGTGTTGTTGATGAATCTGTGCGTACCGCTGATCGATATGGGCACGCAGCCGCGGGTCTTCGGCCACAAGAACAGACGCAAGGACGGCACGCCATGATAGAACCGACAGCAATCGGGACTTCGCTACGCACGGCCGCCATTCTGACGGTCTTCACACTGATCTTCACCGCCCTGATGGCGTCAACCTACAAGGCGACCAAGCCGATCATCGACGCCAGTGCCGAAGCGGAGAAAATGAAACTGGTCAACGAAGTTCTGCCGGGCACCCTGTATGACAACACCCCGCTCACCGACTGGATCGAGCTGGCGCCAATGGCCGAACTCGGCTTCTCGGCGCAGGACGATGCGATCCACCTGTTGCGTGCACGCAAGAGCGGCGCACCGGCGGCCGTCGTATTCGAGGCACAGGCCCCGGATGGTTATGGCGGGCGCATTCGCATCATTATCGCAATCAGCGCGGATCATCGCGTACTGGGCGTGCGTGTGGTCAGCCACAAGGAAACTCCCGGCCTGGGCGACTATATCGATCCCAGGAAAGACCGCAACAAGACCTCTCCGTGGATCCGCCAGTTCGATGGCATGGGCTTTGGCGAAGTGGAACAAGCCCGCTGGAAGGTCAAGAAGGACGGTGGCCACTTCGACGCTCACGCCGGAGCCACCATCAGCGCACGCGCCGTCACCGGGGCCGTGCGCCGTGCCCTGCAATTCGCCACGCACAACCAGGACAGGATTTTTGCCCTGCCGGCAAAGTCCCGATTCGCAGGAGAAAGCACGTCATGAGTACTTATCGAAATCTTGCCTACAACGGCATCTGGAAACAGAACACCAGTCTCGTCCAGCTGCTCGGCCTGTGTCCCTTGCTTGCCACCAGCACGACATTCATCAACGGCGTCAGCCTTGCCACCGCCACGATCCTCGTCATGGCCATGGCCAGCGGCGTTGTCGCCAGCGTGCGCGGCTTCATCCCGCACGCAATCCGTATTCCGATTTTCATCCTCATCATCGCTTCGCTGGTCACCGTCGTCGACCTTGCCATGAATGCCTGGCTGCACCAGCTTTATCTGGTGCTTGGCATCTTCATTCCGTTGATCGTTGTCAATTGCATCGTCCTCGCACGCGTCGAGGCCTTTGCCGCCAAGAACACGCCGCTGGTCGCCGCCTGGGATGGCGCCATGATGGGCGTGGGCATGGTGGTGGCCATTGCCATGCTGGGCGGATTGCGCGAACTCATCGGCAGCGGCACGCTGTTCAGCGGCATCGAAATGCTGATCCCCGGCACGCACGCCCTGCAGCTTCTGCCGGAGAGCTACCCGGGCTTTCTCGTGGCGATCCTGCCACCGGGCGCCTTTCTCGTACTCGGCTGTCTGGTGGCCTGGCGTAACTGGCTCGATGCCCGCGCAGCCCAACGCGTCCGCCTGGCGACTCCGGCCGCAGCCGCCGTCTGAGCCACCCATGACGCCGAAGAAGGTCCGCGCGATCTTCGAACGGCTGGCAAAGGCCGATCCGCAGCCACGCAGCGAGCTGGAGTACGCAACCCCCTACCAGTTGCTCGTTGCCGTCGTCCTCTCCGCACAAGCCACCGACAAGAGCGTCAACCTCGCCACACACGACCTGTTCAGGGTCGCGGATACGGCACAGGCCATGGTACGGCTTGGCGAAGCCGGGCTGATGCCCCATATCAATCGCATCGGACTTTTTCGCACCAAGGCGAGAAACGTCATCGCTCTGTCGCGCCTCCTCCTCGAACGGCACCACGGCGAAGTGCCCGCCGATCGTGACGCGCTCGAATCCCTGCCCGGCGTCGGCCGCAAGACCGCGAACGTCATTCTGAACGTCATCTTTGGCGAGCCGACCCTCGCCGTTGATACCCATGTCTTTCGTCTGGCCAACCGATCGGGGCTGGCCCGGGGTGACTCGGTTCGTCAAGTCGAGGACCAGTTGATCAGGGCCATCCCGTCCGAGTACCTGTTGAACGCGCACCACTGGCTGATCCTGCACGGACGCCATGTCTGCAAGGCACGCAAGCCGGACTGCCCGCACTGTCTGATCAAGGATCTGTGCGAATGGCCGGAAAAAACGGCGGGATGAGCGTAAACTCGCTCATCCACATGACGCCGATCCCGCGCACAAATTTGTCGAAGGCAGATCCGGGAGTGATCGCTTGATCATCGCCACCGGGCTGGCCACGGCCGATCAGGCCACACCGGAGCTTGCCGGCAAGGCGGTATCCACCGCCCTCGGGCGTACCGGGCACGATCTGGCGCAAAGCGTGCTGCTGTTTCTCGGCAGCGAATTCGCGCACCTCTCGCATGCTGCCGTAGTGGCCGCCTCGCGCACAGCCGGATGCCTGAATGTCACCGGCTGCACGGCGGCCGGCATTTTTACCGAGGAAGACTGGATTCTCGACCGCCCTGCCGCCGCTGCCATGGTCTTTACGCAAGAATGCGGATTACGCGCTCACGCACAGAATGACGATCCGCTCCTGACCCTGGCCGTTCCGAATGCCGCACGCCTTGATTGGCTGGCACAGGGCGGTCCGCGCTTTGGCCTGTTGTCAACCGATGCCGCCGGACAGGGGCCGGGACGCGTCTGGTGTCATGGCAAGATGCAGATGCAGGGCTCTTGTGAAACCGCTTTTGCCGCCACGCGCATGGTTGTCGGGACTTCACGTGGTGTGCGCATCCTCGGCCCGGCACAGCCCGCCACCAGCCACGGCCGCGAGCTGCAACGTCTGGGCGACACCCCGGCCTTGCATGCCCTGCTGCGCCAACTGCCACAGGAGCTGCAAGAGGAAGAAAAGCTGCCGCTACACCTGATTTCGGCTGGCAGGGTGCAGGGCCAGCCCGCACATGCGATCGACGAGAACCGTTATGCCCTGATTCCGCTCCTGGCCATTGATCCGGAAACCCTTTCCGTCACCCTCGCGCAACCTGTACCCGACGGCACCCCGATTTTCTGGACCGTGCGGCAGGCGCAGGCCGCCGAGAATGACATGCTGGCATTGACCGATCAGCTGGCCGCGCAGCTGGGCGCCCAACCGGACTTCGGCCTGCTCTTCTCATGCCTGGGCCGCGGCCCCTGGTTTTTTGGTAACGATGATCGCGACCTCGCCCTCGTTACGGCGCGTTTTCCGGGCATGCCGCTCATTGGCGCTTACGGAGGCGGCCAGATCGCTCCGCTGCCCGGTGGCAGCGTGTCACTTCACAATGCCGCTGTACTCGCCCTTTGCGCCAGCACAGCCCCCTGCGATGTTTGACCCCAGCCGGGATCAGGCGCGCCGTTTTTTCATCGAAGCCTGGCGCAAGCACCGGGAGCGGCATCTCGTCTCCGCGCTCGAGGATATTGCCATTCGCCTGATTGGTGAGCATCCCGAATATCACGCCCTGCTCGACAGCGGTGAAGACGCCTTGTCGCGTGAATGGACACCCGCATCCGGCCAGACCAATCCCTTCCTGCACCTGTCGCTGCACCTCGCCGTCGAGGAGCAACTCGCCATTGACCAGCCGCCCGGCCTGCGCGCCGCCTTCGAGGCGCTGCTCGCCCGCCGCGGCGACCGCCACGACGCACTGCACGATGTGCTTGAATGCCTCGGCGAAACGATGTGGCGCGCACAGAAAAGTCAGTCCCCGCCAGACGGCGAGGCCTACGTAGAATGCGTCAGGAGGAAAGTCTGAAAGTTCAGACGCACGGCCTACCGCTCCCGCAGACTCTCATCGGAATACTGCAACAACGGAGACAGGAAATACTCGATCACCCGCCGCTGGGCGGTCTTCACCTCGACCGTCACCGCCATGCCCGGCGAAAGATTGACGCGCTTGTTCTCCACCTGGATGGTCGCACGCGCGAGATTCACCCGGGCCGGGAAAACCAGCCCGCGCTTCTCGTCGTTCACCGCATCGTTCGAAACATGGGTCACCCGGGCCGCGATGGTGCCGTATCTGGTGAACGGGAAGGTCTCGACCTTCACCACCGCCTCCTGGCCCTCGTTGACGAAACCGATGTCCTTGTTCTCCACATAGGCCTCCACCTCGATCGGATTGTCCTTGGGCACGATCACCATCAGCGGCTGGGCCGGCGTGACGACGCCGCCGACGGTATGCACCGCCAGTTGCTGCACCGTGCCATCCACCGGCGCGCTGAGCGTCATCTGTTTCCCGCGCGATTCAGCCTTGATCAGCTCCTGCTCATAGTCGGTCGCCTTCTGTCCGGCTTCGTTCAGATCCTCCAGCGCTTGGCGCCGCGTTTCAGCCACCCATGCCGTTCTCTGGCTTCGCCCCTCCTGCAGGGAGGCCGCCAGCTCCCTCAGGCGGCTCCTCTGGGTGGCCAGATCCCCTTCCTGCTCGATGCGCGCCTGCTCCTTCTCCAGATAGCCGTGTCTGGAAATGAAGTTCTTCTCGACCAGCTCCTTGAAATCCTGCGCCCGCTGGCGGGCGATCGGCGCGGTCTGTGCGAGCTTGCGGACGATTTCCTGCGTCGAGGCCAGCTCTGCCGCCCTCTTGGCGATGTCGGCATCGATGCGGGCGAGCCTGGCCTGGTATTCGCCGTATTGCCCTTCGAGAATGCGCTGTTCCTGGGCCAGCCGGTCCGCCTCCATGTCCGGCATGGGCCCGATCACCGGCGGCTTGCCGGTCGTGACCGCGGCGAACAGCGCCCCGGCGCGGGCCGCCTGGAGCCGCGCCGTCGTCAGGTCGTTGCCCAGACGGGTGCTGTCGGCCGTGGCGGCGGTGGCGTCCAGTTCGATCAGCACCTCCCCTGCCCGGACAGCCTGGCCGTCGCTGACCTTGATCGCCTTGACGGTGGCCGTCTCGATGGGCTGGATCACCTTGGTGCGGTCGTCGGGCACGATCTTGCCGTGGGCGGTGGCCACCACGTCCATGCGACCGAAGACCGCCCAGAGGAGTGCGATCAGGGCGAAACACAGGATCAGCCACATGGCGATGCGCGGCGCAGGCGACACCGGCGTTTCCTGCAGCTCCAGGGCGGCCGGCAGGAACTGCGCTTCATGCGGCAGACGTGGCCGCGGATCGAGCGCCTTGCGCTCGCGCCAGGCATGGCGGAAGACCGCCGCATGGCGTTTCAGGAGATCCTTGACGGCGTGCAACCTCAGGGCATGACTCATGACGGATTCATCCTTGCTGCAGTCGATGCAGGCGGGAATAGTGCCCCGCCTCATGGGCGAGCAGCCCGGCATGGGTGCCCTGCTCGACGATCTGCCCCCGATCGAGGACGATGATGCGCCCGGCGTCGCGCACGGCGCTCAGGCGATGGGCAATGATCAGGACGGTGCGGCCCTTGCAGATGGCCTTCATGTTGTTCTGGATCACCCGCTCGGATTCGTAATCCAGGGCGCTGGTCGCCTCGTCGAAAATCAGGATGCGCGGGCTGGTGATCAGCGCCCGGGCGATGGCGATGCGCTGACGCTGGCCGCCGGAGAGCGTTGCGCCATGCTCGCCCACCACGGTGTCGTAACCCTCGGGTAATTCAAGGATGAATTCGTGCGCCCCCGCCAGCTTCGCCGCCCCGATCACCGCCTCCATGGGAACGCCCGGATCGGACAAGGCGATGTTCTCGCGGATCGTGCGGTTGAACAGCATGTTCTCCTGCAGCACCACGCCGATCTGCCGCCTCAGGCTGGGGCTGTCGGCCAGGGCCAGATCGATGCCATCGACCAGTACCCGCCCTCTCTCGGGAAGATAAAGACGCTGGACCAGCTTGGTCAGGGTGCTTTTGCCGGAACCGGAACGGCCGACGATGCCGATCACCTCGCCCGGCTCGATGAGCAGATCGATTCCGCGCAGCACTTCCGGGCCGTCCGGCCGGTAGCGGAACACCACCTGGTCGAATTCGATACGTCCGGCGATGGGCGGCAGGGTGCTGCGGTGGGTGCTGGCCACTTCTGTGCGCGCGTTGAGAATGTCGCCCAGGCGCTGCACCGAGATGCCGGTCTGCTGGAAATCCGTCCAGAGCTGGGCCAGGCGCATCACCGGGGTCGCCACCCGTCCGGCCAGCATGTTGAAGGCGATCAATTGTCCGACCGTGAGCTCGCCATCGATGACCAGGCGCGCTCCCAGCCACATGGTTGCGACGGTCACCAGTTTGCCGATCAGCGAAACGCCCTCATGGGCCAGCGTACCCAGGGTGGACGTGCGAAAGCCGGCCGCGACGTAGGCCGCCTGCTGGTTGTCCCAACGGCGCGCCATCTGAGGCTCCACCGCCATGGCCTTCAGGGTGTCGATACCGTTGATGGTCTCTACCAGGAAGGCCTGGTTCTCGGCACCGCGGTTGAACTTCTCGTGCAGGCGTGCGCGCAGCAGTGGCGTGATCAGCACCGACAGGATCAGATAACAGGGTAGCGACAGCACAACCACCAGCGTAAGCCAGCCGCTGTAGAACAGCATGACGGCGATGAAGACTACCGAGAAAAACAGATCCAGCACCAGGGTGATGGCATTCCCTGTGAGGAACTGGCGGATGTGCTCCAACTCGCGCACCCGCGCCACGGTGTCTCCTACCCGCCGCGCCTGGAAGTAGGCCAACGGCAGGTTGATCAGGTGTCGAAACAGTCGCGCCCCCAGTTCCACATCGATGCGGCTAGTCGTGTGCGCAAAGACGTAGCTTCTCAGGCCCGAGAGCACGACTTCGAAGATCATCACCACCAGCAGGCCGAAGGCGACGACATCGAGCGTGGTGAAACCGCGATGCACCAGCACCTTGTCCATCACCACTTGAAAGAACAGCGGCGTCACCAGCGCGAAGAGTTGCAGGACGAAAGAGACCGCGAAGACCTCGCCGAGCAGCTTGCGGTACTTGACCACCGCCGGGATGAACCAGGTGAAATCGAAGCGCGCCAGCTCGCCGGTGAGCGAAGCTCGTGAGGTGAAGAGGATCAGCGCCCCACTCCAGCGCGCACTGAAATCGGTCTGCGAAAGAATCTGCGGCCGCTCGATGCGCGGATCCTGGATCAGCGCCTGGTCGCCGTCGAGGCGGGCGAGGATGAAGAAGCGCCCGTCGTTATCGACGGCCAGCGCCGGCAGGGGGGTGCGTTCGAGCCGGAGCCAATCCGTCTTGACCCGCTTGGCCTTGAGGCCGAGAGACTTGGCGGCAAGCAGAATCTGGTCTGCACCGAAAGGCTTGCCCGGTTCCCTGAACTCGTGCGCCAGCTGGTCGGGATCGGCCGCCACGCCATGAAAGCGCGCCAACATCGTCAGTCCCAGCAGGCCGGTGTCCACATCCCTCCCGTTCTGTTGCGTAGAAGGAGTGCCGGCCGCTGCCGCATTCCCCTCTCCCGCCGCGGGAGAGGGGGTGCAGGAGTGGAGGCTCATTGCCAGTTGGCGGCGAGCACCGGGTTCAGCGCGTCCTGATAGTTCTGTGGCAACGTCGTCTGCCCTGCTGCCGGCGGCGAGAAGGCCGCCATGGCCTGCACGAGGTTCTCGACCTGGCTGTCGAGCAGCAGTCGGTTGTCAGCCGTCCTGAACTGCTCGACGCGATAAGCCGAACCGGAATACCAGTTCTGGATCGAGAACTTGTCGGCCGTGCCGATGATGCTCACCTCCAGATCGCTGCCGACATGGCGGAACCAGAGTTGGTCGATGGCGATGCCGGCATCGAAGCGCGCCACGTCGGTATTGCCGGCGGTGGCATCGTATTCAGCAATCCTGTCCTCCCCGTCGCCGCGCCCGAAGAGGTAGGTGTCGTTGCCGGCACCCCCGTAGAGGTAGTCGTTGCCCGCCCCGCCGTCGACCACGTCGTCGCCTTTCTGGCCATAAACCTGGTCGTTACCTCCCGCGGCATGGATGATGTCGTCCCCGTTGTAGCCAGTGAGCATCTGCGCGGTGTCGTCGCCGACGAGGGCCTTCTCCTTGATGAACAGGGCGTCCCAGTTCGTGCCGTCGCTGAACTGGATCTGCTGGATGGGGTTGTAGGAGTTGAGGACGTCGTCGTTCTCGAAGAAGCTGCTGAGGGTGATCTGGTCGCCGGTGCCGGCGATTGCCAATACCAGGCTGGTGCCCGAGCGGCTGATGTGAATGTCGGCAGGGGCGACGCCTTCCTTGAAGCGGAGCACGTTGAACTTGTCCGCTGCGGTGCTCGTATCCCAAGCAATCCCGTCCTCTCCGTCGCCGCGCCCGAAGAGGTAGGTGTCGTTACCCGCCCCGCCCGTGAGCGAATCGTTGCCCGCCCCGCCTTCCAGAACGTCGTTACCCGCCCCGCCCGTGAGCGAATCGTTGCCCGCCCCGCCATAGAGATGGTCGTCGCCGTCATCACCATTGAGCAAATCGTTACCCTCATCTCCGTAGAGCACGTCGTTGCCGTTGCCACCGTAGAGGTAGTCGTTGCCCGCCCCGCCGTCGACCACGTCGTCGCCTTTCTGGCCATAAACCTGGTCGTTACCTCCCGCGGCATGGATGATGTCGTCCCCGTTGTAGCCAGTGAGCATCTGCGCGGTGTCGTCGCCGACGAGGGCCTTCTCCTTGATGAACAGGGCGTCCCAGTTCGTGCCGTCGCTGAACTGGATCTGCTGGATGGGGTTGTAGGAGTTGAGGACGTCGTCGTTCTCGAAGAAGCTGCTGAGGGTGATCTGGTCGCCGGTGCCGGCGATTGCCAATACCAGGCTGGTGCCCGAGCGGCTGATGTGAATGTCGGCAGGGGCGACGCCTTCCTTGAAGCGGAGCACGTTGAACTTGTCCGCTGCGGTGCTCGTATCCCAAGCAATCCCGTCCTCTCCGTCGCCGCGCCCGAAGAGGTAGGTGTCGTTACCCGCCCCGCCCGTGAGCGAATCGTTGCCCGCCCCGCCTTCCAGAACGTCGTTACCCGCCCCGCCCGTGAGCGAATCGTTGCCCGCCCCGCCATAGAGATGGTCGTCGCCGTCATCACCATTGAGCAAATCGTTACCCTCATCTCCGTAGAGCACGTCGTTGCCGTTGCCACCGTAGAGGTAGTCGTTGCCCGCCCCGCCGTCGACCACGTCGTCGCCGTTCTGGCCGTAGAGTATGTTGTTGCTGCTGCCGCCCAGTATCAGGTCGCGCCCGGCGCCTCCGCTGCCGGTGAATTCTGTTTTGCCTTCGATGAATACATTCAATGCGCTGTACAGCGCCTGCAGGTCGGCCGTCAGCGGCAGGGAGCCGATCATGCTCTTCATCAACTCGTGGCCGTGCCAGCCTACTTCGGTCAGCAAGGTGCCGCCGTAGCGGTTGAGTTCGATCAGATCGGAGATGCCCTGCACCGGATCCGCCTGCAGTGCGCTCTGGAAGTGCGCATCGAGGGCGCTCGTGTCGAAGGCGATGCCGCTGTCGGTGACGTTCAGGTCGATCAGATCGAACAGCGCCTTGAAGCGCGTCTGCAGGATGAGCGCGGAATAGACCGAATCGCGCAGGGCATCCAGGCTCTGCCCGAGCAGATCGAGCTGTTCCTGGCTGTAGCTGATCATCAGGGTCTTCACACCGCCGTTCGCCTCGTAGTACTTGCCGTTGCTCCACTCGGTGAGTCCATCCACCGCCGATCCCCCCGCCTGCGCCTGCCCGGGCAGGCCGAAGAAGTAGCGGCCGTTGAAGGCTTCGAGGATGTGGATGCGGGTCTCCCAGTCGTCGATCAGCGTTTTGTATTCGTCGTCGAGCCGGTTCAGGCTGCGGTCTTCGCCCAGCTCGACACTGGTGGCGTCGTTGTCCGACCAGGGCGTGCCGCTGCCGTCGGTGAGGGTGACGTGCTGGCTGCGCCGGATCGCGCCGAAGGCCATGTAGCGGATCTTGTATTGCGCCCCGGCGCGCGCTTCGATGCCCTCTTGCAGCCCGCTGGTGCCGGCCCAGGCTTCGAGAAGATCGTCGAGGAGAGCCAGTTGCGCCGCCCGCGTCGGCGCCGCGGCATACTGTTCAAGAATCCCGGCGAGCGCGCCCGACTGGCTGGCCGCC